>JBGALY010000025.1:0-83217 GCA_044223435.1 Nakamurella sp.
TGCCGCGGATCAGACCGACCCCGATGCTCAGCAGCAGGCCCACGACCAGGAAGCCGATCTCGAACGGTTGGTCCGGCAGGTTCAGCCCGCCCATGACCAGGCCGACGATCCCGTAGATGATGGCCAGCTTGAACCGGCTCTCGCCGATGACCTCGTGCCGCTTGGTCTGCATGTAGATCGCGTACGCCATCATCGCGATGAGGATGGCGATCTGAGTGGGGGTCATCGGGGGCTCCTCGGATCTGACTGTGGTTCGTCGTTCTTGCTGATGACGACGTTATGAGGGCGGCGCGGCAGAGACATCCGCCATCATGCGGATATGTGGGAGCGCTTCCATCCGGCTGCCTGAGCCGTCGTCGGGGCGCGCCGGGGACGCGGTGAAACTACGCTGGCGAGCGTCCGGGATCGCCATCCACGAACGCCCGAGAGGGGACCGGCCATGTCCGCACTGGTCGTCGGAGTGCCGTCGGAGATCAAGGACAACGAGAATCGCGTCGCGATGCAGCCCGACGGGGTGTACGAACTGTCGCACGGCGGCCACACGGTGCTGGTGCAGGCGGGGGCCGGTCTGGGATCCAGGTTCACCGATGCCGACTTCGTCGCCGCCGGGGCGACGATCGTGCCCACCGCGGACGACGTCTTTGCCGGCGCCGACCTGATCGTCAAGGTCAAGGAGCCCATTCCGGCGGAGTACCACCGCTTCCGCACGGGCCAGCAGCTGTTCACCTACCTGCACCTCGCCGCCGATCGGGGGCTCACCGAATTCCTGCTCGAACGATCGATCGACAGCATCGCCTACGAGACGGTGCAGACCCCGGACGGCCGGCTGCCGCTGCTCGCCCCGATGAGCGAGGTCGCCGGCCGGCTCGCGGTCCAGGCGGCCGCGCATCACCTGGAGAGCCCGGCCGGCGGTGCGGGGATCCTGATCGGCGGAGTACCCGGCACTCCGGCCGCGCGGGTGACGATCATCGGCGGCGGCGTCGCCGGGACCGAGGCGACGAAGATCGCCGTGGGTATGCGCGGCATCGTCCGGGTGTTCGACACCAACCCGTCCCGGTTGGCCTACCTGTCCGACATCTTCGGCGGCCGGGTCGACCTGGTGACGCCGAACCGGGCGCGCATGGCGGCGTACATCGCCGAGTCCGACGTGCTGATCGGCGCCGTGCTGGTGCCCGGGGCCAAGGCGCCCAAGCTGGTGTCCCGGGAGATGATCGCGTCGATGCGACCGGGCAGCGTGGCCGTGGACATCGCCATCGATCAGGGCGGCTGTTTCGAGACCAGCCGGGCCACCACGCATTCCGACCCGACCTATGTCGAGGAAGGGGTCGTGCACTACTGCGTGGCCAACATCCCCGGGGCGGTTGCCCGGACCTCGACGCTGGCCCTGACGTCGGCGACGTTGCCGTACCTGGTGAAGGTCGCCGGCCTCGGCGTGCGCGGGGCGGTGGCCGCCGACCCGGTGCTCGCCCACGGGCTGAGCACACTCGGCGGGGCGCTGACGAACGCCCCGGTCGCGACCGCACACGACCTTCCGTACACCGACCCGGCCCGGCTGGTGGGGTCACCCGGTCGAGGGTGACCCGGGCTTGACAAGTGAGCGCACGGTGACGACAGTCGTGGTCGTGTCGGGTGACCTGAGCGCGTCGGGCGGTCCGCGCCGCGTGCTCGTCCGCCGGCGGGCGGTCGACCACATGCATGTCTGCACCGCGCTCTGTCGCTGACCGCGTCCCCTCACCCCCGGGCCATCCCGCGCCCTTGCGCGTCACCCTCACCCGTCCCACCGAAAGGCCGCTGCACCCATGTCCGTCACCGACGAACTGCTGATCAACGCCGAGCGCTACGCGCAGACCTTCGACAAGGGCGACCTGCCACTGCCGCCCGGCCGCGGCGTGGCCGTGGTCGCCTGCATGGACGCCCGGCTCAACGTCTACGGCCTGCTCGGGCTCACCGAGGGTGATGCCCACGTGATTCGCAACGCCGGCGGCATCGTCACCCAGGACGAGTTGCGTTCGCTCGCCATCAGTCAGCGCCTGCTCGGTACCACCGAGATCATCCTGATCCATCACACCGATTGCGGCATGCTGACTTTCACCGACGATGAGTTCCGCCGCGGTATCGAGGCGGAGACCGGGGTCAAGCCGACCTGGGCGGCGGAGGCATTCACCGACCTGGACGACGACGTCCGGCAGAACATCGGCCGGATCAGGGCCGACACCGCCATCCCGGTCAAGGAGTCGATCCGCGGCTTCGTCTACGACGTCAAGGACGGCTCTCTCCGCGAGGTCTCCTGACCGCGCGGATCAACGACGCCGGCGCGGCCGAACTCGTCGACTCCCGTCCCACGGTCACATTCGAGGCGAGTTGATCCGCGCAACCTTCCCCCAGTAATGCCAGGCACGGCAGTGACGCCGGCCACCCGGGGAAGCCGGGGCCGCCGGTCGACGTTGGGAATCCCGGTATCAACGAAAGGCGTGAGTGATGACGAACGGGTTGTTCCGGTTCCCGAACCCGGTGAATGAAAAGGTCGCCCGCACGGTCGCGGGGCTCGTGGTGGTGCTGACGGTGGCCGTGTTGGCCCTCCAGTCGGTCTGGTTGCTCTGGGCCCTGGCCCTCGGATTCTGGCTCAGGGTGCTTTTCGGACCCCGGGTCTCGCCGTTCGCGGTGCTGGCCAGCCGGGTCATCGCACCTCGGCTGGGGGCGCCGAAGCTGGTCCCGGGCCCACCGAAGCGGTTTGCCCAGGGCATCGGGGCCGCGCTGTCCACCGCGGCCCTGGTCTCGTACTACCTCGGCGCGCCGACGCTCTCGTGGGTGCTGGTGGGCATGATCACGATCGCGGCATTCCTGGAGTCGGTCTTCGCGATCTGCCTGGGCTGCTTGATCTTCGGTCAACTGCAGCGGATCGGGGTCATCCCGGCATCGGTCTGCGAAGCATGCAACGACATCCGCCTGCGTCCCGGTCGGGAGGCGGCCGGAACGTCCGGACGGTAACGCCTTTCGGGACCTTCGACCTCCATCGACGGGCCATCGGCCCGTCGACCGGCCGGACCGCCGGCGGGACCATGCAGTCAGTGAATGACTGCCGCATTCCGCTGGTGCGCCGCAGGAGGGCCCATGACGTCCGGCACCGACCGTCCCGCAGCCGGTCGTCGCACAGTCGGCGATGGGTCACCCCCGCCCCGCGCCGATCGCCGGTTGGTCGACAGCCCCGTCGCGCACGGCATGTCAGTCGCCTTGGGGCTGATCACCGTCGCGGCGACCGTGCCGACGGTTCTCGCCGACGGGCTGCTCCGTGGACCGGCCGCGATGAACGGATCCGCCCGAGGGACCGCGCTGGTGATGCTGCTGGTCGGCGTGCCGACCGTCCTTGCCGGTCAGCTGGGCACCCGGCGGGAGGTGCGGTGGGCCGCGCCGATCTGGCTCGGCGGTTGCGCCTACCTGATCTACAACTTCGTCATGCTGCTGTTCGGAACCCCGTTCAACGTCGCGTTCCTGCTCTACGTCGCCGGTTTCTCGCTCGCCCTCTGGACGCTGGTGGCGATCCTTCGAGTGGTGGAGGTCTGCGCCTTCGCTCGATCCGGTTCACCGACGGTACGAGCCGTCGCGGTGATGACCTGGCTGCTGGTGGCCCTGAATGCCGTGGCCTGGCTCAGGCAGGTGTGGCCCGAGCTGGGCGCCGCCGCGCCCGCCTTCCTGGCCGGGACCGGCCTGCCCACCGCACCGACGTACGTTCAGGACCTTGCGGTCTGGTTGCCGCTGATGGCCGCCGCGGCGTTCTGGCTATGGCGTGGGCTGGCCTGGGGCTACCTGGTGGTGGCCGCCATGCTGTCGATGTGGGTCGTCGAATGCATCACCATCGCGGTCGACCAGTACCTCGGTGCGACGGCCGACCCAGGGGCGACCGTCGTCTCGTCGACGATGACGCCCATCTTCGGGTTCGCCGCCGCGGTGATCGCGGTTCCGGCCTGGCTGCTGCTGCGCCGCATGTGAGCCGAGCCGTGACCAGCGTGAGTCAGACCCGACGCGTCGCCTGGATAGTGGTCCTGCTGGTCGGTGCCGCCCCCGCGATCATCGCGGACCGGTTCGTCGGAATGGTGCCCGGCTGGCTCCTCCCCGTCCAACTCGGCATCCTTGTGATGCTGTTGTTGGCCGGGGTTCGGTGGCCGGCCCTGCGTTCGCTGAGCCGGTTCGCCGTCGTGATGTCGGCCATGCTGACCCTGCTCGTGGTCGCGCCAAGGTGGGATCTGCAGTGGCCGACACTGCAGAATCTGCTCGGCGGCAACGCCTTCGACGCGCGCATGCAGGCCGAGCAGACTGCGAAGCTGCTCGTCGCGGCGGCGATGGTGGGTGTGCTGCGGCTGCTGGGCCTGCGCCGGCGGGACTTCTTCCTCGCGGTAGGTGACGTTCGCGCGCCCATCCGCCCCGTCCGCCTGCTGGGTTTCCCGCGGCCGGACCCGTGGTGGAAGTTCGGGCTGATCTGGAGTATCGGGATCGCGGCGGGGCTCGCCCTCGCCCTGTACCTGGCCGACCCACCCTCCGCCGGAATCGGCACCGTGGCCGGCATGCTCCCGTCCATTGGGTTCTATGCCGCCATCAACGCCCTGACCGAGGAGATGACCTACCGGGCGCCGATGCTGGCCACTCTCGAGCCGGCGGTCGGTGGTACCCACGCCCTCTGGCTCAGCGCCGTCTTCTTCGGCATCGCCCACTACTTCGGCACACCCGGTGGGATGGTCGGAGCGGCCCTGTCCATCTTCATGGGTTGGATCCTGGGCAAGGCGATGATCGAGACCCGTGGTCTGTTCTGGGCGTGGTGGATCCACTTCCTCTCGGACGCGGTGATTTTCACCTTCGTGGGGTTGGAACTGGTCGGCTGAAAGGACGTCAGCTCAGGACCCAGTCGTGATCGAGTGGAACTCGGTCACGCCGGCGAAGCCGGAATCCCAGGTGCAAGTACAAACCGATTGCCGGGTTCGTGGCCAGCCCGTGCAGCAGGACCCGATCCCCCCGGTCGGCGATCCCCGCCCCCACGGCGGAGACGAGTCGGGTGGCCAGGCCGCGGCCCCGGTAGTCCGGATCGGTGCAGCCAGCGTGACATCGACTAGCTGGAACCCGGTCCCGACGAGCGCGGACGCCCACGTCGCCGGCGGGACGATGTCGGTCCCGGAGGCCGCGAAGCTGGCGCCAGACTCGACCAATGCCGCTTCGGACCACACTTGGATGTCCGGCCGATCAGACCCAGGTGCTCGCGCCGGTCGCGCCGCCGGCAGCCGGCGTGAAGCCGCCGGGTGGCCATCGATCCATGGAATAGAAAGATACGACAGCGTCGGGGAATTCAATCGCTGGCGATCAGGTGGGGCAACGGAGCGCGCTGGACGAACGTCGGGATCGACTGGACGGCGGCGGATCCGGGCCACCGCGTCCTCGGGACAGCCGAAGGCAGTCCGGTGCGGCTCTGCGGTTCGGTGCCTCACGACCCGCGACCGTCAGAGCTACGGTACCGAAACCGCGCAACCTGGAACCGTCCGGTTCCGCCAGTGGTCCTTATCCGGAGGACGCCGCGCTGGGGTGTGCTACCCAGCGAGCCGGACCTTGTCGCTGGAACTCATGGCCTGTCTTCCAGGCCGCGCCGGTTGTCAATTCGACTGGCACGATTGATCCGTCGTCCCATGCGAGGTGGCCGGCGCCGGTCGTGACCGGGTCGGACGTCCCTCGAGCAGCTCGCGGACCAGTGACGACACGACGGCTTTCAGGCTGCCCCCGGTGGCCTGGGCCACCCGCAGCTGGCGCTGATAGCTGGCACCATGGTCGACGATCTCCAGCACGTCCATCAGGTCGGCCGTGCAGCCGAGGTCGGCGGCGACCGGTTCCAGGGCCGGCACCAGGGCTCGCAGGTCGTCGGTGACCAGCCGCTCGTCCCCGGCCGGATCCCGGATGATGATCGCGTCCATCCCGTACCGTGCGGTCCGCCACTTGTTCTCACGCACGAACCACGGTTGCAGGGCCGGGATGCCCCGCCCGGCATCGAGTTCCCGGGAGAAGTGCTCGACCAGGCATTGGGTGAGCGCGGCGACCGCCCCGATCTCGTTCGCCGTCGAGATCCCGTCGAACGTGCGGACCTCGATGGTGCCCCAGCGGGGGGAAGGCCGGATGTCCCAGCGCAGCTCGCTCAGGACATCGATGACTCCCGTGTGGGTCAGGTCGTCGACGAGCGCTTCGTACTCCGACCACCTCGACAGTTGGGGCGGCAGCCCGGCGGTCGGCAACTGCTGGAACATCAGCGCGCGGTTGGAGGCGTAGCCGGTCGTCTCGCCGGCCCAGAACGGGCTGGAGGCGCTGAGCGCCTGGAAGTGCGGCAGGTAGGTGAGCAGCCCGTCGATGATCGGCAGCACCTTGTCCCGGTCGTCCACCGCGACATGGACGTGCACCCCCCAGATCATCATCTGGCGGCCCCACCAGCGCGTCCGGTCGATCAGCGTGGCGTAGCGGTCGTTGCCCGGGGTGACCTGCTGCTGGAACCATTGGCTGAACGGATGGGTGCCCGATGACATCAACTGCACGCCCATGGGCTCGGCCAGCCGGTGGACCTGTTCCACCATCCGGGTCAGGTCGGCCACCGCGTCGGCCGCCCTGCGGTGCGGGGCACTCACGATCTCGACCGTGTTGGTCAGCAACTCGCCGGTGACGTGCGGGAACTCGGTCGCCGGCCCGAGCCGGTCGAGCAGGTCCGGGGCGGCGGGTGACAGTTCCCCGGACCGCCGGTCGACACACGCGATCTCCCATTCCAGGCCGAGCCGGGAACGCTCGGATCGCGCGAAGTCGATCGTGCTCATCGGGTCATTAAAGCAGCGGCCCGGGCCGGACCCGGGGCCGGCGGCCGGGTTGGGGGAGTGAGGAACGGGCGCGGGAATATCGCGTTCTCCGCCGCGGTTGCGGTGGTGCACATCAGGGAACCGGTCGCCGCTGGTGGTCGGCGGCGCGGCTCCGTTCCCGCCCGCTGCCGCGCTGCTGGCCGACGGCAAGCTGGTGATCCAGGTGTAGACGTTCCCGTTGGCGCGGGCAGCGGAGGCGCACTGGATCAGCGAGACCGGCCACGTCCGTGGGAAGCTCGTGCTGGTACCCGAGGGCTGACCGACCGCGCCGAGGAATCGTCCGGACATGGATCGACCGGTGACGCCCGCGGTGGGTCGCCGGCCCGTCCCGGTGGAAGGAGTGCACCTGACCGTCTCGGGAATCCGCTGCGGCGTATGGGTTTTCTGACCATCGGGCTGTTCGATCCGGCCGCGGGCCACCGGGCCGCCACCCTGGAGATCATCGAACTCGGCGAACGGCTGGGCCCGGACAGTGCGTGGCTGCGGCACCGGCACCTGTAGTACGGCATTTCTTCGCCGATCCCGGTCATGGCTGCCGCCGGCCAGCGCAACATCGCCGACGTCGAGGACGTCACCTATACCCGCGTCGAGAGGCTGCTGGCCTTCGTCGAGGGGCGCCCGGCGTCGGACTTCGCCGGGCGTCAGGGCTTCGAGGAGTTCTCCCACCGCGTGCAGCCCCACTCACCGGGGCTGCGCGGCCGGATGTGGTACGGCGCCGGGAGTCTGCCGTCCGCCCGCTGGGCCGGCGCGCACGACATGAACCTGCTGTGTAGCAGTGTCGTCTTCGCCGAGCCTGGCGGTCCCATCGACTTCGCCCAGATCCAGCTCGAGCAGATCCGGGCGTCCGGGCCGTCCACCCGGCCCGACCCACGGGCCGGGTGTCCCAGGGTCTGGTGGTGATCCCGACCGGCTCCGCAACCGCCGAGCAGCGGGACCGGTCCCGCGCCTACGTGCCGGCCCGTACGCAGCGGACCGTCGGTCCCCAGGGGCCGCGCGGCATGCTGTTCGCCCGCGACCTGGTCGGCCCCAGCGACCACATTGCCGAGGAGTTGTACGCGCACGCGGGATTTCGGGAGGTCGACGAGCTCGCTTTCGCGCTGCTGTTCTCGTTCAAGCATGACGACTACCTGCAGATCCTCACCGACATCGCCACCCGGCTCGGGCCGGCGCTCGGGTGGCCCGTCCACGGCTTGATCACTCGGAGTGCGGCGACCGGGCGCCGGGCCGCCTCCCGCAGGCCGCCCGGCGTGCGGTCACCCTAGGCGAGCCGCAGGTGCCGGGATGACTCCCAGGTGTCGGGGTCGACGGCGAAGAACGCGCCCTGCTGGTAGAGCACCCCGGCCTGGGCAGCGCGGGCGGCGAGAGCGGCGGCCTCGACCGGTTGCTGACCAACGGTCCGCTCGCGGGCCCCCAGCGAGCGGTCGCCGGCAGGTCCGGTGTTCACCTGGGGGCGCTCCCGGCGCGTGACCCGCCGCACAACCGGCAGTTCCGGTCAGGTGCCGGCGCAGCATCCATGACCTGCCGACCCGTCGACGTTGCCGTCGTCGTCGCCGCCGGGGGCGGTGGCCGGCGGCGCCGGGTCGGTCGCCGAGAGCCGGCAGAAGCACGACGCGACGATCGGCACGTCGGCCACGGCGGCCGCGATCCGCAACTGCTGCGCGACGAGCCGGGCCTGCGCCGGCCGGTCCAGCCGGGTGAGGCACTCGTGCAGGCCGTGCAGGCTCCAGACGTTGCCCGGGTGCTGCAGGGCCCGGGGCAGGCTGTCGTCGATGCCCAGGTCGGCGATGTACACGTCGAGCGCCTGGGCGACCTGGCCCTGCTCCAGGAGCAGCGCGCCGTACGCGTGGCGGGTCGGTTGCATCCAACCCCAGGGCTCGTCGTAGGGCAGGGCGTCCTCGAGGTCGATGGCCCGGCGCAGGTCGGCAAAGGCCTGGTCGAAACGGCCGGCCCGGTAATTGATCTCGCCGTCCAGCAGGGCGGCTGCGACAGCGAGGATGTCGGGGCAGGTGTTGTTGAACAGCATCCGCTCGACCGGCACCCGGGTGGCCGTCGCGTGCATCAGGTCCCGCTCCGCCTCGGCCTCGTCGACCCGCCCGGTCGCCGCCAGCGCCACGCCGCGGGCGTAATGCAGCATCGCGGTGGTCACGCAGTACAGCTCCGGGTCGTCCGGCAGCGGAAGGTCCAGGATCTCGGACCATCGACCGAAGCGGATGAGCACGTGCACCCGCATCGCCAGGAAGCCCTCGAGCCAGTCGGCCATCGGCGGCGACGGCACCCGCAACAGCTGCTCCGGAATGGCCGCCTCCAGCTGCCGGGCGGTCTCCAGGGCGATCTGCGACCGCCCGGCCAGCATGGCCGCGTAGATGCGGAAGTGGAAGTTGTGCGCGCGATACAGCGTGTAGAAGTTCATCGGTCCGGAGCGGGCCAGGAATGTGGCGTCGGCGGCAATGGCCCGGCTGTTGGCGGTGATCGCGCCCCGGTAGTCGCCGCACAGCACCTGTAGATGCGACGGCATGTGCTGCAGGTGCCCGGCGTCCGGCACCAGGGCGGGAAGGAGGTCGGCGAGCGCCAGTCCCCGCTCCGGCGCGGTCGACATCTCGACCAGGTGGATGAACAGGTGCAGCAGGCCGGGATGCCGCAGCCCCGCGGGGTCGGCCAGGGCCCGGTCGAGGACCTCCTCGGCCTCCCGGGCCCGGGAACCCGGGGCCGGTTCGCCGGTGCGAAGGTCCCACAGCTGCCACGGCGTCAGGTTCATCAGCGCATCGGCGTACAGGGCGGCCACGTCCGGGTCGTCGCCGAAATCCCGGTACACGCCGGCCATCACGTCGGCGTACCGGGCGTTCCACACCGGCGTCTGGGCCGGCGCATCGGTGACCTGACCGTCGGGGTACCGATGAGCGAGCGCGCCGATCAGTGCTCGCTCCACCGGCCGCGCGGACCCGGCCAGGGCCTGCGCGCGGGCCACCGCCTCATGGGTGCGGGCCACGGTGGTGCGCAGGTCGTCGTCGTCGAAGAATTCCCACGGCTTGTTGTAGTTCGGTCCGAGCGCGTAGGCGATGCCCCAGTACGCCATCGCGCACGACGGATCGGCGCCGACCGCCCGCTCGAAACAGGCGACCGCTTCCTCGTGGTTGAAGGCGTAGGACCAGACCAGCCCACGGTCGAACCAGGCGCCCGCCGCCGCGTGGTCCGTGCCGATCTCCCGGTGGTATCCGCCCAGGTCGTACCCGTAGCCGATCACCCGCTCAGGGTAGGAGGTCCGCTCGCCGGGAGCGACCCGCGGCGGCGGTCACGCACACGCCCGCACGTCGTCGTGCCCTTCGCCGACGACGACGGCCTCAGGCGCGGACCGGTTCGCCGCCGTCGGCCCGGCGGGCCACCATCAATGCCTGCCACGCCTCCCGGCGGCTCGCGGCCGATCGCCGTGGCGGGCGGGAGCGTCGGGCCGGGTAGCGCAGGGACTCCAGGCCGAGCATCTCGGCTCGTTCGGCCTCGGTCCGTCCGCCCCACACCCCGTACGGTTCGCGGGCCTGCAGCGCGTGGCCCAGGCAGATGGCCACCACCGGACAACGCCGGCATACGGCCTTGGCCTGCCTGGTCTGCGCCTCGCGTCTCGCGTACGGCTCCCCCGTGGTCGGAAAGAAGACGGTCGAGTCGGCGCCGCGGCAGGCCGCCCGTTCCTGCCAGATCCAGTTGTTCAGCAGGGGCGGGGGAAGAGCCTGGGTGTCGTCCACGAGCGTCTCTCCTTCCAAGTCGGAACAGAAGTGGTGCGGTCGGCCGGGTCGTCGCGGACGATCAATCCCGGGTGGCGCCGGCGATCTCCAGCACCCGCCGGGCGCGGTCGGCGACCGGCAGGTCGACCAACTCACCGGACGGCAGCCGCAGGGCCCCTCCGTCGGCGGCCGCGAACGAAGTGAGAATGGACTGCGCCCAGATGATGTCGTCGCTGGTCGGAGTGAACACCTCGTGCAGGACCGGCAACTGACCGGGATGGATCGCCGACTTGCCGAAAAAGCCGAGCGAGTGCGCGAATTCGGCCTGCTCGCGGAGCCCGGCCGGATCGTCCAGCCGCGGGTACACGCTGTCGATCGGCGGCTCGATGCCGGCCGCCCGCGACGCGAGTACCAGATGCGAGCGCACGTAGAGGGTCTGCAGGTTGCCGCCGGTGGTGTGCAGGTCGCGTTGCAGGTCCACCCCGCCCATCGCCAGGTGCTTGACCCCGGGAACGGCGGCGATCTCCTGGGCGGCGAGCACGCCGCGGGCGCTCTCGATCGCGCAGATGACCGGCCGTCCGGGGGCCCGGTCGGCCACCCAGCGCACATCGTCCGCGGATTCGACCTTGGGGATCCGGATGCCGTACGCGTGGTCGGCCACGGCGTCCAGATCGGCCGCGCACCAGTCGGTCCCGGCCGCGTTGACCCGCACCCAGGCCGGGTGATCGGCAAGTACCCGCGCGACCAGGGTGCGGGCGGTGGCCTTGGCCTCCGGCGGGACGGCGTCCTCCAGGTCGAGCATCACCGCATCGGCGCCGGCGGTGAAGACCTTGCCCAGCAGTCTGGCGTTGTGGCCGGGCGCGAACAGGTAGCTGCGGTTCATCAGACGACCCCGTCCTGGCGCAGCTCGTCGAGCTTGTCACCGGACAGGCCCAACAGCTCGTCCAGCACGCTGTCGGTGTCCTGCCCGAGGGTGCGGCCGCCGTGCCGGATGGCGCCGGGGGTGCCGCCCATCCGGAAGATCAGGTTCTGCATCTTGAGCGGGCCCAGGTCCTCGTCGTCGATGGTGGTGATGACCTCCCGCTCGACCACGTGCGGGTCGTTCATCAACTGCTCGATGTCGTACACCGGGGCGAGCGCGGCGCCGGCGTCCTGGAACGCGGCGGACACGTCGTCGTACGTCCGCGCGCCGATCCATTCGGCGACCGGGGCGTCGATCAGGTCGGCGTGCTTGACCCGCTCGCCGGCCCGCGGGAACCAGGGCTGCTCGGCGATGTCCGGTCGGCCGACCAGGTGCATCACCCGCTCGGCGACGGACGTGGCGCTGGCCGAGATCGCCACCCACCGGCCGTCACTGGTCAGGTAGGCGTTGCGCGGGGCGTTGTTGGTGGACCGGTTGCCGTGCCGGCCCGAGATCAGCCCGAGCTGGTCGTAGACGCTGGGACCGGGCCCGAGGATGCCGACCAGCGGTTCCAGCAGCGACAGGTCGATGACCTGGCCGGCGCCGCCGGCGGCGTCCCGGTGGTAGAGCGCCAGCATGACCGCGTACGCGCCGGTCAGGCCGGCCACCCCGTCGGCCAGGCCGAACGGCGGCAGCGTCGGCGGGCCGTCGGGTTCGCCGGTCTGGTGGGCCAGGCCGCTCATCGCCTCGGCCAGCGTGCCGAACGCGCGGCGGGTGGCGTAGGGGCCGGTCTGGCCGAAGCCGGTGACCCGCAACACGATCAGCCCGGGATTGATGCCCAGCAGCTCGTCCGGGCCCAGGCCCCACTTCTCCAGGACGCCGGGCCGGAAGTTCTCGATCACCACGTCGGCCTGCTCGACCAGCCGGCGAAGGATGTCCTGGCCCGCCGGCTTGCCGAAGTTCAAGGTGATGGCTCGCTTGTTCCGGGCGATCACCTTCCACCACAGGCCGTGGCCGTCCTTGCTCAGACCGTGGGTCCGGGCCGGGTCACCCCGCGGATGCTCGACCTTGATGACGTCGGCGCCCCAGTCGCCCAGGAGCATGGCGGTGATCGGCGCGGCGTACACGGTGCCCAGGTCGAGCACCCGCAGCCCGGCCAGGGGACCCCGCGGGTCCGGGCGGGTGGTGGACCGGTCGGGCGGCGCGATGGTGCTCGTCATGCTCGGCTCGCTTTCCTGGTGGGGATGCTGGGGGCCCTTCGGGACGCCCGTCGCAGCCGCGCACGACCGGTGGTGGGACCGGCATGACCGGTCCCACCAGCGGTGTTTCGTGCCCGCGGCGCAGGGCGGGGGTGACGGTCCCGGCGGGCGCCGGGCGGATCGGATCGGCGGGGGGAGGAGCCGGGCGCGTGGCGCTATTCGTTGTAGCCGAACAGCGAGTTCCACATCTGCTGGTCCTCCTTGGCGTAGCCCTTGGCCTCGGCCGGGAGCACGCGGTGCACCTGCTCGGACTCGAAGGCGGGGAACTGCTCGCCGAGGATGGAGGGCGCGTCCACGTCGGTGCGGACCGAGTACTCGCCGAGTTCGCGGAACACGTTCTGGCCCCGCTGCGACAGGTTCCAGTTCATGAACACCTTGGCCGCGTTGACATTCGTGGCCGTGGACGCGACGCCGGTGTAGTAGTCGTAGACCGCGAAACCTTCCTTCGGGATCACGAACTGAACCGGGGCGTTGCGGGCCTGGGCCAGGTTGACCGCGCTGACCACGGTGGTGCCGACCTGGACCTCGCCGCGGGCCAGGCTGTCCAGCTCGGCGCCCAGCGAGTCGAAGATCCGGGGCCGGTTGCCGGCATAGGTGGTCAGGAACTCGTCGCCCAGCACGGCCCGTTGGAAGCGGGTCAGGGCCAGGGCACTGCCGCCCGCCCCGACCTGGGCGATGCCGATCTTGCCGCGCATCTCGGGGTCGGTCATCACAGACCACGAGGTCGGCGCCTGATCGGCCGGGATGATCGCCGAGTTGTAGCCGAAGGTGTAGATCGGGTCGAACGTCCGGTAGTAGTTGCCGCCATCGAAGACCACGTCGTCGTGCAGGTTGGTCGCGGTCGACGGGGTGTACGGCTGGAAGACACCCTTCTCGCTGAGCGAGCTGACGAAGCCGGAGTCGGAGATCCGCACCACGTCGGCCTTGAGCCGGTCGGCGCCGTACTCGGCGGAGATCCGCTCGTACAGCCGGTTCGGGGTGAGCCGGACGACGTTGACCTTCAGCCCGGTGTCGGCCTTGAACTGCTTGAGCAGGGCGGCCTCGGTGTTCTCGGTGTAGCCGGTGTACAGGGTGATGCCGCCCTCGGCGACCGCGGCGTCCCACAGCTGCTTGTCGGCGATCTGCTCGCCGTCGATGACGAGCCCGTTGTCGGTCTCGATGGTGGTGGCCGGCTGCACGACCTCCTTGGGCGGGGGCGGGGCGGCGCAGGCGGTGGTGGTCACGGCCAGCGCGGCGGCGACCGTGACGGCGGCGGCCCGGAGGACCGTCCGGCGGGAGAAGCGGGTCATGTCAGGCCACATCCTTGGCTCCGAGGCGGCGGGCGAGAACGGCGAGCACACCGATGACGACGATGTAGAGCAGGCTCAGCTCGGCCGCCTGCTGGAAGGACCCGTTGTCGTAGGCATCGAAGATCGCGATGGACAGCAGGCGGGTGTCCGAGGTGAACAGGAACAGCACGGCGGTCAGTTCCCGCATGCCCAGCATGAGCAGCAGCAGGAACGTCGACGACAGGCCGACCCGCAGCAGCGGCACGGTGACGAACGAGATCGCCTTGTGCCGGCGGGCGCCCAGCATGATGGCGCTGTCCTCGAGGTCCTTGTCCAGCTGGACGATGGACGAGGAGACGCCCCGGTAGCCCTGCGGGATGAAGACCGCGATGCAGGCGATGACCAGCACGATCAGCGTGCCGTAGACCGGGATCGGCAGGGTCAGCCAGGTCCACAGCAGGCCAAGGCCCAGCACGATGGCCGGGATGGCCAGCGGCAGCATGGCGATGTACTCGAGCGCCTTGCGACCCCACGCGTGGGTGCGATACCTGGTGTAGGACAACGCGAAACACAGGGCGGTACCGATGATGGCGGTGCCGAGGCCGACGATGACGCTGTTTTTCAACACGTGCCAGAATTCGGCGTCCTGCAGGGTCTGGCCCATCGAGTAGAACGACAGGGCGCCGGGCTCGAACAGTTCGTTCAGCTGACCCAGGTACGGGCTGGTCTGCAGGGCGGTGATCAGCAGAGCGGCGATTGGCAGGACCACCGCGAGCAGGAAGTACGCCCAGGCAGCGATGGCCGCCGGCCAGCGCCACGAGCGCAGCGGGATCCGGCGGGCCCGGACGCCCTTGCCGCTGACGGTCGTGTACTGCTTCTTGGCCACGGTCCGCTGCTGGACGAACACGACGATCATCAGCAGGGCGGTCAGCACGACGGCGATCGCGGCCGCCGCGTTCTGCCGGGACGGCGAGGCGTTCATCAGCCGGTAGATCAGGGTCGGCAGGGTGTCGATCTGACCGGGCACGCCGATCACCTGGGCGACCGGGAAGTTCTCCACGGTCAGCGCGAAGACCAGGATGCCGGAGCCGACGATCGCCGGCATCACCAGCGGGAAGGTGATGACCCGCAGCATCTTCGACAGCGGCGCGCCGTGCAGGCTGGCCGCGTCCTCCAGGTCGGGGTTCATCAGCGACAGGGCGGAGTGCACCATCAGGAAGGTGTACGGCGCGTAGTACAGCCCCAGCACGAAGATGAGCCCGCCGAAGCTGTAGATGTTGATCAGGTCCGGCACGCCGATGGCCCGGGCGACGACATTGATGTAGCCCGAGGCCGGGCTGCCCAGCTGGGCCCAGGCCAGGGCTCCGACCAGGGCGGGAAGGAACAGCGGCGCGATGCCGAAGAAGTAGATGAGCTTGCGGCCGGGCACGTTGGTCCGGGCGGCCAGGAACGCCATCCCGGAGCCGATGACCAGCGCCACGATCGACGACCCCAACCCGACCAGTGCCGAGTTGAGCATGGCGGTCAGCGCGCTGGAGGTGAACAGGACCTTGAAATTGGTGATGGTGAAGGAGGCCTCGCCCAGCGAGCCGGGTCCGGGGCTGGTGTCGGTGAACGCGGCCAGGATGACGAAGCCGACCGGGAAGAGCACCAGCAGGGTCAGGATGATCAGCTGCAGGCCGGACGGCAGGACCCGCTTGATCGCGCGCACTCCGGCCGGGGATCCCTTCGGCTCCGGCTTCTTCACCGCCGGCGGCCGGGACAGGGTGGTGGTCACGCCGCCACCGCCGTCTTGGCCGCGGGGGCGGTGAGCACCGGGGCGGCGGTGTCGTCGGCGATGACCTGCGCCGCATTCGGCGAGATCCGCACCAGAGCGGTGTCGCCGGTGCTCAGCCAGTCGCAGGCCTGCGTCATCGCGATGGCCTCGAGTACGGGGCCGTCGTCCAGGGTGATCCGGTAACGAACGGTGGCGCCCTGGAAGCTGGCCACATCGATGTGCCCGCGCCAGCTGCCGGGGGCGGCACTCTCGCCGGGCCGGGCCTTGGTCACGTGCAGGTCCTCGGCCCGCAGGCACAGGCTGAACGGCCCGGAGCCGTGGGGGGTTTCGGCGACGGGAACGGACACCGGGTAGCCGGTCAGCCGGGCCACCGGCTCACCACCGGTGGTCTCGACGGTGCACGGGAAGATGTTTCCGACGCCGAGGAAGTCGGCGATCGACTTGGTGGACGGCGCGGCGTAGATCTGCTGGGGCGTGCCGATCTGCACGATGCGGCCGTGCTGCATCAGCGCGATCCGGTCGGCCAGGGCGAACGCCTCGATCTGGTCGTGGGTGACGTAGACGGTCGTCAGGTTCTGCTCGAGCTGGATCTCGCGCAGCTCGATGCGCAGCCGCTCGCGCAGCCGGGCGTCCAGGTTCGACAGCGGCTCGTCCAGGAGCAGCACGCTGGGCTGCATGACCAGGCTGCGGGCGAGGGCGACGCGCTGCATCTGGCCGCCGGAGAGCTGGCTGGCGCCCCGGGTCTCGAAGTCGGCCAGGCCGACGACGGCCAGCGCCTTGCGGACCCGGGTCGTGGCCTCGTCCTTCGGCACCTTCTTCATCTTCAGGGAGAACGCCACGTTCTCGAACACGGTGCGGTGCGGCCAGACCGCGTAGGACTGGAAGACCATCCCGACGTTGCGCTTGTACGGGGCCACGGTGACCCGCCGGTCGGAGTCGTGCACCACCGTGTCGCCGATGGTGATGCGGCCGCCGCTGGGCTGCTCGAGCCCGGCGATGCAGCGCATGGTGCTGGTCTTGCCGCAGCCGGACTGGCCGAGCAGGACCAGCGACTCGCCGTCGGCGATCTGCAGGTCGAGGTCCTTGACGACGGTGTTGGTGCCGTACTTCAGGCTCAGGTGTTCGAGGGTGATCTTCATTGGTCTTCCTCTCCGACACGACGTGTCCATCGTGACGGCTCGGCTGATGCGGGGAAAGGAACCGGACGGGATGAGAGGTCAGGCGACGGAGGTGGCAACCGCTGCGGGGGCGGTACGGCGGCCCGGCCGCCGACCGGCGGCGGCCGCGGGGACGCTGGGTACGTAGACCAGGGCATCGACGATGCGGCGGGAATTGCGGCGGAATTCCACGACCCGCTGATCGGACCGGTCGATGGACACCTGGATCGGGCCGCTCAGGGTGCCGATCCGGTAGGTGGACCGGGCCGGGGCGAGATCGTGGACCAGGCTGCCCGGGATGGTGGCCCCCGCGGCCAGGGCGACCGCGCTGGTCAGGCCGATCGCCGGATGCGGCGCGCTCATGGAGATCATCCGGGCGTTGAGGTCGGCGTCCTGATCGCCGGGTCCGACGACGCCGACCTTGGGGACCGACTGATCGTCGTCGGGCAGCCCCATCGCCCGGGCGGCGACCCGGCGCAGCTCGGCGAAGAACGGCATCCGGGCGGCCACCGCGGCGGCGTCGTCGGCACCCGTGAGCCCGACCTGTTCGGCCCGGACCACCGCCACCGGCGCGCCGGCGTCGATCATCGTGACCGCGTACTGCGACCCGTCGATCGTCAGGCGGTCCACCGGGCGTCCGGTCGGGAGCAGTGCGCCGTGCGTGGACCAGGTCGCCTCGGTGAAGCCGAGGTCGACCGGCACGCCCGGGAACGGCACGCCCCGGACGAGCTGGCCCCCATGGGACGGGGCCGTGGCGCCGGGGGTGGGCACGGTGGCACGCAGGACCAGTCCGGTCGGCCGGTTCAGCATCGTGAGCTCGGTGACGTCCTCGCCGAGCTCCACCAGCTCGTGCTGGACCGCGTACAACGCCAGCGCGGTGGCGCAGTTGCCGCAGTTGCTGACCCACTCGACCCGCGGGTGGTCGACGCTGACCTGGGCGAACGAGTAGACGACCGTCGTCGGCGACTCGGCGGCGACCAGGTCCTCGACGATGATCGCCTTGCTGGTGGTCGACGTGGCGCCCCCGATCCCGTCGATCTGCCGCAGATCCGGGCTCCCGAACGCCCGCAACAGGAATTCGTCACGGGTGATCGGCAACCCGTCGACCTCACTGGCGCGGAAGATCCAGCACTTGCTCGTCCCTCCGCGCACCCATGACGCGGGGACCGCCAGTTCGGCCGATCCCACCTGGACCTCGGACATCGCCACCTCCTTCGCATGCCGGTGTATCTAGGTGCATCTGTGTGGATCCCACTGTATACAGTGGGATGTACGTGTCAATAGGTGTGTGCCAGGTAACATCGACGACGGGTTGCGCATCCCGGCCGCGGCCGCTGGATACGCTGGGACGACCGTTGGGTCAGGCCGCCGCCAGGCGCCGATCCCGGTGGAGCGAAAGGGTGTCCCGATGGCCGTTCCGGTGTACGAGCAACTCCGTGCGCTGATCCTGAGCGACGAGTTCGGGCCCGACACGATGCTGGTGGAAACGAGCCTGGCGGCCCGGCTCGGCGTGAGCCGGACGCCCATCCGCGAGGCCCTGCGGCGGCTCGAGCAGGACGGGTTGATCGAACGGACGAGCCGTGGCACCCGCGTCGTGGAGCGGAGCCCCGAACAGATCCTGGAGATCTACGAGCTGCGGATCCTGCTGGAGGGTCAGGCGGCCCGGGCTGCGGCCGATCGGGCGACCAGCCTGGACCTGAACCGGCTCCGGGTGATCCACGAGCAGATGCTGGCCGCCGGGCCGGACGCGGACGAGGACCGGGTGCGGCTCAACCGGCTCTTCCACGAGGCGCTGTGGGCCGCGAGCCACAACGGCACCCTGGTCGACGTCATCGACCGGCTCATCGCGCACCTGCACCCGCAGACCACCCTGCGGTTCCCGGGCCGCTGGGAGAACATCCTGGCCGAGCACGGCGCGCTGCTGGATGCCATCACCGAACATCGCGCTGAGGACGCCGCCGCGATCGCCACCGAGCACATGACCAAGGCCCGCGAGATCCGATTGCAGCTCTACGCGGGCACGCTGGGGGACCGGCTCATCGACCGCGGGGCGTAGCGGGATCGCCCGCCCCGTCCGTCCCGCCCGTCCCGCCCGCCCCGTCCGTGGCGGGCTCGATCGGCCGGTCGGCGAGGACGGCGGCGAGCAGCCCGGGGAACCGCCGGTCGACGTCGTCGCGGCGCAGTTCGATGGTCCGCCGCCGGCCGTCGGGGATGCTCCAGATCAGGCCCGCCTCGCGCAGGGTCCGCAGGTGATGGGAGAAGGTCGACTTCGGCACGTCGCCGCCGGCGGCCTGGCACTGCGCGACGGACAGCGGCCCCTGGGCGGCGAGTTCGCGCACCAGGTCCAACCGCGCCGGATCACTGAGTGCGAACAGGACCTGCGGCAGCGACACCTCCGCGATGTCCGGATGGGGCAGGGCGCGCGCTGTCGTCGACATGATTAGTTCGACTTTCTTGGAACAATCCTCGGGGTGGCCCGGTTGCAACCGTTCGATACCACTCGAACGGTAGGCCGATCGGAGTCGTCATGACAGTGTTCCCGACCACAGCGCAGCCGGCCGGAGGCCGGGCGGCCACCCGCCGAACGGTGCCGACGCTGGCCCGGCCCGCCGCCTTCTGGCTGGTGGTCGCCACGGTGACGACATTGCTCGCCGCGTCCAGCGCGCCGAGCCCGCTGTACTCGGTGTATCAGGCCGAGTTCGGCTTCTCCTCGTCGACGCTGACCGCGATCTTCGCGGTGTACGTGCTGGCGCTGCTGCTGAGCCTGCTCACCGTCGGGCGACTGTCCGACTTCGTCGGGCGGCGGCCCGTGCTGGCGGTGGCGCTGGTCGTGCAGGCCGCGGCAATGGTGGTCTTCCTCGGCGCCGACGGCGTCACCGGGCTGTTCGTCGCCCGCATCGTCCAGGGTCTGGCCACCGGCGCGGCGATCGGGGTGCTCGGGGCGTACCTGTTGGACCTGCAACCCGGCGACGGATCGCGGCTCGGCTCCCTGATGAACAGCGTCGCCGCGACCGGCGGCCTCGGGCTGGGTGCGGTGGTGGCGGGTGTGCTGCTGCAGTACGGACCGCAGCCCACCCGGCTGATTTTCGAGATCTTCGTGCTGGCCTTCCTGATCCTGGCGGCCGCGACCGCCGTCCTGCCGGAGACGGTGCAGCCGCGGCCGGGCGCGTGGGGCGCCCTGCGGCCGCGCGTGTCCGTCCCGGCGGCCGCCCGGCGGGCGTTCCTGCGCAGCATGCCCACCATGGTCTCCACCTGGATGCTCGGCGGGTTGATGCTTTCGGTCGGCGGCTCGCTGGTGGCGACCGAGTTCGGCCAGCAGAACCATGCCGTCGTCGGGGTGGTCCTCGGTTCGTTCGCCGGCGCCGCCGCGGGGGCCTCGACCCTGCTGCGGAACCGGAGCCCGGAGTTCATGTCTGTCCTGGGTACCGGTCTGCTGGTGCTCGGCACCGGGTCCGTGGTGCTGTCGATCGCGACGGGCTCGGCGGCGGTCTTCGTGGCCGGGACCGTGGTGGCCGGGGCCGGGTTCGGCCCGGCGTTTCTCGGTGCGTTCCGCTCCGTCAGCCAGTTGGCCGCCGATCACGAACGGGCGGCGCTGATCTCGGCCGTTTTCGTCGTGAGCTACCTGGCGTTCAGCGTGCCGGCCGTGGTGGCCGGCGTGCTGATTGTCGTGTTCGGGCTGGCTCCGACGGCGTTGGGCTACGCGGCGGTGGTTGCCGCCGTCGCCGCCGGCACGCTGGTCGAGCAACTGGTCGCGCGGCGGCGGACCGCCTGACCGGTGCGGCCGGGAGACCGGGGTCGGTCGCCGGCCGCCCGCGCCGGTCGGGTCTGATCAGCGCCCGTTGAGCGGTCGGTCAGTGGCCCGCGGGCGGTCGTTCGAAGCGCAGCACCGTGGCGTCCCGGACGAGATCGTCGCGGGTCGTGTCCGGCGGCGGGAACGGCCGCCCGGTCGGAGGGGGTGGCTCCTGGCCGAGCGGAGCCCGTTCGACGAGCCGGGGCGGGACCGGTGCCCGGGGTTCGCGGTCGCCGGCCCCGTCGCCGCCGTCCCGCCGCAGCGTCACCACGACCGTGTCGCCGCGGAATCGCGCCGCGCCGCCCGGCGGCTCCTGCGCGGAAACCACCCAGCGGGCGGACATCCGCAAGGTAGCCGGGTCGGCCGGCGGGTCGGCGATGACCAGGGTGAACCCGGTGAGCTCCGCCTGGCGCTGGGCGCCGACCACGATGGCGCCCACCAGGTCGGGGATCACGATCCGGTCCG
This sequence comes from Nakamurella sp., assembly GCA_044223435.1. GTDB lineage: Bacteria > Actinomycetota > Actinomycetes > Mycobacteriales > Nakamurellaceae > Nakamurella. The sequence goes on from JBGALY010000025.1 coordinate 21,200, forward strand.
GCACGGGATTGTCGGCGAGCCTTCGGCGGGAGCGGGCCATGCGAGCCTCCGAATGACCTCGGAATGTCCGGATAATCCTGAGTCCGACGCTACCCCCGCCGTCGTTGTCGCACCGCTCGCTCGGCTCAGGGCAGAACGGTGGCGCCCGGCAACACGGGCCGTGTGGACAACCGCGCGGATCAAATCGCCCCGATGTGACGGGAGGGACGCGGGTCGATCGGTTCAGCCAGGCGGGCGTTGATGATCCGCGCGGGGAGGGGGCGGCCCTACGATCGGGGCGGCCCGGCGTCGTCGGGTTCGGGCCGGATGGGTCGGATGGGGAGGTCAGGCGTGCTCGGCGCCCTGCAACGCTTCGTGGCGTCGTCCTGGGCGCCCTGGGCGCTGCTGGCACTCACCCTGGTGCTGCACGTACTGGCCACCCTGGCCGGGACCGACGCGTTCGCCATGGTCGACCTGCGGGTGTACCTGGAGGGTGCCCAGCACCTGTTCGACGGCACCCTCTACGACTTCTTCTCCGAGCCGCTGCACCTGCCGTTCACCTACCCGACGTTCTCCGCGATCATTTTCACGCCGATGACCTGGCTGCCCTGGACGGTGCTGCGGGTGCTGTGGCAGGCCGCGTCGTTCGGGGCCATCGGGTTGATCGGCTACTGCACCCTGCGGCTGCTCGGCAGGGCCGGGCCGCGGGCGCCGCAGCCGATCGCGAACGTGCGCGGCATCGTCGTCACCATCACCGCGCTGGGCCTGTGGTTGGAACCGGTGCGCACCACCTTCAACTACGGGCAGATCAACCTGTTCCTGTGCGCCCTGCAGCTGACCCCCGCGATCACCGGGCTGTACTACCTGCTGCAACGCCGCTGGTCGGCGGTCGGGTGGGCGGTGGTGGTCTTCGCCGGAACCATCGGGGTCGGGCTGCTGCTGGTCCCGTCGGAAACGGTCCGGTTCTTCACGACCCTGATGTTCGACCCGGCCCGCACCGGACCGGTCTGGTCGGCCATCAACCAGTCGCTGCGCGGCGCGATCGCCCGGGTGGCCGGCCAGGATTTGACCTCCGTGTGGCTGGTCGCGGCAGCCGTTGCGGTGGTGCTCGGCGTCTGGGCGGCATGGGCATGCCTGCGAGCCGGCGATCGCACCGCCGGGTTCCTGGCCGTGCAGGTCACCGGCCTGCTGGTCTCGCCCATCTCCTGGTCACACCACTGGGTGTGGGTGCTGCCGCTGCTCCTGTGGTGCCTGTTCGGCCCTCGGCAACGCGTCCCGGCCGTGCGGGTGCTCACCGTAGCCTGGTTCGTGGCCACCTGCAGTTACGTGGTGAGCCTGCTCATCGCCCAGCAGTACATCGATCAGCCGGCTTCCCGGCCCGGGTGGCAGTCCGTACTCGGCACGGTCTACCCCCTGCTCGGGGTCATCACCTTGGTGGTGCTGGGTGTGCTCTCGGTGCGGACGCATCCGCCGATCGGGGCAAGTTTGGACGGTCCGGTCACCCCAACGGACGAGAAGCGGACGGGACGCTCCTGACACCGTTCTACGATTCGCACGACTCGGGAGGTCGCCCCGCTGGGCTGAGAGCGCTCCCAGTCAAGGCCGTCGGGGCTCTGTTCGGCCGGGGACGTCGACCTTAAGGGGTGGTCGACGCTCCCGGCCGGCCATGGCAACGGGAATCGGCCGGCCCCCCGCAAGGTCGTAGGGTGTGCCGTCGTGGTGATCCCGCTCCGCGCAACCATGCTGCTCGACCCACCCGTCGACACCGTCCGCCGGGCACTCGGGCGGACCGACCTGTGGACCCGGACCGCTCGAGCGCTGGGCGGCACGGCATCCGTGGTGGGACCGGACCGCTCGCCGGTCGCGCCGCTCGCCCACGGTGATCTGATCGAGGTTCGACCGGCCGGCCGCGCCCGCAGCCTTCGCTTCGTCGTCGACCGGCAGCTGGAAGGCCCCGCCGCGGATCCACGGCTCGTGCCCCCGGCGCTCGACCTGGCCGACCCGGCCGGACCGGTCGGCGGCTGCCGCATCCGGCTGTACGCCGCCGGCACGCCGGCCGGCACGCTGGTCACCGTGGACACCTGGATCGAGCCCGGGTCGCGCCGGGCCGCGTTCCTGGCGGCCTGGCCGGCGCTGCGCCGCCGCGTGCTGCGCGCCGAGCGGACATTGCTGGGCATCGCGGCGCTGACCGCGGACGAAGTGACCGTCGTCGTCGCCGGCGCGATCATGCGTGACGGTCGGCTGCTCGCCGCCCGTCGGACCCGTCCCGCCGACCTGGCCGGCCGGTGGGAGCTGCCGGGCGGTAAGGCCGAGCCCGCGGAGTCCGAGGTCGACGCCCTGCGCCGCGAATTGCAAGAAGAACTCGGCGTCGACGTCCGGGTCGGCGAACGGATCGGGTCGGACGTCGACCTGGACGACCGGACGGTGCTCCGGTGCCTGGCCGCCCGCCTGGTCGACCCGGCCGCGTCGATCACCCCGGGGGAACACGACGAGGTGCGGTGGCTGTCCGCCGACCAACTGGACGATGTGGACTGGCTCGACGCCGACCGGGCGCTGATCCCGCAGCTGCGGGACGCCCTGGGTAACGATTAACCCTGTTGGAATACGCCGGACGTGGCGAGCGTGGCACTATGCGGGAACGTCAACGGCCGCTCACCTGGCCGGTTCCGCCGCTCGTCAGGAGTAGATCTTGCTGTCGCTCAGGAAATCGCGCGTACGTTCTGCGCTGCTCGGCACCGCCGCCGTCGGGATTCTGCTGGCCACCGCCGCCTGCGGGGCGAGCACGACCCCGCCCGGTTCCACCACATCGGCCGCCGCGTCCGGCGGGGGCTCGGCCGCTGCGTCGTCGGGCGCCGAAGCCGGCGCGGAGTCGACACCGACGCCGCTGAACCTGAATCTGGCCAAGGTCGATTCCCTGAACGCGATGCTGCCGGACAAATTCAAGCAGTCCGGCACGATCATCGTGGCGACCGACCCCACGTACCCGCCGAACGAGTTCCTGCCCGAGGGGTCGGACACCCCGGTCGGGATGGACATCGATCTGATCAACGCGGTGGGCCAGGTGCTGGGCCTGAAGGTCACCGTCGAGCCGGCCAGCTTCGACGGCATCATCGCCGGCTTGAACGCGGGGCGCTACGACGTCGGCATCTCCTCGTTCACCGACACCAAGGAGCGGGAGGCGTCGGTCAACTTCGTCACCTACTTCACCGCCGGCACCTCGATCATGGTCCCGGCCGGCAACCCGAAGAACATTCAGTCGGTCACCGACCTGTGCGGACTGCCGGTCGGCGCGCAGAACGGCACCACCCAGCTCGACCAGCTGACCGACGCGACCGTCGAGGGTTCGGTGGTCAAGGCGTGCCAGGACGCGGGCAAGGAGCCGCCGGTCGCTCAGGGCTTTCCGAAGCAGACGGACGTGAACGCCGCGCTGGTCGCCGGCCGGATCGACGCGTACATGGCCGATTCGCCGGTCGTGGACTATGCGGTCAAGGTGACCGGGGACAAGTTTGAGAAGGTCGGCGGCGACGAAGGCGCGGCGCCCTATGGCATCGCCATTCCCAAGGAGCCCGCCGAGCTCACTCCGGCGATCCAGGCCGCGATGCAGCACTTGATGGATTCCGGTGACTACCAGAAGATCCTGGACAACTGGGGCCTGACCGGCGGTGCGATCACCACGTCGCAGATCAACGGCGCGATCTACTGACCGTGAGGGACCGACCGTGACCGCGACCCAGGACCCCACCGTCCCACCCCGTGACGCGCCCGTCCCGATCACCGCCGTGCCCCTGCGCCATCCGTGGCGCTGGGTCTCGGCCGTGGTCCTGCTGGTGCTGGTGGCCATGCTGGTCAGCAGCCTGCTCACCAACCCGGCCTGGGACTGGCCGACCGTCTGGCAATACCTGTTCTCGCCGCAGGTGCTCCGCGGGCTCTGGCTGACCGTCTGGGTCACGGTCGCGGCCATGGTGATCGGCATCGTGCTGGGTGTCGTCCTGGCGGTGATGCGGCTCTCCGCGAACCCGATCGTCAAGGGTGTGGCCTGGGTCTACATCTGGTTCTTCCGTGGCACACCGGTGCTGGTCCAGATCATCTTCTGGGTGTTCCTGGGTCAGCTGTACAAGTACATCAGCCTGGGCATCCCGTTCGGACCCGAGTTCCTGTACTTCAACACGACTGAACTGATCCCGGTGCTGGTCGGCGGGCTGCTCGCGCTGGGCCTGAACGAGGCCGCCTACATGGCCGAGATCGTCCGGGCCGGCATCTCCTCGGTGGACGCGGGGCAGACCGAGGCGGCCGAGGCGTTGGGCATGACCCGGCTCAAGGTGATGCGGCGCATCGTCCTGCCGCAGGCGATGCGCATCATCGTGCCGCCGACGGGCAACGAGACCATCTCCATGCTCAAGACCACCTCGCTGCTCTCGGTGGCCGCCATCCTCGAGCTGTTCGGCACCGCGCAGCTGATCTACGGCAGCAACTACAAGCAGATCCCGCTGCTGGTGGTCGCCTCGATCTGGTATCTCGCGTTCACCTCGGTGATGTCGGTCGGGCAGTACTTCCTGGAAAAGCGGTTCGGCCGGGGCGCCAACACCGTGGGTCGGGCCAAGCAAAAGGCCAAGCTCAGCGCGCGGCGGGAGGGGCCGTCATGAGCGAGGCCTGCCGAGCGAATCATGAAATCCGCGACGGCGCCCGATCCGAGGCGGACGAGCGGGCGAGGCGGATCGGGAGAGTGACGTCATGACCTCGCTGTCCAAGGATCCGGTGTCGCCCGCCGCCGAGCGGGCGCCCCTGGTGGTGGCCGAGCAGGTGCACAAGCGGTTCGGCAGTCTCGAGGTGCTCAAGGGCATCGACATGACGGTGATGCGGGGAGAGGTGGCCTGCCTGCTCGGCCCGTCCGGGTCGGGCAAGTCGACCTTCCTGCGGTGCATCAACCACCTGGAGAAGGTCGACGGTGGCCGGTTGTCGGTTGACGGGCATCTGGTCGGCTACCGGCAGAAGGGTGACAAGCTCTACGAGCTCAAGGACTCCGAGGTGGCGCAACGCCGCCGGGAGATCGGCATGGTGTTCCAGCGGTTCAACCTGTTCCCGCACATGACGGCGCTGGGCAACGTGATGGAGGCCCCGGTCCAGGTGCTGGGTCGCAAGCGCAAGCAGGCCCGGGACGAGGCGATGACGCTGCTGGACCGGGTGGGCCTGGGGGACCGGAGCGACCATTACCCGTCGCAACTCTCCGGCGGCCAGCAGCAGCGGGTGGCGATCGCCCGAGCCTTGGCCATGCACCCGCAGTTGATGCTGTTCGACGAGCCGACGTCGGCGCTCGACCCCGAACTGGTCGGCGAGGTGCTCGACGTGATGCGGGACCTGGCCCAGGGCGGCATGACGATGATCGTGGTGACCCACGAGATCGGTTTCGCCCGTGAGGTCGGCGATACCTTGACCTTCATGGACCAAGGTGTGGTGGTCGAATCCGGGCCACCCAAGGACGTCATCGCCAACCCGCAGCACGCGCGCACGCGCGATTTCCTGTCCAAGGTGCTGTAGGGGGGCGGCCCGAGGCCGCCTGAACGATCTGGCACCTCTGTCGCGGTGCATGCGGCCGGGCACCTCGGGCCGACCTGCCATGTTCTGCCCCGAAATCGGCCGGCCGAGGACTGAAGGTGGCAAGTCGGCCGAGACTGGAGGCGCGTGCGGCCTCAGCCAGGAGCCGGATCGGTCCGCTCGAGGTCGGCGAGCTCCTCCTCGGGGCGAGGCGGGACGTTCTCGTCGTCCTCAAGCACGTGCAGGGGGAGGTCGGGCAGTCCGTCGGGTCCGAGCGGGAAGTCGTCCGCTGTGTCGCTGGCCATGGACGGACCCTAAGCCCCCTTCGGCCGGCGCGCGGGCCGATAGACTCGGCCGCTGCCCTACCGAAGGAGCCCTGACCGGTGTCTGCCGAACTGTCCACCCGCACCGACCTGCGCAACGTCGCCATCGTCGCGCACGTCGACCACGGCAAGACCACGCTGGTGGACGCCATGCTCTGGCAGTCCGGCGCCTTTCGGGTCGGCTCGAACGTCGCGGAGCGGGTGATGGACTCCGGCGACCTCGAGCGCGAGAAGGGCATCACCATCCTGGCCAAGAACACCGCCGTGCGGCGGGGCGACATGGTCATCAACATCGTGGACACCCCCGGCCACGCCGATTTCGGCGGCGAGGTGGAGCGGGCGCTGATGATGGTGGACGGTGTGGTGCTGCTCGTCGACGCCTCCGAGGGGCCGTTGCCGCAGACCCGGTTCGTGCTGCGCAAGGCGCTGCAGGCGCGGCTGCCCGTCGTGCTCGTCATCAACAAGACGGACCGCCCGGACGCCCGGATCGACGAGGTCGTCGATGAGACCTACGCGCTGTTCCTGGATCTGGACGCGGACGACGAACAGATCGAGTTCCCGATCGTCTACTGCGCGTCGCGGGCCGGCCGCGCCTCGCTGAACAAGCCGGCCAACGGCGAGATGCCCGACTCGGAGAACCTCGACCCGCTGTTCGACACGCTGTTGGATTCGATCCCGGCGCCGTCGTTCACCCCCGGGGCGCCGCTGCAGGCGCAGGTGACCAACATCGACGCCTCGCCGTTCCTGGGCCGGATCGGCATGTGCCGGGTGATCGAGGGCCAGATCCGCAAGGGTCAGCAGGTCGCCTGGATCAAACAGGACGGCACCACGTCCCGCACCAAGATCACCGAGCTGCTGATGACCGAGGCGTTGGACCGGGTGCCGGTGGACACGGCGTCCGCCGGCGACCTGATCGCCGTCGCGGGCATCGCGGACATCACCATCGGCGAGACCCTGGCCGATCCGGAGAACCCGGTCGCGTTGCCGCCCATCCACGTGGACGAGCCGGCCATCTCGATGACCGTCGGCATCAACACCTCCCCGCTGGCCGGCAAGGACGGCGGCACCAAGCTGACCGCCCGCCAGGTCAAGAACCGGCTGGAGGCGGAACTGGTCGGCAACGTCTCGATCCGAGTGCTGCCGACGGAGCGGCCGGACACCTGGGAGGTGCAGGGCCGCGGCGAGCTGGCGCTGGCCATCCTGGTGGAGACGATGCGCCGCGAGGGCTTCGAGCTGACCATCGGCAAGCCCCAGGTGGTCACCAAGAACGTCGACGGCGTCGTCCAGGAACCGTTCGAGCGGCTCACCGTCGACGTGCCCGAGGAGTACCTGGGCGCGGTCACCCAGCTGCTGGCCGTGCGCAAGGGTCGGATGGAGGCGATGAGCAACCACGGCACCGGCTGGGTCCGGATGGAGTTCCACGTGCCGTCGCGGGGCCTGATCGGGTTCCGGACCGAGTTCCTGACCGACACCCGGGGCACCGGCATCGCCCACCACGTGTTCGACGGGTACGAGGCGTTCGCCGGGGAGATGCGGGGCCGGCCCACCGGGTCGTTGGTCGCCGACCGGGCCGGCAAGGCGACCCCGTTCGCCATGTTCAACCTGCAGGAGCGCGGGACGATGCTGGTCGCGCCGACCACCGAGGTGTACGAGGGCATGATCGTCGGCGAGAACTCGCGGGCCGACGACATGGACGTCAACATCACCAAGGAGAAGAAGCTCACCAACATGCGCTCGTCCACCGGCGACGAACTGGTGCACCTGATCCCGCCGCGGTCGCTGTCGCTGGAGCAGGCGCTGGAGTTCTGCGCCGACGACGAGTGCGTCGAGGTCACGCCGAAGGCCGCGCGGATCCGCAAGGTGGTGCTGACGGCCACCGACCGGGCCAAGCTGCGCTCGCGGTCCCGCTGACGCCGCACGGCCGGCCCGCCATGCCCGTCCGACGGCCCGCCATGCCCGTCGGCCGGCCCGCGACGCCCCTCCCCGGACTGACTTGCCACTTTCAGCCCTCGTGAATCGATCAAGTTCGGGCCGAATGTGGCAGGTCGATCGGTGAACGGTTCGGCGGCGGATGGGAGCGACCTGCCGTCGGCGGTCCGTAGGGTGAACGCCGTGGTGCGTGCTGCTGGGCTGCGGGCCGGGTCCTCCGGGCGCATCCGAATGACCCGGCCTCGTCTCGAGTCCGGGCGCATCGGGCTGACCCGGCCTCATTCCGGGTCCGGGCGGAACCGGCCCGCCCGGGTGCCGGGGGGATCGGCGCGGACGCGGCCGACTTGGTGGTTCATCACCGTGGTCGCGCTGCTGACGGTCACGGCGTGCACGCCGCCGAACCTGCCCCCGCCGATGGCGCCGACCGGCGGGACCTCCGTGTCGAGCGCACCGCCGGCGCCGGGGACCCTGGTCGTCGGGCTCGACGGAACGTCCGGCCCGATCACCGGATTCAATCCGTACGCGGTGGCGGACTACTCGCCGGCGTCCCAGGCGGTCGCCTCCCTGGTGCTGCCATCGGCCTTCGTGATGGCCGCCGACGGCACCGTGGGCACCGACCCCGACGTCGTCGACTGGGTCGCGGTCACCTCGCTCGATCCGTTCACCGTGACGTACCTGCTGGATCGCAAGGCATCGTGGTCCGACGGCACCCCCATCACCGCCGAGGACTTCTCCTACCTGCGGGACCAGTTGCTCGTCCAACCCGGCACGGTCGCCTCGGCCGGCTACCGCCTGATCAGCGCGATCCGGTCCCGGGACGCGGGCAAGACGGTCGACGTCGAGTTTTCCGCGCCGTTCCCGCAGTGGCGGAGCCTGTTCTCCCCGCTGCTGCCCAGCCACCTGCTCAAGGACTCGCCCGGCGGTTGGTCGTCGGCGCTGGACTCCGACCTTCCGCTGTCCGGGAATCGCTACCGGATGACGTCCTACGACCCGGTGACCGGGCAGGTCACGGTGGCCCGCAACGACAAGTACTGGGCGACCCAGCCGGGACCCGCCGCGGTGGTGCTGCGACTGGGCCGGCCGTCCGATCTGCTGGCAGCGTTCAACCGGGGGGACGTGCAGGCGTTGTGGTTCGCCCCGGACGGGGTGACGGCGCAGGACATCGCCGATCAGGTTCCCGGCGACCAGCGGACCGCCCTGCCGACGCCGTCGTCGCTGCAGCTGGTGATGAACACGGCGGCCGGGCCGACCGCCGACACCGACGTCCGGACGGCCATCGCCGCCGGACTCGATCCGGACGCCCTGGCCGTCGCATTGACTGCCGATTGGAGCGACGGCAGTCGGACCGTCACCTCGCAGGTCACCCTTCCGGTCGAGGCCGCCGGCGAGGGCGAGGGGACGGCCGGGCCGCCGATCGTCACCGACGACCCGGATGCGGCGAAGGCCCGGCTGGCGGATGCCGGCTACACCAGCAACGGCCTGTACGTCGCTCGGGACGGTCAGATCCTGCGGCTGCGGCTGGGATATCCGAGCGGTCAACCGCGCATGGGCGCCACCGCGCGACTGATCCAGCAGCAGCTCGCCGGGGTCGGTATCGAGGTGGACCTCTTCCCGGACGCCGCTCCCGACCTGATCGAGAACGACGTTGCGACCGGAAGTCTCGACCTCGCGCTGGTCAACCTGACCCGTGGTCCGACCGACGCCGTGGCCGGCGCCACCGCGTTCGGCTGTCCCCGCACCGACCCCCTGGGGATCGGTAGCACGGCCGGGCCCCCGAACGGATCGGTCCAGACGACGCCGGCGGCGCCGTCCCCGGCCGTGCCGCGGACGGGCAACCTGTCCGGCTACTGCCAGGCCGACACCCAGCGGGTGCTCGGCGAAGCCCTGACCGGGCAGCTCGCGGTGACCGAGGCGGACCCGGGGCTCTGGGTCGACCTGCCCGTGCTGCCCTTGATCCAGCCGCGGGCCGTGTTCGCGGTGGCGCCGATGTTGCGGCCGGTGCTCACCGGGGCACATCCCGGTTGGTCCTGGACGGGACCGCTGGCCGGACTGGCCGGCTGGCCCGTGACGTAGTTGGCCGAGCTGGCGAGGCCACCATCGAGCACGGGGCGGGTGTCCTGACGGCGGTTCGGCGACGGAGGAGCCGGAATGCTCGGGGCACCCGTTGAGTGGCCGAGCTGGCGAGGCCACCATTGAGCACGGGGCGGGTGTCATGACGGCGGTTCGGCGACGGAGGAGCCGGGACGATGCGTTGGTCGCGGTTAACGACCGGTAACCAGCTGTGCTAGGGTGTGAGACCGGTCGCAGTATTTCCCGCCGGAGGTCATGGTCGCCGCAAGATGATCGTCTTCAATCATCGAAGCGGGCGTTTTGCCAGGATCGCGACGGGAGATCTGTGTCCGACGCACCCACCCCAGGCCCAGGTGACCTCGCCGATCACCCTTGGATCACGATTCGCCAGGTGAAACATCCCAGGAACCACGCCGCTCGTAGAGTCGGGGAATCTGACGCTGCGTGATGCTGCGTGGGCTTCAGGGTGGTGATGGTCGGTCGACGTCGACCGGCCGAGAACGGCAGCCGTTCCACAAGGAAGGAATGTCAATGAGGAGAACTCGAGCGGTGACCATCACCGCGCTCGCGGCGGTGACGGCGTTGACCGTGGCCGCTTGCGGCGGGGGCAGCAGCTCGTCCACGACGACGAGCGCGGCGACCTCCGGTGGCGGTGGAGCCGCGTCCGGTAGTTCGGCCGCCGGCGGCGGCGGTGGAGCCTCGGGCGACTCCGGCACCATTACCTACGCCCAGGAGCAGGAGTGGTACGACTACAACTCCGGTTCCAGCTCGGGCAACGCGACGGCCAATCAGGTCGTGCTCAACCAGGTGCTGCGCGGGTTCTCCTACGTGGACAACAAGGGCAACATCCAGATGGATACCGAATACGGGACCCTGGAGAAGACCTCGGACAACCCGCTGACGGTCAAGTACACCTTCAACGACAAGGCGGTCTGGTCCGACGGTCAGCCGATCGCCTGCGCCGACTTCCTCTTTGCGTGGGCGGCCAGCTCGGGCCGGTACAACAAGGACGGAACCCTCAACGAGCCAGGCAATGTGCCGGCCGAGCCGGCCTACCTGTTCGACACCGCCTCGACGTCCGGCCTCGACCAGACCCAGAAGCCGACCTGCGCCGATGGTGACAAGTCGGTCACGCTGACCTACACGAAGCCGTTCGTCGACTGGCAGGTCGCGATCGCGACCTCGGCCGGATCCAGCATCCTGCCGGCGCACGTGGCCGCGGCCGCGGCCGGGACCGATACCGCCGGCGTGGTCAAGGCGGTCGAGACCGACGACGTCGCCACCCTGACCAAGCTGGCCGACTTCTGGAACAGCGGCTGGACCCTGGACAAGTCCAAGGGCCTGCCGGCCGCGACCACGATCCCGTCGTCCGGCCCGTACTACGTGGCGGCCTGGGATCCGGGCCAGTCGGTGACGCTGAAGAAGAACGACAAGTGGTGGGGCGAGCCGGCCAAGACCGACACCGTCGTCATCCGGTACATCTCACAGGATCAGCAGGTCTCCGCGCTGGCCTCGGGTGAGGTCGACGTCATCGAACCGCAGCCGAACCCCGACGTGAACGCTGCGCTGAGCAACCTGGGCAACTCGGTCAAGGCCGACTACGGTTCGCAGTTCACCTACGAGCACATGGACCTGTCGGTCAAGAACGGCTTCGCCAACGAGAAGCTCCGCGAGGCCCTGTTCAAGTGCGCGCCGCGCCAGCAGATCGTGGACAACCTGATCGTGCCGTCCAACCCGGACGCCAAGCTGCTGAACTCGCTGATGCTGATGGACTTCCAGGAGGGCTACGAGCAGACCGCGTCGCAGTCCGGCTTCGCGAACTACGCCGACGTCGATCTCGAGGGGGCCAAGGCCGCCTACGCCGCCTCCGGCGAGGCTCCGGGCAAGACCATCCGGGTCATCCACATCGACCCGAACCCGCGGCGGACCAACGAGGTCGCCCTGCTCAAGGCCGCGTGTGATCCGGCCGGGTTCAACATTCAGGACGTCCCGCTGTCCAGTGACAAGTTCGGGCCCACTCTGTCGCAGGGTGACTACGACATCGCGCTGTTCGCCTGGGCCGGCTCGGGCCTGCTGGGCTCGATCCCCTCGGAGTACCTGTCCACCGGTGGCCAGAACTACTCCGGCTGGAACGATCCGCAGATCGACACCGCGCTGAACAGCCTGGCCACCCTGACCGACCCGTCGCAGGCGCTGCCGCTGCTGGAGACGGTCGACCAGCGGCTCGCGGCGAACTACTACACGTTCCCGATCTTCACCTTCCCGGGCGTGGTCGCGATGAAGTCGAACATCGAGGGGCCGGTGCTGAACGCCACGCAGACCCAGGCCACCTGGAACATGCAGGACTGGCAGCGCACCGGCTGACCTGAGGTCAGCGATCATCCGGGCCGGGTCCGTCCGGCCCGGATGATCATCGATTGGCAGGACACCGGCTCAGGGATCACACTGATCCCAACGCCGGTCCGCGACGGGCCGGGACAGTCCCCGACTTCCCGGCCCGTCGTCGTTCCCGGACAGTGGTGCGCCTCCGCCGCGGCTCGCCACGCCGACGCCGACGGGTAGGAGGCACCGTGGCATCGTTCATCGTCAGGCGATTCCTGATTTCCATTCTCGTGCTGCTGGCGGCGACGTTCATCGTCTACGTCCTGGTGGCCAACGCGGGTGATCCCCGTTCGGCGCTGTACGAGTCGGCCGATCCCGGCAAGGAAGCCAAGATCGCCGCCATGACCAGGAACCTGAGCCTGGACGTTCCGCTCATCCCCCGCTACTTCGCCTGGCTCGGCGGGGCCCTGGGCTGCTTCGTCGGCAATTGCGACCTGGGCAACATGGCCACCGGCGCCCCGGTCATCGGTGGGCTGAGCGTGGCCATCGGCTCCACCCTGCGCCTGGTCGTGTTCGCCCTGATCATCGCCGTCGTGCTGGGCGTGACCGTCGGCATGGTGACCGCGCTGCGGCAGTACTCCGGCCTGGACTACAGCGTCACCTTTCTGGCCTTCCTGTTCTTCTCCCTGCCGGTGTTCTGGATCGCCGTGCTGATGAAGCAGTTCCTGGCGATCAAGTTCAACAGCTGGCTGCAGGATCCGGTCATTCCGCCCTGGATCATCGTGGTCTCGGCGGTGGTGGCCGGCCTCCTCGCGGCCGGCATCGTCGGCGGCAGCCGGCGCAACCGGCTGATCACGGCGGGCGTCGGTGCCCTCGTCGTCGCGGTGATCATGACCTTCTTGAGCCTGACCGACTGGTTCGCGTCCCCCGGAATCGGCCCGGTGACGATGATCATCATGTCGGTGCTGACGGCGTTGGCCTCGACCGCGCTGATCGCCGGCTTCCGGTCGCGGATCGTGCTGTACGCGACGCTGGCGACGGCGGCGGTGGGGGTGGCCAGCTACTTCGCCCTCGACTCGCTGCTGGCCGACCCCACCACGATGCTGCTGCTGGGTCTGCTGGTGACCGCCCTGGTGATCGGCGCCGCCATCGGCGGCGGTCTGGGTGGGCTGTACCGGTCGCAGGCGATCAAGGCGTCCATGCTGACCGCGTTCGGTTGCTCGCTGCTGGTGTTCATGAGCCACCTGCTGGACGCGGTGCCCGCGTACTCGGCCAAGGTCAACGGGGTCGTGATCGCCACCATCGGCGCGACCACGCCGAACTTCCAGGGCGACTTCTGGGAGACCACGCTGGACCAGCTGGGCCACCTGATCCTGCCGACCATCGCCATCGTGCTGATCTCGATCGCGTCGTACACCCGGTACACGCGGTCGTCGATGCTCGAGGTCATGAACCAGGACTACATCCGGACGGCCCGCGCGAAGGGGTTGACCGAGCGGACCGTCGTGGTCCGGCACGGCTTCCGCAACGCGATGATCCCGATCACCACCATCGTCGCGCTGGACATCGGCGGCCTGATCGGCGGCGCCATCATCACCGAGACGGTGTTCGGCTGGTCGGGCATGGGCAAGTTCTTCAACGACGCGCTGAAGATCCCCGACGCCAACGCGGTGATGGGCTTCTTCCTGGTGACCGGCGCCGCCATCGTGGTGGCCAACATGCTCGCCGACATCACTTACGGCTTCCTCGACCCAAGGATTCGGCTGTCATGACAAGCGCAGAGCGGGTGCAGCGATGAGCACCGATTCCAAGCAGGTGCCGGACAAGAGGCCGGTCGAGGCACCGGCGGCGGCCACCGGCACGACCGCCGCGCAGGGGCTGGCGATCGTTGCCCGCACCCAGGGCCAGCTGGTGCGGCGCCGGTTCTTCCGGCACAAGGCGGCCATGATCTCGCTGGCCGTGCTGATCTTCGTGATCCTGCTGGCGTTCACCTCGATCGGCTTCGCCGGCATCCCGGGGTGGTGGAAGTACGACTACGTCACCCCCGGCATCGTGGTGAACCGTGGTGCGCCGACCCTGAGCGTGATCCCGACGTTCCTGGGCGGGGAAGGGTTCAGCATCGGCGACCACCCGTTCGGCCAGGACGATCTGGGCCGGGACTACTTCGCGCTGACCATGCGCGGGGCGCAGATCTCGATCATGATCGCGTTCGTCGTCGGCATCGTCAGCACCGTCATCGGGGTGGCGATCGGCGCGGTCTCCGGGTATTACGGCAAGTGGGTCGAGAGCTCGCTCATGCGGTTCACCGACGTCATCATCACCATCCCGGTGCTGGTGATCGCCGCGGTGCTGGGTCAGCGATTCGGTGGTGCCGGACCGTTGGTGCTGGCCGTCGTTCTCGGCTTCGTGCTGTGGACGTCGTTGGCCCGGTTGGTCCGCGGCGAATTCCTCTCGCTCCGGGAGAAGGAGTTCGTCGAGGCGGCCCGGGCGCTGGGGGCCAAGCCGCGCCGGATCATCTTCAAGCACATCCTGCCCAACACCGTCGGCGTGATCACGGTGGCCGCGACCCTGGCCATCGCCAGTGCGATCCTGCTGGAGACCGCCCTGTCCTACCTGGGTTTCGGTGTGCGCGCGCCGGACACCTCACTGGGCCTGCTGGTGTCGACCTACCAGAACGCGTTTGCCACCCGTCCCTGGCTGTTCTGGTGGCCGGGCCTGTTCATCATCATCATCGCGTTGTCCATCAACTTCATCGGTGACGGGTTGCGGGATGCCTTCGACCCACGGCAGAACCGGGTGCGTGCCTGATGACCGTTCCTCCGATCACGCCGCCGAACGAGACGCCCGGCGGGAGCCTGTACGGGCCGGCCCGCCAGGAGGCGCCCGAGCTCTACGAGGTGTACGAGCCGTCCACCGGAGCCGAGCTGGAGACCCCGATCGCCGAGCACCTCGGTTCGGTCGGGACGACCGAGGTGCTCAAGGTGGAGAACCTGACGGTCGGCTTTCCCACCGACGACGGGCTGGTCCGGGCGGTGCGCGGGGTCTCCTACACCCTGCGCGAGCGCGAGGTGCTCGGCATCGTCGGCGAATCCGGGTCCGGGAAGTCGGTCTCGTCGATGGCCGTGATGGGTCTGCTGCCCAAGAGCGCGCGGATCACCGGATCGATCACCTTCCGGGGCCAGGACGTGCTGTCGATGAGCAAGGCCCAGCAACGGTCCTTGCGGGGGCGGAAGATCGCGATGATCTTCCAGGACCCGATGACGGCGATGAACCCGGTGTACACCATCGGGTTCCAGCTCGCCGAGGCGGTGCTGTCGCACGAGATGATGCCCAAGAAACAGGCCATGGCCCGCGCCGAGGAGATGCTCGCGCTGGTCGGCATCCCGCAGCCCAAGGAGCGGCTGAACTCGTACCCGCACGAGTTCTCCGGCGGGATGCGGCAGCGGGCGATGATCGCCCAGGCGGTGATCAACAACCCGGACGTGATCATCGCCGACGAGCCGACGACCGCCCTCGACGTCACCGTCCAGGCCCAGATCCTGGAGAAGCTGATGGAGGTCAAGGACGCCTTCAACGCGGCGATCATCCTGATCACCCACGACCTCGGGGTGGTCGCCGGGATGACGCACCGGACCCTGGTCATGTACGCCGGCCGGCCGGTCGAGCTGGGGACCACCGACAGCGTCTTCTACCGTCCGCGGATGCCCTACACCGCGGGGCTTCTCGGCTCGATCCCGAATGCCGGTGATACCGGCCGGTTGCGGCCGATCACCGGGGCCCCGCCCTCGTTGATCAACCTGCCCACCGGGTGTCCCTTCTCGCCGCGTTGCCCGCTGGCCACCGACATCTGCCGGGTGGACGAACCCGAGCTGGCCCCGACGGACGTCGAGAACCACCTGGCTGCCTGCCATCACTGGGACCAGCTGGCCGCGGCGCCCGATGCCACGGCCTTCTTCCGGGCCGAGAGCGAGGCCCGGCGATGAACGCGCCCGAACCGAAGCCACTGAACAAGGACGGGCAGGCGATCACCCCCGACCCGCCGCCCGACTACGAGCACCTGCTCCAGGTCACCGATCTGGTCAAGGAGTTCCCGGTCAAGGGCGGCGGCATCATCCGCCGGGTGGTCGGCAAGGTGCAGGCCGTGTCGTCGGTGTCGCTGCACCTGGACGCCGGTGAAACCCTCGGCGTGGTCGGCGAATCGGGCTGCGGGAAGTCGACGACCGGACGGGCCATCCTGCAGTTGCACAAGCCCACCTCCGGGTCGGTGAAGTTCCGCGGCAAGGAATTGACCACGATGGGTGGGGAAGACCTGCGTGCGGTACGTCGCGACATGCAGATCGTCTTTCAGGACCCGTACGCGTCGCTGAACCCGAAGATGCCGGTGAACGACATCATCGCCGAGGCCTACAAGATTCACGGTCTGTGGAGCAAGGACGGGCTGGACCGGGTCGGTGAGCTGCTGCGCCTGGTCGGACTGTCGCCGGAACACGGCAACCGGTACCCGCACGAGTTCTCCGGCGGGCAGCGCCAGCGCATCGGCATCGCCCGGGCGTTGGCCCTGGAGCCGGACGTGCTGATCCTCGACGAGCCGGTCTCGGCCCTCGACGTCTCGGTGCAGGCGGGCGTGGTCAACCTGCTCGAGGACCTGCAGGACACCCTGGGGCTGGCCTACTTCTTCGTCGCGCACGACCTGTCCATCGTCCGGCACATCTCCGACCGGATCGCGGTCATGTACCTCGGCAAGATCGTCGAGACGGGTTCGCGCGATGACGTGTACCAGCGGCCCATGCACCCGTACACGGTCGCGCTGCTGTCCGCGGCGCCCGAGGCCGACCCGAATTCCGAACGGGTCCGGGAGCGGATCATGCTCACCGGCGACGTGCCAAGCCCGCTGAACCCGCCGTCCGGGTGCCGGTTCCGGACCCGATGCTGGAAGGCGCAGGACAAGTGCGCCACCGAGGAACCGCGCCCCGTCGACCACGGGGCCGGGCATCTCGTGGCCTGCCACTTCCCGGTGACCGACCCGGCCGCGGAGACGGCCAGCGCGGCGCTGCGGGTGGCCGGTTCGGCCGCCTGAGCCGGCGCTCCCGGCCCGCTCGCCGCACTACGCTGGCCGTCGTGCCCGCCCGCCTGCTCGCCGTCCACGCGCACCCCGACGACGAGTCGCTGTCGATGGCCGGCACCTTGGCCACGGCCGCGCTCGGCGGGGCGCGCGTCGTGCTGGTCACCGCCACCCTCGGCGAGGAGGGCGAGGTCATCGGTGACGCGGAGATGCAGGGCCTGGTGGCGGCCCGGGCAGACCAGCTCGGCGGCTACCGGCTGACGGAGTTGCGGTCCGCCTGTGCGGCGTTGGGCGTCCGGGAACGGGAGATGCTGGGCGGTCTGGGGACGTTCCGGGACTCCGGTATGGCCGGCACCCCGTCGGCCGAGCACCCGCGGGCGTTCATCCGGGCCCAACGCGGCGGCCCGGACCACGAGCGGGCCTGTGCGGCGCTGGCGGCCGTGATCGATCGGGTTCGGCCGCACGTGTTGCTCACTTACGACGCGGACGGTGGCTACGGGCACCCCGACCACGTCGCGGTCCACCAGGTCGTCATGGGCGCGGTGTCGGTGGCCGGCTGGGCGGTGCCCCGGGTGCTGGCGGTGATCCGGCCGGCCACGGTCACCCGGACGCGGTTCGCCGGCGTCGTCGTGCCGGCGGGATATCAGGCGGCGCCGACCGACGAGCCGGAATTTCTGGCCGGTTTCCTGGCCCCGGACGACGCCGCGGCGGTCGCGGTGCCGACCGCGCCGGTGGGCGCGGCCCGGCGGGAGGCCTTCGCGGCCCACGCCACCCAGGTGGAACTGCTGCCCGGCGACCTGTTCGCGCTGTCCAACCGGATCGCCCAGCCGCTGCCGGCGGCCGAATACTTCCGGGTGCTGGCGGGGGAGCCGGTCCCGCCCGATCCGGACGGTTCGGTGATCGACGACGTGTTCGCCGGGCTGGATCTGGATCGGTGAGCGGTGTCCGGCCCTGACCCCGGTGGGCGCGCTGATCAAAGCGTCGCCGAACCAGAAAAATCGGGCGGTGAAGTGACGCTTGGATCAGCGCCGCCGGGTGGGCAACCGGAGTTCGCGCGGCCTGGCGTGGTCGATTGGCTGCTGGTGGCGTTCGTCACACTGCTGTCGGCGTTCACCGCGCTGGTCGGGGTGGCATACCTGCCCTGGTACATCGGCCCGGTGCCGATGCCGGTCAGCGCGTTGCTCGGGGTCGCCGCGATGATCATGGCGCCGCGGGCCTGCTACCGGCTGACCGGGTCGATGGTGGCCGCGGTGCTACCCGTGGTCGCCTGGTTCGGGGTGACGGTGTGGCTCGTGCTGCACCGCAACCCGATGATGCTCAGCCAGGCGCTGAGCGTCGTCCAGGGGCAGTGGCGGGTGATGGTGCTGCTCGGGCTCGGCTCGCTGGCCGCCGCGGCGACCCTGACCCTGCTGTGGGCCGACCGCACCCAGGCCCGGTCCGCGGCCACTCAGGCGCCCGTCGATCCGCCCGCGGCCGTCACCGGAGCGGACGAATCGCCCCGTCGATCAACCTGATCGCCCATCGGGGGCCAGCCGTGTGCAGGGCAGGGTCCGTCGGGGGTGATACTTGACGGTGCCCATCGGCGGCCGCCTACGCCACCGGACCGAGCTGGAGAACCGAAGTGACATATGTGATCGCCGAGCCCTGTGTCGACGTGCTGGACCGCGCCTGCGTCGAGGAGTGTCCGGTCGACTGCATCTACGAGGGTGCGCGGATGCTGTACATCCACCCGGATGAGTGCGTCGACTGCGGCGCGTGCGAGCCCGTGTGCCCGGTCGAGGCAATCTTCTACGAGGACGACGTGCCCTCCGAGTGGGCCGACTACACCCGCGCCAACGTCGACTTCTTCGACGATCTGGGTTCCCCGGGAGGGGCCTCCAAGACCGGCAAGGTCGGCAAGGACGACCCGATGGTCGCGGCGCTGCCGCCCATGGGCGAGGACCACTGACCATGGCCGACGACCGGCCGCCGGCCGCGACGCCGGCCACCGCGTCGGCATCGGCGACCGGGTCGGCGGTGGGTTCGGCAGCGGGTTCGCCGGTGGGTTCGGCGACCGCAACCTCCTCCGGGCTTCGGCTGCCCGCCCCGGTGAACCGGCTGCCCGAGTTCCCCTGGGACTCGCTGCTGCCGGCCCGCCGGCAGGCGGCCGAGCATCCCCAGGGGATGGTGGACCTGTCCATCGGCACCCCGGTGGACCGGGTTCCGTTGCCCGTCCGGCGAGCCCTGGCCGACGGCTCCGAGGCGCCCGGCTACCCGACCGTGCACGGTCGGGCCGCCCTGCGCCAGGCCTACGCGAACTGGCTGGAACGCGCACATGGGGTGACCGGGCTGGATCCGGCCGCCGTCATGCCGACGATCGGTTCGAAGGAATTCGTCGCGGCATTGCCCACATTGCTGGGACTTCGCCCGGGCGACGCCGTCGTCATCCCCGAGCTCGCCTACCCGACCTACGAGATCGGCGCGATCATGGCCGGGGCCACCGTGCTGCGCTCCGACTCGCTGACCGCGGTCGGCCCCGACCGGATCGCGCTGCTCTGGTTGAACTCCCCGTCCAACCCGACCGGCAAGGTGCTGCCGGTCGAGCACCTGGCCAAGGTGGTGTCCTGGGCCCGGTCCCGCGGGACCGTCGTCGCCTCCGACGAGTGCTACATCGACCTCGGCTGGGAATCCACGCCGGTGTCGATCCTGCACCCGGACGTGTGCGGCGGCGACCATACCGGCCTGCTGGCCGTGCATTCGCTGTCCAAGCGGTCCAACATGGCCGGTTACCGGGCCGGATTCGTGTCGGGCGATCCGACCCTCGTCGCCGCCCTGATCGCCGCCCGCCGCCACCTGGGCGCCATGGTGCCCACTCCGGTGCAGGCCGCCGCACAGGCGGCGCTGGAGGACGATGCGCATGTGATGGCGCAGCGCAGCCGGTACGGCCGGCGCCGCGAGATCCTGCGGGACGCGTTGGACGGTGCCGGCTTCCAGGTGTCGTCCGAGGCGGGTCTGTACCTGTGGTGCACCCGGGGCGAACCGGCCATGCGCACGGTCGACTGGTTCGCCGAGCGGGGCATCCTGGTGGGCCCAGGCACGGTCTACGGGCACGCCGGACTCAATCACGTGCGGGTCGCCCTGACCGCACCGGACGACCACGTCACCGCCGCCGCGGAGCGGCTGGAGCGTCGCAGCCGGCGCTGACGGCGGTCGGGTGGCGGCGGCTACTCGCCCGAGCGCGGCGGCGCGGGCGGCGCCGCGAGGGCGCCGGTGGAGGCGCGCAGGGCCGCGTTGTCGGTGGCCAGTCGATTGTTCTGGGCGCGCAGGGTGGTGTTGTCCCGGCGCAGCGTCCGATTGTCGTCGCGGATCGCGGTGTTGTCGTCCTCCAGCCCGAGGACCCGGGCAATGCCGATCAGATTGATGCCGGCGTCGATCAGCTCACCGATGCGACGGAGCCGGCTGATATCCGTGTCGCTGTAGCGGCGGGTGCCACCGGCCGTGCGATCGGGTTGCAGCAGCCCCTTGCGTTCGTACAGGCGCAGCGCCTGGGCGCTCATGCCGGACAGCTCGGCCGCCACGGTGATGCCGTAGACGCCCGTGGTGCCGTCGCTGGCGGCCGGCACCGGAACGCGGTCATCCGGATGGCCGACCATGGTGACCCACCTCTTGCTCGTCATTGTTCGTGGTGCTATAACGAACCTACACCAGTTGACACAGATCCGTGAAGGCGACGAAGACGTGCAAGGGTGGTGAGATCGAGATGGTGAGCGCGGTGGTGACCGGTCCGCCCCTCGATGCCGATGTCGTCGATGCCCGCTTCTGGGCGCTGGTCGGCGGCGCGGACGGATGGCTGACCGGGGAACCGGAGGAGCGGGCGGCCGAACCGGTCGAGGCTCCCCGGCGACGGCGCCTGCGAGGTGCCGTCGCGGTGGATCGAGATCGTCCGCAGTCCGGCCCGCCCGCCGAAGGTGCCGAACCCGGGCCGGGGTCGTCGGCCGAGCGAGGCGGTGACGGCCACGGGCGCCGTCAGCGTTCCCCGCCGAGTTGCCGAGTGGCCGTCTCCCATCCTTCGACGAAGGGGGTGATGTGATCGCACGGCGCAGGAAACCTGTTGCCACCGAACTGATCGGGCACCGTCGCGAGGTCGCTGACGGTCCGCACGGGAAAGTGAGGCGATTGCCGGGAACGACATCTGACGTCCATCCGAGTTGAGTCAGCTGCGGCCCGACCCGGAGCGGATCGGCCGGCGAATTGATGCGGTCGCACCTCGACAAGGGGGACATCCGCACGCACACCGAACCGAAGCCGATCGCCTTTCGGGCGTCATCATCGGGTCAGCAGCCCGCGGGGGGGGGGGGGGGGGGGGGCCCGCGGCCCCCCCCCCCCCCGGGGCGGCCGCCGGCGTGACCGGCAGCCGCCCCGCAGCTGTGTTCGGGGCCGGCCGGTCCCGAGGCCGATGAGAGTCGGATGCGAGGCGAATGCGGCACCGGATGATCCGGGCCGGGGCGCGGGATCGGACTTGCAGAGCAGGAGCCTCGGTGGTAGAAAAAATCTATACCGCTGAAACCATATCGGCGGGGACAGTGAGCACACTGGGTAGACCATGGGAGGTGGTTCGTGATGCTCATGCGTACCGATCCGTTCCGTGATTTCGACCGGATCACCCAGCAGATTCTGGGCACCAATGCCCGCCCGTCCGCGATGCTGATGGACGCCTGGCGGGAGGGCGACCGATTCGTGGTCGAGTTCGACCTGCCCGGGGTGGACCCCGGGTCGGTGGACCTGGATGTGGAACGCAATGTGCTGACGGTGACGGCGCAGCGGCCACCGGTCGACGACCGGTCGAGCTACCTGGCGGCGGAACGTCCGCGCGGCGTGTTCAGCCGGCAGTTGGTGCTGGGCGACAACCTGGACCTGGACCGTATCGAGGCCGGCTACCGCGATGGGGTGCTGCGGCTGGTGATTCCGGTGGCCGAGAAGGCCAAGCCGCGGAAGATCACCATCAGCCACGGCCAGACCGGGGATCAGGCCATCCGTGCCGGCAACGGCGGCCGAGCGGAGGCCGGGCGGACGGTGGAGGCGAGCCCCGCCCATGCCTGACCGCCGGCAGAGGTGAGGTGGTCCCCGACATCCGCCCCGGTTCCGGAGACCACCTCGGTGGACCGTGGTCGCCGCGGCTCATCCCGGGAATGCCTTGCGGGCGGCCGCTTCGGCCTTCTTCCAGGCGTCCGGGTACGCCGCGCGGGCCTGGACCCGGCGGTCCCGGCACCCCTGGATCACCCGACCGGCGGCGACTCCGGCGTGCGGATCGCCGACCTCGATCACCAGCTCCCGTAACCGGTCCTCCAGGACGCAGGCGTCCTGATGGTCGCCGAGCACCTCCTGCAGCCCGGCGAGTGCCTCGAGAAAGGCGCCGATGTCGCCCTTCTCGTGCAGTAGCTCGGCTGCGTAGCGGGACCGCTTGCCGTAGATGCGCAGCTCGTGCAGATCGTCGTCGGGCGGGTTCTCGCCGAAGGCCTTGTGCAGCTTGCGCCTGGCCTTGCGCAGGGTCCGCCACTCCGCGGCGGCCAGCTCGTGCAGGTCGGCCCAGGGGTCGGCGACCGGCGGCTGCGCGGCGGCCTCCTCGAGTTCGGCGAGCAGAGCCTGGTAGGACGGATCGTCGAGTTCACTGACCAGCCGGTCGCGGCCGGCGACCCGTTCGGTCTCCAGCCGGCTGATCAGATGCTCCAGGGCCCCGGTGTCCGGGTCGCCCAGCCGGGCCGCCTCCTGATGCAGCCGGTCGATCATCACGTCGTGATCGCGGATGACGCCCAGCGTTCCGGCCAGCTCGCGGACGTCACCGCGCAGCCGGTCGGTGGCCGCCCGGTCCAGGGCGGGACGCGCGGCCTTGAGATAGGCGCGCACCCGGCGGGTGGCGACCCGCATCTTGTGCACGTCCTCGATGTCCCCACCGCGACGGCTGCCGTCCTCGTGGGCCTTGATGTCGGCGACGGCCTTGCCCAGCACCGGGCCGATCGAGTCCGCGATCTCGGTGGGGATCAGTCCCGGCCGGCGAGGGGCCGGCCGGGGCGGGGCGAGCGGCTGGTGGTCGAGCACCTGCTCGCCGTCGACGACGTCGCGCGGCCCCTCCTGGGGCACACTCGGCCCGGCCGGAGCGCTCTTGGCCGACCGTTTACCGGCCGGCCCTTTGGCCGGTTCCTTCGGGCGGGTGTGCAGCGCGGCTTCGGTGAACATGTCCTGGTGCACGATCGGGGCCGGCCGCGGCACTGCGCGTCTGCGAGGTCGGGGAGGCACCCCGGGAGTATCCCCCACCGGCTCGATCCGATGGGGCGGACCCGCCGGATCGGCGCGGGGGCGGACACCCGGATCGGACCGGCCGAGGGCGGGGCTACTGCGCATGCAGGCTCGCGTTGAGCCCACCCCAGGAGCCCGCTCGGGGTACCGCCTCGACCCCGCCGGTCAGCGAGTTCCGCCGGAACAGCAGGCCGGCCGCGCCGGACAGCTCGCGCGCCTTGACCGTGCGCTGCTCGCCGTCGGCGATCAGCGTCAGCTTGGTGCCGGCCGTCAGGTACAGGCCGGCTTCGACGACGCAGTCGTCGCCCAGGGAGATGCCGACCCCCGAGTTGGCGCCGAGCAGGCACCGCGCGCCGATGGTCACCTGCTCCTTGCCGCCGCCGGACAGGGTGCCCATGATCGACGCGCCGCCGCCCACGTCGCTGCCGTCGCCGACGAGGACGCCCTGGGAGATCCGGCCCTCGACCATCGAGGTGCCGACGGTGCCGGCGTTGTAGTTGCAAAAGCCCTCGTGCATGACGGTGGTACCGGCGGCCAGGTGCGCGCCGAGCCGGACCCGGTCGGCGTGCGCGATCCGCACGCCGGCCGGCACCACGTAGTCGGTCATCCGGGGGAATTTGTCCACCCCGAACACCGACAGCCGGATCCCGGACTCCAGGGCCCGCAGCCGGACCTGCTCGACGTCCTCCGGCGGCACCGGGCCGAGCGAGGTCCAGGCGTTGTTCGGCAGCACCGCGAAGATGCCGTCGAGGTTGATGGTCCGGGGTCGGACCAGTCGGGCGGACAGCAGATGCAGCCGCAGGTACGCGTCTGCGGTGTCGGTGGGGGCGTCGGCCAGTGAGGCGATCCGGGTCTGCACGACCTGGAGCCGGACGCCACGGATGTCGTCGGTGCGCTCGGCCAGCCGGAGTTCGGGCTGCGGGGCGAGCGGGGCGCCGGGCTCGGTCACCAGCAGCGCCGGCGCCGGGTACCAGACGTCGAGCACGGTGCCGTCGGGGGTGACAGTGGCCAGGCCGGTGCCGAAGGCGCCGCCGTCGACGGCGCTCGAATCGGGAACCGAAGCAGGTGCGGAAACCGGTACAGCAGTCATGCCGGCGAGCCTATCGGCCGGATTCGCCGGGTAGCTCCACCCGTCGCTGTCAAGTCGGGTTCTCCGGTGGTGTGGACAACCCCGGTCGCTGCGGCCGGTTCACCGGCCGGCACGGCGTGTCGTCCACATCGGCCGACCGCTGTCTTGCCCGCCGGCCGGCCGGCCGCCAGCGTGTGACCCATGCCGCACCGCGCCGACGAATCCGTCATCAGCCGGACCGAGTTGCTCGCCCAGGGGTTGTCCGATCATCAGATCCGGCAGGCTCGTGAGCGGGGCGAGTTGCGCAGCGTCCTGCCGGGGATCTACCTGCGAGGCGCGGCCGCCCCGTCGCCGGACCCGGCCGAGCGCCATCGGGCCACCCTGACCGTCGTGGTGCCGCTGCTGACCGGCCGGCCCGTCGTCAGCCACGTGTCCGCGGCCATCCTGCACGGCCTTCCGTTCTGTCACAGCGAACTCGGCTGGCTCGGCCGGCCGCGCCCCGAGGATCTGCGCCGGACCGGCCGCCCGCGCCACGACGGCATCGGTCGGCCCGGTGGCCCGCATCCGAGCGCGAACCCGCCGCTGCACGTGACCCGGCCCGATGCGGTCAAGTCGCGCAGCGGAGCCGCGGTCCGGCTGCACAAGGCGGCGCTGCACCCGTCCGACGTCGTCGAACTCGGCGGGTTGCCGGTGACCACCGCCGAGCGGACCGTCATCGACTGCGCCCTGATCCTGCCGTTCGACCACGCGGTGATGCTCGCGGACGCCGCGCTGCACCGGGGCCTGGTGAGCCCGGAGTCCCTGGCGGAGCAGCTGGACCGGCTGCATCGGGTGCCGGGTACCCGTCGGGCGCACGAGGTGGTGGGTTTCGCCGACCCGCGCAGCGGCGGCCCCGGGGAGTCGGTCAGCCGGGTGCTGATGAACCGGTGGGGTTTGCCGGCCCCGGAGCTGGACGTCTCCGTGGCCGACGCCCGGGGTGCTGAGCTGGGCCGGGTGGCGTTCGCGTTCGCCGGATCTCGGGTGCTCGGCGAGTTTGCCGATCGTGCCCCGGACGCGCCCGCGGACGTGGATCCCGACGACCGCACGGTGGCGCTGCTGGACGCCGGCTGGCGGCCCGTGCGCTGGTCCTGGACCGACCTGCGGGCGCCGGAGCGATGGATCGATCGGCTGCGGACCGCGCTCGGGCCGGGCTGCTCGGACGGGCCGTCCCGCGCCCTCGACGGGCCGGAACCAGGTCAGGGCGCGACGGTGATGCGAGCCACGCCCGGGTTCAGCGCCTGGTCGGCGGAGCGCCATTCGTGATCGGTCCACAGCTGCTGGTCGACGACCACGTCCGTGATGCTCATGCCCGTGCCGTGTGCGACCGCCCAGGCCGCGAGGGTTCGCCCGGCCGGGTCCGGCGCCAGCTCCGCCAACGAGACGGCCACCGTGGCGGTTCGGCCCTCGTCGGTGACTTCCTGCACGGTGAGCCCGCCGAGTTCGGCGTCGGCCGCCGCCAGGGCGGCGGTGAGTTGCGGCGTCGCGTCGTCGGTGCCGGCCGGCGCCGGACGGTCCGGCGCGACAGCGGTGGGTCGATGACCGCCGGCCCGGCAGCCGAGTTCGATCGGCGACGCCCCGGACAGGGCCCGGACCAGGGTGGTCGCCTGCGGTTCCCATTTGGCGTACGCGTCCGGGTAGGCCGACTGCTGGACCTTCTGCGCCGCCTGGGTGAGCGGCAGGTCCGGCCAGCCATCGACCTCCAGCAGCGCGTCGTAGAACCGGCCGGATGCGTAGATCGGGTCGAGGATCTCATCCTTCGAGCCCCAGCCCTGGGACGGCCGCTGCTGGAACAGGCCCACCGAATCCCGGTCGCCGTTCTGCCGGTTGCGCAGGCTGGACTCCTGGTAGGCGGTGGCGATCGCGATGATCCGGCCGCGTTCCGGAATGCCGCGCGACAGGCCGACCGCGTTGATCGTCGACGCGTGCTGCAGCTGCGCGACGGTCAGTTCGACCGCCGGCGACGACGCGGACGTATCCGTCCCGGCCGGTATGCCGGGGACCGTGCACTCCGGGCGATCGGCGAAAGGGTTGCGCCAGATCAGCAGTCCGGCGGTCACTGCCGCGGCGAGCAGGCAGACCACGCCGGCCACGATGAGGCTGTTCTTCACCGGCTTGCGCATCGTCCTCGACGGTACTGTGCGGGACGTGCCCGCCGCGCCGACACCATCCGCCGCCCCGCCGGTCCCGCTCGACCTGCCGGGCGATCCCGCCGAGTTGACCGCTGCGCTGGTCGACATCCCGTCGGTGTCCGGGTCCGAGGCGGTGATCGCCGATGCCGTCGAGGCCGCCCTGCGCCGGCTGCCCCACCTGCGGGTGCAGCGGATCGGGCAGAGCGTGCTGGCCCGCACGGACCTCGGGCGGCCGACCCGGATCCTGCTGGCCGGGCACCTGGACACCGTGCCGATCGCCGACAACGTGCCCTCCCGTCGGGACGGCGACGTGCTGCACGGTTGTGGCACGACCGACATGAAGTCCGGCGATGCGATGCTGCTGCACCTCGCGGCGACCATGCCGGAGCCGGCCCGCGATCTGACCCTCGTCTTCTACGAGTGCGAAGAGGTCGACTACGACCGCAACGGGCTCACCCGCATCCAGGCCGAGCACCCCGAATGGTTGGCCGCCGACCTGGCGATCCTGGGCGAACCGACCAACGGCAACGTCGAGGCCGGCTGCCAGGGCACCGTGTCGGCCACCGTGACCGCCTGCGGGAGGCGCGCGCATTCGGCCCGTTCCTGGTTGGGGGACAACGCGATCCACCGTGCCCGGGTGATCCTGGACCGGCTCGCCGGCTGGGAGGCGCGGATCGTCGACATCGACGGCTGCCGATACCACGAGGGTCTGAACGCGGTCGGCATCACCGGAGGTGTTGCCGGCAACGTCATCCCCGACGAGTGCACCGTCCGAGTGAATTTCCGGTTCGCGCCGGACCGCAGCGCCGAAGAGGCGGTCGCCGTGCTGCGGAACCTGTTCGCCGACTTCGAAGTGGGCGTGTTGGACGTTGCGGCAGGGGCATTGCCGGGCCTGCACGCCCCGGCCGCCGCGGAGTTCGTGGCGGCCGCCGGCGGCCGGGCTCAGGCCAAGTACGGGTGGACCGACGTCGCCCGCTTCGCCGCGCTCGGAATCCCGGCCGTCAACTACGGTCCCGGTGATCCGTCGCTGGCGCACACCCGGGAAGAACACGTGAGCATGTCCCAGATCCGGGAGATGACCCAGGTACTCCGGGCCTTCCTGGCCGGCTGAGCCGGGCTGAGCCGGGCCGGGCCGATGGCGCCGGGTGGTAACCGAACGGTGAACCTCCCGCGAACGGTCGCCCGCCCCGGCAGGCCCGGTCACCCGGGCGTCACCGCCTCACTACTGTTGATCAGGTGACCGAATTCGAGGATCCGTCGTTGCCGTCGCCGGACGGGCAGGAGCCGGAACGGTTCAAGGGCCCGGTCCGCCTGCGCGGGGACCAGCGGTACCAGACCGCCAGCACCACCGACCAACGGCTGCTCGACTCCCGCGGCCCCAGCGACTGGGTGCACACCGATCCGTGGCGCGTGTTGCGGATCCAGGCCGAGTTCGTCGAGGGCTTCGGCGCGCTCGCCGGGCTGCCGCGGGCGGTGTCGGTGTTCGGCAGCGCTCGGACCAAGCGAGGGACGCCGTACTACCAGAAGGCCGAGGAGATCGGTGCCGCGCTGGCCCAGGAGGGCTTCGCCGTGATCACCGGGGGCGGGCCCGGGATCATGGAGGCAGCCAACAAGGGGGCCAAGAAGGCCGGGGGGCTGTCGGTCGGGCTGGGCATCGAGCTGCCGTTCGAGCAGGGCCTGAACCGGTACGTCGACCTGGGCATCAACTTCCGCTACTTCTTCGCCCGCAAGACGATGTTCGTCAAGTACTCGCAGGCCTACATCTGCCTGCCCGGTGGCTTCGGCACGCTGGACGAGCTGTTCGAGGCGCTCACCCTGGTGCAGACCAAGAAGGTCACCAAGTTCCCGGTCGTGCTGTTCGGTTCCGAGTACTGGGGCGGCCTGGCCGAATGGATCAAGAGCTCGGTGGCCGGCGCCGGCAACATCTCGCCGCCGGACCTGAACCTGATCCATGTCACCGACGACGTCGAGGACGCGATCCGCGTCGTGCATGACGCCTACGCGGCCTGGGAAGCGGCCCACTGACCGTCACGCCCGGTGTCACCTCGGCGCGCCGGCCAGGCGGTCCGCCTGCCCACCCAGTGGTGGGCGGCACGACCCGTCGGCGGATCGTGGGAGGATGGCGCGCGTGTTGCGCTGGTTGACCGCAGGTGAATCCCATGGCCCCGCGCTGGTGGCCGTCCTCGAAGGCCTCCCGGCCGGGGTGCCGGTGACGTCCTCGGACATCGCCACCCAGCTGGCTCGGCGGCGGCTCGGGTACGGCCGCGGCGCCCGGATGAAGTTCGAACAGGACAAGATCACGATCCTGGGCGGCATCCGGCACGGGTCCTCGTTGGGCGGGCCCGTCGCCATCGAGATCGGCAACACCGAATGGCCCAAGTGGGACCAGATCATGGCCGCCGACCCGGTCGACAAGGACGTGCTGGCCGGTCTGGCCCGCAACGCGCCGCTGACCCGGCCCCGGCCCGGCCACGCCGACCTGGCCGGCATGCAGAAGTACGGCTTTGCCGACGCCCGGCCGATCCTGGAGCGCGCCTCCGCCCGGGAGACCGCGGCCCGGGTGGCGCTGGGCACGGTCGCTCAGCAGTACCTGCGCGCCGTGCTCGGCGCCGAGGTGATTTCGCACGTGGTGTCCATCGGCGAGGCGGATGCGGTGGCCGGTCCGCTGCCCACGCCCGCGGACCGGGACGCCATCGACGAATCCCCGGTCCGGGCGCTGTCGGCCGAGTCGACGGCCGTGATGGTGGCCGAGATCGAGGCGGCCAAGGCCGACGGCGACACCCTGGGCGGCGTCGTCGAGGTGCTGGTCTACGGCCTGCCGCCGGGCCTCGGCTCCTTCGTGCACGCCGACCGCAAGCTCGACGCCCGGCTCGCCGGGTCACTGATGAGCATCCAGGCGATCAAGGGCGTGGAGATCGGGGACGGCTTCCTGACCGCCCGCCGCCGGGGCAGCGCCGCGCACGACGAGATCGACCCCACGGATACCGGGGTGTCCCGGCGGTCGAACCGCGCCGGCGGCATCGAGGGCGGCATGACCAACGGCGAGGTGCTCCGGGTCCGGGCGGCGATGAAGCCCATCTCGACCGTGCCGCGGGCGCTGGCCACCGTCGACATCGCCACCGGCGACCGGGCCCAGGCCATCCACCAGCGCAGCGACGTGTGTGCGGTGCCGGCGGCCGGCGTCGTCGCCGAGGCCATGGTGGCGCTCGTGGTGGCCGACGCGGTCAGTGAGAAGTTCGGCGGCGACTCGGTGGGGGAGACCGCGCGCAACGTCGCGTCCTACCTGGACTCGATCGACTTCGCCCCCGGCCCGGGGTCGCCCGCCGCGACCACCGGTGCCGTGGGCCGGTGACGGCCGAGAACGCTGCCGATCCGGGTGGCCGGCGCCCGGTCGTCGTACTGGTCGGTCCGCCCGGCTCGGGCAAGACCTCGGTCGGCGGCGCGTTGGCCCGGCTGACCGGCAAGCAGTTGCGCGACACCGACCACGACATCGAGGCCGCGGCGGGCCGGCCGATCCCGGACATCTTCCTGACCGACGGCGAGCCCGCGTTCCGGGCGATGGAACGGACCGCGGTCGCTGCCGCGCTCGTCGAGCACGACGGTGTGCTGGCCCTGGGCGGGGGTTCGGTGCTGGCCGAAGCCACCCGCGAGTTGCTCAAGCGGCACACCGTGGTGTTCCTGTCCGTCACCATGCCGACCGGCGTGCGGCGCACCGGCCTGGCCAGCAACCGCCCGTTGCTGACCGGGGTCAACCCCCGGGCGACCTACAAGGCCTTGCTGGACGCCCGGCTGCCGCTGTACCGGGAGGTCGCCACGCTGGAGGTCGCCACCGACGACCTGACCGTCGAGCAGGTGGCCACCGTGATCGTCGAGGAGCTTCGTCTCTCATGACTTCCCCCGTCGTCGTCCATGTCCCGTCCGGGGCGCCGTACGACGTGACCATCGGCCGCGGCCTGCTGGACGAGCTGGTCGCGGCGGCCAAGGCGACCGGCGCCGCCCGGGTGGCGTTGATCCACCCGCACACCCTGCTGCTCACCGCGGAGACGGTGCGGGACGCGTTGACCGGCAGCGGGCTGGACGTGCACCTGCTGGAGGTGCCGGACGCCGAGGACGCCAAGAACCTGACCGTGCTGGGCTTTTGCTGGAACGTGTTCGGGCAGATCGGCATCGACCGGCGCGACCTGGTGATCGGCCTCGGCGGGGGATCGGTCACCGACCTGGCGGGGTTCGCCGCCGCGACCTGGATGCGCGGGGTGCCGGTGATCCAGGTGCCGACAACGCTGCTGGGCATGGTCGACGCCGCGGTCGGCGGGAAGACCGGCATCAACACCGACGCCGGCAAGAACATGGTCGGCTCGTTCTACGAACCACGGGCCGTCATCTGCGATCTCGCCACGCTGGAGACCCTGCCGCGGCACGAGCTGGTCGCCGGCCTGGCCGAGGTGGTCAAGTGCGGGTTCATCGCCGACCCGGAGATCCTGCGGATCATCGAAGCCGACCCCGACGCGGCGTCGGACCCCGCATCGGCCCAGATCGCCGAGCTGGTGGAGCGTTCGGTCGCGGTCAAGGCCGCCGTCGTCGCCGCCGACCTGCGGGAGTCGGAGCTGCGCGAGATCCTCAACTACGGGCACACTCTCGCGCACGCGATCGAGAAGCGGGAACGCTACAAGTGGCGGCACGGGGCGGCCGTCTCGGTCGGCCTGGTGTTCGCCGCCGAGCTGGCCCGCGCGGCCGGCCGGCTGGACGACGAGACCGCGGACCGGCACCTGACCGTCCTGCACACCCTCGGCCTGCCGACCACCTACGACCCCGACGCGCTCGGTGAACTCGTGCGGATCATGGGCTCCGACAAGAAGACCCGCGCCGGCACCCTCCGGTTCGTCGTGCTGGACGCGCTGGCCAAGCCGGGCCGGCTCGTCGGCCCCGACCCGGCGCTGCTGGCTGCCGCGTATTCGGTGGTCGCCGGCCAGGGCCCGAAGCCCGGCGTCGTCGACCTGGGCTGACCCTCGGGTGGGGCGGGTCAGCAGCTGATCAGACGGGCGACCGGGTCGCGGTCGGTGATGCAGTAGACGGTGCCGGCGGGGTCGAGCAGCACGGTGAACTTGTCGGCGACGTGCTGCACGGCGGCGCCGAGCACCTGGTGCCGTTCCGTTTCCGCGGAACGATCGGTGCCGGCGAGGTCGAGGTGCGCGGTGGCCGGCAAGCGATCGTCACCGACGGCCTGAACCATCAGTCGCAGCGGCACCCCGGGTGGACGCACCAGCGGAAACAACGTCGGGACGGACGACGTCGTCGGCGGCCAGCCGGTCAACTCGCTCCAGAACCCCGTTTCCCGTTCGGCGTCGGCCGCCCGGACGTCCAGGCACAGCTGGTCGACCAGTGACGTGTGATCGCCCCAGCGGGCCGGCTCCGGACGCACCGCACCGGGGTGGGCGACGAAGCAGAAGGTGAACCCGGCCGGTGACGTCAGCACGACGTAGCCGTGCGGGGACGCGACCGTGATCGTCGCGCCGAGACCGGTCGCGATCCGGGCGGCGGCGGCGGGGTCGGGGACATGCAGGTCCAGATGCAACCGGCTCGGCCCGTCGGCGAGGCGTTGCACGCGAAGAAAGTCGTCGCCGGCGGGCGGCAGCAGCGTGGCGAACTCGCCGTGCGCGCCGCGGGGCGGGGACACCGCATATCCGGTGACCTCGGCCCAGAACCGAACCCCCCGCTCGAACCCGGACGGCTCGAAGTCCAGGAACGCGGAGGTCCAGAAGATGTCGGCCGGCACGGGGTCACGCTACCGGGGCCACGCACTCCGCCGACCGGTCCAGTGTGCAGAAGGTGCCCCCAATTCCGGGGAATAGGCGCACCTTCTGCACACTCGGGGAGCGGGGCGGAGATCAGTACCCGACGAAGGCGTCCGTCCGCACACCCCGGGCACCCTGCTCGCGCAGGGCCGCGGACAGGGCGTTGACCATGGCGGGCGGCCCGGAGACGTAGGCGGTGCGGTGGCGAACGTCGGGCACGACGGTCCGAAGCACGTCGGCGGACAGGAACCCGTCCACCACCCGCCAGGACGCCGGCACCGGCGGTGACATCGTCGTCGGGGTGACCGGTGCGGACAGCACCACCGGCACGCCGAACCCGGCGAGCTCGTCCCGGTAGGGGATTTCGGCCGGGTCGGTGACCCCGTAGACCAGCACCACGTCGCGCTTCTCCCGCACGCACACGGCGAGCTGCGACAGGAACGGTGTGATGCCGATGCCGCCGGCCACCAACAGCAGTGGCTCGGTGGGGTCGGCGGGCAGCACGAAGTCGCCGCCGACGGTCGTCGCCCGCAGGTGGGTGCCGGTCGGCAGATCGGCCAGCTCCCGCTTGAACGAACTCGGGCCCGCCGTGGGGATCTTGATGCCCACGGACACCGACTTCCCGGACGGGTCGGCGGTGGCGATGGAGAACACCCGGCGGGTGCCCCGCGAATCGGCCTTGCCGTGCGGCAGGGTCAACTCCAGGAATTGGCCCGGGGTGAATCGCACCGGCGCGTCCGGGATGAAGGTGAACTCCGCGGTGGTCGGTCCGAACGACCGCTTGCCGGCCAGGGTGAGGCCGATGCCGCGCCGCTGGCCCAGGGCGAAGGCTGCCACGTTCCCGATGATCAGCGCGATCTCCGGGGTCAGCGCGATGAACCCGAGATCGATGCCGGCCAGGGTGGGCAGCGCGAACAGCACGGCCACCCCGGCCGCGATGGCGAACTGTTGGCGGCGGGTCGGCGGCAGGGTCAGCGGCTCGGTGAGCATGAACCCGCCGAAGAACACCACCGGCGTCATGACGAACGCGTACTCGATCGCGGCCCCGACGGTGTCGCCGTCGAACAGCCGGAAACCGACCATCAACGCACCGGCCACCGCGACGAACAGGGCGACGATCGGCAGCTTGCGCGTCCGGTACGCCACGACCAGGGCGAGCACGGCGACGGCCGGCAGCATCGGCGCGGTGGCCACCCACCACACCCCTCCGGAAAGCTGCAGCAGCGTCACGAACAGCACGCCGAACGCGGCCGGGTTGACGATGTGCCGGCCCCGGATGGCGACCAGGTACTTCGACGCCGACGCGGCCGCGGCGGCCAGCGCGATGGCCAGCAGCTCCAGCGGCTCGGTGCTCGGCCACAGCAGGAAAAACAGCAGGCCGGCGGTGATCAGGCTGGACTCGGCGTGCGGGTGCACCCCGAACATGGCCCCGTACAGGCGGTTCGAGCCGTAGGTGACGGCCAGCAGGACGATCAGGCTGGCGGCCAGAGCGGCCGGTTGGTAGGACAGGATGCCGGTGAACGACAGGGCGAAGGCCAGCACGACGAGCAGGCCCAGGCAGGCAACGACCAGCCGGTACATGGTGACCTTGCCGAGCATCGAGTCGACCGCGCTCTGGACGCGGACCGGCGCCGGGATGGCGGGTGGTGCGACTGCGGTCGTCATCCGAACAGCTCCCCTTCGAAGGTGGGTGACCAGTGGGCGGACCCGCCGCCGAGCACCCGCAGCCAATCGGCGCCGTAGGCGCCGGCCAGCGCGCGGGTCCGTGCCGGCGAGGTGAAGAACAGGGCGGTGGCCAGACCGTCGGCGACCATGGCCGATCCGGCGACGACCCACGTGGCAACGACGTCCCGGACCGGTGTGCCGGTGCGGGGGTCGACGATGTGGTGCAGGCCCGCCCAGCTGCGCCGGTTACCGGCCGAGGCGGCTACCGCGTCGTCGGACAGCGGGACGACGCCGATCACCTTGCCGGGGTCGGCGGGGTGCTCCAGGCCGACCCGGATGGCGTCCGCGCCGTGGTGCAGCAGGTCACCGCTGCCATCGACGACGAACGAGCCGACCTCGAACGAGGTCAGCAGCTCGCCGAGCAGGTCGACCAGGTAGCCCTTACCGGCCGCGCCGACGTCGAGCTCGAGCGGGCCGGTGGTCGTGACCACCGACCCGTCCCAGCGCATCGCCTCGTCCCAGGGCGGGGCGGTGCGGACCGTCGGCGCCGGGGTGAACCGGTAGCCGGCGCCGTATCCAAGATCGGACAGGGTGCCGCCGATCAGCGGAGTGACTGCGCCGTCCGTGCCGTCGTACAGCCGCCGGTAGAACTCGATCAGCGGCCGGTCCTGCGCCGGGAACTCGACCGTCGTCGGGCCGTCCGCGAGCCGGCTGACCAGCGAATCGGGCCGGAACCGGGACCAGGTGCGGTCGAAATCCTCGATCCGGCCGTGCAGGGTCGACCACTGCGCCGAACTCAGCGCCCGGGCGGTGTCGATCTGCCACCGGGTGCCGATCGCCTCGAAGCCCTGCGTGTGCGGGCGGACGGGCGGCGGCGCCGTGCCGATCCGGGAGTCGATCATGGGGTGGGTCATGGCCGGATCAGGCCTGGGCTTGCGACTTGATGGTCTCGACGGCCTTGTTGAAGCCGCCGGAGGTCAGCGACGAGCCGGCGACCTTGTCCAGCGATACGTCGGCGACGTCCTTGCCGACGATCAGCGGGGCGAAATTGTCGACGAACTCGTCCTGGTACTGGCTCGACGGCGGGCGGGTCGCACCACCCTCGGCCGTGGCGGCAGTGATCGTGTCGTCGGCCAGGGTCAGCGTGATGGTGACCTCTTCGGTGCCGCCCGGGCTGGTGTAGGTACCGGTCGCGGTATACGTGCCGTCCTGGTAGGTGCTGCCGCTCGCGGTGGTCGCCGGTCGCCGCGGAGGTGGGGCTGCTGGACTCGGCCGAGCTCGCCGGAGAGCTCGCTGTCGATGAGGCGACGGCGGTTGCGGCCGCCGAGGTGATGCCGGCCGACTGGCCGGACGTGCTGCAGGCGACGAGGCCGACGCTGGCGGCGCCGAGCAGCGTCCACCCGGCCAGCGAGGCGTACAAGGTGCGTCGCCGGCGGTTCTGCCGGTCCGTCTCGATCGAACCGGTCGCGTCGGGCTGGGGACGGGTGGTGTGGCTCGCAGTCATTTCTCAGTGCTCCTGCCGCTGTCGGGGGCGGGCATGCGCCCGCCCGGGATGCGCTGGCATTGCGCGTGGTGGGTGGTCGACGCCGACGATCGAGGACCACGACCGGTGGGCCGCGAAGGAAGGTCAGGACGAACGGGTGACGGCGCCGTGCACCCAGTGGTGGTAAGGCCAGCCTCACTGCCAACCCGTTGTCGCCACGTTATATGAACGTTTGAGCTTCTGGGCGGGTGCCGGCTGAGGGATAGCTGTGCACTTCCTATGGTTGGTTCGTCAGGCGAACCACCGGCCGACCGCTTGTGCGGTGGCCCGGGCCAGCGCCCCGGCGGCCGCGGCGGCGAGCGCGACCGTCCACGGCATGCCGGTCAGCTCCCAGACCATCGCCAGCGCGAACAGGGCGCTGCGGTGGCTGACCGCCAGCACCCCCGCGGCCCCGACCAGCGCCCACGCCGGGACCGAGGCCGGCGCGCCGATGGTCGACGCACCGACCGCGACGGCGGCCCCCAGCGCGGCGCCCACCGCGAGGGCCGGAGTGAGCAGGCCGCCCACGATCCCGGCCCGCAGACAGGTCCCGGTCAACGCGATCTTGAGCACCACGAGCAGCGCAAACATCCCGGCGGCGGGCCAACCGGCCAGCGCCGCACCGGTCAACAACACTCCGTCCCGCATGCCGGCCAGTGGGCTCAGGGTGAGCTCGATGATGCCCTTCCCGTTGCCGGGCAGCGTCGGCCACCACACCGCGGCCAGGCCGACCAGACCCATCGCCGCGGTCGAGGCCAAGGGCGA
This sequence comes from Nakamurella sp., assembly GCA_044223435.1. Classification (GTDB taxonomy): domain Bacteria; phylum Actinomycetota; class Actinomycetes; order Mycobacteriales; family Nakamurellaceae; genus Nakamurella. The sequence goes on from JBGALY010000025.1 coordinate 57,671, forward strand.
TCGGACCCAGCCGGTGGGTTGGCGGGCAATCGCCCGACGGGCGACGGCGTCCAGCGCGATCGCGGCGCTCGCGGCCATCGGCCCGGCGACCAGCGCCCACATCGCCAGAGCGGTGACGCTGCCCAGATCGACCGGACCGGTCGGCACCGCGTACACCCGCCCCCACCCCAGCACCGTCCAGGCCGTGACGGTGGCCACGGTCGTCGTGACGATCAGCACGACCCAGTCGTCCGGTCGCAGCGCCGGCGCCGCGGCCCGGGCGCGGGCGCACCATCGGGTTCGGCGGGTGGCCGGCGCGGGCGGGTCCACGGCGTCGGCCGGGGGCGGGTGGTTCGGAGATGGGGTGTCCGGAGAAGGGGTCTTCGGAGGTGCAGCGTTCGGGGACGGGGCGTCCGGAGACGCGGTGTCCGGAGGTGCAGTGTTCGGGGACGGGGCGTTGGCAGACGGGGTGTCCGGAGATTCGTCCGGAGACGGGGCCTGCGGCGGCGAGGTGCGGGCGACCGCGGCCAGAGTCAGGGCCGCGAAGATCACCCCGGCGACGGGCACGTTGTAGACCGCGGCCAGGCCGCCGCCGGCCCCCGCCGCGATCAGCACCCGCCGGTCGATTGGAGGCACGCCGAGCCGGTCGGCCAGCTGCGCGCCTGCCGCGCCGCCGACCTGCCGCGGTGCGCCCTCCCGCCCGACGGACGCGCCGCCGCCGACCGCGACGGCCTGCAGCAGGGCGTCCACGCCGGTCCGGACGATCGGCAGCGGAACCGCGCGGTGCAGGGCGTCGGACACCGTGGCCGGCCGGCCGGACCGGCGCACCCACGCCCATCCGAGCCCGACCACCAGACCGCCGGCGCAGGCGCCGGCCACCCGGCGCCAGGCGGGGGCGGACTCGATGCCTTCGAGGAAGGTGCCGGAGCCGTACCCGAACAGCAGGTGCTGGGTGCCGTGCAGGACCAGGGTGACGCCGATGCCGCCGGCCCCGGCGAGGACTCCCACCGAAACGGCGAGAGTCAGGCGCCGGAGCGGGGTCACCGTCGAATGATGGCGGATGGCCGGCCGCGAGTGATCGACCGGTCCACGGACGGCTCGGGTCGGTTCGCTCGTCCCGACGGTGTGCTCGAGTTGCCCCTACCGGCCGGGTGAATCGATCAAGCGGGACCGGCGTGGCATGTCGGCAGGCCTGCGCCACCCTGGTTGTCCGGAGCGACCGTCAGCGGTTCGATCAGCGCGGCACCGATCAGTCCTTGAGCAGGGCGACGATCTCCCGGCCCACGGCGCCGGCGGACTGCGGGTTCTGCCCGGTGACCAGCCGCCCGTCCACCTCGACATGCTCGGACCAGGGCGCGGCGGCGACGTGCGTGGCGCCCACCGCAGTCAGCCGGTCGGCGAGCAGGAACGGCACGGTGTCGGTCAACCCGACCGCCGCCTCCTCCTCGTTGGTGAACCCGGCCACGGTCTTGCCGGCGATCAGCGGGCTGCCGTCGGACAGCTTCATGTTGACCAGGCCGGACGGCCCGTGACACACGGCCGCCACCACCCCGCCCGATTCGTAGATCTCCCGCCCGATCGCGGCCAGCGGCACGCTGTCCGGGAAGTCCCACATGGTGCCATGGCCGCCGACCAGCACGACGGCGTCGTACGCGGTCGGGTCGATGTCGTCCAACCGGGTGGTGTCGGCCAGTTGGGCGCTGATCTTCTCGTCGGTCAGGAAGGCCCGCTGGACCTCGTCGGACTCGTCGTAGCCGTCCTGGGGCGGGGTGCCGCCGGCCACCGAGGCCACGTCGACGTCGAAGCCGGCGTCGATGAACTCCTTCCACGGGTGGGCCGCCTCGCCGACGTAGTAGCCGGTCTTGCGGACCCCGCCGAGGTCGTCGTTGCTGGTCAGTGCGAGCAGGACGCGCTTGTCGGACATGGTGTGCCTTTCGTCGGTGTGCGTCGGTGTGCGTCGTGGGTGTGCGTCGGTGGTGGGCGTCGGTGCAGCCGCGGCCTCGAGGGTAGGCGGCCCGGGGCCGGCCATCCATCGATCGCCCGAGTGCCGGTCCGATCGTCGATGACCGGGCCGGAGGGCGGGATGGAACCGCGACACGGGTCGATCGGCCCTGGGGGACAGGTGCCCAGCTGCGCGAGGCTCGACACGTGACCGGACCGCGGGCCGACCGCCTGAGCTGGCAGGATTTGACGCCACTTGCCGCCGAGGCGTCCGGGGCCCGGATGCAGTTCGCCGCGATCGCCCTGCTCGACGGGGCACCGGCTCCCGACGCGATGCGGACACTCCTCAGGTCGCGCCTCGACGCGGTTCCCCGGCTGCGCCAGCGGTTGGTCCGGGTGCCGCACGGCCGCCCCGTCTGGATCGCCGATTCCGCCTTCGACCCGTCCCGGCACCTGGAGTCCATCGCCTGCCCGCCGCCGGGTGACCGCCGTGCCCTGCTGGCCGTCGCCGCGCGGATCGTCGAGCAACGATTGTCGTTGGCCCGCCCGCCGTGGCGCATCGTGCACGTCAGCGGGTTGAACCCCGCATCCGCGGGCGGTCGATCCGCGCTGGTGATCGTGCTGCACCACGTGCTGGCCGACGGGTTGGCCGGGCTGGCCATCTTGTCCCGGCTGGTCGACGGGGCGGAGCCGGCGACCCGCCCACCGGTCCCCGCGGACTCGCGGCCGGGTGGCCGCGGCACGGCCCGATGCCGGTGGACCGGTCGGGCCGCCCTCCTGCGCGCCGGCGCGGCGGAACTGCTGCGGGACGGGACTCGTGGAGCCCCGGCCTGCTCGATCAACGCCGGCCCGGTGGGGCCGGGCCGCGCGCTCGGTGTCGCCCGGGCGGAACTCGGCCCGCTGGCCGCGGCGGCGAGAGCAGCCGGCGCGACGGTGAACGACGCGGCACTGACCGCCGTCACCGGCGCCCTGCACGACCTGCTGCTGGAACGGGGCGAATCTCTGGACCGGTTGGTGGTCTCCATGCCGGTCGCCGCCCGCCGCCCCGCCGAGGCCGGCGACCTGGGCAACCGGACCGGGGTGCTGCCCGTCTCGCTGCCACTTAACGGGACAGCCCGGCAGCGGCTGCCGGTCGTCGCGGACATCACCCGGGCCCGCAAGACCGACATCCCGGGTGCGTCCGCGGCGTTGTATGGCCCATTCGCGCGGACGCTTGCGGCGCTCGGGGTGTTCGGGTGGTTCATCGGCCATCAACGGCTGGTGAACACGTTTCTCACGAACGTGCGGGGCCCGGCCGAACCGCTGGCGGTCGGTGGCCACCGGATCACCGAGCTGCTCCCGGTCTCGCCGATCAGCGGCAACGTGGGGGTCGGGTTCGCGGTGCTCGGTTACGTCGGGCGGTTGACCATTACGGTCGTCGCCGATCCCGGCCGCTGCCCCGAGGCCGACCGGCTGGCCCGCCTCGTCCAGGACCAGCTCGACGCGCTCGGCCCGGCCGTCTGACGGGACCTTCCCGCATCCCCTCCCGCATCGTCCGGGCGCTGCCCGAAAGGGCAGCGGACGTCGCCCGATCGGGCACCACGGTCGGGGTTAGGGTGCGGGCACCGTGATGGCGTCCGGAACCGCTCGGGTCCGGACGCCCGGACGGGAGGCCCGGGCTGACGGGAGGGGTCGGCGTGCTGACAGCTCCACCGGTCCACGCCCGGACACCGCGTCCACGGTCGGTGCCGACCCGTCCGGTCGACCGGCGGCCGGCCGGGCCCACCGGGCCGGGTTCGCCCGCGTTCGGGCCGCAGGCCGTGCTGGCGATGCAACGGGCGGCCGGCAACGCGGCGGTCACCGCCCTGGTTCGGGCGGCCGGCCCGGTGGAGCGGGCCGGCGGGGCACCGGTCCAGCGACAGCCCGCCCCGGGAAGCGGCGGACCGACGGTTGCCCCCGCCGATGCAGCCGCCGATGCCTGCTCGACCCGGTGCGGCGGCATCCCACCGTCCTGCCCCACGTCGTTCTGCTGCCCGTTCCCGACCGGCACGGCCACGATCATCCGCAGCCAGATCCAGGGCCCGTTCCTGGCCGCGATCGCCAGCCAGGTCCGGGCCTCGGTCGTCCCCGTCTGGGCGATGTGGTTCAACGGCGGCACCGGGGTGCAGGACTTCACCGGCCGATTCGCAACGGACTTCCGCACCGATCCCACCACCGCGTCGGTCTCGCGCGGGCTCGCCGCGGCGCTCCCCGGCCAGCTGGATCCGGTCCGGCTGCACGCGCTGGCCGCGGCCACCCCGTCGGGTTCCACCGTGTCCCTGCGCTCGGCGTTGCCGCCGACGCACTTCGCGACGACCTCGGCCGCGTTGGAGACCGACGGTGACCCGCTGCTGATGGACTTCGACACCATCGGCACCGCGCCCGGCAACCTGGCCGGCGGCGTGGGCAAGACGCAGACCAGCTGCTCCGTCGGCGCGACTCCGAGCCCGCAGGACGATGCCCGTCGGCTGACCGACGTGCCGGCCGTCCTGGTGACCAATCCGGACGGCTCGGTGACGGTGACCCCCTCGTTCGCCTTCCGGGTGCACGACACCGTCGACCTGTGCCCGGGCAACTGCGGATCGTCGCTCGGCGTGATCAACGAGCAACTGGCGACCGTGCCGATGTCCCGGCTGGAAGCGAGCGGAGTCAGCGGGGACGTGCCGTTCTTCGTCGACTTCGGCGGCCCGGCGCAGGCCCCCTTCCGGGTGCCGCCACCCGCGCCGCCGGTCCCGCAGAACGTCGTGCTGTCCGCGAGCACGCTGTTCGACTTCGGCTCCGACCGCCTGCGGCCCGGCGCGGAGGCCGCACTCCTCGCCCAGCTCGGCGATCGGCCCGCGCACGCCGACCTGAGCCAGCCGTTCGCGGTGGAGGGGCACACCGACAGCAAAGGCAGTACGTCCTTCAACCAGGGCCTGTCCGACCGGCGGGCCGCCGTCGTCGCCGCCGTGCTCGAACGACACTTCCCGAACCTGGCCGGCCGGCTCAGCCCGGTCGGCTTCGGCGAGTCCCGGCCGCTGGTGCCCAATGAGCACCCGGACGGCTCCGACGACCCAGCCGGTCGCGCACGCAATCGCCGGGTCGAGCTGCGGTTCTCCGCGCCGCCACCCTGACGCCGCCACCCTGACGCCGCCACCCTGACGCCGCCTACGATCGGCGGTCGTGACGAGCCAGCAGCACATTCGCCGGTCCACCGTTCGAGCCGCGCTGACCGCCGCGGGGATCGATGCCCTGCTGGTCACCGACCTGATCAATGTGCGGTACCTGACCGGGTTCACCGGCTCGAACGCGGCGCTGCTGCTGATCGCGGCGGACGACGAGGAACCCGAGCGGGCGCACGGGCACACCGACAAGGCCACCGACGACGCGGACCCGCGGACCCGGTTCTGCACCGACGGTCGCTACACCACCCAGGCGCAGGCGCAGGTACCCGACCTGCCGCGGTTGATCGCGCGACCCTGCGACGTCGCCCTGCTCCGCGGCGCCCCGGCCGGCAGCGTCGGTTTCGAGGCGCGGTCGTTGACCGTCGCCGCCTACGACGTGTTGCAGGCGGTCGCCCGGGAGCGATCCCGGGCGGTGTCCCTGCGCACCACCACCGACGTGGTCGAGGACGTCCGCGCAGTCAAGGACCGGACCGAGATCGACGCCCTCGACCGGGCCTGCGCGGTGGCCGACCGGGCGCTCGCCGACCTCATCGGCGCGGGTGGCATCCGGCCGGGCCGTTCCGAACGGGCGATCGGCCTCGACCTGGACCAGCGGATGCGCGAGCTGGGCGCCGAGGATCCGTCGTTCGAGACGATCGTCGCCGCCGGCAGTCACAGCGCCATCCCGCATCACCGGCCGACCGCCGCCGTCCTGGCCGCCGGCGACCTCGTCAAGCTGGACTTCGGGGCAATCGTCGACGGCTACCACTCGGACATGACCCGCACGTTCGTGCTCGGTGAGCCGGCGGCCTGGCAGCGGGAGATCTACGACCTGGTGCGGGCCGCGCAGGCGGCCGGCCGGGCCGCCTGCGTCGTGGGGGCGACCGGCGATGCGATCGACGCGGCGTCCCGGGACGTCATCTCCGCCGCCGGATACGGCCCCGCCTTCGCGCACGGTCTGGGCCACGGGGTGGGCCTGCAGATCCACGAAGCGCCGAGCCTGGCCCGCGGGTCGGCCAGTATCATGGCGCCCGACATGTGCGTGACCGTCGAGCCCGGGGTTTACCTGCCCGGTCGCGGCGGGGTGCGCATCGAGGACAGCGGCGTGGTCCGTCCCGACGGCTATCACGTCCTCACCCAGACCTCCAAGGACCTGTGCGTGCTCTGACGCGCCGCGGGCCCGGCCGAGACCAGCGAAAGGCACGACACCCGCACCATGGCCAGCACCAGCGATTTCAAGAACGGGCTCGTCCTCAACATCGACGGCCAGTTGTGGCAGATCACCGAGTTCCAGCACGTCAAGCCGGGCAAGGGCCCGGCCTTCGTGCGGACCACGCTGAAGAACGTGCTCTCCGGGAAGGTCGTCGACAAGACGTTCAACGCGGGCGTCAAGGTCGAGGTCGAAACCGTCGACAAGCGCGACATGACCTACCTGTACAAGGACGGCGCCGACTTCGTCTTCATGGACGGCGACACCTACGACCAGATCCACATCCCGGGGGACGTGGTCGGTGACGCGGCGAACTACCTGCTGGAGAACCAGGAGGCGATGGTCGCGCAGAACAACGGGGCCGTGCTGTACGTCGAGCTGCCGGCTTCGGTCGAGCTCGTCGTCTCGCACACGGAGCCCGGTCTGCAGGGCGATCGGTCCACCGGCGGCACCAAGCCCGCCACGTTGGAGACCGGTGCCGAGATCGCGGTGCCGCTGTTCCTGAACACGGGCGACAAGATCAAGGTCGATACCCGTGACGGCCGGTACCTCGGCCGAGTGAACAGCTGACGATCCGAGCAGTGGGATGAGTGCTCGCAGCAAGGCCCGCAAACGCGCCCTCGACGTGCTCTACGCCGCCGAAGCGCGCGGGGTCGACCCCGTGATCGTGCTCGACGAACGCATGGCGGAGCCGACCGGTCCCGATCGGCACTCCTGGACCCCGATCGGCGACTACGCCGAAAGTCTGGTGCGTGGGGTCGTCGAGCACCAGGAGCGGATCGACGGTCTGCTGGCCGAGCATTCCCGGGGCTGGACGGTGGAACGGATGCCCGCCGTCGACCGGGCCATCCTGCGGATCGCCGTGTACGAGCTGCTGTACTCCACCGAGGTGCCCCCCGCGGTGGTGGTCAACGAGGCGGTGGATGCGGCCAAGGTGCTGTCCACCGACGACTCGCCGCGGTTCGTGAACGGAATCCTCGGCCAGCTCGCGGTGATCACCCCGCAGCTGCGGGGCGCCTGAACCGCCGCGCGGGCGGGTGCTACTCGCCGAGCTCGGTGCCGGCGGGGAGGACCCCCCATTGGACCAGCTGGTCGGTGAGGTCCTCCGCGCTCATGTCGTAGATCACCGCTAGTGATCGCAGATCCTCGGAACGGATCGTCAGAACCTTACCGTTGTAATCCCCGCGCTGGGACTGGATGGCGGCCGCGTACCGAGCCAGCGGGCCGGCCTGGTGGGCGGGCAGCTCGGCCAGGCGCTGCAGGTCGATCATGAGCTTCGGACTCGGCGCCCCGCGCCGGGTGGCCCGCGCGTCCGGCAGCAGCTCGGCCACCGGGACCCCATAGAACTCTGCGAGTTCGGCCAGCTTGGCCACCGTGACGGCGCGGTCGCCGCGCTCGTAGGAACCGACGACGACGGCCTTCCAGCGCCCTTCCGACTTCTCCTCGACGCCGTGCAGGCTCAGACCCTGCTGGGCACGGATGGAGCGCAGGCGGGCGCCCAGGGCGTGGGCGTAGTCCTGGGTCATGACGGCTCCCTGGTCTGACGGTGCATATCCGGTGACGCTACTCCCCGAGTGTATACGCAGAGTAGTCGCATTCTGTGCAGGCGTGCCAATGGGATCACGGAGGACTGGCGGCCGCGGAGTCCACTGCTGGCTCGGACCGGCTCGGTCGGTTGGTATCATTTCCGGTCGACCACCCTTTAAAGACCGTCCAGTGAGGCGGGAAAGGAGGTCTGCACGAGGTGCGCGCGCGCCCTGCTCAGGCCAGCTCGTCCGGCGCCGATCCCGTTGCTGCCGGGGGCGCCCCCCATCCGTTCCCGTCCGGTGCCGATCCGGACCGGCCGGAGATCCTGACCGAGATCCTCGGCGCGGCCCAGATCGCCCGAGTCATCGACCGGATCGCCCACCAGATCCTGGAACGCAACGGCGACCTGCCCGTGGTGCTGCTCGGCATCCCGACCCGTGGCGTCCACCTGGCCCACCGGCTGGCGGATCGGTTGACCGCGTTCACCGACCGGCCGACCCAGGTCGGATCGCTGGACATCACCCTGTATCGCGACGACCTGCGCCGGCGTCCCCCGCGGGCGCTGGAAGAGACCAGGATCCCGGCGGGCGGCATCGACGACGCGATCGTCGTGCTGGTCGACGACGTGCTCTACTCCGGCCGCACGATCCGGGCGGCGCTCGACGCCCTGCGCGATTACGGCCGTCCCGCCGTGATCCAACTCGCGGTCCTGGTCGACCGCGGCCACCGGCAGCTACCGATCCGGGCGGATTACGTGGGCAAGAACATCCCGACGGCCTTCGGCGACGACGTGGCCGTCCGGCTGCTCGAGATCGACGGGCTCGACAGCGTGGAACTGGCCCGCGCCGTGCCCACCCGGGACACCACCGGACCCGCCGCCGAGCTCACAGGGGAGCGGACGCCATGACCGGCACCACCTATTTCGACAGCCCGCCCACCCAGTCGGCGCCTCGTCCGGCGCGGGCCACCGCCGCCCGGCCGGCGGCCCCGATCCTGCCGCGGCACCTGCTGTCCGCGGGCGACCTCTCCCGCGCCGGGGCCGAACTCGTCCTGGACACGGCGGAACGCATCGACCAGGCGATCGCCGGACGGGAGGTGCGCAAGCTGCCCACGCTGCGCGGCCGGACGGTGGTCAACCTGTTCTTCGAGGATTCCACCCGCACCCGCATCTCCTTCGAGCTGGCGGCCAAGCGGCTCTCCGCCGACGTCATCAACTTCTCGGCCAAGGGCTCCTCGGTGTCCAAGGGTGAGTCGCTCAAGGACACCGCCTGGACGCTGCAGGCCATGGGCGCCGACGCCGTCGTCTGCCGGCACTCGGCTTCCGGTGCGCCGCAGCAGTTGTCGGCCTGGGTCGACGGCCACGTCGTGAACGCCGGGGACGGCACCCACGAGCATCCCACCCAGGCCCTGCTGGACGCCTTCACGCTGCGCCGGCACCTCGGCACCCTGGACGGCCGGCGGATCGTGGTGGTCGGCGACGTGCTGCACTCCCGGGTCGCCCGGTCGAACGTGCTCCTGCTGTCCACCCTGGGCGCCCAGGTCACCCTGGTCGCGCCGCCCACCCTGGTCCCGGTGGGGGTCGAGGCCTGGCCGGCCGAGGTCTCCTACGACCTGGACGCGGCGCTGACCGGCGCCGACGCGGTGATGATGCTGCGCGTGCAGCGCGAGCGGATGAGCGGCGCCTTCTTCCCGACGGCCCGCGAGTACAGCCGCTGGTACGGGCTGGATGAGAGGCGTCGAGCGCTCCTGGCGCCGCACTCGATCGTCATGCACCCGGGTCCGATGAACCGGGGCATGGAGATCACCCCGGCCGTCGCGGACGGGGTGAACTCGGTGATCGTGGAACAGGTCGCCAACGGGGTGACCGTGCGGATGGCGGTGCTCTACCTGCTGCTGTCGGGTGAGATGGAAGGGGCGTTGTGAGCTCGGAGTCGACTTCCCTGCTGATTCGCAGGGGCGCGCCGTACGGCGAGGACGTCGCCGACCTGCTGGTGATGGACGGGGTGATCGCCGCCATCGGGGCCGGTGCCGCCGCCGACTCCCGCGCCGCCGACGCCGAGACGGTCGACGCATCCGGGCTGGTCGTGCTGCCCGGTCTGGTCGACCTGCACACCCACCTGCGCGAGCCCGGCCGGGAGGACGCCGAGACCGTCGAGACCGGGTCCGCTGCCGCGGCTCTCGGTGGATACACGGCGGTCTTCGCGATGCCCAACACCGATCCCGCCGCGGACACCGCGGGGGTGGTCGAGCAGGTTTTCCGGCTGGGCGAGCAGGCCGGTCTGGTCGACGTGCACCCGATCGGTGCCGTCACCGTCGGCCGCAAGGGGGAGCGGTTGGCGGAGCTGGCCGCGATGGCGACCTCGGCCGCGCAGGTGCGGGTCTTCTCCGACGACGGCGACTGCGTCGCCGACCCGCTGCTCATGCGGCGGGCACTGGAGTACGTCAAGGCGTTCGGCGGGGTCATCGCCCAGCACGCGCAGGAGCCGCGGCTCACCCAGGGCGCGCAGATGCACGAGGGTGACGTGTCCGCCCGCCTGGGGCTGACCGGCTGGCCGGCCGTCGCCGAGGAGGCCATCATCGCCCGGGACGCGTTGCTGGCCCAGCACGTGGGCTCCCGGCTGCACGTGTGCCACCTGTCCACCGCCGGGTCGGTCGAGGTCGTCGCCGCCGCCAAGCGCCGCGGCACCGACGTGACCGCCGAGGTGACCCCGCACCACCTGCTGCTCACCGACGATCGGGCCGAGGGCTACGACCCCGTGTTCAAGGTGAATCCACCGCTGCGCACCCAGGCCGACATCGATGTCCTGCGGCAGGCGCTGGCCGCCGGCGTGATCGACATCGTGGCCACCGACCACGCCCCGCACGCCAGCCAGGACAAGGAAACCGAGTGGGAAAACGCCAGTCCCGGCATGCTCGGGCTGCAGACCGCGCTGTCCGTGGTCATCGCGACGATGGTCGAGACGGGCCTGCTGGACTGGCGCGGGGTCGCCCGAGTGATGTCCGAGGCGCCGGCCCGGATCGGCGGGCTGACCGGCCAGGGCCGGCCCATCGCCGTCGGCGAGCCGGCCAACCTCGTGCTGGTCGATCCGGCCGCGCGCTGGACGGTGCGCGGCGCCGAGTTCGCCTCGCTGTCGCGCAACACCCCCTTCGAGGGGATGGAACTGCCCGGCCGGGTGGTCGCCACCTACCTGCGGGGCCGGCGCACCGCCGCCGTTGGCCGGCCGGTCGGAGCCGTTGCCGGGCGGGGGGTCTGAGGTGGAACGCACCTTGTGGGTGGTCGGTCTGGTGCTGGTCTGCGTGCTCGCCGGCTGGGGGCTGTGGGTCGGCTGGCGGCACCGCGGTCACCGGCAGAGCGGGCTGGCCCCGCTGCCGGCGGTGCCGAACGTGCCGGGGGACGTCATCACGCCGGCGCTGAAGGGTTTGTACGTGTCCAGCACGACCGCCCGGAACTGGCAGGACCGTATCGTCGCCCACGGGCTGGGCGTGCGGGCGACGTCGATCGTCCGGCTCACCGAGGACGGCGTGCTGATCGACCGCGAGGGCGCCGACCCGATCTTCGTGCCGATCACGGACCTGGTCGAGGTGACCACCGCGCCGGGCATCGCCGGCAAGGTGATGGGGCAGGCGGACGGCATCCTCATCATCCGCTGGCGGCTGGGCGAGACCGAGCTGGACAGCGGGATCCGCGCCGACGACCGGGACGAGCAGGCCGAATTCATCGCCGCCGCCGCGGGTCTGCTCGGCAAGAACAAGGAGGCAAGCGCATGACGCCGGCCGTGCTGGTGCTCGAGGACGGAACCGCCTATCACGGTGAGGGTTTCGGTGCGACCGGGTCGGCGTTCGGCGAGGCGGTGTTCGCCACCGGGATGACCGGATACCAGGAGACGCTGACCGACCCGTCGTACCGGCGCCAGGTCGTGGTGGCCACCGCGCCGCAGATCGGGAACACCGGCTGGGTTGCCGGCTCCGGCTCGGGCGACGGCGCGCGGTATGGGGTGTCCGACGACGAGTCCGGCGCGATCTGGGTCGCCGGGTTCGTCGTGCGGGACCTGTCACCCCGCCCGTCGAACTGGCGGGCCACCACGACCCTGCCCGACGAGATGCGCAGGCAAGGCATCGTCGGGATCGCCGGGGTCGACACCCGGGCGTTGACCCGGCGGCTGCGCACCGCCGGCGCGATGCGCTGCGGGATCTTCAGCGGCGGCGCCCTCGCGGACCCGATCCGGTCCGGCGGGCAGCCGGACGGAACCGTGATGGGTCATCTCGTCGCCCAGGTGCGCGCGCAGCCGTCGATGGCCGGTGCCGACCTGACCGGTGAGGTCACCACGGCCGCCGGCTACGTCGTCGAGGCGGATGGGCCGGAGTACTTCTCGGTGGCCGCGATCGACCTGGGCATCAAGGCCAACACGCCGAGGATGCTGGCCGCCCGCGGGATCCGGACGCACGTGCTGCCCGCGACGACGACCATCGAACAGATCCGCTCGCTCGGCGTCGACGGGGTGTTCCTGTCCAACGGGCCGGGCGACCCGGCCACCGCCGACGCCATGGTGGAACTGACCCGAGACGTGCTGACCGCCAGGATCCCGCTGTTCGGGATCTGCTTCGGCAACCAGGTGCTGGGCCGGGCGCTGGGTTTCGGTACCTACAAGCTCAAATTCGGGCACCGCGGGATCAACCAGCCGGTGCGCGACCACGCGACCGGCCGGGTGCTGGTCAGCGCGCACAACCACGGCTTCGCGGTTGACGCGCCGATCGGCGAGGTGGTCGACACCGAGTTCGGCCGGGCCCAGGTCGCCTTCAGCTGCCTCAACGACGGCGTCGTCGAGGGTTTGGAATGCCTGGACCGGCTGGCCTTCTCGGTCCAGTTCCACCCGGAGGCGGCGGCCGGTCCGCACGACGCCGGATACCTGTTCGACCGGTTCGTCGACCTGATGGTCGAAGACACGGGACGGGCCGTCCCCCGCCAGCACGCCGACGCGCCGAATGAGAAGGGCACCGCCTGATGCCTCGTCGCACCGACCTGAACCACGTTCTGGTGATCGGCTCCGGCCCGATCGTCATCGGGCAGGCCTGCGAGTTCGACTACTCCGGCACCCAGGCCTGCCGGGTGTTGCGCGACGAGGGCATCCGCGTCTCGCTGATCAACTCGAACCCGGCCACGATCATGACCGACCCGGAGTTCGCCGACGCCACCTACGTCGAGCCGATCAACGCCGAGTTCGTGGAAAAGCTGCTGGCCGACCAGGCCGCGCGCGGGCACAAGATCGATGCCGTGCTGGCCACGCTCGGTGGGCAGACCGCGCTGAACACCGCGATCGCCCTGGACGAGCGCGGCGTCCTGGACAAGTACGGCGTCGAGCTGATCGGCGCCGACATCCCCGCCATCAACCGCGGCGAGGACCGGCAGATCTTCAAGGACGTCGTCCGCTCGGTGGGCGGTGACGTGCCCCGCTCCGCGGTCTGCCACACCATGGACGAGGTCCGCGCCGCGGTCGCCGATCTCGGTCTGCCCGTGGTCGTCCGGCCGTCCTTCACCATGGGCGGTCTCGGCTCCGGGATGGCCTACTCCGAGGTTCGGCCCCGGCGACGGCAACCAGAACGTGCACGCCTCGGTGCTGATCGAGGAGAGCGTGCTCGGCTGGAAGGAATTCGAGCTGGAGCTGATGCGGGACGGCAACGACAACGCCGTCGTCGTCTGCTCCATCGAGAACCTGGACCCGATGGGGGTGCACACCGGCGACTCGATCACGGTCGCGCCGTCGATGACGCTGACCGATCGCGAGTACCAGCGGATGCGGGACCTGGGCCTGGCCATCCTGCGTGAGGTCGGCGTCGCCACCGGCGGCTGCAACATCCAGTTCGCGGTCCATCCGAGCAACGGCCGGATCATCGTCATCGAGATGAACCCGCGGGTGTCCCGCTCGTCGGCGCTGGCCTCCAAGGCGACCGGCTTTCCGATCGCCAAGATCGCGGCCAAGCTGGCCATCGGGTACACCCTGGACGAGATCGCCAACGACATCACCCGGGCCACCCCGGCCGCGTTCGAGCCGACGTTGGACTACGTGGTCACCAAGATCCCGCGGTTCGCGTTCGAGAAGTTCCCCGGGGCCGACCCGACGCTGACCACCACCATGAAGTCGGTGGGCGAGGCGATGGCCATCGGCCGCTCGTTCGCCGAGTCGCTGGGCAAGGCGATGCGGTCCATGGAGACCAAGGCGGGCGGCTTCTGGACCGGCCCGACCGCGGCCGACGGCGACCTGGACGCGCTGCTCGAGCACCTGAGAACCCCGCTGGACGGCCGGATCTACGGCGTCATGCAGGCCCTGGAATGGGGTGCGAGCGTCGAGCAGGTGCACGAGGCGACCAAGATCGACCCGTGGTTCCTGGACCAGATCGACCTGGTCCGCACCATCGGCGGGCAGCTGCGGGACGCTCCGGAGATCACCCCGGAGCTGGTGCGGCGGGCCAAGCGGTACGGCCTGTCCGACCGGCAGATCGCCCAGCTGCGGCCCGAGCTCGGCGGCGAACCGGCCGTGCGGGAATGGCGCTGGGCCAACGGGATCCGCCCGGTCTACAAGACCGTCGACACCTGTGCGGCCGAGTTCGCGGCCAGCACCCCGTACCACTACTCGGCCTACGAGACCGATCCGGCGGCCGAGTCCGAGGTCTTGCCGCAGACCGAGCGGCCGAAGGTGATCATCCTCGGTTCGGGTCCGAACCGGATCGGCCAGGGCATCGAGTTCGACTACTCCTGCGTGCACGCCGCGCTCGCCCTGCGGGCGGCCGGGTACGAGACCGTCATGGTCAACTGCAATCCCGAGACGGTGTCCACCGACTACGACACCAGCGACCGGCTGTACTTCGAGCCGCTGACCGTCGAGGACGTGCTGGAGGTCATTCACGCCGAGCGGCAGTCCGGCACGGTGGCCGGGGTGATCCCCACCCTGGGTGGGCAGACCCCGCTCAAGCTGGCGCAGGAACTCCAGGACGCCGGCGTGACCATTCTGGGCACCTCGCCCGACGCGATCGACCTCGCCGAGGACCGGGACCGGTTCGGTTCCCTGCTGCGCGAGGCCGGCCTGCCGGCGCCGGCCTACGGCATGGCCGTCTCGTTCCCGGATGCCCGATCGGTCGCCTCGACGATCGGCTACCCGGTGCTGGTCCGCCCGTCCTACGTGCTCGGCGGCCGCGGCATGGAGATCGTCTACGACGACCCATCGCTGGCCGACTACATCTCCCGGGCCACCGAGGTCTCGGCCGACCGGCCGGTGATGGTGGACAAGTTCCTCGACGACGCGATCGAGATCGACGTCGACGCCCTGTGCGACGGCACCGAGGTCTATCTGGGCGGCGTGATGGAGCACATCGAGGAGGCCGGCATCCATTCCGGCGACTCGGCCTGCGTGCTGCCGCCCATCACCCTGGGCCGCAGCGACATCGCCAAGGTCCGCGCGCATACCGAGGCCATCGCGCTGGGGGTCGGCGTCCGCGGCCTGCTCAACGTGCAGTACGCGCTCAAGGACGAGGTGCTCTACGTCCTCGAGGCCAACCCGCGGGCATCCCGGACGGTGCCGTTCTCGTCGAAGGCGACGGCGGTGCCGCTGGCCATGGCCGCATCCCGGATCATGCTCGGCGCCACCATCGCCGAGCTCCGGACCGAGGGCATGCTGCCGGCCGCCGGGGACGGCGGTGCCCTGCCCGTCGGCGCGCCGGTCGCCGTCAAGGAGGCCGTGCTGCCCTTCCACCGGTTCCGCCGGGCCGATGGCACCGGGGTCGACTCGCTGCTCGGGCCGGAGATGCGTTCGACGGGCGAGGTGATGGGCGTCGACACCAGTTTCGGGCCGGCCTTCGCCAAGTCGCAGACCGCCGCCTACGGCTCGCTCCCGACGAAGGGCACCGTGTTCGTGTCGGTGGCCAACGCGGACAAGCGGTCGATGGTGTTCCCGGTGAAGCGGCTGGCCGACCTCGGTTTCAAGATCGTGGCCACCGAAGGAACCGCGGAGATGCTGCAACGCAACGGCATGGATGTCGAAGTCGTCGCGAAGTACTTCGAGGGCAAGGGGTCCGGCGAGGGCACCGTGGTCGAGCTGATCCGGGCCGGCAAGATCGACCTGATCATCAACACCCCCTACGGGCAGTCCGGGCCGCGCATCGACGGCTACGAGATCCGCACCGCCGCAGTGGCCGCCGACATCCCGTGCATCACCACGGTGGCCGGGGCCGCGGCGGCGATCCAGGGCATCGAGGCGCTGAACCGGTCCGACGTCGGCGTGGCCCCCTTGCAGGTGCTGCACGGGCGGCTCCGCGCGAGCCGCGAGCAGGTCGGCTGATCGTGCGGCCGATCGGGGGATCGCCGTCATGACGCTCAGCGCCACCGCCTATCGGCGGGTGGTCCGGCCCGTGCTGTTCCGGATGGCCAAGGGTGACCCGGAGGCCGTGCACCACCGGACCATGTCCGGCCTGCGGACGGTGTCCCGGTCGTCGTTGGCGCGGCGCGCCCTGCGCGGCGTGCTCGCCCGGCACCCCAGCCCGCGCACCGTGTTCGGGGTCGACTTCCCGTCCGTGGTCGGCCTGGCCGCCGGCATGGACAAGGACGGCATCGCGCTGAAGGCCTGGCCCGCGCTCGGTTTCGGGCATGTCGAGGTCGGCACGGTGACGGCGCACGCGCAGCCGGGCAATCCGAAGCCGCGGCTGTTCCGGTTGCCGGCGTCGGAGGCGATCGTCAACCGGATGGGTTTCAACAACGCGGGGGCGACGGCCCTCGCCGGACGGCTGGCACTGACCGGGCGGATCGGTGTGCCCCTGGGCATCTCGCTGGGGAAGTCCAAGATCACCCCGGTGAACGATGCCGTCGGCGACTACCTGACCTCGCTGCGTGCGGTGTACTCCTACGCCGACTACATCGCCGTCAACGTGTCCAGCCCGAACACCCCGGGACTGCGCAGCCTGCAGGACCGGGCGCCGCTGGACGAGTTGCTGGCCGCGCTGACGGCGGAGGCGGGATCGCTCGCCTGGTCCGCTCAATCGGACGGCCGGCAGCGGCGGCCCGTCCCGGTCCTGGTGAAGATCGCCCCCGATCTGACCGACCAGGCCATCGGCGACCTGCTGGAGGTGTGTGTCGACCGGGGAATCGCCGGGCTGATCGCCACCAACACCACACTGTCCCGGCCCGGCATCGCGCCGGCCGAACGTGCGAAGGCGGACGAGGCCGGGGGACTGTCCGGCCGGCCATTGCACGCACGCTCGGTCGAGGTGGTCCGCTTCGTCACTTCGCGCTGCGACCTGCCGGTGATCGGCGTCGGCGGAATCTCCAGCGCCGACGACGGTTTGCGGATGCTCGACGCCGGGGCCTCGCTCCTGCAGCTGTACACCGGATTCATCTTCGGCGGCCCGCCGTTGATCACGTCCCTGAACAAGGCGATCGCCGCCCGCTGAACCGGTGCCGGCGGGATCGGTCGTCGGTGGCGATGTCCGGCAGCCTGGCGACTTGGCGCCCGGAGCGCGCGGCCGACGCACCGGGGTGCCCTGAACGATCCGGCTCCTTCATCGCCGAATCGCCAAGGGCGCCCCTCCGGTGCTCGTGGGTGGCTCACGAGCTCGGCCAACCAGCCCTTCTCGTGCGATCGCAACCTTCACTGCTGTGGTGATCGGGCTCCACGGCGAGATCCTCGACCGGATCGTGGGGCGCTGCTGCCACCGGGCGCAGGGCGGGCCGCAACAACCGGTATTCCGGCCCGGGCGCGGCGGCATCGCCTGGGCTACCGTCGCCGTTCATGAGAATCGGCATCGGGGTCGGGGACATCGCCGGCCGGGGCAGCTCGCCGGACGACCAGATCGAGCAGATCCGCGCACTGGCCGGCCTGGGCGTGCCGCGGGTCTGGTTGGCCCAGATCTTCGGCGGCGACGCGCTGACCATGATCGCCGTGGCCGGCGCCCAGTTGCCGGGGATCGAATTCGGCACTGCCGTGGTGCCCACCTACCCCCGGCATCCCACCGCGCTGGCCGCGCAGGCGCTGACGGTGCAGGCGGTGACCGGCGGCCGGCTGACCCTCGGCGTCGGGCCGAGTCACCGGGAGGTGATCGAGGACATGTTCGGCCTGGACTACACCAAGCCCGCCCGGTACATGCGCGAGTACCTGACCGTCCTCGGCGGGCTGCTGCGGGGCGAGCGGGTCGACTTCACCGGCGAGACGATGCGGGTCAACGCCCGGTTGAACATCCCGGGGTCGGCCCCGCCCTCGGTGCTCGTCGCGGCGTTGGGGCCGGTCATGCTGCGGGTCGCCGGGGAGCTGACCGACGGCACCGTCACCTGGATGACCGGGCCGGAGACCCTCGCGCGGCACACGGTGCCGGTGCTGGCCAAGGCGGCCGCGGACGCCGGGCGGCCTACCCCTCGAGTGGTCGCCAGCCTGCCGATCTGCCTGACCACGGACCCGGCGGCAGCCCGGGAGCGGGCGGCCCGGCAGTTCGCGATGTACGGGCAGCTGCCCAACTACCGGGCGATGCTGGACCGGGAGGGGGCGGCGGGACCGGCCGACATCGCGCTCGCCGGTGACGAGGCTGACCTGCGGGCCGGGACCGCCCGGCTGGCTGACGCCGGGGTCACCGAGTTCCTGGCTGTGCCGTTCGGTACGAAGGAGCAGGTCGCGGACACGATCGGTCTGCTCGCCTCGTTCTCGGGCGCGGGGTTGTAGGGCGCGGGCGGGCCGGCCCGGTCCGATGAGAGGATCGCAGCCATGACGATCACCNAACGGTGGGAGCGCGACCCAGCGGGCGATGCCCTGCTGATGCTGCTCCGTTCGGCGGTGACCAATGAGCACGCCGCAGCACGGATGCGGCAGATCTTCGCGGCCCAGGTCGCCCCGGCGCTGGCCACCGCCGCGGGCGCTGACCTTCCCCCCGGACAGGCCGGTCTGATCGCCGCCCAACTACTTGGGCTCGCGCTGACCCGATACCTCTTACGCCTGCCGGCCATGACTACTTTGACGCCGGAGCAGATCGAGGTCGCTCTCACCCCCGCCATCCGGGCCACCCTTGACCGCCGGTAGGGCAGTCCGCGGCAGGTCCGCCACCACGGCAGACGACTCGGCTCACCTCTCATGCCGACAGCACGTTCTCGCCCGACAGGCCGTCGAAGATTCCTCCTGGATGCCGATGCGGACAGTCTGCCGGCCGGACCATTCCCCACGCCCGCGGGCGAACCGGGCTAACGTCGGAATCCATGAGAATCGGTATCGGCGTGGGGGACATCGCCGGCCGGGGCAGCGCCCCGGGCGACCAGATCGAGCAGATCCGCGCGCTGGCCGGCCTGGGCGTGCCGCGGGTCTGGTTGGCCCAGATCTTCGGCGGCGACGCGCTGACCATGATCGCCGTGGCCGGCGCCCAGTTGCCGGGGATCGAATTCGGCACGGCCGTGGTGCCCACCTACCCCCGGCATCCCACCGCGCTGGCCGCGCAGGCGCTGACGGTGCAGGCGGTGACCGGCGGCCGGCTGACCCTCGGCGTCGGGCCGAGTCACCGCGAGGTGATCGAGGACATGTTCGGCCTGGACTACACCAAGCCCGCCCGGTACATGCGCGAGTACCTGACCGTCCTCGGCGGTCTGCTGCGGGGCGAGCGGGTCGACTTCACCGGCGAGACGATGCGGGTCAACGCCCGGTTGAACATCCCCGGATCGGCCCCGCCCTCGGTGCTCGTCGCGGCGTTGGGGCCGGTCATGCTGCGGGTCGCCGGCGAGCTGACCGACGGCACCGTCACCTGGATGACCGGGCCGGAGACCCTCGCGCGGCATACGGTGCCGGTGCTCGCCAAGGCGGCCGCGGACGCCGGGCGGCCCACCCCTCGAGTGGTCGCCAGCCTGCCGATCTGCCTGACCACGGACCCGGCGGCAGCCCGGGAGCGGGCGGCCCGGCAGTTCGCGATGTACGGGCAGCTGCCCAATTACCGGGCCATGCTGGACCGGGAGGGGGCGGCGGGACCGGCCGACATCGCGCTCGCCGGTGACGAGGCGGAGCTTCGGGCCGGGACCGCTCGGCTGGCTGACGCCGGGGTCACCGAGTTCCTGGCCGTGCCGTTCGGTACGAAGGAGCAGGTCGCGGACACGATCGGTCTGCTCGCCTCGTTCTCGGGCGCGGGGTTGTAGGGCGCGGGCGGGCCGGCCCGGTCCGATGAGAGGATCGCAGCCATGACGATCACCGAGCCGTTCGGCCACCGCCTGGTCGCTGCGATCGAGGCGCGCGGACCGCTGTGCGTGGGCATCGACCCGCACCCCGGTCTGCTGCAGGCGTGGGATCTGCCCGACGACGCCGGGGGTCTGGAGCGGTTCGCGATGACCGTGGTCGAGGCACTGGGCCCGACGGTGGCCGTGCTGAAACCGCAGTCGGCGTTCTTCGAGGCGCACGGTGCGGCCGGCATCGCCGTGCTGGAGGAGGTCCTCGCGGCGACCCGGGAAGCGGGCGCGCTGAGCATCCTGGACGGCAAGCGGGGCGACATCGGCTCGACCATGGCCGCCTACGCCGCCGCTTACCTGACCCATGAGGCGCCGCTGGCCGCCGATGCCCTCACGGTCTCGCCCTATCTGGGGTTCGGCTCGCTGCTGCCGACGGTCGACGTGGCGCTGGCCGAGGGGCGCGGCCTGTTCGTCCTCGCGCTGACCTCCAACCCGGAAGGTCAGCAGGTGCAGCACGCCCTGGGCCAGGACGAGAAGACCGTCGCCCAATCGATCATCGACCAGGTCGGCGCGCTGAATGCGGGCGACGACCCGATCGGCTCGATCGGCCTGGTGGTCGGCGCCACCATCGGCAAGACCGGCGTCGACCTGTCGTCGGTGAACGGGCCGATGCTGGCCCCCGGTCTCGGGGCGCAGGGCGCGACCGCCGAGGACCTGCGGACGATCTTCGCCGACGCGCACGGCGCCCTGTTGCCGAGCACGTCGCGGCAGGTGCTGGGGGCCGGTCCGTCGGTCGCCAAGCTGCGGGATGCGGCGGCCCGCACGATCGACGAGGTGCGCGCCGCCCTCGGCTGACCGGGTCCGGGCTGAGACCGAGCAGCCTGGGTCGGGTCCGTCCCTCCCACCCCGGTGATGATCTTCGCGATGCGAGAGCGGCGTGAGGCGGTCAGCGGGGCGGGGCGGTGGTAGCGCCGCGGTGGAACCGGCAGCTGAAGCGGATCGATGCCGGAGCGCCGCCATCCAGCAGGTCCAGCACGGCCCGGCCCGCGGCGCGGCCCTCGTCGGCGGCCGGCTGCACCATCGTCGTCAGGTCCTGGGGGATCACCCGGTCCAGCGCGATGCCGTCGAAGCCGATCACCGACAGATCGCCCGGAACGGACAGACCCAGGTCGGTGGCCGCGCGGATCACCCCGGCGGCCAGCAGGTCGCTCTGCGCGACGACGGCGGTCGGTCGGCCGGCCGGATCGGCCAGTAGGGCCTGCCCGGCCGCCATCCCCTCCTCGACCGAGCTACCGGCGGCCGCCCATCCAGCGGCCTGCGGAAAGATCGACCGGACGCCGCGCAGGCGATCCAGGGTGACCGTGACCGTGCCCGCGCGTTCGGCCTCGGCCGGCAGCGGACCGCGCTTCCCTATCCAGGGTCCACTTCCGGTCGTTCGATCAGGTGCGGAACGACCGGAAGTGGCCCCTCGATCGTCGGCGCCGTCGGCGCCGTCGGCGTTGACCAGGGGTAGCGCAACGATCGCGACGTCCGTATGTCCCAGGTCGGCCAGGTGCCGGGCGGCCGTCGCGCTGGCCGCCTCGTCGTCGATGCTGATCGTGAGCAGCCCCAGGTCGGGACCGCCGACCGCGACCACCGGCGCGGCCCGCCGGCGCAGCAGTTCCACGGTGCGGTCGCTGCGATGGCTGAAGGCGAACAGGATCGCCGCATCCATGGTGGCGGTGCCGATGGCGTCCGCGCTGGCCCCGACGTCGGACAGCAGCAGCAGGCCCTGGCCCTGGGCGGACGTCTCCTGGGCGATCCCGTCGAGCACCGCGAGCCGCAACGGGTCCCGGAACGCGGCCAGCACCCGCTCTTCCATGATCACGCCGATGATCCCGGACCGGCCCTGCCGCAACGACCGTCCGCGTGGATCCGGGCCGGCATATTCGAGTTCTTCGGCGGCGGCCAGCACCTTGTGCCGGGTCGACTCCGAGACCGGGCCGGAGCCACTGAACGCCAGTGACGCGGTGGATACCGACACGCCGGCGCGGGCGGCGACCTGAGCCAGGGTCGCCCGGGTGCGGGCCATGGACCGAGTCTAGTCGAAACGATTCGATCACCCCCCATCCGGCAGTTGGTCATGGGCTTCCGGCCTTAGCGAAGCGGCGTTCAGAACGGCCGGAAGCCCATGATCAACTGCAACTCGACGGGGGCTGTGTTCGGCCAGCATGTCCCGGACGACGGCCAGCGGCGCCCACCGGGTGTGGCCGCGCCGGGTCACGGCGAACGCGCGCAGCAGCGCCGCGGGTCGATCCAGCGGCAGGCGGCGGACGCCGGGGGACACCGGCGCGTCGGCGGGCAGCAACCCCACACCGTTGCCGGTGATGATGAGGTCCTCCACCAGGTCGAGACTGTCGGCCCGGTGGGCGATATCGGGTTCGAAGCCGCCCATCGCGGCCAGGATCCGCACGACGTCCTCGTCCGCGGTGTTGCGTGAGTTGACGATCCAACGATGCTCCCGGAACGCGCGCACGACCTCGGGGGCCGAGCGGTCGTCGGGATGGCGGTCGGGTTGATTGTCGGGATGGTCGTCGGGGTGATGGCCGACACTCGCGGTCGGTACGCCGAGCGACCAACGCGCGGACCACAACGGGACGACCTCGAGCGTGCTCTCGAACCGGATCGGCGCCAGCGAGTAGTCGTAGACCAGGGCCAGATCCACGTCGCCGGCGGCGAGGGCGGCCAGCGCCTCCGGCGGTTCGTGCTCCCGGACGCGCAGCAGGAGCCGGGGATGCTCGACGCCGATCCGGTTGATCGTCGGGATCAGGGCGTGCCGGATGCCGGTGGCGAACCCGGCCACCGCCACCTCGCCGGCCGGGTCGCCGGGGCCGAGATCGCGGCGGGCGGCCTCGATCGCGCCGAGGATCGTCGCCGCGTGGCCGGCCAATCGCCGCCCCCCGGGTGTGAGCCGTACCCGTCGACCGTCCGGCTCGATCAGCGGCAGCCGGAAGTCCCGGCTGAGCGCGGCGATCTGTTGGGACACCGTGGACGTCGTCACCTGCCACTCGTCGGCCACCCGCTGCATCGAGCCGAGCCGGGCGAGTTCGGACAGGAAGAGCAACCGTCGGGTGTCCACCGCGTGATTATCCATCATTGATGAACGGTTAGTTCAAATTCTTGATGTGGACGCGAATGGTCGCGGGCTGGTCTGATCATTCGCATGATGGGCAGTCGCATGGCGGGTCACAGCACTCGGGCCGGTGCCGGCATGGCGGTGTCGGCGATGGTCTTCGTCCAGCTCGGCCTGGCCGCGTCGGTGGGCCTGTTCGATTCGCTCGGTCCGGAGGGCGCCGCCTGGCTCCGGCTCGCCTGGGCGGGAGTGCTGGTGCTCGTGCTGGTGCGCCCGCGGCGGTCGTGGTTCTCCCGGTCCAGCCTGCTCGCCTGCATCCTGCTCGGGGTCGTCACGGCCGCGATGACGTTCCTTTTCATGGCCGCCGTTTCCCGGCTGCCGTTGGGCACGGCCAGCGCGATCGAGTTCCTCGGCCCGCTGACGGTGGCCGCCGCCCGCGGGCGGGGATCCGCCCGGATGTGGGTGGTGCCGGCCGCCGTCGGCGTCCTCCTGTTGACCGAGCCCTGGCACGGGGAGGTCGACCTGGCCGGTGTGGGGTTCGCGCTCGGGGCGGCGGCCTGCTGGGCGGCCTACATCCTGCTGACCCAGCGGGTCGGGGACGAGGTGTCAGGGATCAAGGGGTTGGCGGTCTCGATGCCGGTCGCCGGCGTCACGGCGACCCTGGTCGCCGGCCCGGCCACGATTCCGACCCTGACCGGGCAGCTGGTGCTGATCGGGTTGGGTCTGGCCCTGCTGGTCCCGGTCGTTCCGTTCGCCCTGGAGATGCTGGCCCTGCGCCGGCTGTCGACCGCCGCGTTCGGCACGCTGATGAGCCTGGAACCGGCGATCGCGTTGCTGGTGGGCCTGGTCGTCTTGCATCAGGTACCGGGCGCCCTGCCGGTGCTCGGGCTGGTCTGCGTGGTGGTGGCCGGGATCGGTGCCGAGCGCACCGGGGCGCGCACCCGGTCGCCGGTCCCGGCCGCGGGCGAGGTGCTCGCTCGCGCCTGAACGGCCAGGTCGGGCGTTGTCGGAGGTCGGCGCTACGGTCCGTCCCATGATCGTCGATCACCTTGAGCGGACGCGGCTCGCCTACGACACCGTCGCGGTCGACTACGCCCGGGTGCTGGCCGACGGGTTGCCGTCCGACCCGACCGACCGGTTCGTGTTGACGCGGTTCGCCGCCGGCCTGCGGGGTCCGGTGGTCGAGGTGGGTTGCGGTCCGGGCCGGATGACCGGCCCACTGGCCGACCTCGGCCTGGCGATGCGCGGGATCGACCTGTCGCCGCAGATGGTCGCCGAGGCCCGGCGCCGGCACCCGCACCTGGCCTTCGAGGTCGGCACCATGACCGCCCTCGACCTGCCCGACCGAAGTATCGCCGGCCTGGTCGCCTGGTACTCGATCATCCACCTGCCGCCGGACGAACTGCCGGTCGCCTTCGGCGAGTTCGCCCGCGTGCTGGTTCCGGGCGGTCGGCTGCAGCTGGCGTTCCAGGTCGGGGACGGGCCGGTCGAGATCGAGCACGCCTACGGGCATCCCGTGTCGGCGACGGCGTACCGGCTCGACCCGGACGGGATCGCCGACCTGCTGCAGGCGGCCGGCTTCACCGTGCTGGTGCGGCAGGTACGGACCCGACTCGGGCCGGAGACGACGCCGCAGGCCTTCCTCCGCGCGCGCCGGTGATCCCGGCCGGCGCCGGTGGCGGCCGATCGGTGCGAGGATGCGCGGTGGTCGAGCAGGTCGAGCCCGGCATCCCCGACCTGGGGCTGCGGGCGTCGGGTCGGCGACTCGATCTGGGCGGTGACGTCCAGCCGCGTCAGGTCGCGTGGATCGAGGTCGTCGGCCGGCCCCGGCTGGTCGTCGACGGTTCGGGACGAACCCCCTGGGCAGCTGGGGCGACATCCTGGCCGGGCTCGTCCCGCACGAGCGTGACGGCGGCTGGCACAACGCGATCGAGTCCGGCATGGACGCGGATCGGGCCGAGCAATGGGACCGGCTGGCGCGGGCGCTGCGGCAGGTCCGGGCACGGGCCTTGGCGGCCGATCTTCCGTTGCCCGAGCGGCTGGCCATCTGGCACCCGTGGATCGTGCCCGTCGGCCGGCTGTCGTTTCCGGCCGGTTCCGCGGTCACCGCGCTGGGCGACTGAGCGGGACCTGAATCGAGGGACCGGTTTCGGCCGTTCCCGCCGCCGGCGCTCCCGCCGGGACCAGGCTGAACACGCTCTCCTCCTCCTGGACGTTGTGCAGCCGCAGGACGGCGTACAGGCCGTAGAGCAGCCGGCGCAACTCGACGACGTCCTCGGGTTGCACGCCGTCATCCGGACCAAGCGCGTCGGCTGGGAGCTCGTCCACCAACCGGCGCAACCGGGAGACCTGATGTTCGATCTCGGCGTGCGTGCGACTGATGGCGGCGCCCGCGTCGGTGCCGAGCGCCCGGTCCATCAGCGGAACGAGCAGGCGTTCGTCGGCTCG
>JBGALY010000068.1:0-11640 GCA_044223435.1 Nakamurella sp.
GCGCCAGTAGCATTGACGACGTCGGCGAACCGGCTGCCGGTGATGAACCGGACCCGGTCGCCACGCTCCACGAAGTGCCGGGCGACGGCGAGCAGCGGTGTCACGTGGCCGTGGATGGGCACGCTCGCGATGAGGATCGACGGCATGGGCGGGCCTCTCGGTAGCACGTCATAGTATTGGAGACCAGCCCACAGTATTCACCGATATGGGAACTTGGTCAACAATGGACGATGCCGATCCGCCCGTTCGCCCCTACCGCTCCCGGCTCCGGCAGCAACAGGCGGCGCAGACTCGGCAACGGATCGTCGAGGCCGCCATCGAACTGTTCGGCCGACAGGGTTACCAAGCCACGACCTTCGCGCAGATCGCCGAGCGCGCCGGGGTGGCGATCGAGACGGTGCAGAAGCACGGCCCCAAGTCCGCTCTCTTGCAGGCGGCGGTCGAGCTGGTCTCCTTCGGGGTCGAGGGCGAGACCGACTTCTTCAAAACGCCTCCCGGCCGGCTCATGGTCGAACTCGGCAACCCGGACGCGCTGGCCGAGTTGGTCGGGGACACGATGGTCGGGATCAACGAGCCGTCGGCGGGCCTGTGGATGGCCGTTGTCGGCGCGGCCCACGGCGACGCCGAGCTCCGCGGTTACCATGCCCAGATGCTGGCCCTGATCCGCGGGCAGATCGTGCGGATCCTGCGCTGGGTCGCCGAGCGCGGCTGGCTCCGCGCCGACGTGCCCTTCGACGACCTCGTTGAGTCCTTCTGCGTGATCACCTGCGTCGAGAGTTACGTCCGCTTCGTGCATCTGGACGGCAAGACCCGCGACGAGTACCGGGCGTTCGTCTCCCGGACGGTGCGGGAGACGATCCTCGCCGACTGATCCGGGCCGCCTGTCGACGACGCCTCGGACGACAGTCAGCGGGCCGTTCCGGCCCGGCTGGTGTCCACCACCAGCGCCTGCCGGCGTTGGTGCACGGTCAGATAGCGCAGCCCCTCCGGCCCGGCGGTGAACTGCCGACGGGAGCGGCGCGGCAGCCACAGCAGCACGCCGGGCCGCAGGTCGAGCGCGCCGCGTTCGGTGGTGAGCCGGCCTGCGCCGCTCAGGACGTGGATCAGCACATCGAGGTCGGGTCCGGCATGCGCGTCGATGGTGCCGCCCGGCGGCAGGGCGATGACGTTCGAATCCAGATCCCGCTCACGGGCCTGGAGCTTCCACACCGCGCCGGTCACGTCGGGTCGGTCGGCGGTGGCGGTGACCTCGCTGGTGTCGACCAGAATCCGGGGGAGTGGGGCGGTGGTGAGCTTGGTGATCCTGATGCGCCAGTCCCGCAGTTGGGTGTTGAGGTACTCCCACTGGTAGCTGCCGGCATGGTCCGCCTCGAACTCGTCGTGCAGGTGCTTCGGATCGTGGTCGTTGACCAGCACGAACGATCCACCGGCCGGCAACGCGGCATACCGGGCGAAGATCGCCGGATGCTTGTCGGGCTTGCGCAGGGCGCGCACGTCGAGTTCCTGTGCTGTCTCGGTGGCTGTTCCGGCGGCAGTCTCGGGGACGGGCATGCTGATCCTCCTGATCCAAAGGGTTTCTACAAGCGGCGGTTGTGTAAACTCTAGGACATGACGTACCTGATCGGGCAGCCGTGTGTGGATGTGCTGGACCGGGCCTGCGTCCAGGAGTGCCCGGTGGACTGCATCTACGAGGGCGGCCGGTCGCTGTACATCCACCCGGACGAATGCGTGGACTGCGGCGCATGCGAGCCGGTCTGCCCGGTGGAGGCGATCTACTACGAGGATGCGGCCAAGCTCGGCCCGCTGGGCGTCGACACCCCACTGGTGGCCGGCTTGCCGCCGCAGACCGGGGCCAGGACGCAGAGCATGGCGCAGGGGGCGTGATCGTCGTGCCGGGTGAGGGCGAGAGCCGGACGCCGTCCGGGCGGCGCCGGGAGGTGCTCGCGGTCCTGCGGGACGCGCCGGGGCCGCTGAGCATCAACACCATTGCCGATCGGTTGGGTGTGCATCCGAACACGGTGCGGTTTCACCTCGACCGGCTCGTGGAGAACGGTCGGGTGGAGCGGGTCGAGGTGGGCCGGCGGACCGCCGGCCGCCCGCCACAGCTGTTCCGGCCGGTGCGGCGCATGGATTTGGCCGGCCCCCGCCAGTACCGGCTGCTCGCCGAGCTTCTCGTGCAGAGCCTGGCGGCCGATCCCGACCGGGCCACGATCGGCCTGGAGGCCGGTCGGGCGTGGGGCCGTGGGCACGCCGCGGCCGCCGGATCCGCGGGATCCGCCGTCGCCGATGGCCCGAACGACGGCGTCGACCGGCTGATGGTGCTGCTCGACGAGATCGGCTTCGCACCGGAAGACCGGACCGACCACGGCCGGCGGCAGATCGGGTTGCGGCACTGCCCGTTCCTGGAACTCGCGGAGTCCCGACCCGCGGTGGTCTGCCCGGCTCACCTGGGACTGATGCAGGGAGCCATGCAGGCTTGGCGGTCGCCCCTGACCGTCGATCGCCTCGAGCCCTTCGTCGAGCCGGACCTGTGCCTGGCCCATCTGGCGCCGGCCGGAGGATCGTGATGGACGCCCTCACTGCGGTCGCCTTGACCAGCGTCGCCGACGACCAGCTCGCGGCGGCGCGAGCCGGCTCCACCGGCCGCAGCGCCCGCACGATTCACGGAGGTCAGGCGCAGGCCCTCCGCCAGACCGTGCTGGCGCTGGTGGGCGGTCGCGGGCTGGACGAGCACGAGAGCCCGGGTGAGGCGACGCTGCAGGTGTTGGCCGGTCGGGTCCGGCTGAACGCCGGCGGGCTTTCCAGGGAGGGGGCGGCGGGCGACTACCTGGTCATCCCGCCGGTCCGGCACAGCCTGGACGCGGTCGAGGATTCCGTCGTCCTGCTGACCGTGGTGACGGCGACCGCGCCGCGATGACCTCACCCGTGCGCGCGACCGACGGCGTCGCCTTGGACCCCCGGGCCGCCGGCCGCACTGCGGATCTCGCGTCGACGACGATGATGGTCGGCGGAGCGGCCTGCGTGATCCTGGGAGGCCTGGCCGCCGCCGTCATCGGCCCGCTGGAACTGGGCAACGGCAGCTGGCTGGCGGCGTATCTGGTGTTGGTGTGCGGAGTCGGCTCCTGCACGATCGGCGCGGCGCAGGCCCGGTCCGCACCGACGTCCGTGCGGTGGGCCTGGGCCCAGCTGAGTTGCTGGACGGTCGGCAATCTCGCGGTGATCACCGGTTCCCTGGTCGGCATTCCGGCCGTCGTCGATGCCGGCGCCCTGCTGTTGGTGATCGTCCTGCTACTCGCGTTGGTGCACACCGCAAGCCCTTCCCGCTCCGACCACCGGACACTCGTGCCGGCGGGCAGGTTGATCCGCTGGGGATACCGGTGCCTGCTGGTGCTGCTGATGGTCAGCGCCCCCGTCGGCGCGGTACTGGCCCATCTGCGCAGCGGCTGATCCTGGTCGCGGGTCACTGGGCCCGACCATGCCGCTCGTGGTGCCGGCTCGTGGTACCGGCTCACGGTGCCGACTGGTGCCGACTCGTGCGGAAAGGCTTGCGTCGTCACGGGTCCAGGCGCCGGCCGGCCGCGGCCTGACAGATCCATCCGTCCGGCGTGCGACCGGTCCGAAGGAACCAGGCCAGGTCGCTGCGTTCCTCGTCGGTCAGGTCGGCGTCGGCGTGCGGGTAGATGATCGGTTCCTCCTTGCTGTTGTGGCGCTCGAGCAGGGTCAGCAACTCTCGGCACGAGGTCGCCAGGTGCTCGGCGGCGGCAGGGTCTTTCCGGCCGTCCGGGTCCGTGGCCAGCAGATCGGCGAGAACGTCCATGGACCGCCAGAGTTGGCCGTGTTCCCGGATCATCACCATGATCGGGATCGTCATCCCGGCCGCCCGGATCGGCGGGAAGACGAAAGTCTCCTCGAGGTAGATGTGCCGCCGCAGCGCATGTATCGCGTTCGACAGCGGATCGACCCGGACCTCGCCTCGATCGAGGTCGGCGAGGAAGGCTTTGACGCCGGCGTCGATGTCATCGTGCTCCCGGGTCAACGCGGCCGCCAGGCCGCTCGTCCCGGCCCGATCGTGCTCCGGGCCCGACGGGGCACCGCTGCTCCCTGCGGTGAACGCCCCGACGCCGGCTGCCGACGAGCTCTCCCGGGTGGTCTGCGCCCTGCGTGGCCCGATGCTCATCCCCACTCCGTCCGGTCGACCCGAGTTTCTACAACAGGAACTTGTGTAAACACTAGGTCACGGCGGGCGAAACAGGAAGGGTAGGGCGGGTATCGCCGGATCGGGGCCCGTCGCGGCTGTCGTCGCCCGCCGGGAATCAGTTGCTGGCGCAGGCCGGACCGGCCAGCTGGGCCGGGACCGTCCGGTCCGCACAGGCCTGGGCCCGATCGGGGACCCGCTGCCATCGGCCGTCGATCCATCGCAACACAAAGGTGTACTGGGCCCGGTTGACCACATCGGTGCCGGCGGCGACCGCCCAGCCGTCCTGACACAGGAAGTCCGCGCCCACCGTCAGTTGTGAATCGGCCGGCCGGTCCGCGTTGACCGCATCCTGCAGGGCCGGCTGCGTGCAGTCCGGCTCTGACGCGGCGCTCGTGGCCGGCGGTGGAGACGACGGTGCGGTCCCCGGCCCGGCCGGCGGGCCGGAGACCGCGCTGCTCGCGGGCCTCGACGCCGTTCCCGGCGTCCCGGCGGCGACGCTCGATTGCGACGAGAGTACCTGCACGGAAACGGATGTCGAGGAAGATCCGGAGGGGCTCGCGCAACCGGTCAATCCCGCGCCGGCCAGCAGTGCGGCAGCCGGAATCGACACGAGTCCCCGCCAGCGGAGAGGGCGGCGGTGACTGCCGCGCAACCGTCTCATCGCCTCATCACCCCGCTCACGTCAGCTCGAGGGTGGCCGCCCGGTGGTCCGGCCGGTCGGGCAAACCCTACCGGCCATCACGGGCAGATCACCGATCTCCGACCCTCATCCGGCTGGCACGGGTAGCAGCTGGTCGATGAGGATGCGGGCCAGCCAACGCTCGTACCGCGGCGGTCGCCAGCCGCGGTCGGTGACCAGCAATCGGTACATCTCCGGCGACATCAACGCGTGGATGATGTCGGCCGCGTCGCGCTCGCCCAGTTCCGGCCGTAGTGCGCCGGCCTCGGCCAGGGATCGGGCGATCAGCTGCTGACCGGCCGCGCGCTGCCGGGTTCGGTCCGCCAGCAGCGCGGCCGCCTCCGGGTCGGACTGGGCCGCGCCGGCCAGCACCCGGTAGACGGACTCGCTGCGCGCGTTCACCTCCCGGCAGATGGCGGCGAAGCCCTCGAGCTGCCGGACGGGGTCGGGCTCGCTCAACAGCGCCCTGGCGGCGGGCTGACCTGCCAGGGTCACCGAGCCGTCCCGGCCGGCGACCGAGACGCCGATCAGCTCCTTGAGAATGCCCAGTTTGGACGAGAAGAGCCGGTACACCGTGGCGGGGGGGACGTCGGACCGTTCGCTGATCGCCTCCACGGTGGTCGCGGCGTAGCCCCGTTCGACGAACAGCGAGCGGGCGGCCTCGACGACCGCGGCCCGAGCCAGCCGGGTGCGGGCCTGCCGGCCCTTCCCCGTCTGCTCCCAAGACTCGACGTCCGTCGCCATTTATGTGAGAGTAGCACTCTTGAATTGGGAGAGTTACTCTCAGAATGTCGCCGACTTGGCCGAGGAGGTTGCGATGCACAGATCGGTGGCCGCGGGTGTCGCCCTCGGCTGGGGCGTGGCGGTCGGTGGCACCTTCGGTTGCCTGCTGCCGTACCTGCTCGGCTACTGGGACGTGCACCGTCCGCTGCCGCACTGGGAGATCGCCCAGGCCACCGGCGTCGTGCTGATCGTCCTCGGCCTCGTCCCGATCGGGCAGGCGTTCGTCGAGTTCGTCAGGGCCGGCGGCACCCCGGTTCCGGTGGCCTCGCCGCCCCACCTGGTGATCCGCAGCTGTTACCGCTACGTGCGCAATCCGATCTATGCCGGCTTCGTGGTCGTCCTGGTCGGGCAGGCACTGATCTCCGGGTCGCTGGGCATGGCCGGCTACGCCGCCGTCGCCTGGGGCGTCGGCGCGGCCGCCGCGCGCTGGTACGAGCAGCCGCGGCTGATCCGCCGGTTCGGTGCCGAATACCAGCGGTATCGGCGCGCGGTGCCGGCCTGGATACCCCGGCTGCATCCGTGGCGGCCGTGATCGCGGCGCTGATCATCGCACGACCGAGCCGGGCATTTCGGGCGCAAATTTCGTGCGTTGATCAGCGCTGGGATGCCCGGCCGGACGCCGAGGCCGGTTCGCTCGGTGTCGGACGGCCCGGGCTCGGCGACGGTCTGGTCTGCGCCGTACCGGCGGAACCGTCATGAGGGTCGGCATCGTCGGCGCCGGGATCGCCGGACTCGCGACGGCCGTGGCACTTTCCCGGCAGGGTGCCCAGGTGACGATCTACGAACGGCCGGATGCGACGACCGCCGGCGCCGGAATATCGTTGTTCGGTAACGGGTTACGCGCATTGGCCGCGATCGGCCTGGACGGGCCGGTGCGGGCTCTGGGTGCCGCGCCGAGACTGCCCGCCGGCCTGTGCACGCCGAACGGGCGGTGGCTGGTCCGCACGCCGCCGGAGGCCTCCGCCGACCTCACCGTCGTGCATCGATCCGACCTGCAGTCGATCCTGTCCGCGGCCGCCCCGGCCGTGCGGGCCACGACCGTCTCCGCCGTTCACGGTGGCGTGGGCGCGGCGACCGTCGTGCTCGAGTCCGGCGTCAGCCGGACGTTCGACCTGGTGGTCGGCGCCGACGGCATCGCGAGCCCGATTCGTCGTTCGTGGCCGCAGGATCCGGGCATCCGGTACGCCGGCTACACCGCATGGCGTGGCGTCACCGACGGACCGGTCGACGTGCCGGCGGCCGGCGAGACCTGGGGCCGCGGAGAGCGGTTCGGCATCGCCCCGATGGGCGACGGCCGCGTGTACTGGTTCGCGGTGGCCTCGGTCCTGTCGGGCTGGCGGGTGTCCGACGACAAGGCAGAACTGCTGCGCAGATTCGCGACGTGGCACGACCCCATACCGGCCCTGCTGCACGCCACGGACGGCCACGCCATCCTGCGCAACGACATCATCGACCTGGCCGCGCCGTTGCCCAGGTTCACCCGTGGTCGGGTCGTCCTGGTGGGTGATGCGGCGCACGCGATGACGCCGAACCTCGGCCAGGGCGGCAACCAGGCCCTGGAAGACGCGGTCACCCTGGCCGCGCTGGCCGGCGGCGGCCACGATCTGGGCGCCGCGCTCGGCCGGTACGACACCGAGCGGCGGAAGCGGACCGACCCCATCGCCCGGCGATCCTGGCAGGTCGGCCGGATCGCCCAGGCGCACGGCCCGGTCACCGTTGCGATCCGCAATACCCTCATGCGGCTGCTGCCCGCGGGCAGTACCGTGCGCGCCGCGGCGACGGTGCAGGCGTGGCGGCCGCCGGCGGTCGGGCCCGGGCGGTGAACCGGTCAACGGCCGGCACGGCACGCTCAACCGGCGGGCCGGAGCGGTGCCGGCCGAGCCGCGGCGTGAATGATGGCGGTTTGCGAACCGAATCGGAAGGCAGACGGATGGCGCGATCGGCAGGGTTCGTCCCCGAATCCGAGCGGGTCACGGCTCGGTTGCGGGACGAAATCCTCACCGGCATCCGGGGCCCGGGCAGCAAGCTGGTGGAGCGGGATCTGGCGACCGAGATGGGCGTGAGCCGGATTCCGGTGCGCGACGCGCTACGGGCGCTGGTGGCCGAGGGCCTGGTCACCCCGCGGCCGCGATCGTGGGCGCTGGTCCGGACGTTCAGCGCCGCGGAGATCGCCGACCTGATCGAGGTCCGCGAGGCGTTCGAATCGATGACCTTCCGGCTCGCCGCCCAGCGGCGGAGCAAGGACGGCCTGGCCCGGCTGCGCCGGGTGCTGGACGAGGAGCTGGCGGCCGCCGAGCGCGGCGAGCGGATTCCGGCCCGCCAGGCCGCCGCCGACTTCCATGAGATCGTCACCGAATTGGCCGGCAACGAGGTGCTCGGCGAGATCCAGCGGACGCTGGGCAGCCGGATGCGCTGGCTGCTCGGCCGGCACGAGGACCTGCTCACCATGGCCCGCGAGCACGAGGAGCTCTACCGCGCGATCGCCGACCGGAACGTGCCGCGGGTGGAGCGGCTGGTCGCCCGGCACCTGCGGACCGGTCGCGCCGAGGCCACTGCGACGGCCCTGTCCTGAGCGGGCCCTGGGGCCGTCGACGGCGCCGGTGTCCGATGCCGTCGAGCTGAGCCTGCCGACCGGCCTGCCCGGACCTATCCGGCCAGGCCGACGGTCAGCGCGAGCACGCCGACCAGCGGCGCGACGAGTTGCACCAGCGCGGCGCGGGTCTTGGATCGATCGGAGAGCATCAGCACCGCGCCGGCGGCGACCATCGAACCCGCGCCGGCGAACACCAGGGTTGCACCGACCACCGTCGAACCGGCCGCCACGAACCCCACGCCCAGGGCCGTCACGACCGCCAGGAACAGGTTGTAGAAGCCCTGGTTGAAGGCCAGTTCCCGGGTCTGTTCAGCCTGCTCGCGGGTGGTGCCGAAGGTGCGCCGGGTGGCCGGAGCCGTCCAGGCCAACGACTCCAGGTAGAAGATGTAGACGTGGATGAGCGCGGCGAGACCGGCGAAGACCAACCCGATCGCGACCATGACGCCTCCCTGCGAGCCGGCCGCTCCGTGCGGGCCGGATGCCCGTCACCACTCACCCAAGATCACCGGCCGCCAGGTCGCAATTCGGCCGCGCACGCCGTCGTCCGGCGCCCCCCGGACGGTCCGGGTCGGGCGCGATGACCGGCGACTCGGCCGATCTGGCCCGGCTGCGCCGCTGGGAGGACGCCGGCGGAACCTGGCAGGTACTGGCTCGTCGGCCCGCCGGCGTGATCGTCGCCCTCTGCCGCTGTGACGGCGGCGAGGAGGCCGACCGGCTCGCCTCGGCCGATCCGGGCCTGCTGGACTACCTGGCCGACCGGGACAGCAGCGACGACCCGTCCCGCTGACCGGACGACATCGTGATCATGCCCACCCGCGGCGCGCGGGCCGCTCGGCATCGGCCCAGGTCGGCCGGGAGCTGATCGCCCCAACCGGTTTGTCTGCGATGATCGTTTCGACTGCGGTTGGGCGGCACCGGGTGTGACAATGCCCGAGTCAACACGTACACGACGCGGATCACTCGGTCGCCCGTCATCGGCCGCGTACCGGACGGGAGAACACCCTTGAAGATCGGCGAGCTGGACCTGCACGTGGACGTCCGACCCGGCAACGGATCAGGGCCGCCCCTGCTGATGTGCAACGGCATCGGCGCCAGCCTGCGCATCCTGGACCCGCTGGTCAACGCGATCGATCCGGCCATCGAGGTGATCCGCTTCGATCCGCCCGGGATCGGCGACTCGCCGGCGGTGAGCCTGCCCTACGGATTGCCGCAACTGGCCGGCGTACTGGACGAACTGCTCGACGAACTGGGTCACGACCAGGCCGACCTGATGGGCTATTCGTGGGGCGGTGCGCTGGCCCAGCAGTTCGCCCTCCAGCGGGGCAGCCGATGCCGGAACCTGGTGCTGGTGAGCACCAGCACCGGCGCCTGGTCGGTGCCCGGCGCGCCGCACGCCTTCCGGGAGATGCTGATCCCCCGCGAGCTGGCCGACGCCACCGATGCGGAGATCATCTCGGAATTCATCTCCGCGGTCCCTGGCGCCGAGCGCAAGCGGTCGGCCTTCACCCGCGCGCACCTGCCCGCGGACCTGCGCGGCTACCTGCACCAGCTGTCGGCCGTGATGTGGTGGACCAGCCTGCCGTTCCTGCCGTTGATCGGCCAGCGCACGCTGGTGGTCGGCGGCCTCGACGACCCGATCGTGCCGCCGGTGAACGCGATGATCCTCGCCGGGTTGATTCCGGACGCGACCCTCGCGCTCGTGCCGGGCGGCCACCTGGAGATCGTCACGTCGGCGAGCGACCTGGGCTCGCGGATCAGCCAGTTCCTGGCCGACGACGTCCGGGACGCGGCCTGACGAGCCGGGGCAACCCGATCCATGGTTCCGCTCGGCGCACCGTCGTCAGTACACCGCGGTCAGCACACCGCGGTCAGCACACCGCGGCGGACGGTGCGCCACCGGTCACCAGCTCGAAGACGTAGCCGGCGTACGCATCCGGTTCGGCGACCAGATCCTCCGCTGGCTGCTTGGCGAAATCGCTTGAATCACAGTAGGTTTCGAAGATCTGATGGACCGACGGGCCGTACTTGTGGGCCCACTCGTGCAGCAGCACGAACGCCCGGTCGTCGACGGACGCCAGGTTCCACCAATCCGGGCACAGGTGGATGTTCAGGATCGTCACCGCCATCGATCCGGACGTGCACAGGCCGTCCTTCCAGGACTGGCGGGGCTCGCATTCGTAGGTGGTCGAGTCCTGGCCCCGGGACATCCCGGACAGCACCTGCCGCACCCGGCCGAACCACAGCTTCTTGTCCCGGTCGGTCACCGGCGGCACGGCCAGCTTGAAGTACTTACGGGCCAGGGCCTGCACCGTCGGGTCGCCCGACGACGCACTTTCGGTCTCCGCGATGGACAGCATCGTGCGGGCCCGGCCATGCGCGGCGTACACCTCGGTGACCGGATGCCGGGCCCCGGGTCCCGAACCGCAGTCCTTCGCCTCGTAGCGTTGCGCGACCGGTGCCGCATCGTGCTGCCGGCCCAGCAGCGACGCGACCGCCCGGTTGCCGGCCGCGCGCTGCAGGTCCAGCACGGCGGCCTGGGCGGGTGAGCCCGGCGTCGGCCGCCGGCCGTGGGTCACCGGCTTGCTGGCGTTCGCGGCGATTCGTCGGTCCAGCAGCAACATGTGCCGATCACCCCGTCTCGCCCGGTTTCGTCCAGGGTAGGACCGCCGAGTCGGTCCGGGACAGCCCTGATCCGGCGCTGTCGGTGGCTCGGTGCACACTCGGGCCCATGAAGCTCACCCTGCGCCTGCCGTTCACCCTGACCACCTGGGACGGTCAGCCGGATGCGCCGCCGCCGGACCCGGGCGCACCGGATCTGGCCGCGGTCGTGCTGGCCAAGACGTACGCGGGGGAGGACGTCGACGCCACCGCCGCCGGCCACGCGGTGACCACCAGGGGCGACCGCGGCGCCTCGTACGTCGCGCAGGAGCGGATCGTCGGCACCGTGCTCGGCCGCGCCGGCAGTTTCGTCCTCGAGCACGGCGCGTCGATGGGCGAGGGCATCGAGACCGCGCAGTGGGCGCGGGTCGTTGCCGGTTCCGGGACCGGTCAACTGACCGGTCTGACCGGCACCGGGTGGGTCGAGCACGAGTTGCTGACGCTGGAGGTCGAGTGGCCCGACCTGCCCGGGTGAGATCGACCCGACCGACCGGCCGCGCCGGTCAGTCGTTGAACTGCTTGGCCTTGTCCGCGACCTGGTCGACGACGGTGTCGATGTTGTCCGGGGTCTTGTCCTTGATCACCCCGGCGATCTGGTCGATGCGCTCGTCGGTGAGCTGTTCCTTCGCCTGGTTCACAAGATCATCCAAACCCATTCCCCGCTCCTTCCGTCGGTCCCGGCCGATCCGGTTGGCTCGTCGGCCGGCAAGTCCGGAGGCTATGCCCAGG
>JBGALY010000069.1:0-11734 GCA_044223435.1 Nakamurella sp.
ACGCCCACCCGGTCGACGACCACGACCCGCGAGTGGTCATCGAGGGCATCGGCGCCTGGCCGTGGTGATCGGCGATGGCGCTGATCAAGGTCACCCCGCGATCGCGGCGGCTGGGGCAAGCTCGTGCTCGTCGCCCAGGCGGCATGATCCTCGCGGTGGGCGACTTCATCGCCGTCATCGAGACCGCCCGATTCGCCGCAGCCAGCGCCCGGCGGCGCCAGTTCGGGCACTCCAGACGCGGCCGGTCGATCGGCGGCCGGACACCGAGAAGTGCTGGTAGTCGATCGGGCCGTGCCAGTTCCCGCCCCAGCTGAACCCGTGGTCGGCGAAGGCGGTCACCACGCGTCCCCCGGCGTGGATCACCCGGCGCGTCCGGTCGGTCGAATGAGCGCCACCCGCCGCCGGCAGCACCACTGAGCCGCTCAGGTACGGGTTCTGGACCGGGTTGACGTCGATGGCCGTGCCGTACGAGTGCTCGGAGAACCCGCCGCCCCCGGTGACCGGCCGGCAGTTGAACGCCGAGGTGTTGTTCGCCGCCATCGAGGCATCGTCGTCACCGGCGAAGTCGTCGACCAGCCGCATCGAGGCGATCGGGTACCCGATCTCGTACAGCTGCCGGAAGATCGCCACGACGTCCTCGGCGACCGACGCGGCGACGACCAGTTCGCCCTGCTGGACCGTCCCGTCCAGGCCGCGGTAGGTCAGGGTGAGGTAGCGCAGGTCGGCCAGCGCGACGGGGCATCCGGGGCGCCAGCTCGAGGCCATGCGGGCCGCCAGGGCGGCGTCCACGGGCGCGATCAGGCCGGTGAACTCCGGATCGGCCGGGATCACCGGCTCCGCGGCGGTTTCCCTCGACGTCCCGTCGGTGGTCTCGTCGGCGAGCGCCGGCGGGGCGGGCTCGGGAACGGTCACCGACGGTTCGGCCGCGGCGCTCGTCGGGACCGAGGAGGGAACCGCGGGTTGCGCCGACCCCGTCGGGCCGGTCGACAGGGCCCTCGATGCCGAGAACGAGGACAGGGCCGGGGCCGAGGGTGGCGCCGTCGAGCTGTCCACGGACGCCACGGCGCCGGCCGTGCACCCGGCCGCCAGGCCGAGCACCGCGATCAGGCCCGCGATCAGGCCCGCGATCAGGCCCTCGATCAGGACGGTGCGCCTCACCCGTCGGACGGCCCGATCTCGGATGCCTCGCGCAGACCGCGGGCGTCGATCGCCACGACCTTCTCGACCCGGCGGCGGTACTTCTCGTCACCGCCCGGGGCGCCGGGCACGCCCAGCCAGTCGGTGCTCATCCACACCCGCACAATCTCCATGGCGATGGCCGGTCCGATGATCTTGCCGCCCAGGCACAGCGCGTTGGTGTCCGAGTGCGACCGCGCGAGTTCGACGCAGAACGGGTCCTGGCAGACCGCCGCAAAGACCGCGGACCTTGTTCGCGATCATCGGCGCTGCCGTAGCCGACACCGTCGACCATGATCGCGCGGTCCACCTCGCCCCGACCCAGGGCCAGCGCGGCAGGATAGGCGAAATCGGGCAGATCATGCTGCTCGTCGTGCGTGCCGAAGTCGACGACCTCGTGTCCCTGGCCGATCAGCCAGTCGCTTGATCTGCGACTTCATCGGGTGCCCGGCGTGGTCGTTGGCCATCGATGCGCATCAGTGAACTCTGTTCGGCCAGCGGGCGGCAGATAGCGCGGTGCGCGCCGATTCGACGGTAGCCCCGGCAGACCCGGCAGAAACGCGCGGTCAGGCGCGGGGCAGGGCCGGCGCATCGGGATGCGGGACCCCGCCGCAGCGGAGGGGGACCAGGTAGGCGCGACGTTGCGCTCGGTGCGGGCGCCAGTGTGACCGCCAGTCCCCGTCGCTGCCGACCAGTCGGGGTCCGGCCGCGCGACGTCCGCCCGCCGCCGAGGCCGACCACGAACCACATCCGATGTCACGTCGGGAGCGCCCTTCGTCGCCGTCCGTTTCGTTGCCCCCAATCCTCGGCCGCACCCGGCGTAGGCGGTCCGGTTCGGTCCGCAGACCTCCGCGTCGCGCTGCCCGGTGTGCAGGACTTGTCTACTCCGGTCCGGTTCCGGGTGGCAATGGGTGATCGATTCGGCGGCGGGACAATGGGCGCCTGTCCTCGCCCACAATCGGCGAAAGCGTCGTCACCTTCCCGGCCGGTTCCCTGGCCGAGTCCGCGGTGGTGCAGCTGACCTCGCCGGCGACGGGGAGCTGCACGTGGTGACCGACCGGACGCCGTTTCATCCGCTGGACCCGACCTGGCCCGATCAGGGACCGGATGTCGGGACGATCAGTACCGACACCCGGTCGGCCACCGTGACGGACTGCCGATCTCGGTGCACCTGGGACTGACGGACCTGTTCGTCGAATCGGCCGTGCCGGTCCGGCGAGGCGACCCGAACTGGACGTTCGTGGTGGTCCACGTCGCCACGGCCGAGCGGCTCGAGGTGGCCACGGGGACGCGGTCACGCTGACCGTGGACGAGCAGCACCGGGCGGCCCTGTCCGCCGGACACACCGGATGTCATCTGGCCGCGCTCGCGCTCAACGCCGCCCTCGCCGGTCGCTGGCGCAACGGCCTCGCGCTGGACGGCCTGGGTCACCCCGACTTCGACCAGTCGGCGATCACCTCGTCCCGGATCGAGCCGTTCAGTTCCGTCGACAGTACCGGCTCGAACGAAGCCTGCGGCGCAGCAACTTCAGCGGCCGGGTTGGCCGACGACCTGCCGGCGCTGACCGAGACGGTTACGCCACCCTCGACCGCTGGGCCGCGGCCGCCGGCGGTTCGGTGGAGGTGTCCGGACCCGGCTGGCCGATCGCCGCGAAGTGGGTCTGCCTCCCTGCCCGACGGCCCGGCCACGGATCCCCTGCGGCGGGACCCACGTGCGCTCCGGCGGCCGACGTCGCCCCGATCCAGGTTCACCTGACCCTGGACGAATCCGGGTCCCAGTTGACCATGCATACCAAGGTCGGCTCCCCGATCCGGTGATGGTCGTCACCGTCCGTCAATGGCACGCCGCGCCCATTCCCAATTTCAGTGAATTGTCGGTCGGCGGTCAATGGTCGACGTACATTGAATTGAATGCCGCGTGCGGTGAGTTTCGATTCGCCGCCAATATCGGGAACGACGCGGAACGATCGCTGCCGGTCGGCGGGGATCTCGGGGGGAAGGGTGGCGTGATGCCGGTCTCCGCCCTGCCCCGCTCCGCATGGTTGCGTCCCGCGCTCCGTGGCTGCGTGGTTGCCGGATTCGGACTTGGCCTGTGGCTGTTCGGCTCCGCGGTCGCCTCCGCGTCGGGCGCCGATGCCGATGCCGGTGCGGTGGTCGGCGGGATCGTGGCCGGCGTGGCCGGTCCGGTCAGCGATGCGGCCGCGCCCGTCGTGGGCGGTGCCGGCGATGCGGTTCAGCCGGTGGTGGATGCCACTGCGTCCCGGGTCGTGGCGCCGGTGGCCCTGCCCAAGCCGCGGAACCCGTCGTGTCCTCGGTGGCCGAACCGGTGGCTCAGGTCGTCGAGCCGGTGGTCGAGGTGGCCGAGCCGGTCGTCGAAGTGGCGGAGCCGGTGGTCGAGGTGGCCGAACCGGTCGTGTCGTCGGTGACCGAGCCGGTGGCGCAGGTGGCCGAACCGGTGGTCGAGGCCGTTGCGCCGGTCACCGATCCGGTGGTCGACGTCGTCGAGCCCGTGGTCGATCCGGTCGTCGAGGCCGTCACCCCGGTGACCGATCCGGTGACGGACGCCGTCCGTCCGGTCGTCGAGGCCGTCGTTCCGACGCCAGTGGCCGATCCGATCCTCGAACCGGCTCCAACCGGCGTGATCGATGCCGTCACGACTCAGGGCCCCGATGCCAGCTCCTCGTTACTCGAGGTCCCTGCTGTCGACATCCCGGCGCTTGACGTCGCGGGGCTCGGCGCCGCCGGCCAGGCAACCGTTGATGTCGACGAGCCGACGGCGGCTGCGTTGACCGTGTCTGCCCCGGTGACGACCGATTTCCAGCGGGGCATCACGAGCGTCGACGCGACCACCGAGCCGGATGGCGAGTTCACCGTCGGCCCGCTGGACACCCAGTTCGGCCAGTCCCGGCCGGCCGCGCCGACCGGGGCCGGACTCGGCTCCACCGCGGGCACAGCGGTCGGCTGCGGCGCCAGCGCGGGGTCCGGCGGCGGTTCCGGTGGCGCCGGCAGTGCGGGCGCCGCGCAGCTGCCCGCCGGCGTGGTGCAGCACTACGGCGCGGGCATCCGACCCGCCGCCACCGATCCCACGGCACTGCCCACCCGGGCCTACGAACCGGGATTCTCACCCGACTAAGTCGGTCTCCCCGCCGTCGTCGAAGGCAATTGATGGTGTCACGCGTTTGGCCGTTGGCTGCACGCGGAATTCAGACTGCTCTTTTTCTGACACATTCCATTGGGGAGAATTGAAATGAACGCTTGGATGAAGCGCGGGCTGTGTATCACAGCCCTCAGCGCAGGAACGATCTTCCTGGGTAGCGCGATGGCCAGCGCCGACGAACCGGCGCCCGACGGATCGCTGGTGTCCGTGCCCGTCGCGGTGTCCGACGTCGATGTCGACGTGCTGGACAACTCGATCACCCTGTCGGTCGAGGACACCACGGCGCTCGTACCGACGGCCGGTCACGACGACGCCCTGGTTTCGGTGCCCGTCACCGCCAGGAACGTCGACGTCGATGTGCTCAGTGACGGTGGCGGTGACTCCGCGCCGCCGGCGGAGGCGGACCCCGCGCCCGCCGCGTCGACCGGCGGTGACCTCGTCGAGGTCCCGGTGGACGTCCAGGACGTCGACGTCGACGTACTCAGTGACAGTGCCGGTGACTCCACGCCCCCGGCCGGGGAGGCGGACCCCGCGCCCGCCGCGTCGACCGGCGGTGACCTCGTCGAGGTCCCGGTGGACGTCCGGGACGTCGACGTCGACGTGCTGTCCGATCAGGTCGACGACGACTCGGGTACCGAGCCCGCGCCGTCTCCCGCCACCGACGGCTCCTTGGTGGCGGCGCCGGTCCAGGTCTCGGACATCGACGCCTCCGTGCTGTCGTCCGATTCGGCTCCGCAGGACATCGAGCCGCCGACCGGCACCGGATCGACCCCCGCGGACTCCTCGGGTGACGCCCTGGTCACCGTGCCGGTCACTGTCTGCGGCGTGACGATCGGCGCCGGCTCCACCGAATGCTCGGTCGCCGAGCCGGTGACGGACAACGCGCTGGTCGATGTGCCGGTGCTCGGTCAGGGCCGGTGTGCTGGGTGAGATGCCTCCGGTCGTCGGACAACGCGCTGGTCGATGTGCCGGTGACGGTGTGCGGGATCGGGGCCGGTGTGCTGGGTGATGGCGATGCCTCGTGTGCGGGTTCGTCGGCGCCGGCCGGGTCGTCCGCGCTGGTCGATGTGCCGGTGACGGTGTGCGGGATCGGGGCCGGTGTGCTGGGTGATGCCGGGGCGTCGTGTGCGGGTTCGTCGGCGCCGGCCGGGTCGTCCGCGCTGGTCGATGTGCCGGTGACGGTGTGCGGGATCGGGGCCGGTGTGCTGGGTGATGCCGGGGCGTCGTGCGCACCGGCGTCCGGCACGGGTGGCGGCGGCACGGTCGACGTGCCGGTGACGGTCTGCGGCATCGGGATCGGTGTACTGGGTGATTCCTCCACCACCTGCGGTCCGACCGGCCCTTCGGAGCCGACCAACCCCACCGATCCCACCGACCCCACCGATCCGGTCGATCCGACCAGCCCGGTGAACCCCGGCTCGTCGAGCCAGACGATCGTCAGCCCGGCCGGGTTTGCGCCGAGTGCGTTGCGGCCCGCCGCGATCGGTGTGATCAACCCGGTCGTCCTGGGCGCCCCCTTCACGGCATCGGCCACTGCGCAGCCGCAGCAGACGGCGGCGGCTGTCGGACCGGAATCCACTCGCCTGGCGTTCACCGGGCTGCCGGTCGCGGCCGGTCTCGGGCTGGCCGTCCTGTTGCTGCTGGCTGGCCTCGGGCTGCTGTTCGGCACCCGGCGTCGGGTCGTTCGCAGCTGACCGGCGCAGCGGAGTGACTCCGGTGGAGCCGCTCCGCTCGTCCGGCCGCTCGGACAACCGGGTGCGCGAGCACCCGGTTGTCAGCGTCCGATCAACCGGTTCAACCACTCCGGTCCGGCGATGATCACGGCGTCCGGCAGCCGCGCCCGCAGGCCACGGTCGGCGGTCACCACCAGCACCACTGCGGCGGGCGCCGAGCCGACCAGCTCCGCAGCCTGCGCGACGATCGTCGAGTCCCCATCTCGGGGCGCCTCGATCACCTCCACCGAGCACGGGTCCGCGGGCGCCGCGCCCCGGGCCGCGCCCTCCAGGACGGCGACCATTCGGACGATCCGGTGCCGCCGCCCGTCCGGGTCCACGGCATCGGTGCCGATCACTGCGTTCAGCGCGGTCAGCAACCGGGCCGCCGCCGCCCGGCGATCCCGCCACCAGCCGTCGGGGCGCGAGCCCATCACGTTGGCGACGTCCACCAGCAGTACGGCGTCGGTCATCACCGCAACCTATCGGCCGGGGCGGCGGTCCAAGGTTGGGCCGGGCAGGGGCAGCTGATTCATGGGTGGCAACTCCGAGGTCGGTGGTCATCGACGACGCAGGACCGTCGGGACCGTTCACCCCGGCCAGGGGCGGAACCGACCCGGCGGTCAGGCCGGACGACCCGGGGCCCGTGGGCGCGCTCGTCCGGCCGAATCGGGGTCGGTGGACCGGACGACCGGCTGGAACCTGTATGTACGCCCCCATCCGGTCGGGGGACCGGAACGGGGCACCGCGGCCACCCGCGGAACCACAGTGAATGCGGCCAGCACCAGGGTGACCAGCACGGCCACCAGCAGCAGCGCGAACAGATCCGGCCCGTACGGGGCCGCCAGCACGACGAGCGTCTGCAGCAGCACCAGTGACAGCAGCATCAGCAGCCGAACCCGGGGTCGGCCACCTGCTCGGCCACGTCGAGCACCCGCAGGATGTTGCCGCCGGTCAGGCCGGCCAGATCGGCGTCCGACCAGCCCCGGTCGGCCAGCTCGGTCAGCATCGCCGGGTAGGTGGAGACGTCGGCCAGGCCTAGCGGCAGCGACTCCACCCCGTCGTAGTCGCCGCCCAGACCGATGTGGGCCACCCCGGCCACCTCCCGGGCATGCTCGACGTGGTCGGCCACCTGGCGCAGCGTGGCGGTCGGGGCCGGATGCTCGGCGCGCCAGCGCTCCAGCTCGGCCACGGCCGCGGGGTCCAGATGCTCACCATCGTGCTCGGTGTAGACGGTGACCTGATCCAAGCCCAACTCGTGCCGGCGGGCGTCCTCGGCGGCGGCATGCTCGGCGCACTCCTGGGACACGAAGTGCGGCACGAAGGTCACCATCTGCACCCCGCCGTTGCCGGCCAACCGGCCGAGCACGTCGTCCGGCACACACCGCGGGTGATCGGTCAGCGCCCGGCACGACGAGTGGGAGAAGATGACCGGCGCCGACGAGGCATCCAGCGCGGCGTGCATGGTCGAGGGCGCCACGTGCGAGAGATCGACGAGCATGCCGATCCGGTTCATCTCGGCCACCACCGCCCGGCCGAAGTCATTGAGTCCGCCGACGGCCGGCACGTCGGTGGCCGAGTCCGCCCACGGCACGTTCTGGTTGTGGGTCAGCGTCATGTAGGCCACGCCGAGCCGGCGCAGCATCCGCAGCGTGCCCAGCGAGCAGTCGATGCTGTGCCCGCCCTCCGCGCCCAGCAACGCGGCGATCCGGCCGGATGCCATGATCGCGCGGACATCGGACGCGGTCCGCGCGGTCGCGAAGG
Source organism: Nakamurella sp. (assembly GCA_044223435.1). Taxonomy (GTDB): domain Bacteria; phylum Actinomycetota; class Actinomycetes; order Mycobacteriales; family Nakamurellaceae; genus Nakamurella. The sequence goes on from JBGALY010000069.1 coordinate 7,809, forward strand.
TGTCCGGGTACCGGGCCACGATGCGCAGCACGCAGTCGATCTGCTCCAGCGTCGCCGTCACCGCCGACCCGCCGGCCATCGTGCCCGGCACGTAGACGGAGAAGAACTGAGCGCCGACGCCGCCGGCCCGCAGCCGCGGGATGTCGGTGTGCAGGGTGGGTTGGTGCTCGGCCAGGTCGCGCCGGCTCAGGTTGTAGGCGACCTGTTTGCGCAGGGCCCAGGCGATGTCGTTGTGCCCGTCGATCACCGGCGAGTCGGCCAGCACCCGGGCGACCCGCTCAGCCGGCGTATTCACTGCATCCCCCCCAATCGCTGCACGGCCTCGTCGATGACCTCGTCGCGTTTGCAGAACGCGAACCGGACGAACGGTTTGCCGTCGGCCGGGTCGTCGTGGAACACCTCGTCCGGGATCGCCACCACCCCGGCCCGGGCCGGCAGGTCCAGGCAGAACTGCATGCCGTCGGTCGCCCCCAACGGCCGGATGTCGGTCATCACGAAGTAGGTGCCCTGCGGGCGACAGACGCCGAACCCGGCTGCGGCCAGTCCGGCGCACAGCCGGTCCCGCTTGCCCTGCAGGCTGTCGCGCAGGTCGGCCACCCACGGCATCTCGTGCCGCAGGGCATACGCGACCGCCGGTTGGAACGGTGCCCCGCCCACGTAGGTGAGGAACTGCTTGGCCGCCCGGACCGCGGCCACCAGGGGGGCCGGCCCGCACACCCAGCCGATCTTCCAGCCCGTCGTGCTGAACGACTTGCCCGAGCTGGAGATGCTCAGTGTCCGCTCGGCCATCCCCTCGAACGTGGCCAGCGGCCGGTGCGCGACGCCGTCGAAGGTCAGGTACTCGTAGACCTCGTCGGTGAGCACGACCAGGTCGTGCTGCACGGCCAGCCGGGCCAGCCCGGCCAGCTCCGTGGCGTTCAGCACGGTGCCGGTGGGGTTGTGCGGGGAGTTGACGATCAGCATCCGGGTGGCCGGGCCGATCGCGGCCGCCACCTCGACCAGGTCCAGCGCGAACCGCCCGTCGGCGTCCGGACGCAGCGGCACCGACCGGTGCCGGCCACCGGCCATCGCCACGATCGGCGGGTAGGAGTCGTAGTGCGGCTCGATCAGCAGCACCTCATCGCCCGGTTCGATCAGGCCCAGCACCGACGCGGCCAGCGCCTCCGTCGCTCCCACCGTGACCAGCACCTGGGTGTCCGGGTCGAAGAGCTGCCCGTAGTCCCGGTCCCGGGCGAAGGCGATCGCCTGCCGCAGCTCGGGGATGCCCGGACCGGGCGGGTACTGGTTGACCCCATCGGCGATCGCCTGCCGGGCGGCGGCCAGCACCGACGGCGGACCGTCGGTGTCCGGAAAGCCCTGGCCCAGGTTGATCGAACCGGTCCGCGTCGCCAGCGCCGACATCTCCGCGAAGATCGTCGTGGTGTAGGGACGCAGCCGGGTCACCAGCGGGTCGGTCCACCGGGAGGACCCGCGCCGCGCCGAGGCCACAGTCATGCGTTATTCCTACCGCGTGGGTCGGACAGTCGCGTGGGCGCGGTCCGCCGACGGTCCTGCGGGGAACAATGACGGCATGAGCACCACGGAATCGGAGTCGACCACCCCGCCGGTCTCGGGCGGACCGCCGCCGCCCCCCGCTGCGCCGGCGCCCCGTCCGGCCCCGGCGTCGACCCCGGCGGGCGAGTTCCTGAGCGCCTCGGATCAGGTCAAGCGGCGCGCCCTGCGCAAGATGAAGGCGATCGCCACCGGGGCGTTGGTGCTGATGGCGATCATCTTCGTGATCGCCTACCTGCTGCAGGACCGTTACCCGTGGTTGGGCTACGTCCGGGCGATGGCCGAGGCCGGCATGGTCGGCGCGCTGGCCGACTGGTTCGCCGTCACCGCCCTGTTCCGCCGGCCCCTTGGCCTGCCCATCCCGCACACGGCGATCATCCCGACCCGCAAGGACGCGATCGGCTCGTCCCTGTCGGAGTTCGTGGCCACCAACTTCCTGTCCGAGACCGTCGTACGCGAGAAGCTCGCCGGGTTCTCGGTGGCCAAGCGGATCGGCGAGTACCTGGCCCGGCCCGAATCGGCCGAGCGGGTCACCGCCGAGCTGGCCTCGGCCGTGCGCGGCATCAGCACCGTGCTCTCCGACGACCAGGTCGCCGACCTGCTCGAATCCATGGCCCGCCGCAAGATCGCGGAAACCAAGATCGGCCCACCGCTGGGCCGGATCTCGGCCGAGGTGTTCGCCCGCGGCGACCATCATCCGTTCGTCGACATGGTGGCCGAGCGCTGCTACGAGTGGATCCGCGACAACTACACGGCCGTCTCCCGGGTGGTGTCGCAGCGGGCGCCGTCGTGGTCGCCGCGGTTTCTGGACGACATGGTCGCCGACCGGATCTACAACGAGGTGCTCACCTTCGCCCGCGCCGTCAAGGACGATCCGCAGCATCAGCTGCGCCAATCGTTGGACACCTTCCTGTCCGAGTTCGCCCAGGACCTGCAACACGACGAGGCGACGATCGAACGGGCCGAGTCGATCAAGGATCAGGTGGTCGGCAACACCGAGGTGCGCTCGCTGGCGGCCAGCGCCTGGCAGTCGATCAAGGAATCGCTGCTGCGGGCCGCCGAGGACCCGGATTCGCCGCTGCGCCAGTCGGTCGTCCAGGGGCTGCTCGGATTCGGCCGGCGGCTGCAGGAGGACCCCGAACTGACCGCCAAGGTGGACGGCTGGGTCGCCGACGTCGCCGGGTACGTCGCCCGCAACCACGCCCGCAACATCACCGGCATCATCGACGACACCGTGGCCCGGTGGGACGGCGAGGCGACCAGCCGCAAGATCGAGCTGCAGGTCGGGCGGGACCTGCAATTCATCCGGATCAACGGCACGGTGGTCGGGGCCCTGGCCGGCCTGGTCATCTACACCTTCGCCCAGTTGGTGCTGAGCTGACTGTCGGTGGCCCGTGCTGCAATGCCGGCATGACCACCACCACCCCTGGTATCGCCCGCTTCGACCTGGTCGTGCTCGACACCCCCGAGCCGCGCCGGCTGGCCGAGTTCTACTGCGCCCTGCTCGGCTGGCGGATCGTGGACGAGGACGACGACTGGGTCACCATCCGCGGTCAGGCCGAGTACGGCATGGCCTTCCAGCTGGCGCCCGACCTGGTCCCGCCGACCTGGCCCGATCCGGCGGTGCCCCAGCAGTCCCACCTGGACGTCTCCGTCGACGACCTGGACGCCGGGGAGGCGGCCGTGCTGGCCATCGGCGCCCGGCCGACCGGGGTCACCGCGAAGGGGTTCCGCGCCTACCTGGACCCGTCCGGGCACCCGTTCTGCCTCTGCCTTCCGTGATTGGGGACGGGGGACGGCACACCCGGGCCCTATGGCCCGGCGCTGGCCCGGCCCGGCCCGCCCCGTTACCGTCGCCCGGGTGAGCGCAACGCCCCTGACCTCATGGCCGACCGGACTGACCGCCCGCCCGCTGACCATCCGGGACGTACCGGCGGTGACGGACTTGCTGGCCGCCTGGGAGCGCGTGGAACCGACCGATGCCAGCGTCAGCGAGACCGAGCTGGGCGAGCGGTTCGCCGCCCCCACCGCCGCCCTGGACGGCGGCGGGGTGGCCGTCCTGGACGGCGGGCAGCTGGTCGGCTACGGCCTGCTGCACGTCATCTCCGCCGAGCCGCTCTGGCTGGCCTACACCGATGGCGGCGTGCACCCGGACTGGTGGCGCCGGGGGATCGGCCGCCGGATCCTGCACCATCAACTCGATCAGGCCCAGCAGTTGCGGGGGCGACGCTCACCGGGTCGGCCGGGCGAGGTTCGCGCGATGGCCGCGCACACGCGGGAGGGCACCCGGCACGCCCTGGAGTCCATGGGCTTCGTCACCGAGCGCTTCTTCGTCCGGATGCGGGCCGATCTGCGCGGGCCTGCCGCTCCGTACA
>JBGALY010000070.1:0-14195 GCA_044223435.1 Nakamurella sp.
ACAGTGCCGTCGGCAGGGCGGCGCTGATCCATGCGTCGACGACGCGCCGGGTTTGTCGGCTTTAGCGACGCAAAGATCAGCGCCCGACCCTTCCGGGCCTCGGCTCGGTCGGACCTCGGCTCGGTCGGACCTCGGCTCGGTCGGTCGTCGGCTCAGTTGGTCGTCGGCTCAGTCGGTCGACGGCGTGACCGCGTCCACGATCCCGTGGGTCGGGCTGCCGGCCGGCAGCTCTCCGAACACCCGCTCGCCTGTTCCGCCCAGTCGGGTCGCGCAGTACAGGTCCGCGACCTCCGCGGGGGCTTGCCGGATCAGCAGGCCGGCCGCGACGGTGCGGGCGGTCAGCGAACACAGCCGGCGGGCCGCGGCCGGATCCGGCGGCCGGTGGAGCAGCGCCGTGAGCGCGGCCCGGCCGGCGTCGAACGCCGGGTGACCGCCGGCGGCGGTGGCCAGGTCGGCGAGCAGGGCGTCGGCACTGTCCGGGTTGCGCTGCCAAGCGCGGACCGCGTCCAGGGCGGTGACGGTTCCTGACCCCTCCCAGATGCCGTTCAGCGGCGACTCGCGCAGCAGCCGGGCCATCGGGAACGTCTCCAGATACCCGTTGCCGCCGAAACATTCGAGCGCCTCGGCCAGCACCGGCACCGCGCGCTTGCAGATCAGTCGAAAACAATTTCGGGGCGGCTGGGTCTGGGCGCGTGCTCGACTGGCCTGCGTGGCGCTGCGGCTGGTAGGCGGCGGTGTGTATTCAGTTTGGGCTCGGGGATGGCTACCTCCTCGGTCGCTGCCTGTCGGTTGTGGGGTCAGGTTGCGGTCAGTGGGGTGACGTTCAGGGCGGTGACGTTGACGTCGTAGCCCAGGCGGGCCAGTTCGTGCAGCAGCCCCTTGACTCGTCGTTGCGGGTTCTTACGGCGGGCCAGGTAGTCCGGTCCCAGGTCCTGGTAGTCGACCTCATGTTTGAGGACGTACCAGGCGGCCTCGGCGATCTTGCGGCTGGTCGCGACGACGGCCTTGCGGTAGCCGCGCCGTCGGGCGATCCGATGGCAGGAATCGGCCAGGTAGGTGTCCTTTGTCAGGGACACCGCCCAGGCCGCCTCACCCAACGCGCCGCGCAGGTGCCGGCTGCCCTTGCGGGTAGCGCTGCTCTTGCGTCGCCCGGCCGACTCGTTCAAGCCCGGGCACAGCCCGGCCCACGAGGCGACGTGCGCGGACGTGGGGAACTGGCCCATCTCCAGACCCATCTCGGCGATGATCACCGGGGCGACGTGTTCACCGACCCCCGGGATCGTCATCAACCGCCGCATCTGCTGCTGGTAGGGCAGCGACTGGACCTGGATCTGGATCTCGATGTCGGCGATGTCATAGTCCAGGCGCTGGATCCGGGTCAGCATCCGATGACACATCAGGCCGTGCAGCTTGGTGAAGTCGCCGCTGAGCGCCTCGATCAGCTGCGGAATCTTGTCCCGCAGCGAACCCTTGGCCAGATCCGCCAGCACCCGCGGATCGGACTGCCCGTCGATCAGGGCCTTGAGGATCGCGGTCCCGGTCGCTCCGTTGATGTCGGAGGCGACCAGCGACAACTTGATCCCGGCTTCTTCGAGCACCTTGTGCAGCCGCTGCACCTCCCGGGTCCGTTCCTGCACCAGCGCGGTCCGGTACCGGGTCGTGTCCCGAAAACCCCGGATCGGTCGGGGCGGTACGAAACTGGGCCGCACCAACCCATGCGCGGTCAGGTCGGCCAGCCACTGCGAGTCCTGGACATCCGACTTTCGGCCCGGAACGATCTTGATGTGCTGCGGGTTGAGCAACCACACCTCGAAATCGTCCTCCAGCAGGTAGTACGGCCGCTTCCAGTACACCCCGGTCGATTCCATCCCGACCAACTGCACCTGCCGCTCGACAAGCCAGTCCCGCAGCACCGTCAGACCTGCCGTGGTCGTGGAGAACGTCCGCGTCGCCAGCGACGGCTTGACCCCCGGACCCTTGTCGATCCGCACACAGGCCACCACCGCGGCCTTCCCGATGTCGATCCCACACACCCGCTCCCGGTACAGCTCCACGGCTGCCTCCCTTTCCTCGGCCAACCCGGGACAGCAGTGCCCCCGGGAACCGAAGGGGGCGGCCAGAGACTGGAGACGATCAGTCGCGTGCTCGTAGCAACAGTGAGGAGAACCCCGAGGCCGCCCAGCGTCCCGTTCATCTTCAGGCTCGAAAGCACCAATCAGCGCCGACGTCACCAACATGTCCCGGGAGCACCGCCCACCAGCGTCCACCATGACCCCCCGGACGCGACACGAGCGAAGCGACCACCCTCCAGTTTTCAACAGGAGGGGACGGCCCCTGCGGGGCCGACCGCCGTTCATCTCGGCAAACGCGCCCGAAATATCGGACTCGATGCCGAGTTGATCAGCTGACACAGATTCGCCGACCCGCATACAGCTCGGCAAGCCACGCCCGATTTGCCGGGTGCGATGCCGAGTTGACTCACAGATCAGCCCCGACTGTTCTCAGCCGGCAGACCAGCTGCGCCGGCGCCCGCCCCGCCGGGTCAGCAGCAACAGGCGACCGGACCGGCGGCAACGAGGGCGCAGCCGGCCCGGTAGGTCGACCACCGCCCGGGGCGACGCATCCCGGCCGATCGCGCGACACCGCCAGAGAGCTTGCTAACGATAACCACTCTCGTTTAGCGTTGACGGCATGCTTCCTGTGGTGATCCTGTCGACCATCGACCCTGTGCTGCGCGAGACCGCGCTGCTGTCCTTGCTGACCGACCTGCCCGGTACCGGCGTTCTGCGTCAGGACCTCGACCCGGGGGCCGGGACCATCCGCCGGGTGATCAGCGACGAACACGGCATCCATGAGGACGTCACCCGCCCGCTCGAGCACACCTGCCTGGGCTGCGCCGTCCGGGAGGACTCGCTGCCCGCACTGGCCGCGATGGTCGGCGCGGGCCGCTGGAAGCGGATCGTCTGGGCGTTGCCGATCTCGGCCCAGTCGTTGACCGCCGCCCGCCCACTGTGCGCCGACGGAGCCGTCGCCGGGATCCATCTGGCCTCCGTCGTCTGCGTCATCGACGCCGACCGGGTCGAGCGCGACCTGATGGAGGACGACCTGCTGGCCGACCGGGGACTGGCGCTGGCCACGGAGGACCGCCGGTCGGTCGGCGAGGCGGTCGCGGCCCAGCTCGGGCACGCCGACCTGGTGCTGACGACCGGTGCCGACCCGGTCGGGCTGACCCTGGCCGATCACCTGCGCGGGCGCCGCACCCTCCGGTCGGGGCTGTTCCACACCCGGGCCGCCCAGGTGTTCGCGCCGCGCCACTCGCCTCGGCACGCCGAGGCCCGGATCGACCCCTGCCGCATCCAGGCCCCGGACGCCCCCGACGCGCACGGCGTGTGGAGCCTGGACATGCTCAGCCCGCGGCCGGTCCACCCGGGTCGCTTCCTCAGTGCGCTCGACGACCTCGCCGGTGGCCGGGTGCGCTCCCGCGGCCGCTTCCACCTGCCGACGCGACCCGGCCGGGTCGGGGTGTGGGACGCGGCCGGGCGGCAGCTGTCGATCGGTGACGGTGGCCCATGGCGGATCGGGACGCCGTCGACCCGGCTGGTCTTCACCGGGGTCGACGAGGACCGGGCCCGGGTGGCCGGCGGGTTTGCCCGGATGCTGATGACCGATGCGGAGCTCACCGCTCGTCACCCGGCCGACGACGGGCTGGACGACTGGCTCGGCGGACGGTGATCACCGGCCGTGCGGATCGGCGGCGTTAAGGGTGTCGACCACCTGGTCGTAGTCGCCGCGGGCCTCGCCGTAGCGCAGGAACTTGACCCGGTCGACCAGGATCTCGGTGTCGTGTGCGGTCTCCAGCAGATCCATCACCTCGCGGATGAAATCGTCCAGCGGCATGGCGAACTCGCTGGTCTCCTGGCCGGGCAACAGGCCGGTGCGCACCGCCGGCGGGACGAGTTCGATGACCTGGACAGAGGTGTCGGCCAGCTGCATCCGTAGGGACTCGCTGAGCAGGTGGATCGCCGCTTTGGACGCGTTGTAGCTGGGCGTCGCCCGGAGGGGAGCGAAGGCCAGGCCGGAGGAGACCGTCACGATCGCCGCGTCGGGCCGGGTCTGCAGGTGTTCGATCAGCGCGCCGATGAGCCGGATCGGGCCGAGCACGTTGGTGGTGACAACGGCCTCGGCCGAGGCCAGGAACGACGAGGGCCGGTGCCAGTCCTCGACCCGCATGATGCCGGCCATGGCGATCAGCACGTTCAGATCGGGATGCCGTTCCCGGACCGCCGTCACCGCACCGGCGATGCTGTGCGGATCGGCGGTGTCGATGCGCTGGGTATCAATGCCGGGGTGCTCGCCGGCGATCTGCTCGAGGAGGTCGGCGCGCCGGCCGCCCACGATGACCGTGTTGGCCCGGGCCCGCAGGGCGAGCGCCAGCGCGAGGCCGATGCCGCTCGTGGCGCCGGGAATGAATACGGTGTTTCCGGTGATCTTCATGGCCCCGAGCCTGGTCGGCCCAGGGGTGCTCCGGCAGAGTCTGGGTATCGGGGGATCGGCGGTCCCTGGTTCGGCCCGGCGCGCCCGGCCGATACTGGCGGGGTGGATCGAACCGCCCTGGCCGATTTCTTGCGCCGGCACCGCGAGGCACTACGTCCCGAGGACGTGGGGTTGCCGGCCGGTGCCCGCCGCCGGGCCCCGGGACTGCGCCGCGAGGAGGTCGCGTCGTTGGCCGCCATGTCGACGGACTACTACACCCGGCTCGAGCAGCGCCGGGCCCCCCAGCCGAGCGAACAGATGCTGGCGGCGCTCGCGCGGGCGCTGCGACTGACCTCCGACGAGCGGGACTACCTGTTTCGCACCGCCGGGCGCAACCCGCCACCGCCCACCGCGGTCTCCGCGCACGTGGCGCCGGCGTTGCTGCGGGTCCTGGACCGGTTGTCGGATACGCCGGCCCTCATCCTGTCGAACCTGGGGGAGACGCTCGTGCAGAACGCCTTGGCGGTGGCCCTGTTCGGTGACGCGAGCCGGCACGCGGGCCCGGCTCGCAGCGAGATCTACCGGTGGTTCACCGATCCCGCCGAACGCCGGCGGTACCCGGAGAACGACCGGGACCGGCAGAGCCGGGCCCAGGTGGCCAACCTCCGGGTCGCCTACGCGGCCATGGGCCCTCGGTCGCGGGCCGGCGAACTCGTGCGGGCCCTGCAGCGGCAGAGCCCCGAGTTCGCGCAACTGTGGGATCGGCACGAGGTGGCCCGCCGGTTCGCCGACCACAAGGTCCTGCTGCACCCCGAGCTGGGTGAGGTGGAGGTGGACTGCCAGGTGCTGTTCACCGAGGACCAGTCCCAGGCACTGCTGGTGCTGACCGCCGCGCCAGGGTCCGAATCCGCCGAAAAGCTCAGCCTACTGGGCGTTCTCGGGACACAGCGGTTCGCGCCGGCAGCCGGTGGCGGGTGAGCCGCGCGCTGTTGCCGGCGACCGCCACCGACGACACGTTGTGCAGGATCGCGGCCAGCACCGGGGAGAGTGCACCGCCGGCGCCGACGACGAGCCCGGCCGCGTTCACCGCGATGGACATCCCGTAGTTCTGCCGGATGAGCCCGATGGAGTGCCGGGCCAGCGATCGGAGTTCCAGCAGGCGGCGCAGGTCGTCGCCGGCCAGGGCCACATCGGCGGTCTCCACCGCCACGTCCGTGCCGGAAATGCCCATGGCGACGCCGATGTCGGCCAGGGCCAGGGCCGGTGCATCGTTGGTGCCGTCGCCGACCATGGCCACCAGGTGGCCGGCGTCGCGCAGTGCGGCGATCGCGTCCTGCTTGTCCTCGGGCAGCACCTCGGCGCGCCACTCGTCGATGCCCAGCTCGCGCGCGACGACCGCGGCGGTGACCGGGTGATCCCCGGTCAGCATCACGATCCGCCGCACCCCGTCGGCCCGCAGCGCGTCGACCACGGCCCGGGCCTCGGGCCGGACCTCGTCGCGCAGGCTGACCAGGCCGACCAGCCGGCCGTCCACCGCCAGCAGCAACGGTGTCTCGGCGGCCCCGCGCAGCCGGTCCACCCAGTCCCGGGCCTTGGCCGAGATCCGGACCTTCTCGGCGCGCAGGAACTCCAGGCGGCCCAGCAGCAGGGTGCGCCCGTCCGCCCGGGTCCGCATGCCCAGCCCGAGCAGCACCTCGCACTGCTCGTGCGGCGGGATCTCGATCCGTCTCTCCTCGGTGGACCGGATCACCGCCTGGGCCAACGGGTGCCGGGAATGGACCTCGGAGCTGGCGGCATAGGCAAGTACCTGTTCGGGCTCCCAGCCGCGGGCCAGCGCGATGACATTGGTGACGATCGGCCGGCCGGTGGTCAGCGTTCCGGTCTTGTCGAAGACGACGGCGTCGACCCGGCCGGCCGCCTCCAGATGCGAGCCACCCTTGATCAGGATGCCGCGCCGGGCACCGTTGCCGATCGCCGCGCTGATCGCGGTGGGCGTCGACAGGCCGACCGCGCACGGGCAGGCGACCAGCAACATCGTCATCGCCCGGCGGACGTCCCGGGTCAGCAGCAGGGTGGCCGCGGCGAGCCCGAAGCTCAGCGGCACGAACCGGCGGGAGAAGTTCTCGCCGACCGTCTGGATCGGCGCCCGGTCCTGCTGCGCCTGTTCGACCCGCCGGATGATCCGGCCGACCGCAGTGTCCGAGCCGACCGCGTGCGCCCGCACCACGATCCGGCCGCGCAGGAGCACCCCGCCGGCGTGCACCGCCATGCCCGGCCGCACCGTGATCGGCAGGTTCTCGCCGGTGATCGCAGACTGGTCGAGCACGCCGTCGCCGTCGATGATCTCGCCGTCGACCGGGAGCGCGACGTGCTCGTGGACAACCACTTCGTCGCCGACCTGCAGGGCGGTCACCGGCACCTGCTGCTCCACGCCGTCGCCCAGGTGCACCCAGGCCGTGTCGGCCGCCCCGGCGATGAGCTCGGCGATGGCCCGCCGGGTCCGGCGCAGGGTGAGGTCCTGGAGGTACTCGCCGATGTTCAGCAGCCACAACACGGTGAGGGCGACGACGTTCTCCCGCAGCACCAGCGAGGCGATGGTCGCCGCGGACACCAGGGCGTCGGTGCCGGCGGTGCGGCGGCCGCGCAGTGAGGCGAGGGCCCCGCGCAGGAACGGGTAGCCGGTGAAGATGGTGACGCCGGTGGCCGCCAGCCGTCCTCCGGGTCCGAGGACGGGGGGCCGGCGCAACAGGTAGCGGCGCCCGCCGAGCAGCACCAGCGCAGCGCCGCCGACGACCATCCGGACGATGTCCCCGGAGGTCACATCGGCCGATCGCGGCGATCGGGCGACCTCGGCGCGAGCATCGGTACCCAGCGCGCGGCCGATCGCCTGCCGGGTCGCGGTCCGGTCCAGCCGGCCCGGCCGGTACCAGACCAGCACCGCGCCGGTCCGGGGAAAGGCATGCACGGCGAGCACTCCCGGCACGTTGTCGACCGCGTCCTCGACTGCGACTGCCCGGGCGATCGACCCGCGCAGTTCCGGGATCCGGAGCCGCCAACGGCCCGCCGCGTCGGACACCGTGATGACGTCATGCCCGCGGTCGGGCACCTGCGCCGACGGCGCGGCCATCGGCCGCCGGTCCCGACCGGGCGTCGCGACCGCTTCCGGGGCGGCCGCGTGCGCCGCCATGTGTGCGTCGGCGGTCGCCCGTCGAAGGGCTCGGTCGGCGGCGCCGGCCCCGGATTCGCCCGGGCCGGCCGACTTCGGGATCGTCGTGGACGAGGCGGTTGTCGATCGGGCCATGCCGTTCAGTGATCGTGGTCGTTGGCCTGCACCGGCTGGGCCGGCGGCGGCGCCTGCTCGCCGATCTTCTCCCGCGCCTCGGCGACCACATCGCCGGCGGTCAACCGCAGGTTCTCCGCTCCGGACTCCAGCCGGCGCTTGCCGCGCAGGGTTGCGGCGGTGACCGCCACGGCGGCCCGCTTGACGGCTGCCCCCGTGGCCGGTCGCTTGAGCCGGTCGACCACGGCCGCACCGGCCACTCCGCTGATCAACAGTCCGGCGGCCCGTGCCGCGAGATGCCCGGTGACCATGAACGATTCCTTCCGACGGCGGCTTCAACACCGAATGATAACGATTATCGTGCCTGGTGTTGCGGCGGGTGCGCCGTCGGACTCGCCGACCACAGCGTACGGCCCGGCGAGGCGGCACCCGGCCGGGATGGACGGGAAGGATCCGGCTCGGGAATCGGCCGACCGTGGTGCCGCGGCAATGTGGTTCGACGACCGGGCCGGCCGCGCCCTGGGAATGACCGCGCCCGAGGTGTCGCCGGGATGGGCGCGGATGACGATGCCGATTCGCGCGGACATGGCCAATGGCCAGGGCAACTGCCATGGCGGACTGATTGCCGCCCTTGCGACAGTGTGTTCGCCTTCGCCGGCAACGGATACGACGAGGTCACCGTCGCCGCCTGGTTCGACGTCACCTTCGTCGCCGCAGGCCGGGAGGGCGACCTGCTGATGGTCACCGCCGTGGAACGGGCGCGGTTCGGGCGCTGCTGGATCGACGACTCACCGTCACGCGCGACGACGGCACGCTGATCGCCGAGTTCCGCGGGCGCAGCCGGTCGCTGGGACGGCCGCTGCTCGGTTGAGCCCGGCCGGACCCGGGCGAGCACTACCGGAGCTGCCGCCGCCGGGCCGCCGCCACCAACAGGCTGCCGAGCATCAATGCGATCGCGCCGGTGGCCAGCATCGTACCGAGCCCGCTCACCCCGGTATCGGGCAGCGCGCCGCCGTCCGGCGGGGTCGGGCCGGGCGGGGTCGGCGGAACCCCGGCGACCTCGACGACTGCGTCGTCCGTCGCGGTCACGTCACACGGCGGGAAGCCACCCACGCTGTCCGGTCCGCAGAGCGGGTTGCCGTCCGGGTCGCTGGGGGTGCCGGTCACCACCACCGTGTTGGTCGTCGTGGTGGTCACGGACGTGGTGCAGGTGAACACCCAGGTCTCGTCCAGCGCATCTTCGAAGATGCTGGTCGGGGTGTCCAGCAGGCCGTCCCCGTCGTCGTCGCCGGACACGTAGGTCACCGGGCTGCAGGTGTCGTCGGTGATCCGGGACGCCAGGTCGGCCAGCGGTACGTCACCGGTGTTGCGCACCAGGTAGGTGTAGGTGACCGGTCCGCCGCCCGCACCGAGTTCGGTCGGCTCGGCCGACTTCTGCACCGTGATGGCCGGGGTGAACGGCTGCACGAAGGCGAGATCGAAGTCCACCACCGGAATCTGCAAGCCGAGGGTGGTGCCACCCACGGCCGCGACAATGGCCAGGTTGGTGGTCGGCTCGGTGATCGCCTTGGCGCACTCGTAGCGCCAGGCTTCGGCCGGTTCCCGGTCGAGCAGATCGTCGTCGTTGCCGCCGTTCTTGGACACCAGCGAGGGCTGCACGCAGGTCGGGGCGAACGGATCGGAGATATCGCCGAGGGTGACCCGGGCCAGCACATCGTCGGTCGCGATCGGGCTCGTGCCGATGTTGGTGACGTCGTAGCCGTACGTCACCGTGGTCCCGGTCGGGACGAGGCTGTTGTCCACCGACTTGACCAGTCGGATCGCTGGCGCGATCACATGCACCGAGGCCGACGCCTGCGCCTGGTAGCCGTTGCCCAGCGGGTCGACACCGAACACGGTGACGGTGTTGACGTCCTCGGTCTCACCGGCGAGGGGCAGGGCGAGCCGTCGGGTGCAGGTATAGGTGAACGTTTCGGTCGCAGTGTTCACCCCATCGAGCAGCCCGTTGCCGTTGGTGTCCCCGTCCTGGTAGACGAGCGGCGAGCACTTGTCGTCGGTGAGCGTGGCCAGGTCGAGTGGGACGTCTCCGGTGTTGCGCACCGCGAACGTGTAGGTGACCTCGCCGCCCGCCCGCACCACGTCCTGGGAGGCGGTCTTGGTGATCGTCAGCCCGGGGCGGATCACCGTGGTGTCGGCTTGCGCCTGCGCGCTGACGGTTGGCCCGGTGGTATCGGTACCGGGTAGGACGCCGATGCCTTCGGCGGTGACCGTGTTGGTCACCACGATCGACTCCTGGCCCAGATCGGCCCCGTCGAGGGTGGCGCTGCATTCGTAGCTCCACACCTCGTCCAGGTCGAGCCGGCCGTCCCCGTTCGTGTCGCCCACATTGGGTTCCCCGGTCGCCGGGGTGACCGGCGTGCACGTGTCGTCGCCGACGGTGACGTCGACGTAGGCGGTCGGCCGCACCGTCGGGGTGTCCGGACCGCTGACCGGCTCGGCGTCGGGCGACAGGACCACCGGATTCGTGCTCTGCTTGCTGATCATGATGTCCGGGACGACCACCCGGACGAACGCGGCGATGTCCTCGCGCCGAGCACACCACCGACCGGAGTGCCGGTGCCGTCGACGGGCTGGGCGATGATCGTCGCGATGTTGATGGTCGGGCTGTCGATCACCCGCGAGCAGGTGAACGTCCATGCCTCGGCCTGGGTTCAGCTCGTCGCCGTCGTCGCCGCTGTACTCCACAGGTGCGCAGGCGTCGTCGGCGACCCACCCGGGGTTGCCGGTGTCGTTGCGCAGGGCAACCGCGCCGCTGCTGGTCGCCTCGTAGGTGTAGGTCACCGGGTGCCGAGACCAGGTCCTGATCGACGGTCTTGGTCAGCGTGAGTCCGGGGACGACGACCTGCACCTGCGCGGAATCGGTGGCGTTCACCGGATCGCCGGGGAACTGCTCGTTGCCCGCCTCCGGGTTCAGCGGTAGCGCTCGACGGTCGCCGTGTTGGTGACCGGTCTTTCGATGTCGTCCGGTGCCGCCGTGCAGGAGTAGGCGGTCCAGGTCTCGCCGACGTCGTCGTCGTTCCCGGGTGCGTCGGCGCCATGGGTGATTCGCAGGGCGGGGCGCTCGTCGTCGAGGGTGACCGAGCCCAGCGGGGTGTTGCCGGTGTTGGTGGCCGCGTAGGTGTAGGTCACCTCGGTCAGCGGGTCGGTGCGGGTGACCGTCACCGACTCTGCCCGTCGACCAGCTTGGTGAGCGTGATCTGAGGGCGTAGATGGTGACGTCGGCGGTGTCCTGGTCGGTCACCAGCTCACCGGTCGGGTCGACGCCGCGGGCGGTGGTGCTGGATCACCTTCCGGTTCCGCCGGCGCCGCCGCTCAGCGACCGGGTGCAGGTGAACGTCCAGGACTCGCCCGAGTGATCGGCCGGGGTCGGCGGGTCGAGCAGACCGCTCCTGCTGGTGTCGCCCTGGTTCGGGCCGGTGGCCGGCACCGGGTGACCGGCCGCAGCGGTCGTCGGTGACGCCGACCTGGCTCAGTGGGGTATTGCCTGGGTTGCTGACCTCGTAGGTCGAGGTGACCTGCGCGCAGGCGGGGTTCAGATCCCCGCGGATGACGGCGGGGTCGTTGACCTTGGTGATCTCGATCGCCGGGTCGTAGTCGTAGGAGTTGTAGACCGTGCACGTCACGATCTCGTTGCCGATCGGGTCGAGCTCGAACGAGGCGGTGCCGCCGCTGACGGTCAGCTTCCCGGTGATCTCCTGGGTGCTGCCCGTCTCGTCCTTGGCCTCGCACCGGAAGTCGTCGTTCGGGCATCTCGGCCGGCCGGGGACCCAACCGACGGCTGCTGACCGCCGCCGCCGAGGTCGCCTGCTCGGTGGGTTCCCATTGAACTGGGCGTAGCCGTTCTCGTCGGTCGTAACGGTCTGGGTCGGCCGGTGGCCCCGGACGGCAGGATCCAGTCGAACGAGCCTGGGCGTGGCGGTGAAGTCCCAGCCCTGTGCCGCAGTCACCGTTGGCCTGGTGACTGGGCGAGCTTGCGGATCGTGAGCGACGGTGAGCACAGCTGAGCACGACGTTGCGGATCGCCGACCCAGGTCGTCGGCCGGTCACCAGCGACGTCGGTGGTGGTGATGTCGAACTCGTCGGCGGTGCGGGCGACGTTGGTGCCGGGAGACCTGCTGTAGGCGAGCCAGGCTCGCGGGTTGTTCGGGGCGCTGCCGACGCCGACGGTGAGCACCTGCGAGTCGTTGCCTTGACCGCGTTGGCTGCCTCCACCGCCGTCGATGGTGATCCGGGGAACCGGCCGCGTTCCCGGTTCGTGTTGACGCCGACGGTCGGTGGGGTGGACGGAAGGGGGTCGCCGTCCCGGTCGAAGTCGTAGGCGGTCGGGTCGCCGTCGGTGACGAAGACGACCAGGTCCGGAGACTCGAGGTCGGGGTCGGTGTCGGGGTTCTCGGCGGCCGTCTGGTTGAGCGTCTGTTGCCGCCGGGTGTACTGGCGGAGTTGCTGTTGCTCCAGCCGTTGGCCTGGGTGGGATTGCCGTTGGAATTCAGCGACTTGATGAATCCGCTGACCGGCGGGGATGGGGTTGTAGTACGCGGCGATGGCCCGGCCGAACGCCCCGCCCCCGGCCATGCTGTTGACGTCGATCAGTTCCCCGGCCGGCCAGCTCCTGGGACACCGGCGAACTGGACGACCCGGCCCGTGGAGTCAGGCCTGCAGCGCGCTGAGGAAGAACGGCCGGCGTCCCGCACATTCTCGACGGCGTGCGAGGAGAGTTGACCGACCCGGACGCGTCCAGGATCAGGGTCACGTCGATCCCGCAGGCCTTGGCGATGGTCGGGTTGGGGTCGGTGGGTACTACCGGCGACCGCGTGATCGCGGGCGGCAGCGCCCTGCTTGCCGTGACGACCAGGCCGCCGTGAGCAGCACTCCGAGCGCATCGACCGATCACTGGCAGCTCCCGGCTGTCTGGTTGAAGGTCGCGCCGTGAACGTCCCGCGTCACCCTTCCAGGCATGGCGACGCCAAGGAAGGCCCGTGCGGGTGTGTTCACCTCCGTTCGATAACACCCGTTCACCGTGGGGGTCAAACGGGTGAATCCCCGCAAGCGCACGATCGCGCTATCGTGCGGGTCGTGCCTGGCCGATATCTCTGACCGACTACCCCCGCTCTCCGTCGCGGTCGACGTGGCCGTCCTGACCGTGCCTGACCACCGGTTGCAGGCCGGGCAGGACCATCCGATGGGCGGGGTTCGCCCTGCCCGGCACCTTTCTGCACGAAGGCGAGGTGCTCGCCGATGCCGCCGCGCGGGCGCTGGCCGACAAGGCCGGCCTGCAACGGGGTGTTCACTCAGCTGCACGTCTTCGACCGGCCGACCGGGACGAGCGGGGCTGCGCCTGGTCGGGCACAGCGCGGCGGTCCCGGCCGCCCGCCTGCCCGCCGACGGCCGGCTGACCAGGTAGCCTGGTGGCCGGCGACCTGCTGTTCGACCACGGCGAGATCGTGCGGCTCGCCGTCGACCGGCTGCGCCGCGACTACGCCACCGAACTCGACCCGGCGGGGCTGCTCGGTGAGCGGTTCACCGTCTTCCGGCTGCGCAAGCTGTACGAGGCCATCTTCGAGCGGCCACTGATGAAGGACACGTTCCGCCGGCTGGTGGTGCCGAACCTGGCGACGACCGGCGAGTACGGGTCCGACTTCGGCCGGCCCGCGGAGATCTACCGGCGGACCGAGCACACCCGGCTGACGCCCAAGGCCTGGGCCACGCTGACCGGACCGGCCTGATCACCGCGGTGCCGGTGACGTTCCTGGGGGAAATGATCGTTCGCGCGGCCGGCGATGGCTCATGCCATGCTCGGTCCCGCCCAGGCACGGCAACCGGGCGGTGGGAGGCATCGATGAGCGACGTTGAACCGGAGTGGACCGGGCCGCCGCGGTTCTACCCGCCGGTCGAGCCGATCGTCCGGGTCGACGGTGCCCGGCTCTTCGCCGGGATCACCTACGCACGGATCTCCGGCTACCGGCCGCTGCTGCTGGACCTGTGGGTGCCGCCGAGGGCGACCCCGCCACCCCTGGTGGTGTGGATCCACGGCGGTGCGTGGCTGTCCGGTGACCGCCGGTACCTGCCCGAGACCCTGCGTCCGAACCAGCTTTTCGACGCGCTCGTGGCCGCGGGTCTGGCGGTGGCCACGGTCGACTACCGGCATGCGCGGGAGGCGCCGTTCCCTGCCCAGCTGCATGACGTGAAGGCGGCCCTGCGGTACCTGCGGACGTTCGCGGCGACCCTCGGTGTGAACACCACCCGGGTCGGCGTCTGGGGCGAATCGGCCGGCGGTCACCTCGCCGCGTTGCTGGGGCTGACCGCGGACCGGACCGACCTGGAGGGGACGGCGGGGGTACCCGGCCGCGCCGGCGCCGCGCACGCGGTGGTCGATTGGTACGGC
>JBGALY010000026.1:0-73945 GCA_044223435.1 Nakamurella sp.
CCGCGGGCCCAGCAGCTGGGCCGCGCCGCGGTCGAGCAGGTCGGCCGCCGCGGCGGCCCCCAGCTCGCCCGCGGCGGCGACCGGGCCGGCGCGCCGCACCCGGAACTCGTCCCCGCCGGACGGCGCGACGACCACCGCCTGCAGGGTCAGCGTGCCCGCGGTGACCTGCCCGAACGCACCGACCGGTGCGCTGCAGCCGGCCTCCAGGTCGCGCAGCAGCACGCGCTCGGCCAGCACCGCCGCCCGGGTCGCCGGATCGTCCAGCTCCCGCACCGCCGCGGTGAACCAGGCGGGCGCGCCCGCCCGGGTCTCGACGGCCAGGGCACCCTGGGCCGGGGCCGGCAGCATGACCTCGGTGTCCAGGATCTGGCTGATCGCGTCCGACCGGCCGAGCCGGTTGAGCCCGGCCGCGGCCAGCACGACCGCGTCCAGCTCGCCGTCGGTCACCTTCCGCAGGCGGGTGTCGACGTTGCCGCGGATCGCGACGATCTGCAGATCGGGCCGGTGGGTGCGCAGCTGAGCGGCCCGCCGGGGCGAGCCGGTGCCGACGGTCGACCCCGGCGGCAGCTCGCCCAGGGTCAGCCGGTTGCGCGCGCACAGCGCGTCGAACGGGTTCTCCCGCTCCGGCACCGCGGTGAGCGAGATGCCGTCGGCGGGGGCGGTCGGCAGGTCCTTGTAGGAGTGCACGACCACGTCCACCCGCTCGTCCAGCAGGGCCGCGCGGACCCCGGTGACGAAGACGCCGGTGCCACCGATGGTGGCCAGCGGACCGGTGTTCACGTCGCCCTCGGTCCGGATGCGCACGAGCTCGACCGAGTAGCCGGCGTTCCGGGCGATCCGGTCGGCCACCATGCCGGACTGGGCCAGGGCCAGGGCGCTGCCCCGGGTGCCGACCCGCAGGACCGCGGCGCTCACCGCGGCGTCGCGTCCACTCCGGGAATGCCCGAGGCGAGGAGCCGCGCGGGATCGACCGCCAGGCTCCGCCAATCGGCGGCGGAGTCGACCGCGGCGGTGGTCGGCCGGGTGACCCGGGCGTTGACGCAGCAGCCGGGAGCGCAGAAGTCGGGACGGCGGGTGACGCCGGCCAGCCCGGGGAACCGGTCGGCCGCGGGGTCGGACCCGACGGACTCTGCGGAATCCGCGGACTCCCCGGCATTCAACCGGTGCCGGATGAGTGCGGCCAGATCGGCCACGAACCGGGGGTCGGTGCCCGGGGTGCGGACCCGGGCGAAGAACAGGCCGGCCTCCTGCGCGGTCTGCGCGGCCTCCCGGTCCAGGTCCCAGATGACCTCGACGTGGTCGGAGACGAAGCCGATCGGCACCACCACGACCCCGCGCCGGCCGGCGGCGGCGAGTGCGGTGATGACGTCGTTGATGTCGGGTTCCAGCCACGGCACGGACGGCGGGCCCGATCGGGACTGGTAGGCCAGCTGCCAGGCCGGGACGTCGCCGAGCACCGCCGCGACCTCGTCGATTACGGCCGCCCCGACGGCCAGATGCTGGGCGACGTAGGCGCCGCCGTCGCCGTGGTCGCCCAGCGACGCCGACCCGGAGGTGTCGGCCATGGTCGTCGGGATCGAGTGGGTGGTGAAGACGATCTCCACGTCGGCGAGCGCGATCCCGGCCGCCTGCGCCGACCGCAGCGCGGCCACGGTGCCCTCGACGAACGCGATCCGAAACCCGGGCAGGTCGAAGTAGGGCTGCACCTTGTCGATCCGCACCGACCCCACGAGACCGGTGCGCTCCAGCGCCATGCCGAAGTCCTCGCGGTACTGCCGGCACGAGGAGTAGGACGAGTAGGCCGAGGTGGCCACGCCCAGCAGCCGGGTCAGGCCGCTGGCGTGGGCGTCGCGGACGACGTCGGCCACGTAGGGTTCCCAATTCCGGTTGCCCCACAGCACCGGCCGGTCCAGCTCGGCCTGCAGGGCCTGCTGCAGCGCCCGGCACTGCTCGTTGATCGGCGACCGGCCGCCGAGCGCCTGGTAGTGGTGCGAGACCTCGACCAGCCGCTCGTCCGGGATTCCCCGGCCGCGGGTGACGTTGCGCAAGAACGGCATCACGTCCTCGGGGCCCTCGGGACCGCCGAAACCGGCCAGCAGCACGGCATCGTAGCCGGGCGTCCGCGGATCGCCCGGGTCGCCCGGTTCGGCGGCTGCCGTCCCGGGCTCGGTGGAGGCGACCGTCATCGCAGCACCTCGACCACCCCGGCCTCGTCGACGCGACGGCCACTGAAGAACGGAATCTCCTCCCGTACATGCATTCTCGCTCCGGACGCACGCAGATGACGCATCAGGTCCACGGTGTCGTGCAGCTCGTCGGCCTCCAGGGCCAGCAGCCACTCGTAGTCGCCGAGGGCGAAGGCCGCGACCGTGTTGGACAGCACCTGGTCGTACTCGCGGCCCATCATGCCGTGCTCGACCAGCATGCCGCGGCGCTCCGCGTCGGGCAGCAGGTACCACTCGTAGGACCGGACGAACGGGTAGACCGTCGCCCAGTTCTTCGCCGGGGCGCCGGCCAGGAACGCGGGGACGTGGCCCTTGTTGAACTCGGCCGGCCGGTGCAGGCCCATCGCCGTCCAGAACGGGGACAGGCTGCGGCCCACGCTGGTGCGGCGCAACGACCGGGCCGCCACCTGCAACTGCTCGGCCGTCGGGGCGTACCACCAGACCATCAGGTCCGCGTCGGCGCGCATTCCGGACACGTCGTAGAAGCCGCGGAGCTGCACCCCGCCGTCGGCCAGCTCACCAACCAGCTCGGTCAGTTCGGCGGTGGCCTTGTCGGCGGGCGCGTCCAGGTCGCCGGCGCGGGCGTAGACCGCGTAGGCGGTGTACATGATCTGGTCGTTGATCTCCCGGGCCGACGGCCGGGTACGGGCCGGCCGCTGGACCGCGGTGTCCGGTTGCTCGTTCGTCACCGTTCCATCCTCTCTCACCCCGCTGCGGGCTCGGCCGGCCGCAGGCGTTGAACTGGCCACATCGGCTCAGGAATCGACCCGCGAGTCGATCAGGGCGCGCGCCTGCGCGCGGGCGTCGGCGATGACGGCGCCCAGTCCGGTGCCGGCGACCGCGGCCCCGACGATCACCAGCCCGGCCGGTCCGGCCGCCGCCCGCAGCGCGATCACCGCCGCGGCGTGCCCGGGGCGGGGGACCGGCAGGGCGGCGTCCCACCGCACCACGGCGGTGTCGATCAGCGACCGGGCCGTGAGCGGCACTCCCAGCAGGTCGGACGCGTCGGCCAGGGCGATCGCGGGCAGGTCGGCGTCGGCCGGCAGCCGGTCGGCCGGGCCCCGGCCGAAGGACAGCCGGAGCACGTGCCGTCCGGGTCCGGCGGCCTCGGCCAGCCAGGGCCACTTCGCGGTGGCGTGGGTCAGCGCCTTGGCCCGCGGCCCGCGGGCCCGCACCGACACCAGGACGCCGGTGCCGCGCGGCGCGGCGTCCAGCCCGGCGTCGTCGACGACCAGGGTGACCAGCGCGACCGGGCTGATCGGCTCGGCGAACACCTCGGTGACGAGCGTGGCGAGGGCGGCCGGTCCGACGGGGCCGGTCGAGCCGGCCAGCAGCCGCCCGGCCGCGGGACCGGGCAGGGCCAGCACCAGCCGGTCCGCGATGATCCCACCGGCGTCCGTGGCCAGCCGCCAGTCGCCCGACCGGGTCAGGCCGGTCACCCGCACGCCGCTGCGGACCGTCCCGCCGGCCGCGGTGACCGCGGCGGTCAGGGCCGGGACCAGGGTGTGCATCCCGCCGGTGAGCGAGGCGACGGCCGAGCCGGGCCGCCCGCCGCCGCCGCGCAGTTCGCGGGCGGCAGCGGCCAGCGAACCGGTCCGACGCAGCGCCCCCGGCAGGCCCGGCGCGACGGTGTCCACGTCCAGGGTGTCCGGGTCGGCCGCGTAGACCCCGCCGGCGACCGGCTCGACGAGCCGTTCGAGCACCCGCCGGCCCATCCGGGCCCGCACCAGCGAGCCCAATGAGTCCGGGCCCGGGCCCGGATCACCGACCGGTCGGACCCGGTCCACCAGCGTGCGGGCCGCGCCGCGCAGGCCGATGATCCGCCGCACGTCCGCCGCCCACGGGT
The DNA here is from genome assembly GCA_044223435.1 of Nakamurella sp. GTDB lineage: Bacteria > Actinomycetota > Actinomycetes > Mycobacteriales > Nakamurellaceae > Nakamurella. The sequence continues at coordinate 4,072 of JBGALY010000026.1, forward strand.
GCCCGGGAATGCCCAGGTAGGCCAGGGCCGGCAGCGCCGCGGTGCCGCCCGCGTGTCGCACCCAGGCACCCACCGGTGACGGCCGGACCACCCGGTCGGTGAGTCCGAGCTCGTCGAGCAGCGCTGCGGTGGCCGGCCGGCCCACGGCGAACGACTCGGCACCCGCGTCCAGGGTGAGCCCGCCTACGGTGTGGGTGGAGAGCACCCCGCCGGGCACCGGGGCCGCGTCGAGCACCAGCGGCGCCAGCCCGGCCCGGGCCAGGTCCAGGGCGGCGGCCAGGCCACCGATCCCGCCGCCCACCACGACCACCCGGTGCCCGGTCACGCCCCCGCCCCGGTCGGCCGGACGTCCGCGCTGATCAACTCGCCGTTCCGCGCCGGGATTGTCCGGTGGAACAGCGAGTTGATCAGCGTCGCGGGTCGGGCCGGGCCGATCACCGGTCAGGCCCCCGGCTGCGCGTGGATGAACTCGACCAGTTCGGTCAGCACGTCCGGGTCGGTGTCCGGCGGGACGCCATGGCCGAGATTGAGTACGTGCCCGGGCGCGGCGGCCCCCCGCCGGATGACGTCGAGCACGTGCTCGTGCAGCGGCTCACGGCCGGCGAAGAGCAGCGCCGGGTCGATGTTGCCCTGCACCGGGACCGCGCCGCCCAGCCGCTCGGAGGCGACGTCCAGCGGCACGCGGTGGTCGATGCCGACCACATCGGCGCCGACGTCGCGCATGGCCGTCAGCAGTTCGCCGGTGCCGACGCCGAAATGCACCCGGGGCACGTCCAGGTCGGCGACCCCGGCGAACACCGCAGCGGAGTGCTCCGCGACGAAGGTCTGGTAATCGGGCCGGCTCAGCGCGCCGGCCCAGGAGTCGAAGACCTGGATGGCGGACGCGCCGGCCAGGACCTGGGTCCGCAGGAACGCCGTCGTCACCCCGGCCACCCAGGCGGCGAGCGCATGCCAGACCTCGGGCGCGGCGTGCATCAGGGTCTTGGTCCGCCGGTGGTCCTTGCTCGGCCCGCCCTCCACCAGGTAGGACGCCAACGTGAACGGCGCCCCGGCGAAACCGATCAGCGGCGTGGTGCCCAGCTCGGCGACCACGGCCGCGGCCTCCGCGGCCACCGGGGCCAGGGCATCGGGATCCAACGGCGGCAACGCGGCCACATCCGCCGCGGTCCGGATCGGGGACGCGACCACCGGTCCGGTGCCGGCGACGATCTGCACGTCGACCCCGGCCAGCTTGAGCGGCACGACGATGTCGCTGAACAGAATGGCCGCGTCCACCCGGTGCCGGCGGACCGGCTGCAGGGTGATCTCGGCGGCCAGGTCCGGCTGCAGGCAGGACTCGAGCATGCCGATGCCGCGGCGCACCTCGCGGTACTCGGGCAGCGAGCGGCCGGCCTGCCGCATGAACCAGACCGGCCGGCTCGCCGGTCGCCGGCCCCGGTAGGCGGCCAGCAGCGGGGCATCGGTGGTGCGGCCGTCGAGCAACGGGTGTGTCGAGGGGAGCGTCGCGGCCTCGGGCGGGAGAACAGTCATGAGGGTTCCATGGTGTCATCTCGCCGCGGGGCCGACGTCCGCCACCGGCTCATGATCGGAGCAACACTCCGACCTGCTCACGCCCCCTGGCGGAAAACCGCAGGTCAGGCCCCCTCTTCAGGCCGAGGTGAGGCTAGCCTTCGTACCGGGAGAGCCGGTTGCGCCGGTAACATCCGGCGTCATGCTCATGGTTCTTGGCGCCAGCCATCACGACCTCGAGCTGACGCAGTTGGACCGGCTCGCCCTGCACCCGACGCTGCTCAGCCGGGCGGTGGGCGATCTGACGAAGCAGTCCGACGGGCCGATCGGCGGGTCCGTGGTCATCGCCACCTGCAATCGCCTGGAGATCTACCTCGACGCGGCCAGGTTCCACGACGCCATCGACGGCGTCGCGACGCAGCTGGCCCGGGTCACCGGGCTGGACGCGGACGAGGTCAGCGGCATGCTCAAGGTCCGGGTCGGTGCCCCCGCGGTCGCCCACCTGTTCACGGTCGCCGCCGGCTTGGACTCGATGGTGGTCGGCGAGGCCGAGATCGCCGGGCAGATCGCCCGGGCGCTGCGCGAGGCGCAGGCCGCGGGGACCGCGTCGCCGGCGATCAACCAGCTCTTCCAGCACGCCGCCCGGGTGGCCAAGCAGGTCGCCACCGAAACCGGACTGGGCGCCGCCGGCCGGTCGGTCGCATCGGTCGCCCTGGACATCAGCGGGCACGACGGGCACGGGGCGGTGGTGGACAGCGCCCTCATCATCGGCACCGGCGCCTACGCCCGGGTGGTGGCTGCGGAACTGCGCGCCCGCGGCGCGCAGCGCCTGTTGGTGCATTCACCCAGCGGGCGGGCGGACGCCTTCGCCACCCGGCACGCGGCCACCCCCATCGAGACCGACGAGCTCGCCGCGGCCATGGCGAAAGTCGATCTGGTGGTCGCCTGCAGCGGGCAGTCGGCCGGCATGCTCGACGTGCCGATGCTGACGGCGGCGGTGGCCGGTCGGAGCACGCCGCTGCCGATCATCGACCTGGCCCTGCACCCGCACGTCGCGGCCCCGGCCCGGTCCGTCCCCGGGGTTCGGGTGGTCGACCTGCATTCGGTGCAGAGTTCGGTCGATCCCGCTCATCTGGAGGCGGTCGTCGCCGCCCAGGATGTCGTCATCGCCGGGGTGGCCGCATTCGAGGAGCGGATGGCGATCCGCCGGCTGGACCCGGCGGTCGTGGCCCTGCGTCAGCACGTCTCGGGCACCGTCGAGAAGGAGCTGGACCGGCTCCGGGCCAAGTACCCGGCCGACGTGGCGGCCGACATGGAACGAGCGTTGCACCGGGTCACCCAGGCGCTCCTGCACACGCCGACGCTGCGCGCGCAGGAACTGGCCCGTACCGGTGACGGCGCCGGCTACGTGCAGGCCCTGCACACGCTGTTCGGCATCGACATCCACGACTCGGAGTCCGCCGCGCACCCGGTTTCGGCCCTGCGCAGCAGCTGACCGGAGTGACGGTGCCGATTCCGGCGCCGGCCAAACCGGCGTTCGCGAGATGAAACACCTTTATGTGTCGGGTGAATCACGTACCGGTGCGGGGAATCCGTAGGCCAATCAGGGGTCTGCCCGTGTGACGGAGGTCGCTGGTGGCCGTTGCTGCGGGTCCGCCGGGGGGCCGCGTCGAGCGCCGCACGGACCGGTGCTGACCTGGTTCGACGCCGGCTCGCGACGCCCTCGGGAGCGGCCGGCCGGCACGATGGGCGGCCGCCCACCACACCCCTGGGGGTGGTACCGGTTAGCTCAACAGTGGCTAACGTAGCTAACGGGGGACGGCGGACCGATGTCCGGTCGCGATGTGCACAACAGGATTCGTGACCGGCCGTCCCGAGGCGCCGCACGTGCCTTGCCCGTCCCCGTCAGGCCCGCCGCCGTTTCGGCGAGGGCACCGAGAACCATGATCTACCAAGGAGTGTCATGACTGTCGTCAACACCGATGGGTACACCGCCAGCGCCGCCCAGGCGCGCGAGGCCACCGAGCAGACGGTGGAGTCGTGGAAGCGGGGCGTCCGGGTGCTCACCGACCAGGCCGGCCTGGTGACCCGGTTGCCGCGGGTCGAGCTCACCGAGCCGATCACCCGGTACTTCGAGTTCCTGCAGCAGGTCGTCGACGCGAACCGCGAGCTGGCCACCCGTTGGGCCGAGATCGTTGACTCGCTCTCCGGCACCGTCCGCGAGCAGGCCGAGAAGGTCGGCGGCGTGGTGGCCGACCAGGTCGACGCCGTTGTCGATACCGCGGCCGAAGCGGCCACCGAGCAGGCCCGGAAGGGCGAGGAACTGGCCAAGGAGCAGGCCGAGCAGGCCGAGGAGCTGGCCAAGGAGCAGGAGCGCGAGGTCAAGCGGGCCGAGCGTGCCGCCGCCAAGCAGGCCCGCGAGCAGGCCCGCGAGCCGTACGAGGGCCGGACCAAGGCCGAGCTGTCCGACCAGCTGGCCGAGCGTGGCCTGCCGAAGACCGGCACGATCGAGGAGCTCATCGAGCGCCTCGTGTCGTCCGACTCCGAGGACGGCAGCGATGCCGATGCCGAGGGCGGCACCAAGTAGTCAGCCCGGGGCCGAGCCCACCGCTCGCGCCCTCGTGACCGCGACGCCGGTCCGGTTGCACCGGACCGGCGTTGCCGTCCCCACCGGCGGTCCAACGGCGAGAATGCCGACCGGACAGCCACTTCGACCTTTCAGGAGTCCGTGATGAGTGCCGTGGCCATCGACAACCCCCAGGCTTCCGAGCCGCTGTTCGTGCACCGGACGGGGTCCGGCGAGCCGCTGGTGCTGCTGCACGGCATCGGTGAATCCCACGTCGGGTGGCGGCCGGCGCTGGACCGGTTGGCGGCCGAGTTCGACGTCATCGCCATCGATCTGCCCGGGTTCGGGCGGTCGCCCGCGATGCCGGGCACCGTGGCCCCGACGGCCGGCAATCTGGCCGCCGCGGTCAACGACGCCCTCGACGGCCTGGGCGTGGACCGGTACCACGTCGCCGGGTACTCGTTGGGCGCCCGGATCGCGATCCACCTGGCCGGCACCGACCGGGTCAGATCCGTCGTCGCGATCGCCCCGGACGGACTCGGCACGCCGGTCGAGCGGCTGCAGGGCTACCTGGCCCTGTCGGTGGGGCGCGCCATGGCGATGACTCTCGCGCCGATCGCGGAACCGCTGAGCCGAACCCCGCTGGGCCGGTCGATGTTCTTCGCGGGGAACCGCAGCCTGCCCTGGCAGCTCACCGCCGCCGATGCCCGGCGGCTCCTGGCCGACTACGCCGACGCGCCGGCCTACGACGCGGTCAACTTCTCGGCCCTGTTCGACGTGCCCACCCACCTGCACACCATCACCGCGCCCACCCTGTTCCTGCAGGGCACGGCCGACCCGCTGATGCCGCAACAGATCGCCCGCTACCTCGCGATGGTGCCCGGCTCGCAGCTGCGCTGGCTGACCGGCCTGAACCACGTCCCGATCTCCGACCATCCCGAACTGGTCGCGGGTCACATCGTGACCTTCCTGCGGCGGCACGGCATCGGCGACACCGCCGGGGGCCGATGAGCGCCGCCGGACCTACATCAGCCCGGCGGCCTCGAACGCGCCCAGGGTCGGCTTGATGGTGGCCGTCGGTCCGACCTCGCCGGCGATCGCGTCGAGCGTCTTGAGCCCGTCACCGGTGTTGAACACGACGGTCTCGGCGTCCGGATCGAGCTGTCCGGTGGCCAGCAGCTTGCGCAGCGTGGCGATGGTGACGCCACCGGCGGTCTCGCCGAAGATGCCCTCGGTCCGGGCCAGCAGCTTGATGCCCTCGATGACCTCGTCGTCGCTGACGTCCTCGACGGCGCCGCCGGTGCGCCGGGTGACGTCGAGCACGTACGGGCCGTCGGCCGGGTTGCCGATGGCCAGGGACTTGGCGATGGTGTCGGGCCGCACCGGCTTGACCACGTCCCAGCCGTTCTTGAACGCCTCGGAAACGGGGGAGCAGCCGGTGGCCTGAGCTCCGAACACCTTGTACGGCGTCGCGTCGACCAGGCCCAGCTCGCCCAGCTCGGTGAACCCCTTGTCGATCTTGACCAGCTGCGCGCCGGACGCGATCGGCACCACGACCTGGTCCGGCAGCCGCCAGCCGAGCTGCTCGGCAACCTCGAACGCCAGCGTCTTGGACCCCTCGGCGTAGTACGGGCGGACGTTGACGTTGACGAACGCCCAGTCCTCCTGCTCGGCGGCGATCTCGCCGGCCAGCCGGTTGATGTCGTCGTAGGTGCCGTCGACGGCGACCAGCGTGCCACCGTAGGCGGCGGTGGTCAGGATCTTCTGCTGCTCCAGGTTCGACGGGATCATCACCACCGAGCGGATGCCGGCCCGGGCCGCGGCCGCGGCGACGGCGTTGGCCAGGTTGCCGGTGCTCGGGCAGGCCAGCACGGTGAAGCCGAGCTGCCGGGCGGCGGCCAACGCGACGGCGACGACCCGGTCCTTGAACGAGTGGGTGGGGTTGCCGGAATCGTCCTTGACCCACAGCCGCCGCATGCCCAGCGCCTTGGCCAGGTTGTCGGCGCGGATCAGTTTGGTCTGACCCGGATTGATGTTCGGGGTGCCGGCGATGTCACCGGGAACCGGCAGCAGTGGCGCGTAGCGCCAGATGTTCTGGGGGCCGGCCTCGATCCGCTGCTTGAGGTCGTCGCCGCGGACGGCGAACTCGTAGGCGACCTCCAGCGGACCGAAGCACTCGGTACACGCGTAGTACGGGCCGAGATCGATGCGGTTGCCGCATTCGCGGCAGGAAAGCGCGACGGCAGGCCCGAGATCCACGGTGGGCGTGGCGGTTTCGGGCGCGGACAGCACAGAGGTCATGACGAGGCCTTTCTGCTCATCTTCCCCGCCGAAGCGGGACGGAAGTGGCACCTGCTGTCGATCGGCCCCGGCTGCGACTGAGAAAGTCACCGCAAGCGCGAGATGGATCATCGACAGTGGTTGCCGGGGCTTCGTCGGGCCGTGTCCCTCTGCCCCTCTGGATGAGTGGGTGATGAAGTTGTCCGAGCATCGTAACGCATCATCGGCGGTGGCCGACGGGCTCGCGGCGGCCACCACAGCGGTCGGTGTCCGACCCGGCTGGCAGCATGGCGTCCATGACCGACTCGGTTGATCTGGCCCCGCTCACCCTGGTGACCGGTGACGAGCCGCTCCTGGTGGACCGGGCGATCGCCCGTGCGGTCGCGGCGGCGCGGCGCATCGACCCGGGGGCGGAACGCCGGGACGGCACCGGAGCCGGGCTGACCGTTGGCGAGTTCTCCGACCTGGTCGCGCCGAGCCTGTTCGCCGAACCCCGGGTGGTGATCATTCGCGGCGCGCACGAGTCGTCGCGCGAACTGGCCACCGCGCTGGCCGGTTACGCCCGGGACCCGGTGGAGGGGGTCTGGCTGGTGCTGCACCACCCCGGCGGGGCCCGGAACAAGGCGATCGCCGACGCGTTGACCAAGGCCGGCGCGAGTGTGGTGACCTGCGCCAAGATCACCAAGCTGAACGAGCGGATCGACTTCGTCCGGGCCGAGATCCGGCGGGCCGGCGGCCGCACCAACCCGACCGCGGTGACCGCGCTGGTCGAGGCGGTCGGGTCGGATCTGCGCGAGCTGGCGTCGGCGGCCGATCAGCTGGTCGCGGACACCGGCGGCACGGTCGATGAGAAGGCGGTCCGGCGGTACCACTCCGGACGGGCCGAGGTGAGCGGCTTCACCGTGTCCGACGCCACGATGTCGGGCGATCTGGCCGGCGCGCTGGAGTCGCTGCGCTGGGCCCTGGGGGTCGGAGTCGCGCCGGTGCTGGTCGCGGATGCGCTCGCCGACGGCGTGCGGACGGTGTCCCGGGTGTCGGCGGCGAAGGGTGGCAGTTCCTACGCGCTGGCCTCGGAGCTGGGCATGCCGCCCTGGAAGATCGATCGGGCCCGGGGGATGGCCCGCGGGTGGACTCCGGACGGACTGGCCGGCGGGATGGCGATCGTCGCCGAACTGAACGCGGCGGTCAAGGGCGTCGCTGCCGACCCGGAGTACGCCCTGGAGAAGGCGGTCCTGGATCTCGTGCACGCCCGCAAGGGCCGCTGACAGCGGGCCGACGACAACAGCCGGTGACCGAAGGCAGTCACCGGCTGTCGGACGGACGGGTCAGATCTGGTTGACCAGAACGGTCAGGGCAGACTTGCGGTTCGCGGCCTGGTTGGCGTGGATGACGCCCTTCGATGCGGCCTTGTCCAGGCTGCGGCACGCGGCCTTCAACTCGACCGCGGCGGCCTCCTTGTCGCCGGCCTCCGCGGCGGTCCGCACCTTGCGCACGCTCGTCTTGAGCGACGACTTCACCGACTTGTTGCGCTGCCGAGCGAGCTCGTTCGTGCGATTGCGCTTGATCTGGGACTTGATGTTGGCCACGCCGGAATGCCTTCGTTTCGTCGTTGGGGGTCGTGGCGCCGTCGGGCACACACGGCCGTCCACGTTACCAGCCGGGACACCGGACCGACAAACCCCGGAGGCACGGCCAGGGCTACCCGGCGCAGGCGAACGCGGCCGGGTCCGGCCGGCCCTGCGTCACCAGAGCCTGCCGCACCCACTCGATCACGCGGGCGTCACCGGGCAGGGCCAGGTGGTCCAGCCGGACCGACGGGCACCGGTCCTGGACGATCAGCGACGTCACCCGGTCGGCCGGTCCGGCCGGGGACTGCGCGGTCACCGGTGTGACCACCGTGTCGTCGCGGCTGGCGATGGTGGCATACCGCACGTCGCCGTCCAGGTCCCCGCCGGCCGCCAGCTCGATGAGCAGCGCCGACCCGGCCGTCTGATCCGCGCACGCCGGGCAGGCCAGGCCCGGCACCCCGTCCAGCAGCGGGGAGGTCGTGCCGTGGAACGTGGGTGCGATCAGCACCGCAGTGCCCACCCGGTCGGCCAGCGCCTGCTGCCGCAGGGCCGTCCGCAGGACCAGGCCACCCTGGGAGAACGCCACCACGTCGACCGGGCCGGCCCCGGTCGCGGCCACCACGTCGTCGACGAACGCCGCGACGGACGCCGCGGAATCCCGCACCGGGGCCACCCCGCCGAGCCCGTAATTGGTGCCGTAGACGCAGCGACCGTCCGCCGCCAGGGCCGCGGCGAGCGGACCGAAGTTGCCGGCGACGGTGGAGAACGTGCCGGGCAGCAACACCACCGGGGGATCGGCGGACCGGCACGACGGGTCGTTGACCCCGGCCAGGTGGACGTCCGGCAGCGCCGCCACGGTGCCGGTGGTCGAGGGCGACACCGAGGTCGATCGGGAGGCCGGAGGCACCGACACCGACACCGACGCCGAGGACGACGGGCCGGTCACCGGCGCCGCCGGTCCGCCGCAGCCGGACGCCCCGGTCAACGCTCCGACCAGCAGCAACGCGCCCAGCACCGTCCTTCTCATCGCCCGCCACGGTACGTCCGGCCCGGCCGCGAAGAGAATGAAAAAAATCTTGGCAGAAAATTCTGCTGAGCTGTCGTCTGCGATCCGGTCCGTTCGTGGTGATGGTGTCAGGAACGAAACAGGAGGAATCATGAAGCTCAGCCTGAACACCTTCGTCAGCCTCGACGGCGTCATGCAAGGCCCGGGCGGCCCGGACGAGGACACCACCGGCGGGTTCACCCGCGGCGGCTGGGTGATCCCGCACGTCGACGAGGACTTCGGCCGGATCGTGGACCAGGAATGGTTCGCGCACGCCGACGCGGTCCTGCTCGGCCGCCGCACCTTCGAGATGATGCGGACCTACTGGAGTGCCTACCCGAACCAGGACGAGCTGGTCGCGAAGGTCCTCAACACCTACCCCAAGTACCTGGTCGCCACGACGCTCACCGATCAGCAGGCCGCGTGGGGCCCGACCACCGTGCTCCGCGACGACGTCGTCGAGCAGGTGCGCGCCCTCAAGGAACGGCCGGGCCGGGAGCTGCAGGTGCACGGCAGCTGGCAGCTCGCGCAGACCCTGCACAATGCCGGTCTGGTCGACGTCTACCGGCTGCTGGTGTTCCCGGTCGTCGTCGGCGCGGGCAAGCGACTGTTCGACGAGACCACCCGGCCGTCCGCGTTCCGCACGGTCGCCCGGGGGGCCACCGCGGCCGGCGCCACCCACCTGGTGCTCGAGCCCGCGGCGTTCTCCCGCGGCGACCTGGGCATCGTGGACGGCGAGGCGGTGATCACGCCGACCGTCGCCTGAGCCGGACCCACCCGTCGGCATCCCACCAGCGCACCCACCCATCAGCCCACCCGACAGCACATCCACCGAGCACATCCAGCGAGCACAACCACCGAGCAAGGAGCCCACCATGAAGCAGTACATGCTCTCCGTCCACCACGAATCGCCCGCCGAGGTCGCCGAGTTCTCCGACGAGGACATGCAGCGGATGTTCCAGCAGGTCGATGCGTTCAACGAGGAGGTCCGGCAGGCCGGTGCCTGGGTCTTCGCCGGCGGCCTGGAGGGCATCGAGTCGGCCACCGTCGTCGACGGCCGGGGCGGTGGCTCCGTCATCACCGACGGCCCGTTCTCCGAGACCAAGGAGTACCTCGGCGGCTTCTGGGTGATCAACGCCGCCGATCTGGACGAGGCCCTGGAATGGGCTCGGAAGGGGTCGGCGGCCTGCGAGGGCCGGGTCGAGGTCCGGCCGTTCCAGGGCGAGGCCTGAGCCACCGGATGGGTGCCGACGCGGCCCGGAGCATCGAGCAGGTGTTCCGGGCCGAGCACGGCCGGCTCATCGCGGGTCTCATTCGCCGGTTCGGTGACATCGACCTGGCCGAGGAGTCCTTGGGCGATGCGCTCGTCGCCGCCCTGCGGGTCTGGCCCGAGCAGGGCCGCCCGCCCAATCCCGGAGCCTGGCTCGCGACGACCGCGGCCAACCGGGCGATCGACCGCATCCGCCGGGAATCCACCCGCGACACCCGTCACACCGAGGCCACCGCCATGACCGCCAGTCGACCGGACCCGCTCCTGGAGGCGGGCACCGTCAGCGAGCAGGACGGCGCGATCGGTGACGACCGGCTTCGGTTGATCTTCACCTGCTGCCACCCGGCGCTCGCCCCCGACGCCCGGATCGCACTGACCCTGCGGCTGCTCGGCGGCCTGACCGCCGCGGAGATCGCCCGGGCCTTCCTGGTCCCGGAGCCGACCATGGCGCAACGGCTCACCCGGGCCAAGCGCAAGATCAAGACCGCCGGCATTCCCTACCGGGTGCCGCAGGCCGCCGACCTGCCCCGACGGATGGACGGGGTGCTCACGGTGCTCTACCTGATCTTCAACGAGGGCTACCTGTCGACGTCGGCCGACGACCCGATCCGCGACGACCTGTGCGTCGAGGCGATCCGGCTCACCCGGGTCGTGCGCACCCTGCTGCCGGAGGAACCAGAGGTGACCGGGCTGCTCGCGCTGATGCTGCTCGTTCAGGCCCGTCGGCCGGCCCGCCTGCAGGACGGCGAGCTGGTGCCGCTGGACGAGCAGGACCGCACGCGCTGGGACCGGGCGCTGATCGGGGAGGGGCACGATCTGGTCCGCGCCTGCCTGCACCGCAACCGGCCCGGCCCGTACCAGATTCAGGCCGCGATCAACGCAGTGCACACCGACGCGCCGACGGCCGGCCACACCGACTGGGGCCAGGTCGTCGCGCTGTACGACCAGCTGCGGGTGGTGCAGCCCTCGCCGATCGTCGAGCTGAACCGGGCGGTCGCGGTGGCCGAACTGGACGGCCCGATGGTGGGGCTGGCGCTGGTCGAACCGCTGGAGCTGACCGGCTATGCCGGCTGGCACGTCACGCGGGCCGACCTGCTGCGCCGGCTGGATCGGCCGGCCGATGCCGTGGCCGCCTACGACCGGGCGATCGAGCTGACCGACAACCCGGCCGAACAGGCGTTCCTCCGGCGCCGGCGCACCGGGATCGACGGGGAAGGAGGCGTGGGAACATAGGCGGCGTGACATCTGGTCTAGCCGCTCGTGCCCATCGCACGTTCACCCCGCCGGAGCTGATCCGCAACTTCTGCATCATCGCGCACATCGACCACGGCAAGTCGACGCTCGCGGACCGGATGCTGCAGCGGTCCGGTTGCCCTGGGCGGCGCCGGGGACCGACGGTCAACTCACCGACCACGTGCTCAACCTGATCGACACCCCGGGCCACGTCGACTTCACCTACGAGGTGTCCCGCTCGCTGGCCGCCTGCGAGGGCGCCGTGCTGCTGGTCGACGCCGCCCAGGGCATCGAGGCGCAGACCCTGGCGAACCTGTACCTGGCCCTGGAGAACGATCTGCACGTCATCCCGGTGCTGAACAAGATCGATCTGCCGGCCGCCCAGCCGGAGCGGTACGCCGAGGAGATCGCGCACATCATCGGTGGTTCGCCGGACGACGTGCTGCGCGTCTCCGGCAAGACCGGCGCCGGCGTCAAGGAACTGCTGGACAAGGTCGTCGCCGAGATCCCGCCGCCGGTCGGCGAGGCGGACGCGCCCGCCCGGGCGATGATCTTCGACTCGGTCTACGACATCTACCGCGGCGTCATCACCTACATCCGGGTCATCGACGGCAAGATCACCCCGCGCGAACGCATCCAGATGATGTCGACCAAGGCGGTGCACGAGCTGCTCGAGGTCGGCGTCATCTCGCCCGAACCGATCCCCACCCGGGGCCTGGGCGTCGGTGAGGTCGGGTACCTGATCACGGGTGTGAAGGACGTCCGGCAGTCCCGGGTCGGCGACACGATCACCTCGGCGGCCAAGGGTGCGACGGTGCCGCTCGGCGGCTACCGCGACCCGAAACCGATGGTGTACTCGGGCCTCTACCCGTTGGACGGTTCGGACTACCCGCTGCTGCGGGATGCGTTGGACAAGCTCCGGCTCAACGACGCCGCGCTGACCTACGAACCGGAGACCTCGGCCGCGCTCGGGTTCGGCTATCGCTGCGGCTATCTCGGCCTGCTGCACATGGAGATCACCCGCGATCGGCTGGAACGGGAATTCGGGCTCGACCTGATCTCCACCACCCCCAACGTGGTCTACCGGGTGACGATGGAGGACCACACCGCCCACGTCGTCACCAATCCGAGCGACTGGCCGGCCGGCAAGATCCACGACGTGGTCGAGCCGATCGTGCGGTGCACGATCATCAGCCCGAGCGAGTACATCGGCACGATCATGGAACTGTGCCAGTCCCGCCGAGGATCGTTGGGCGGCATGGACTACCTGTCCGAGACCCGGGTCGAGCTGCGGTACACGATGCCGCTGGGGGAGATCATCTTCGACTTCTTCGACGCGCTGAAGTCCCGGACCCGCGGCTACGCGTCACTGGACTACGAGGAGATCGGGATGCAGGAGGCCGACCTGGTCAAGGTCGACATCCTGTTGCAGGGCGAGGCGGTCGATGCGTTCTCGGCGATCGTGCACAAGGACTCCGCGTACGCCTACGGCGTGTCGATGACCGCCAAGCTGCGCGAGCTGATCCCCCGGCAGCAGTTCGAGGTGCCCATCCAAGCCGCCGTCGGCTCGAGAGTGATTGCCCGGGAGACCATCCGAGCCATGCGCAAGGACGTGCTGGCCAAGTGCTACGGCGGCGACATCACCCGCAAGCGCAAGCTGCTGGAGAAGCAGAAGGAGGGCAAGAAGCGGATGAAGATGGTCGGCCGGGTCGAAGTGCCGCAGGAGGCATTCATCGCCGCGCTGTCCACCGACAGCTCGCCGGCGTCCGGCAAGGACGCCAAGAAGTAGTCACGGCACCAGCCCGGCCAGGTAACTCCGCACCGCCGCGGCGATCTCGGCCCGCGACTGCTCCGTGCCGGCCGGTGCGGCGGTGAGTGAGCCGACCCCGACCAGCCGGTCGTACTGCAGGCCGTCGAGCAGGGCGATCAGCCCGTCGGCCGAACGGGGCGGGTCGGTCGCGCCCAGCCGGGTGACCGCGCCGATCGCCAGGGTGCGGAAGATTCCCCCGGCGTGCAGGATCTCGCGCAGGTCGGGGTCGGATGCCACCTCGATCTCGCACGCCATTCGGGCCAGCGTGCGATCGCGATGCTCGCCGATCTGCCCGTCGACGAACGTCGCGACCCGCCCGGCCAGCTGATCCGCCTCGGCCAGCCGCGCGGCCCGGGTGGCCGGTGCGCCGGCGACGTCGGTCGGCGGCCCGGGCAGCCGGGCCAGGCGCTCGGTATTGATCTGCGCGATCCGAACCAGCACGCCCCGCAGCAGCTCTCGCCGGGTCCGGAAATGGTAGGACGTCGTGCCGGGGGGCACCTGGGCCGCGGCATCGACCGCGCGGTGCGTGAGGGCGCGGATGCCGGAGCCGGCGATCAGGCCGATCGCGGCATCGGCCAGGACCACCGGTCGGTCGGTGATGACGGGCATGGAACCCCCTTGACGTCGGGCACTACGGGTGTAGTGTAGCTGCTACAAACGTAGTGCTACATTTGTAGTGGTCGGAGGCGAGATGGTGATGAGCCAGCAGGACCTTCATGTCGTGGTGGGCGCGGCCGGGGTGACCGGGCGACTGGTCGTCCGGCACCTGCTGGCGGCCGGCTGCCGGGTCCGCGCGGTTACCCGGAACGGTCGGTCCGCCGGAGATCCGCGGGCCGAGCCGGTCGCCGTGGATGCCGCCGATCCGGTCGCACTGGCGGCCGCCGCGACCGGAGCGACCACCATCCACCACTGCGCGATGCCACCGATCGCGAGGTGGCGCAGTGACTTTCCCCCGTTGACCGACGCGATCATCACCGCGGGCGAGGCGACCGGCGCGCGCATCGTCTATGCCGACGACACCTGGATGTACGGCAAGGTCGCCGGCCCGATGACGCCCGACCTGCCGTACCGGCCGGTCAGCCCGCACGGGGTGCTGCGCGCCTGGCTCGCCGAACGGTTCGAGCGCGCCGCGGCCGCGGGTCGGATCCGGCTGTCCATCGTCCGGGCCGGCGAACTGTACGGACCGGGCGCCCACTCGATGATCGCCGGCACGGTGTTCGGCGCGATCCGCAAGGGCCGGACCGCCCGCTGGTTCGGTCAGCCCGACCTGCCGATCACCCCGACCTACGTCGACGACTTCGCCCGCACCATCGCCGCGGTCGGCCGTCTCGACCGCGCGGGTTGCCGCATCTGGCACGTCCCGCACCCGGGTGCCACCACCGGTCGGGAACTCATCACGGTGGCCGCGAACCAGGCCGGTCACCGGGCCGCGGTGGCCGCCATCTCCGGCCGGCAATTGCGGGCGCTGGGCACGATCGTCCCGCTGGCCCGCGACGGAGCCTCGTTGATCTACCAGTTCGAACAGCCCTTCGTGGTCGACGGCACCGCAGCGGCCGACGCCTTCGGCATCACCCCGACCCCGTACGCCGACGGGGTGCGTGCGGTCCTCGGATCATCCGGTGCGCTGTCACAGTGAGCGGCCGGCCGGTGTCCCGTGAATGCGAGAGCGTCAACCCCCACCCAGAATCCTGGAGCTGAGATGAACGACAGAGTTGCCGTGGCCGGCGGAACCGGCCTGATCGGCCGGATGGTGGTGGACGCCGCCCGCGCCGCCGGTCAGGAGCCCGTGGTACTGGCCCGATCGGCCGGGGTCGACGTGGTCACCGGTGCCGGGCTGGACGCCGCGCTGGCCGGCGTCGACGTGGTGGTCGACGTGGTCAACATCGGCACCCAGCGGCGCGGCCGGGCCGTCGAGTTCTTCGGCACGGCCACCGCCACGCTGCTGCGGGCCGAGCGCCGGGCCGGGGTCCGGCACCACCTGACCCTGTCCATCGTCGGGATCGACCGGGTGGACACCGGCTACTACGCCGGCAAGCTGCGACAGGAGGAGGTTCTCGCTCGTGGGGACATCCCGTGGACGATCCTGCGGTCGACGCAGTTCCACGAGTTCGCCGGCCAGCTGCTGGACCTGGTGCCCGGCCCGGTGGCGATCGTGCCGAACCTGCTGAGCCGGCCGGTGGCCGCCCGTGAGGTGGCCGAGCACGTGGTCGCGCTGGCCGGCGGACCGGCGATCGGGCGCGCTCCGGAGATCGCCGGACCCGAGGAGCGCCGGATGGCCGACCTGGTGCGCCGGCTGGCCCGGGCGCGTGGCTCGCGCCGCGCGGTGTGGGAGCTTCCGGCACTCGGTGCGGCGGCCACGGCGGCCGCCCACGGCGCGCTGCTGCCGTCCGGAACCGGCCCTCGCGGAACCGAAACCTTCGAACAGTGGCTGATCCGCACCGGCGGGCAGCCGAACCGGAGCACGCCGGGCGACAGAGTGGGAGGGACCCGATGAGGGTCGCCATCGTCGGCGGCGGCATCGGTGGCCTGGCCACCGCCGTCGGTCTGCAACGGGCGGGTGCGGACGTCACCGTCTTCGAGCGGTACGACCGGCCGGGGGTCAGCGGATCCGGGATCTCGTTGTTCGGCAACGGCCTGGCCGCCCTGGCCGCGCTGGGCCTGGCGAAGCCGGCTCGCGAGATCGGCGCCGTCGCCGGCGGGCTCGGCGGCGGGGTGCCGGCCGGGCAGCGACGGCCGGACGGGCGCTGGCTGGCCCGGCTGCCGCCCGCCGTCACCGCAACGGCCGCGGTCGTGCATCGCGCCGACCTGCACCGGATCCTGCGGGACGCCGTGGCGCCCGGCACGGTGCGCACCGGTCATGCAGTGCACGGCATCCTGCCCGACGGTCGCACGGTCGAGGTGGGCGGAGCGGGCGAGACTTTCGACGTGGTCGTCGGCGCCGACGGTCTCCGCAGCTCGATCCGGTCCGCGTGGTCGCAGGACCCCGGTGTCCGCTATGCCGGCTACGTCGCGTGGCGTGGGGTCACCGACCGGCCGGTCGACGTCCGCTCCGGCGTCGGGGAGACCATCGGCCGGGGCCTGCGTTTCGGCATCGCCCCGCTGGCCGACGGCCGCGTCTACTGGTTCGCCGTCGTCTCCCAGGCCGCCGACGCGCCCGCTCCCGACGGGCCGGCCCTCGTCGCGCGGCGCTTCGCCGGCTGGCACGACCCGATCGGCGAGCTGATCGGGTCGACCCCGCCGGAGGGCATCCACGGGCTGCCCATCGAGGAACTGGCCGGCCGGTTGCCCACGTTCCGCCGGGGGCGGTGCGTGCTGCTCGGCGACGCCGCGCACGCGATGACGCCCAACCTCGGACAGGGTGGCAACCAGGCATTGGAGGACGCAGCCACCCTGGTCGCCCTGCTGAGCCGGTCGGCCGCACCGGACGGCATCGACCCGGCACTCGCCACCTACGACCGGCTGCGCCGCCCGCGCACCCAGCGGATCACCCGGCAGGCCGGCCTGCTCGGCCGGGTGCTGCAGGCTCGCGGCCCGGTCGCGAGCCGGCTGCGGGACACCACGCTGCGGCTGACCCCGCCGGGCGCGGCCGCCCGCCAGGCGTTGGCCGTGCAGCGCTGGGAACCGCCGGCGGAACCGGCTCGGCCCGCCGCGCACGGGGGCGCCCGATGACCGGCGACCGCCTGCGCAGCCGGCCCATCACCCGGTTGCTGCTCGTCGTCCTCGGCGGGTTCTTCGGCCTGGTGCCGGGCATCTGGGCGGTCGTGCTGCCGGCGTCGTTCTACGGCGACTTTCCGCTCATCCGGCCCGCCTGGGTGGCCGTCGACGGCCCGTACAACGAGCACCTGATCCGTGACGTCGGTGCGATGTTCCTGGCGCTGGCCGTGATCGCGCTGGTCGCCGCGGTCACCGGGAGCGCCGGTCAGGCGCGCCTGGCCGGACTGGCCTGGCTGGTGTTCTCGGTCATCCACTTCGGCTATCACGTCACGCATCTGCACGTGTACTCCACGTTCGACCAGTGGCTGAACGTGGTCAGCCAGGTGGCGAGCATCCTGGTCGCGCTCGCCGTGGTGCTGATCCCGCCGAGGCGGTCGGGTGGGCCGGTCCGACCGGTGCCACCCACGTCGCGCCGGGGTGGGCTTTTCCCTACTCGGTCCGGCACCCCTGCCCGCTGGGCCACGGCCCCGGCGCGGCGAACGATCGATTCATGACCACCACCGCCGCCTGGCCCACCGATCTCCCGTCGGCCGGCCGCGCCGAGAACCTCGGCCGGACCCCGCCCCCGGGCCTGACCTCGCCGCGGGCCTGGGCCGAACTCGGCTACGCCGTCGTCGATCTCGTGCCGGCGATCGCGTTCTTCGTCCTGCTGGTGACGCTGCTGTCGGTCGGGGTCGGGCTGGTGGTGATCTACGTCGGCGTGCCGATCCTGGTGCTGGCCCTGCTGGTCGCCCGCTTCGGTGGACTGGTGCAGCGGTCGCTCGCCGACGCCCTGCTGGGCCTGCCGACCGTCGCACCGGTGTGGGCCGAACCGCGCCGGCCCGGCCCGATCGCCGCGATCGGCGCGGTGCTGCGGGATCCGGCGCACTGGCGGGCGGTCGCGTACTTCTGCGTCAAGATCGCGCTGGCCCCGCTGACCTTCGCCGTCGCCATCGCGTTCTACAGCGCCGGGCTGGGTGCGGTGACCTACCCGGCGTGGCGGCTCTGGCTGCCGGCCGACGTCGCGGCCGACGGCACGGTTCACCACGGCACGCAGCTCTGGCCGGACTTCTTCATCGACACCTGGCCGGCCATGATCGCCTATGCCCTGCTCGGCCTGGGGGTGCTGTGGTGCGCGCCGCGGGTGGTCGCGTTCCTCACCACCGTTGACCGCATCCTGATCGTCAGCCTGCTCGCCCGTCACTCGGACGGCTGAGCCTCAGCGGTGGCGTGGCGGCCGGCCCAACCCGCCAAGCCCCCGTGCCAGCAGGGCGACGAGTGCGGCCAGCATCAGACCGGCCCCGATCGCGGCGAAACCGGCCGCCGGTCCGAAGGTGTCGACCAGCGGGCCGAAGGCCAGCAGGCCGAGCGGCCCGGCGGCCAGGGCCAGCGCGGTGTACGACCCGATCACCCGGCCGCGGAACCGTTCCGGGGTGCGGGACTGCACGATCACCGCGCACAGCGGGTTGATCGGCCCGGTGACCACGCCCGCCACGAGGGCGAGCCCGACCATTACCGGCACCGGCGGCAGCGCGGCGAACGCCCCCAGCGACAGGCCGGCCAGGGCCAGCGCGGCGACCAGCGCCACCCGGGTGGGCACCCGGTGCGCGACGGCCCCGTACCCCAGCGCCCCGCCGATCGCCCCGCCCGCGTACGCGGCCAGGATCACGCCGAACGCGACGACCTGCCCGGACTCGTTGAGGTAGGCGTTGAGCACCACCGATTCGAACGGCAGCAGGAACAGCCAGATCACCGCCGCGGTCAGCGTGATGGCCCGCAGGGTGCGGTCCCGCAGCAGGAACACCACGCCGTCCAGGACCGACCGCAGGTAGGGCTCGGGGGTGGGCCGGGCCGACAGGTGGGCCGGCACCAGCAGCGCGGTGACGGCCAGCGCGAGCAGGAACAGCGCCACCGCCACCCACACCGTGCCGAACCCGCCGACCAGCACCAGGAGCAACCCGGCCAGCGCCGGACCGGCCAGGTAGCCGGTGTTCTCGGCGACCTCGCCCCAGGCGTTCACCCGGGCCAGCGGCACGCCGGCCGCCCGGGCGACGTCGGGCCGCAACGCCTCCCGGGCCGCCGCCCCCGGGCTGTCGAACACGGCCCCGACCGCCACGAGCACCAGCACCAGCCCGACGCCGAGCCCAATGGTGGCGTCGGCGATCGGCAGCGCGGCCACCGCGGCCGCGCTCAGCCCGTCCGCGATGAGCGAGGTGCGCCGTTTGCCGATCCGGTCGATCAGCGCGCCGCCGAACACCGCGGCGACGACGATGGGCGCGATCGCCGCCGCCCCGGCCAGCCCGGCCAGCGCCGCGCTGCCGGTGCGCTCCAGCACCAGCCAGGGCACCGCGATGGCGACGACGCTGTTGGCCGTGACCGACAGCGCGGTCGCGGCCAGCACGCCGGCCAGCGGGCCGACCCGGCGGGTCATCGCGGTCGGGTCATCTGCGCTGTCGGGGCGGGCCGGTCAGGGCACCAGCACGAGCTTGCCGGGTCCGCCCTCCTCCAGGTCGCGCAGCGCCTGCGCGCCGTCGGCCAGCGCATAGGTGCGGTCCACCACCGGCACCAGCCCGGTCGCGTCGCACAGCGCGATGAGCCGCCGCATCTCGTCCAGGGTGCCCATCGTCGAGCCGATCACCGAGATCTGCAGGAAGAACAGCCGCTGCAGGTCGGCCGACGGGTCGAAGCCGCTGGTCGCGCCGCAGCAGACCACCACGCCGCCGGGCCGCACCGCGCGCATCGAGTGCGCCCAGGTCTGCTTGCCGACGGACTCGAACACCCCGTCCACCCGGTCGGGCAGCCGCGCACCTGTGTCGAACACCGCGTGCGCACCCAGTTCGGTGGCGCGGCTGCGGCCCACCTCGGTCCGGGACGTCGCCCAGACCCGCATGCCCAGCACCCGGCCCAGCTGGATCAGCGCGGTGGACACCCCGCCGGTCGCGCCCTGCACCAGGATCGTGGACCCGGCCGGCAGCCCGCTGCGGGTGGCCAGCATCCGGTACGCGGTCAGGTAGGTGGTGCCCAGCACCGCGGCGGTCTCGTACGTCATCGACGGCGGCAGCGGCAGCGCGTTCCGGGACGGCACGACCACCGATGTTGCGAAGGTGCCCTGCTCCCGCTCGGTCAGCATGTGCCGCTTCGGGTCGATCGTTTCGTCGCCGCTGAACCCGGGGGAGGCGATGATCGGGTAGATCACCACGTCCCGGCCGTCGTCGGTGACGCCGGCGCCGTCGCAGCCCAGGATCATCGGGAACTGCTCCGGTTTGATGCCGACCCCACGCAGCGTCCACAGGTCGTGCCGGTTCAACGACGCCGCGCGCACCGCGATCCGCGTCCAGCCGTCGGGGACGGCCGGCTCGGGTCGCTCACCCACCACGATCCCGGCCAGCGGATCGTCGGGATGCGGGGCGTCGGCGTAGACGGCGAGCATGCCGCCCACCCTAGGGGTGCCCTGAACACGCCGGCTCCTGCGTACCCTGCAGGGCATGTGGCAGACCGTGCTCGACGTGGTCGACGCGGTCGAATCATGGATCGCCGGGGTTTCGTACTGGGTGCAGGTGATCGTCCTGTTGGCCGTGCTCGGACCCCTGTGCTACCTGCTGGCCGGGCTCATCGACCGCGCGGTCGACGCCGTGCTGGCCTGGCACTCGCGCCGGGACGGCGACGCCGGGGCGGCCCCGGCCGTACCGGGCGCCCCGGAGGGCGCGGCCCGGTGAGCCGCCGCCCCCTGCCGGAGGTCACCCGGCGCTGGATGACGGTCGCCCTGGTCGCGCTGGTGCTGATCGCGATCGTGGTCGCGGTTCTGCGCTGAGACCCGGGTGGGGAACACTGTTCACCGTGCCGTCCACGCTGCCCGACGGCGACCCGGTGCCGCCGGACGGGTCGCTGCCCGACCAGGCCTTCCGCGGTGCGGCCGACCGCAGCCTGTCCTTCTACGTGCACGTGCCGTTCTGCGCGACCCGCTGCGGCTACTGCGACTTCAACACCTACACCGCCGGTGAACTCGGCTCGGCCGCGTCACCGCAGTCCTGGCTCGACGCCGCGCTGGCCGAGATCGACCTGGCCGCGAAGATTCTCGGGACTGATCGGCCGGTGTCGACGGTCTTCGTCGGCGGCGGCACGCCGTCCCTGGTGGGGGCCGCGCCGCTGACCCGCCTGCTGCGGGCGATCGAGGAGCGATTCGGTCTGGCCGCGGACCCCGAGGTGACGACGGAGGCCAACCCGGAGTCCACCGACCCCGCCCTGCTGGCCCAGCTGCGGCGCGCCGGGTACACGCGGTTGAGCCTGGGCCTGCAGTCCACCTCGCCGCGGGTGCTGACCATCCTGGATCGCACCCACACCCCGGGTCGCGCGCTCGACGTCGTCCGGTCGGCTCGGGACGAGGGCTTTGCTCACGTGAACCTCGACCTCATCTACGGCACGCCGGGGGAGACCGACGACGAGTTCGCGCGGTCGCTGGCGGACGCCGTGGCCAGTGGCGTCGATCACGTCTCGGCCTACTCACTGATCGTCGAACCCGGCACCCGGCTGGCCCGGCAGGTCGACCGCGGGGTGATGCCCAGGCCCGACGACGACGTGCTGGCCGACCGTTACCTGCTCGCCGACCGCCTGCTGTCCCAGGCCGGGTTCGGCTGGTACGAGGTGTCGAACTGGGCCCGCACCGACGCCGCCCGCTGCCGGCACAACCTGGCCTACTGGACCGGCCAGGACTGGTGGGGGATCGGCCCGGGCGCGCACTCGCACGTCGGCGGGGTGCGCTGGTGGAACGTCAAGCATCCGGCCGCCTACGCCCAACGGCTGGCCGCGGGCCGCAGCCCCGGGCACGCCCGGGAGATGCTCACCGATGACCAGCGCACCACCGAGGACGTGCTGCTGCGGCTGCGGCTGCGGGCCGGCCTGCCGGCCGAGCGGCTGTCGCGGGCCGGCCGGGACGCCGCCCGGTCGGCGGCCGGGCGGGGCCTGCTCGACGCGGGCGACTGGGCGGCCGGCACCGTCCGGCTGACCCTGGCCGGCCGGCTGCTGGCCGACGGGATCGCCCTGGATCTGCTGCGCTGACGCAGCGGCGCCATCGACCGGGCGGGCGGGGTCCCTACCAGGCCGGTGAGAGGGGTGCGCCGGCCCCCGGTGCGGTGCCGCCGGCCTGTCGCGCGTCCAGGTCGAGCACCCGCACGTGGATGACGGTCCGCTGCTGCAGCGCGGACCGCAGGGCCCGATGCAGGCCGTCCTCCAGGTACAGCTGTCCCTGCCAGTACACCGCGTGCGGGAACAGGTCCCCGTAGAAGGTGGACTGCTCGTCGAGCAGCGCGTCCAACCGCAGCTCGCGCTTGGTGGTGATGAGCTCGTCCATCCGGACCTTGCGTGGCGGGATCCGCGCCCATTCCCGGGTGGACAGGCCGTGGTCGGGGTAGGGACGCCCGTCACGAACATCCTTGAAGATCATCCGTGCGGCCTCCGTTGCCCATGCATCGTCGCGACGCACCGCTCGTCGGACAGGGTAACCGCCGGACGTCGGAGCGCTCGGGACGAGGTGACCCCGGCGCCCCCGTCGCGAGGCCGTCCAGCCACCCCCGTGACGACTACACTTGGCAGACGATGTGCGCGAGTGCCAACCCGCGCCCGCCCGTGCTCCGTGACGTGACGAGGGAGGTGACCCATGTCGGCCGACGACCGCCGGTTCCAGGTGTTGCGCGCCATCGTCTCCGACTACGTCGCCACCCAGGAGCCCGTCGGTTCCAAGTCCCTGGTCGACCGGCACCAGCTCGGTGTCTCGCCGGCGACGATCCGCAACGACATGGCCGTGCTGGAGGACGAGGGCTACATCGCGCAACCGCACACGTCGGCCGGCCGGATCCCCACCGACAAGGGCTACCGGCTGTTCGTCGACCGGCTCTCGCAGGTCAAGCCGATGTCCGCGGGCGAGAAGCGGGCGATCCAGTCGTTCCTGTCCGAGGCGGTCGATCTGGAGGACGTGCTGCGTCGCTCGGTCCGGCTGCTGGCCCAGCTCACCCGGCAGGTCGCCTTCGTCCAGTACCCGACGCTGTCCCGCTCGTCCGTGCGGCACGTCGAGGTCGTCGCGCTCGACCGGCGCCGCCTGCTGCTGGTCGTCATCACCGACACCGGCCGGGTCGAACAACGGCTCGTCGAACTCGACGCCGACGTCACCGACGAGGGTCTGCTCGCGCTGCGTACCCTCTTCTCGGCGCACGTCATCGGCCGGCGGCTCGCCGATGCGGCCGCGGCGATCTCGCAGACCGCCGCCCAGGTCGATCCGGCCGTGCGCACCGTCGTGGTGCCGGCCGTCAACGTGCTGCTGGACGCGCTGGTCGAGCATCCGGAGGAACGCCTCGTGCTCTCCGGCACGTCGCACGCCACCGGCGCCTGGGCCGACCAGCCGGCGACCCTGCGCGGCGTGCTGGAGGCGCTGGACGAGCAGGTCACCCTGCTCAAGCTGCTGGCCGCCCTGGAGACGCCCGACGCGGTGGTGGTGTCCATCGGCAGTGAGAACGACGACGTCAATCTGGCGACGACGGCGCTGGTGTCCGCCGGTTACGGCAGCGGGCAGACCCTGATGGGCGGGCTGGCCGTCGTCGGTCCGACCCGGATGGACTATCCGGGCACGATGGCCGCGGTCCGGGCGGTCGCCCGGTACGTCGGGGAGATCGTCGCCGGGCGGTAAGGCTCGTCATGTGGCGGGCCCCGGCTCGCGGGAAGGCAACTGGTGCAGAGGGTGGCACGGGACTATTACGGCCTGCTGGGCGTGGCCAAGAACGCCTCGCAGGATGAGATCAAGCGCGCCTACCGGAAGCTGGCCCGGGAACTGCATCCCGATGTCAACCCAGACCCGGCGGCGCAGCAGCGCTTCAAGGACGTCACCGCCGCCTACGAGGTGCTGTCCGATCCGGCGAAACGCCAGGTCGTCGACCTCGGCGGCGACCCGCTCGGTGGCCAGGGCGGCGGCCCGGGTGGTCCCGGCGGCATGGGCGACCCGTTCGGCGGGATGGGCCTCGGCGACATCATGGACGCCTTCTTCGGCGGCGGGGCGACCCGTTCCCGCGGTCCCCGGTCCCGCGTCCGGCAAGGCGAGGACGCGCTGATCCCGATCACCCTGACCCTGGAGGAATGCGCGACCGGCGTGGCCAAGGACCTCGCCGTGGACACCGCGACCCTGTGCACCTCCTGCCACGGCTCGGGGTGCGCCGACGGCACCCGTCCGGCGACCTGTGACATGTGCAAGGGCACCGGCGAGGTGCAGCAGATCCAGCGCTCGCTGCTCGGTCAGGTGGTCACCGCCCGGCCGTGCCCGGTGTGCCGGGGTTTCGGCGAGGTCATCCCCGAGCCCTGCCTGCAGTGCAACGGCGAGGGCCGGGTGCGCAGCCGGCGCACGGTGCGGGCGAACATCCCGGCCGGCGTCGGCGACGGTATCCGGGTGCGGCTGGCCGGCCAGGGCGAGGTCGGCCCCGGCGGCGGCGCGCCCGGTGATCTCTACGTGGAGGTGCAGGAGCAGCCGCACGAGCGGTTCCAGCGGGACGGCATCGATCTGCACTGCACCGTGCACGTGCCGATGACGGCGGCCGCGCTCGGCACGTCCATGGGTTTGCAGACCCTGCACGGGGTGGAGGACCTGGACATCCAGCCGGGCACCCAGTCGGCGACCGTGCTCACCCTGCGCGGGCAGGGCATGCCCCGGCTGCGCGGCACCGGGGTGGGCAACCTGCACGTGCACATCGAGGTCGTGACGCCGACCCGGGTCGACTCCCGGCAGGCCGAGTTGCTGCGCGAGCTGGCGACGTTGCGCGGCGAGGAACAGCCCGAGCTCGCCGCCCGCGGGCACAACGGCGGGTTCTTCTCCCGGATTCGTGACTCCTTCGCCGGGCGCTGAGCTGTCCGACACCCCGCGGTCCGGCGAGCTGCCCGGCCGGCACGGTGAGCCGTTCTTCCTGGTCGACGCGCTGCCCCCGGCCGGTTCCTTCGTCCTGGACGGCCCCGAGGGCCGGCACGCGGCGACGGTCCGCCGGTTGCGGGCCGGGGAATCGGTGGTGCTCACCGACGGCGCGGGCCGGCTCGGCCCGGCCACCGTCGTCGCCGCCGGCCGGGCCGAACTGACTCTGCAGGTGGGGCCGGCCGTCCGGGTCGACCCGCCCGCCGTCCGGGTCACCCTGGTCCAGGCGCTGCCGAAGGGCGAACGCGCTGAACTGGCCGTCGAGCTGGCCACCGAGGCCGGCGTCGACGAGATCGTGCCGTGGGCGGCGCAGCGCTGCGTGGCCCGGTGGCGCGCCCCGGAGCAGGTTGACAAGGGGGTCCGGCGCTGGCGCGGCACCGCCCGCGAGGCGGCCAAACAGGCCCGCCGGCCCTTCGTCCCGGTCGTCCGCGACCTGGCCACGACGGCGCAGGTGGCCGAGGTCGCCGCCGGCGCCACGACCCTGGTCCTGCACGAGTCGTCGATCACACCGCTGGCGGCGGCCGAGCTGCCGGCCGCCGGCGACGTGGTACTGATTGTCGGTCCGGAAGGGGGATTGACCGAGGAGGAGCTCACGGTGTTCGGCTCCACGGGCGCCACCGTCGTGCGGCTCGGTCCCCAGGTGCTGCGCACCTCCACCGCCGCGGCCGTGGCCCTCGGCGCGCTCGGTGTGCTCACCGGACGGTGGACATGAAGGTCGACATCCGCGACTACGACTACGGGCCGCACCCCAGCCAGAAGATCCGGCTGTTCCTGCCCTCCGGCCGCTACCTGACCGTCGTCGTCGTGATCCACGGCGGCTACTGGCGTTCCATCTACGGCATGGAACTGGCCGAACCGCTCGGCTACGACCTGACCCGGTACGGGGTGGCCGCCGCCGTCATCGAGTACCGCCGGGTCGGCGAGGGTGGCGGCTGGCCGACCACGCTCGCGGACGTCTCCCGGGCGGTCGATTCGCTGGCCGGACCCGGGCAGGACGCCGCCGACGGGCGGCTGTCGCTCGACCGGGTCGCCGCCGTCGGGCACTCCGCCGGTGGACACCTGGCCGCCTGGCTGGCCCACCGTGGATCCCTGCGGGCCGGCACCGCCGGGTCGGTCGCGCCGGGAGAGGCGCACGTGCCGATCGTCGGGGCGGTCGCCCAGGCGGGGCTGCTCGACCTGGTCGGCGCGTCGGTGGAACGGCTGGGCAACGGAGCCGTGACCGCGCTGATGGAGGGTGAGGCGCGGTCGATGCCGCAGCGCTACCACCACGCGTCCCCGCTGGCCCACGTGGGCGACGGCGCCCGGGTGGTCGCGGTGCACGGTGACGCCGACGACACCGTGCCGTTGTCGCAGTCCGAGCGGTACGTCGAAGCCGCCCGGCGGGCCGGCGACCCGGCGTCGCTGATCGTGTTGCCGCGGACGGGTCATTTCGAGCTGATCGACGTCCGGCACCCGGCCTGGGACGTCTGCCGCAGCCACGTGCTGCGGATGGTCTGAGCCGGTCGGCGGGCTAGGCTCGGCAGCCATGCCCTACACCAGTGACGACTGCCTGTTCTGCAAGATCGTCGCCGGCACCATCCCGGCGGAGGTCGTGCACCGCGACGATCACGTGGTCGCCTTCCGGGACATCAATCCGCAGGCGCCGACGCACATCCTGGTCGTCCCGACCACGCACTACGAGAATGCGGCCGAGGTGGCCGGTGACGATCCGTCCGGTCTCGCGGCGCTCGTGCTCACCGCGCGCACCCTGGCCCAGGCCGAAGGTATCGATCGGTCCGGCTACCGGCTCGTCACCAACACCGGTGCCGACGCCGGGCAGACCGTGTTCCACACCCACCTGCATCTGCTCGGTGGCCGGCACCTGGGCTGGCCGCCCGGCTGACCGGCGAACGCCAAACCGGTCGCCCGGCCGCCCCATCGCCTCGATAGAATCGGTCGGCGATCGGACAGCGGTCGTCAGGGATACCGAGCAAGGGAAAGCAGGCAGTCACCAGGTGCCGGATTCTCCGTCGGCCGCGGCGCGGACCGACCTTCCTCGCGGACGCGACCTCTCCCGTGACCTCGCCGGTGATCGAGGAGCCGACCCGGACAGCCCCGCCCCACCCAGCGAATCAACGATCGTCGTCACCGACGAACGGCAGATGATGGGTTTGCTCGGCTCCCGTGACGTGCTGCTCCGGCTGCTCGAACAGGGTCTGGCGGCCGACATCCACGTGCGCGGCAACCGGATCACCCTCAAGGGTGCGGCCGGCGACGTCGCGCTCGCCGAGCGCACCCTGCGGGAGCTGCTGGCCCTGCAGGAGGCCGGCTCGGTGATCACGCCGGACATG
This sequence comes from Nakamurella sp., assembly GCA_044223435.1. Lineage (GTDB taxonomy): Bacteria > Actinomycetota > Actinomycetes > Mycobacteriales > Nakamurellaceae > Nakamurella. The sequence goes on from JBGALY010000026.1 coordinate 31,315, forward strand.
GTCCGTCGCACCATCGGCATGCTCGCCGCGGCCCCGGCCGCCGACAGCGGCCCGGGATCGCCCGCCGAATCACCGTCCGCCGTGCTCGGGCTGAACATCCTGTCCCGGCGCGGCCGGACGATCCGGCCCAAGACGGTCAACCAGAAGCGGTACGTGGATGCCATCGACGAGCACACCATCGTGTTCGGCATCGGCCCGGCCGGCACCGGCAAGACCTACCTGGCGATGGCCAAGGCCGTCCAGTCGCTGCAGGCCAAGCAGGTCACCCGGATCATTCTGACCCGCCCGGCGGTCGAGGCCGGGGAGCGGCTCGGCTTCCTGCCCGGCACCCTGTCGGACAAGATCGATCCCTACCTACGGCCGCTGTACGACGCGTTGCACGACATGCTCGATCCCGAGTCGATCCCGCGGCTGATGGCCGCCGGCACCATCGAGGTCGCGCCGCTGGCCTACATGCGGGGGCGAACCCTCAACGATGCGTTCATCATCCTCGACGAGGCGCAGAACACCACGCCCGAGCAGATGAAGATGTTCCTGACCCGGCTGGGCTTCGGCTCGAAGATCGTCGTCACCGGCGACATCACCCAGATCGACCTGCCCGGGGGGCAACGGTCGGGGCTGCGGGTGGTCCGGGAGATCCTGTCCGACATCGACGACATCTCCTTCTCCACCCTGACCTCCGGCGACGTGGTGCGGCACCGGCTGGTCGGGAACATCGTCGACGCCTACGAACGGTGGGACGACGACAACCGGCTCGCGCCGGATCGACCGCGCGATCGGCAACCCGGCCGGCCGGGTCGGCCGACCCAACGGTCGAACCGGTCGGTGGCGCACCGCAAGGCGCCGGAGGCGGACCAGTGACGATCGAGGTGGCCAACGAGTCGGGTCAGCCGGTGGACGAGATCGGACTCGTCTCGGTTGCCCGGTACGTGCTGGACCGGATGGGGATCAACCCGCTGGCCGAGCTGTCGGTGCTGCTGGTCGACGCCGAGGCGATGACCGAGCTGCACGTGAAGTGGATGGACGAACCCGGTCCGACCGACGTGATGAGCTTCCCGATGGACGAGCTGGACACCGCCCGCCGGCCCGACGAATCCGGTCCGGGACCGGCGCTGCTGGGCGACGTGGTGCTGTGCCCGGCCGTCGCCGCGGAGCAGGCGAAGGCGGCCGGACATGCCCTGCAGGACGAACTGCACCTGCTGACCGTGCACGGGGTGCTGCACCTGCTGGGCTATGACCATGCCGAGCCCGCGCAGGAACGGGAGATGTTCCGGTTGCAGAACGAGCTGCTGGACACCTGGCGCGAGCAGCGGACGGCGGGTGCCCGCAAGGCGCGGCTGGCCGCCGCCGACGCGGCGGTGCTGGACACGGTCGGTCTGAGCCCGAGTGACCCGGGTCCGAGCGATCCCGACCCGACCCGGGGGAGCTGACCGTCGTCGTGGACGGTCTTGACGCAGTGCTGTTGGTGCTCGCGGCCGCCCTCGTACCGTTCGCCGGCGTGCTGGCGGCCGCCGATGCCGCGATCACGATGGTGTCGCCGGCCCGGCTGGAGGAGATGGCCCGGGAGGGCCGCCGGGGCGCCTCGTCGCTGCTGACCATCACCGAGGATCGGCCGCGGTACACGAACCTGTTGCTGCTGCTGCGGATCACCGCCGAGATCACCGCAACGGTGATGGTCGCCAAGGTGGCGCTGACCACCCTCGGTTTCCAGTTCTGGGTCGGGGTGCTCCTGGTCGGGGTGATGGTCCTGGTCACCTACGTGGTGATCGGCGTGCTCCCGCGCACCATCGGCCGCCAACACCCTTACAGCGTCGGGCTGGCCCTGGCCGGGCCGACCCGCGGCCTGGCCAAACTGCTGGCCCCGGTGGCGTCGCTGCTCATCCTGATCGGGAACGCGATCACCCCCGGGCGCGGGTTTCGCGAGGGTCCGTTCTCCTCCGACATCGAACTGCGCGAACTCGTCGACATCGCCGGCAGCCGCGGGGTGGTCGAGGAGTCCGAACGGGAAATGTTGCAGAGCGTCTTCGACCTCGGCGACACCATCGTGCGTGAGGTGATGGTGCCGCGCACCGAGATGGTGTGGATCGAGCGGGACAAGTCGCTGCGCCAGGCGCTGGCCCTGGCCACCCGGTCCGGCATGTCCCGCATCCCCGTCATCGGCGACGATCTGGACGACACCGTCGGCGTGGTCTACCTCAAGGACCTGGTGGCCCGCGCGATCACGCTGGGGCCGCAGGACACCGGCCCGCTGCTGACCGAGCTCATGCGGGCGCCGGTGTTCGTTCCCGAGTCCAAGAACGTCGGCGACCTGCTGCGCGAGATGCAGCGGGACCGCAGCCATTTCGCCGTCGTGGTGGACGAGTACGGCGGCACCGCGGGCATCGTGACGATCGAGGACATCCTGGAGGAGATCGTCGGCGAGATCACCGACGAGTACGACGCGGACACCCCGGCGCCGGTGGAGCCGCTGCCCGACGGCTCCTACCGGGTCTCCGCGCGGCTCCCGGTGGAGGATCTCGGTGAGCTGTTCGACGTCGAGTTGGACGACGACGAGGTCGACACGGTCGGCGGGCTGCTGGCCCAGCAGCTCGGCCGGGTGCCCCTGCCCGGCTCGGAGGTCACGGTCGAGGGCCTGTTCCTGCACGGCGAACCGGGGGTCGACCGCCGCGGCCGGCCCCGCGTGCAGACCGTGCTGGTGCGCCGGCTCACCCCGGCCGAGTTGCGGGCGGAGGAGGTCGAGCGGCAGCGCGAGAGCCGGGAGCGGGAGGATCAGCTCCGGGCCGAGGAGCTCGAGGAGGCCGACTCCGGGCCCGGCGACGACGCCGAACCCGAGCCGGACGACGCCGACCGGCCCAAACCCCGCAAGAAGAAAAAGAAGAAGGCCAAACCGGCGGCCGAACGGGAGCCGGCCGATGACGCCGGGCCGGTGCCGGCCCGGGAGCCGCAACGAGCAGAACGGAACTGATCCGGATGACCGACAGCCCACCGCGGGCCGCGCAGGAACTGGATGCCGAGGACGCCAAGCTGGTCACGCTGGCCCGGGGTGCCCGGGCCCGGGCCGGGGCCCCCGAGGGGGCCGCGGTCCGGGACGAGGACGGCCGCACCTACGCGGCGGCGACCGTGACCCTGCCCTCGTTGTCCTTGACCGCGCTGCAGGCGGCGGTGGCCGCCGCGGTGTCCTCCGGCGCGCACGAGCTGGAGGCCGCCGTGGTCGTCGGAGCCGCTGCGGAGATCGACCCCGCGTCGGTCGCCGCGGCCGGTGACCTGGGCGCCGGGACGCTGATCCTGGCCGGGCCCGACGGTGCCGTGCGGAGCCGGCGCTGAGTACCCCCGGAGCCACGGACGCCGGACCGGACGCCGGCTACCGGTCCGGATTCACCTGCTTCGTCGGGCGACCCAATGCCGGCAAGTCGACCCTGCTGAACGCGATCGTCGGCGAGAAGGTCGCGATCACCTCGGACAAGCCGCAGACCACCCGGCGCGCGGTCCGCGGCATCCTGACCCGGCCGGACGCCCAGCTGGTGATCGTCGACACGCCGGGGCTGCACCGGCCGCGCACCCTGCTGGGCGAACGGCTGGACGACCTGGTGCGGTCGGTGTGGTCGGACGTCGACGTCATCGGCTTCTGCCTGCCGGCCGACGAGCGGGTGGGTCCGGGCGACCGGCGGATCGCCGGCGACCTGGTCGACCGGGTCGGCGACACGCCGGTGGTCGGGGTCGTCACCAAGTCCGACAAGGTGTCGCGGGAGCGGCTGGCCGAGCACCTGCTGGAGGTGGGTCACCTGCTGCCCGGTGCCGACGTGGTGCCGGTCTCCGCCGTGGCCGGGGACGGGGTGGCCACGCTGGTCGACCTGCTCGTCGCCCGACTGCCCGCGGGGCCGATGCTCTACCCCGACGCGGAGTCGACCGACGAGCCGATCGAGACCCGGATCGCCGAACTGGTCCGGGAGGCGGCCCTGGACGGGGTGCGCGACGAGCTGCCGCACTCGCTGGCCGCGCTGGTCACCGAGATCCTGCCGCCCGAGGAGGACGCGGCCAAGCCGGTCACCAAGGTGTACGTGACCCTGTTCGTCGAGCGGCCGTCGCAAAAGCCGATCGTGCTGGGACCCAAGGGCGCTCGGTTGGGGGCGGTGGGTCGCCGGGCCCGGCTGCAGATCGAGGACCTGCTCGGTGGACGGGTGTACCTGGACCTGCACGTCACGGTGGCCAAGGACTGGCAGCGGGACCCGAAGCAGCTGCGCAAACTGGGCTTCGACGGCTGACTCCCGCGCCACGCCGGGCCGGCCGGCGGCGCCAAACCGGTACGCCGGCGGCATGCGATGTGTCATCATCCCGATATGGGCAGGCATGCCAGGGGGGCAGTTCGTTCGCGGGTGATCGCCAGGGCCGTAGGTATCGCGGCGCCGGCGGTGCTGATCGTCGTGGCCGGGTGGTCCTGGGTGCTGGGGTCGGCCGGTCCGGCCGCCGTCACCGATTCCACGGTCTCCGGCTCGGCCGTGGTGGTGTCGTCGCTGGCCTGCCGGAACGGTGACGAGGGCACCGTGGTCGACGTGCAGAACCCGGCCGGTCAACCGCCCGGCACCACCCGCCGCGCGACGCTGGACGCCTGCGGCCACCATCCCGGTGAGATCGTCGCGGTCGAATACTCCACCGCCGACCCGGGCAGGGTCGTCCTGTCCGCCGTCGCCGGTGACGCCGGCGACTCGACCGGCCGGCTGCTGCCGCTGGGGTTGATCCTGGCCGCTCTGCTCGGGGTGGCCGCCGCCGCCGCGGTGGTCCGGGACGCCCGCCGTCCACACCCGGTGGACCGGCGCGGCGGGCCGCCCGCGGCCGCGGACGGAACCGGTCGTGGCCGGCATGCCCGGCCCGACGACGACGAACCGGTCGCTGCGCCGGCGTCCCCGCCCGAGGCCGAACCGGTGCCGGGCGAACTGGACCGGCTGTTCCCCGCCCGTGAGAGCCTGCGGGACAACCTGCACGACGAGTTGTTCACCCACCGGAGCGCCGCGGGCGTCTGACGTCCCGCTCGGGCCCGTCAACGTAGGGTGACCCGGTGCCCTCCGCTGCGGCTCCAGCCGCCCGCCGAACCGGACGTTCCCGTGCCCCGCGCCTGCCCCGGGCCGACTACCCGGTCCGGCGGACCGTCCTGGGCAACGGCCTGCGGGTGCTCTTCGCGCCGGATCCGGGAGCGGGCGTGGTCGGCGTGGCGGTCCATTACGACGTTGGTTTCCGTTCGGAACCGGAGGGCCGCACCGGGTTCGCCCATCTCTTCGAGCATCTGATGTTCCAGGGCAGCGAGTCGCTGCCCAAGTTGGAGCACTTCCGGCTCGTGCAGTCCTCCGGCGGGGTGTTCAACGGCTCGACCCACACCGACTACACCGACTACTTCGAGGTGGTCCCGGCCGGCGCGCTGGAACGCGCGCTGTTCCTGGAGGCCGACCGCATGCGGGCGCCGCTGATCACCGCGGAGAACCTGGCCAACCAGGTGGACGTGGTCAGCGAGGAGATCCGGCTCAACGTGCTCAACCGCCCCTACGGCGGGTTCCCCTGGGTGCAGCTGCCGGCGGTGCTGTTCAGCTCGTTCGCCAACGCGCACAACGGCTACGGCGACTTCGTCGACCTGCGGGCGGCGACGGTCGAGGACTGCGCCGAGTTCTTCGACACGTACTACACCCCGGCCAACGCGGTGCTGACGGTCTGCGGCGACTTCGATCCGGGGCAGGCGGGGGAGTGGGTGGAGCGGCATTTCCACGACATTCCGCACCGCCCGGCGCCGGTCCGACCGTCGTTCGCCGAGCCGCCACCGACGCAGGTGCTGCGCGCCGACCATGCCGACCCGCACGCGCCCGCGCCCGCGCTGGCGATCGGCTGGCGCCTGCCCGACCCGGTGGCCGACCTGCCGGGCTATCTGGCGTTCGTCGCCCTCGCCGGCATCCTGTCCGACGGGGAGTCTTCCCGGCTGCAGTCCGCGGTGGTCGCCGAGGCCAACCTGGCCACCGACCTGTGGGCATCACCGGGCCTGCTCGGCGGGCCGCTCGACGCGCGGGATCCGGACGTGTTCGTGCTGGGTGCGATTCACCCTGTCGAGGTGGCCGCCGAACGGGTCATCGAGGCCTGCGCCGAGCAGATCGCCAGGGTGGCCGCGGACGGCCCGGAGCCCGACGAGCGGCAACGGTCGCTGGCCCGATTCGCCTCGTCGCTGTACCGGGACAACGACGCGATCGCCAGCCGCACCCGCTCACTGGGTTCCCTGGAACTGCTGCACGGCCGTGCCGAGCTGCTCGGTGAGTTGCCCACGCTGCTGTCCGCGATCACCGCCGAGGACATCGCGGCCGCCGCGGCGTCCCTCGACCCCGGCCGGTGCGCCGAGTTACGGATCGTGCCCGAGCAGGCCCCCTCCGGGAGGGTGACCCGATGAGGTCGGCGGAGCAGATCGGGCGGACGCAGACCGGGCCGCGGCCGGTGCCGGGCCTGGTGCCGGGCGCGCGCGGCCGGGTGCCGGCGGTCTCACGGACGGTGCTGGACAACGGGTTGACGGTGCTCGCCGTCCGCAAGCCGCGCAGCCCCGTGGTGGAGGTCCGGCTGCGGGTGCCGTTCGGTGGCACCAGCCCGGTGCACGCGGCCCGGGCCGAGCTGCTGGCGGCCACGCTGCTGCTGGGCACCGCGGGCCGGGATCGCCGGCAGGTGGACGCCGAGCTGGCGGCAGTCGGCGGTCATCTGGACACCGGCGTCGATCCGCAGCGGCTCCTGGTCACCGGTTCGGTCCTCGCGTCGGGATTGCCGACGCTGCTGGACGTGCTGGCCGATTGCCTGACCGGCGCCGCGTTCCGGAAGGACGACGTGCTGGGCGAGCGGGCCCGGCTGGTGGAGCACCTGATGATCTCGGCGGCGCAGCCGGCCTCCGTCGCGCACCGGCTGCTGCAGCAGCGGCGGTTCGGTGAGCACCCGGCCGCCTGGGACGTGCCCGACGCCGAACTCGTCGGCAAGGTCGGGGTGGCCGCCGTGCGGGGGCTGCACGGCCGCGCCGTGGTGCCCGACGGGTGCACCCTCACCCTGGTCGGCGATCTGAGCCCCGGCCGGGCGACCGCCGAAGCAGTGCACGCATTGTCGGGATGGGTGTCGGACCGGTCGACCCGCCCGCTCGCCCCGCCGCCGGCGATCGCCGGCGGTCCGTTGCTGGCCGAGCACCGGGCGGGCGCCGTGCAGTCGCAGGTCCGGATGTCCGGTCCGGCGGTGCCCCGATCCGATCCGGCGTATCCCGCCCACCAGCTGGCCAACCTGGTGTACGGCGGTTATTTCTCGTCCCGCCTGGTCGAGAATCTGCGCGAGGACAAGGGCTTCACCTACCATGCGCGGTCGGCCATGGAGTTCTGGCCGGGCCGGGGTGCGGTGACGATCAGTTTCGACACCGCCACACCGGCCACCGCCCCGGCCTTGTTGGAGGCCCAATACGAACTCGGCCGCCTGTCCCTGCAGCCGCCGAACCGGGCGGAGGTCGACGCGGCGCGCAACTACGCGCTGGGCACCCTGGCCGCCTCGCTGGCCACCCAGGCCGGTCTGGCGTCGATGCTCTCCCTGCTCGCCGGGAGTGGGCTGGACGAGAGCTGGTTGCGCGAGCATCCGAAGCGGCTGGCCGCGACGACCGTCGACGAGGTGGCCGCCGCGGCGGCCACGATGCTGGCGCCGGCGGCGTTCACCGGCGTGATCCTGGGTGACATGGACGCGGTGGCACCGGGTCTGCGTGCGCTGGGCACGGTGGAGCTGCCGTGACGGCGTTCTCGATGGGTGTGCCGACACTGTCCCGCGGCGCGGCCGACCGGTCCGAGGACGTGCGCGACCCGGACCGCCTGCGCCGAACCTGGCCGGCGGCGGGGGTTCTGGTCGTCGACCGGTCCGGCCGGGCGAGCTGGGACGGCTCGTCGCTCACGTTCCTGCCCGCCGCCGAGCTGGCCCCCGAACCGCCGGCGGATGCCGTGTTGCTCGGCGAGATCGACGGCGTCGACCACTGGGCGGTGCCCGGGGAGGTGACCGGGCCGGCGGCCGGGCTGCGCGAGATCGGGGCGCTGCTCTCGGACACCGAGGCGGGCCTGTTCACCACCGCCACCGCGCTGCTCACCTGGCACGGCGCCGCGCCGTTCTGCCCGCGCTGCGGGCAGCGCAACACGCCCCGTCCGGCCGGCTGGTCGCGCGTCTGCCCGGACGACCACGAGGATTTCCCGCGGACCGACCCCGCCGTCATCGTGCTCGTGCATGACGGTGCCGACTCGATCGTGCTGGCCCGGCAACCGATCTGGCCGCCCGGCCGGGTGTCGGTGCTGGCCGGCTTCGTCGAGGCGGGGGAGTCGCTGGAGGCCGCGGTGGTCCGCGAGATCAGCGAGGAGGTCGGGTTGAACGTTCGGGACGTGCACTACCTCGGCTCGCAGCCCTGGCCGTTCCCGCGCTCGCTGATGGTGGGCTTCGCGGCGCGGGCCGATCGCACCGACGAGCTGCGGCCGCGGGTCGGTGAGATCGAGTCGGCGCACTGGGTGGACCGGGCGACCGTCCGGCAGTTGATCGCCGACGATCAGGACAACTGGCTGTCCGGGTCGTCGAGCCGGCCTCCGTCCCCCGGTCTGTCCGTGCAGGAGCGGGACAATGCCGCGCCGGTGGACGCCGGCACCGCGTTCGCCCAGGTCCTGCCCGGCCCGGTGTCCATCGCCCGCCGCATGATCGACGCCTGGGCGGCACATCGCTGACGCGAGGTCCAACGGGCGCCTGCGGCGGCACATCGCTGACGCGAGGTCACATCGCTGACGCGAGGTCCAACGGACGCCTGCGGCGGCTGTCGAGCTTCCGACGGCTCGCTCCGCTCGCCCCACCGAAGCAAGCTTCGGCGGTGTCGTACGGCTGTGCGAGCATGGACGGGTGCCGACGAACCACCTGGAGGGCCTGGACGACCAGCAGCGGGCGGCGGTGGTCGCGCCGTCGGGTCCGGTGTGCGTGCTCGCCGGCGCCGGCACGGGCAAGACCAGGACGATCACCCACCGGATCGCGCACCTGGTGGCGACCGGCGCCCATCCGGTGTCCGAGGTGCTCGCGGTCACCTTCACCACCCGGGCGGCGGGCGAGATGCGGCTGCGGTTGCGGGCCCTGGGAGTGCCCGGCGTCCAGGCCCGCACGTTCCATTCGGCGGCGCTCAAGCAGCTGCGGTACTTCTGGCCGCGGGCGGTCGGTGGGCCGCTCTGGCCCGTGCTGGAGCACAAGCTGCGGCTGGTCGCGATCGCCGCCCGGCGGGCGAATGCGGGCACCGATGCGGCCACGCTGCGCGACCTGGCCAGCGAGATCGAATGGTCCAAGGCGACCCTGGCCGGGCCGGACCAGTACCTCGCCGCGGTGGCCAAGCATCAGCGGGACACGCCGCTGCCGGCCGAGACCGTCGCGAAAGTGTTCGCCGGCTACGAGCAGGCCAAGCAGCAGGCCGAGCAACTCGATTTCGACGACCTGCTGCTGCACACCTGCGCCGTGCTCGAGGACGACCGGGACGTCGCCGCCGAATTTCGTTCTCGGTACCGCTGTTTCGTCGTCGACGAGTACCAGGACGTCACCCCGCTGCAGCAGCGACTGCTCGACGCCTGGCTGGGCGGCCGGGACACCGTCACCGTGGTCGGCGATGCCAACCAGACGATCTACTCCTTCGCCGGGGCCAGCCCGAAGTACCTGCTCGGCTTCGAGAAGCGTTATCCGAATGCGGAAGTGGTCAAACTGGAGCGGGATTACCGATCGACCCCGCAGGTCGTCGGGCTGGCCAACCGGATCATCGCCGGAGCGTCCGGTGCCACCACCCGGTACCGGCTCCGGCTCACCGCGGGCCGGCCCGACGGGCCGGCCGCGACGTTCGACGAGCATCCCGATGAACCGACCGAGGCGGCGGCGGTCGCCGCGGCCTGCGCCGCCCTGATCGAGGCCGGCACGCCGGCCGCCGAGATCGCCGTGCTCTACCGGATGAACGCGCAGTCCCAGGCGTACGAGGACGCGCTGTCCGCCGAGGGCGTGCCGTACGTGGTGCGCGGTGGTGAACGGTTCTTCGCCCGGCCCGAGGTGCGGCAGGCCATCGGCGTCCTGCGCGGTGCGGATGACCCCCCCGCCCAGGTCGACGCTGCCCCGTCGCCACTGGTCGCCCGGGTGCGGGAGCTGCTCGGGCCGGTCGGGCTGAGCGACGAGCCGCCGCCGGCCGGCGCCCTGCGGGACAAGTGGGATTCCCTGCTGGCCCTGGTCAGCCTCGCCGAGGAACTGGCCGCCGCCGAGCCGGCGGCCACCGTCCCGGCCCTGGTCCGTGAGCTCGACCAACGGGCGGAGGCCCAGCACGCGCCGTCGGCGCTCGGCGTCACCCTGGCCTCCCTGCATTCGGCCAAGGGGCTGGAGTGGGACGCGGTCTTCCTGGTCGGACTCACCGATGGCACCCTGCCGATCCAGCACGCCGAGACCCCGGAGGAGATCGAGGAGGAACGGCGGCTGTTCTACGTCGGCGTCACCCGCGCCCGATCCCGGCTCGCGCTGTCCTGGGCGTTGTCCCGCACCGAGAACGGCCGGCGGACTCGCCGGCGCAGCCGGTTCCTCACCGGATTGGCGCCGGACAGCGCTCGGCCGGACCACGCCGGCCGGGCTCCCGGCCGGTGCCGGATCTGCGGGGCGACCCTGCTGGCGGCCGCGCAGATCAAGGCCGGGCGTTGCGCGAAGTGCCCGTCGTCCGCCGACCCGCAACTGGTGGACGCCCTGCGGGCGTGGCGCAAGGACCGGTCGCTGCAGGCATCGGTGCCCGCGTTCGTGGTGTTCTCCGACGCCACGCTGCTGGCCATCGCCGAACGCAAGCCGTCCGACAACGCCGCGCTGCTGGCCATTCCCGGGATCGGTCGGGCCAAGCTGGACGCCTATGGGACGGACGTGCTGGAGATCGTCGGCCGGGCCGGCGCCGACCGAACCTGAGGATCTGCGGAAGTTTTTGGTTTATTCGGTTGCGTCGCCCGGCGGCCGGGACCTACTGTCGTCTCGGTTGGTGCACCGAGGGTCGATCAAGGCCGGAGCGGTGCGGCACCGGAGTAAGGAAACAGCCGGAACAAGCTCTCCGCCTCGGCGGGGTCGCGGACGCAAGGGAGGTGCCGAATGTTCAATGTGCGGATGACCAGCGCTTGGGCCGGCTCCTGCGTCGCGAACCTGCGGCGGATCGAGGGACCGGTCATCGTCGCGCGACCGCGCCGTGACCAGGTCGATGTTCTCGCGCTGGCTACCTTCGGTGGCATGTTCCAGCGTTACGGGACGCTCGAGGCCTGACCGGCCGCTCGCCCGCAAGCTGAGCTGGTTCGCCCGGATGACGGGGCGAATGCCCCATTTGGCCTGTATCTGACAGGCAATTCACCGACTCCGAGCCGTAGGCCGGCCCAATCCGGACCGGACGGCCCACCATCAACACCCCTCACGGAGGCCCACCGTGATGCACCTACTCGAACTGATCGACACCAGTCCGCACGAGGATCTGCCGTGCCTGGTCGGTGATCCCGACCTGTTCTTCGCGGAGCGGCCGGCCGACCTGGAGCGGGCGAAGGCGCTGTGCGTCGACTGCCCGGTCCGGTCCCAATGTCTGGCCGCGGCACTCGACCGCGGCGAGCCGTGGGGCGTCTGGGGCGGCGAGATCTTCGATCACGGCGTCGTGATCGCCCGGAAGCGGCCGCGGGGCCGGCCCCGGAAGGTCGCGGCATGACGACCCGCCTGCGGCCGCGTCCGACGTCGCGAACCGTGCCGTTCCGTCGCCCGTACCCATCGACCATGCAACGACTCGCATCATCCCGCCGTCCGGCGGGCCACTCACGGAGGAATGAAATGAGTTCTCTCATCGAAGATCTCGCGCGGGATCGGATACGTCAGATCCAGCGCGACGTCGAACGCACCCGGCAGATCCGCCGGGCCAAGCAGGTCCGCAAGGGCCGCTGAACCCCGACGGCGCGTCAGGCACCCCAGCCTGACGCGCCGTCCGTCCGGCGTCGAGTATCCAGCGACCGCTACCGTGGGCCGATGGTTGATCCGCGTGAATCGGCCGGGCCGGCCGGCGCCTGCCAGTTGTGCGGCACGGCGGTACCGGCGGTGCCGCTGGGCTGGATGTCGGAGTCGACCGCCCGGGGCATGACGTGGACCTGCCCGGCCTGCGCCCGCACACACCTGCGGGCGATCGAATCGAAGCTGGACCAGGAGTACTGGTAGGCGCAGGATCGGTCAGAGCGGATCGTGGAATCCGGCCAGGTGCTCGCTGACGATCGCGCGGAATGCGGCGTTGGTGTCCAGCTGGCACATCACCGCGACCGATCCGAGCGTGACCCGGTGGATCAGCAGATACGACGGCGGCAGGTTCAGGTGCCGGGCCACCCGCGACTCCTCGGTGGAGAAGTCGGACATCCGGGCGAATTGCGCCTGCATCCAGGTCCGGGTGAAGTGGAAGGTCTCGTGTCGCAACGGTTCGACGAACGGGACGACGTAATCCATCAGCAGTTCCGGGTCGGGGTGGTAGCCGGGCGGGATGAAGCCCTCCCCGCGCAGGGCCTCCACCACCAGGTCGGCGTGTCCCTCCAGGGCGAGCCGGGTGACCTGACCGATGATCCGCGGCGCCCCGTCGGGCAGCCGGGCCACGGACCCGAAATCGATGACGGCCAACCGGCCGTCGTCGGTGAGCAGGTAGTTCCCCGGGTGCGGATCCGCGTGCAGCAGGCCGACCCGGGCCGGGGCCGCGAAATGCAGCTCGGTGAGCAGGCTCCCGGCCAGGTCGCGCTGCTCCCGGGTGCCGGTGGCAACGATCCGGTTCAGCGAGGTGCCGTCCACCCATTCGGAGATGATCGCCTTCGGTGCGCTGGCCACCACCCGGGGCACCAGGTACTTCTCGTCCCCGGCGTAGCCGGCTGCGAAGGCGCGCTGGTTGTCCGCCTCCCGGGCGTAGTCGAGCTCCTCCAGGATCCGTTCCCGCAACTCCGCGACCAGCGGCTTCATCTCGGTGCCCGGCACCACCATGCCCAGCAGCGGGGCGACCCGGAAAAGCTGATCCATGTCGGACTTGAGGGCGGCGTCGGCGCCGGGGTACTGCAGCTTGACCGCGACGGGCCGGCCATCGTGCCAGATGCCGCGGTGCACCTGACCGATGCTCGCGGCGGCCGCGGCGGTGTCGTCGAACTCGGCGAAGCGGGCCCGCCAACCGGTGCCGAACTGCTGCGCCAGGATCTTGTGGACCGTGGCCGGCGGCATCGGCGGCGCGGCGTTCTGGAGCTTGGTCAACGCCTCCCGGTAAGGCGCGGCGTATTCGTCCGGAATCGCCGCCTCGTAGATGCTCAGCGCCTGCCCGAACTTCATCGCGCCGCCCTTGAGGGTGCCCAACACCTCGAAGAGCTGTTCGGCGGTGCGGCGCTGCAACTCGGAGCTCACCGTGTCGCGGTCCCGGCCGACCAGACGCTGCCCGAGCCCGAGCGTGGCCCGACCCGCAGCCGAGAGCGGCAGGCTCGCCAGGCGAGCCGTTCGATTGAGGGCACCTTTGGGGATGTCGGCCACCCGTCCATTGTGGCTGACGGTTGGCGCGGCTCCGATCATGGCAACAGGATCATCGCAACAGCAGGCAGCCGCAGTCGGGATGCTCCGGCCAGCTGCGCCGGCGGCCGGACAGGGCCTCGTCCGGTGTCCACTCGATCGACCCGTTCACCGTGGCCGGGGCGCGCCCGCCGTCGACCAGGTCGAGGACCTGGGCCGCGGCGAATGCGGCGGCCATCGCCGAGATCGTCATCGGCGCCCGCGGCGCCTGCCGCGCCAACGTCCTCGCCACCACCGGCCAGCCCGGGTCGGCGTCGGTCCGGTGCCGGTGCATGCAGCCCAGGCAGCTGGACCGGCCGGGCAGCACCAGCGGCCCGATCACGGCCCGGCCGGCCAGGGTGAGCACCGACAGATGGGGGAGGCGCTGCTGGACCAGGGTGGCGGCCGTGCCCAGGTCAGGCACCGAATCACCGGCCAGCACCACCACGGCCGGTGATTGGTGGGGCGCCGGCCGGTGAGTGCGCACCGACGGATTGGCGGACCGGACCGCGGGGTCGGCGACCGGGCCGGTGCGGCGCCCGACCGGTCCCGGGGAGCCCGGCCGCGGGTCGATGCCGGCGAGCCCGGTCCGGGTCGGGTCGTGATGGACATGCCCGACGCCGGCCGCCGCGATCAGCGTGGCGACCAGCGACGCCGCGGCCGAGCTTCCGCGGACGACGACCAGCGAATCACGCCGCGTCTGCAGGATGCGGCCGGCCGCCGCCTGGCCGTGCCGGTGCACCAGCCCGATCCGTTCCTGGGACAGGTGGCCGGATCCCGGCCTCGGCTCACGGGAGCCGTCGGTGACGGGCACGAGCAGGTCGGCCGACAGCAGCTGTTCCAGCACCGCGTGCCAGACCAGTGGATCGGCATCGTGTGCGGCCAGCAACGCGCCGACCGGCGCCGATCCGTCAAGTCCGGACAGCACCGGGGCGGCTTCCGGTGGTGCGTTGAGCAACAGCACCCGGCGCGGTTCCTCGGCGCCGATCTGCACCTCGCCCGGCGTCCGGACGATGAGCGGGACGTCCGCACACAACGCGTAGCGGGCCGTCATGTCCACTCGCCCGACCGTGCCGGGCCGACTTTGATAACGCGTCACCGTATCCATCACCCCGCGTCCAGGGTGACGGATCGGGACCGGCGGACCACGAGTTGTCCACAGGCCCCGGCGGGCCTGTGGACAAGTGTCAGGCTTTGCCCAGGATTCGGTTCATCTTGGTGCCGCAGACGGGGCAGGTCCCCTTGGCCATCCGGCGCCCGTTGGTCTCGGCGACCTCGCCCTCGAAGTCCCGCTTCTCCTTGCACTTGACGCAGTAGCCGTTGTAGGTCTCGGCCATCGGCCCTTCCTTTCGTCCGCGGTGACCCGGCGTGCCTGAGACGGCCGCGCGCGGTCACCCGCATCAGCTCGATCCGGGGATCGGACCGGCGCCCACCGTACCCGCCCCGTCACGCACCGCCGGGGATTTCCGGACCCGAGAATGTGGCGCCCGGGCGCCACGCCCGCGCGGAGGGGGAGGCCGGGCCGGTTGGGCACCGGCCTGTCAGACTGGCCGCCATGCCGTACACAGCCTCCGACGACCGTTACGAACCGATGCCCTATCGCCGGACGGGACGCAGCGGATTGCTGCTCCCGGCCGTGTCGTTGGGCTTGTGGCAGAACTTCGGCGACGTGAATCCGCTGGCCACGCAGCGTGCGGTGCTGCGCCGCGCGTTCGACCTCGGGGTCACGCACTTCGACCTGGCCAACAATTACGGCCCGCCCTACGGATCCGCCGAGATCAACTTCGGCCGGATCCTGGCCGAGGACTTTCGCCCGTACCGGGACGAGCTCATCATTTCCACCAAGGCGGGTTACGACATGTGGCCCGGGCCGTACGGCGATCTGGGATCGCGCAAGTACCTGCTGGCCTCGCTGGACGCCTCACTGCAGCGGATGGGCCTGGACTACGTCGACATCTTCTACTCGCACCGTGCCGACCCGGACACGCCGCTGGAGGAGACGATGGGTGCGCTGCACACCGCGGTCGCCTCGGGACGGGCGTTGTATGCCGGCATCTCGTCCTACTCGCCCGAGCGCACCCGGCGGGCGGCCGAGATCCTGGCCGACCTGGGCACGCCGCTGCTGATCCACCAGCCGTCCTATTCGATGCTCAACCGCTGGATCGAGGACGGGTTGCTGGACACCCTGGGCGAGCTGGGCGTCGGCTGTATCGCGTTCTCCCCACTGGCCCAGGGCATGTTGACCGACAAGTACCTCGGCGGTGTGCCCGAGGGTTCCCGAGCGTCGCGATCGGGCGGTTCGCTGTCCACCGACCTGCTCACCGACGAGGCGCTGACCCACATCCGGGCGCTCAACGACATCGCGGCCGGACGCGGTCAGACGCTGGCCCAGCTCGCCCTGAGCTGGGCACTGCGCGACGACCGCGTGACGTCGGTGCTGGTCGGTGCGTCCTCGGTGGCCCAACTTGAGGACAACCTGGCGGCGACCGCGAACCTGGCGTTCACCGACGAGGAACTCGCCGGCATCGAGCGGCACGCGGTGGACACCGGCATCAACCTGTGGAGCCCGTCCAGCGCCGTGTGAGGTGATCCTCAGACGGCGCGGGGCGGCTCGCCGTCGGACGTCCCCGCGTCGTCCCCGGGCGAATCGTCCCCGGGCGCGTCGTCGGCCGGCTTGCCCAGCAACTGGGTCTCGATGTCGTCCAGGCCGGCCAGCAGCTCGGTGAACTGCTTGTCCCGCTCGACGAAGCCCTTCGGGTCGTCCAGGTCCTTGCCCGAGGGCAGCAGACCGGGATCGGCCCAGAGGGCGTCCCGGCCGTCGGCACCCCGGGACTCGCCGACTGCCTCCCAGAGCTGCGCCGCGGCGCGCAGCCGGCGGGGGCGCAGCTCCAGCCCGATCAACGTGGCGAAGGTCTGCTCGGCCGGACCACCGGTGGCCCGGCGGCGGCGCAGGGTCTCCCGCAGCGCCCCGGCGCCGGGCAGCCGCTCGCCGACCGCCTCGGCCACGACGGTGTCGACCCAGCCCTCGACGAGGGCGAGCAGTGTCTCCAACTCGGCCATCGCGGCCTGCTGGCCGGGGGTCACCGTCGGTTCGAACATGCCCTGGCCCAGCGCCGCCTCGATGCTGGCCGGGTCGTTGGGGTCGATGGACGAGGCCAGCTGCTCGACCGCGGAGAAGTCGACCGAGATGGCCTTGGCGTAATCGTTGATCAGGCTGATCACCCGGTCCCGCAGCCACGGGGTGCCGGCGTAGAGCCGGTGGTGCGCGGCCTCGCGGACGGCCAGATAAAGCCGGACCTGATCCTCGGGCAGGTTCAGCCCGGAGCCGAACTCGGCGATGGACCGCGGCAGCAGCGCCGCGGTGCCCTCCGGCCCGAGCGGGATCCCGACGTCGGTGGACGTGAGCACCTCGGTGGCGAGCTGGGCCAGGCCCTGGCCGAGCTGCGAGCCGAAAGCCATCCCGCCCATCGAGCCCATCATCGCCAGCAGCGGACCGGCCTGCGCCTTGGCCTGTTCGGGCAGCCCGTCGACCCATGCGCGGGACACCTGCTCGGCGATGGGGGAGCACAGCTTCTCCCACATCGGCATCGTGGCGTCGATCCACTGCCGGGCGGTCCAGGCGGTCGACGTGCGGGCGCCGGCCGGCAGCGCGGTGGCCCCGTCGAGCCACACCTCGGCCAGCTTGATGGCTTCCGCGACCTTGTTCACGTCCACCGAGGAGGCCGGGTGCGAGGCCGGTACCTGCGAGGTGGCCAGGCGACGGGCCAGGTCGTAGTTGACCGGCCCGGAGGACGTCCCGGAGGCGTTGGCCTGGGACATCATCTGCCCGAGCTGGGACAGCATCGAGCCCAGCTGGCCGAGGTCGAAACCACCAGGTCCCGGGCCCTGTCCGGGCTTGCCTTCGGGGTCGTCGTCTCCGGATGGCGTGAATCCGAAGGGCAGGTTCGTCATGCGGCCCACGTTACGCAACTTCGCCCGTCCTGGGTGGCCTCGATGTGAACGATGCGCGTCACGCCCTACCCTCGGGACCCATGTCCTGGTTCTCCCGGTTGTCCCTGCGCGGCCGCACCCTGGTGGTCGGCGGCGCGGCCAGCGCGGTGCTGGTGGGGGCGGCCGTGGCCATCCCCATCCCGTACGTCGCGGTGTCCCCGGGGGTGACCTACAACGTCCTCGGGTCGGTCGGCGACACCCGGGTGATCACCTTCACCGGGGACGGCGTGCCGGCCGGGGCGGACGGCAGCCGGTCCGGCGAGGGCAACCTGAACATGACGACGATCTCGATCAGCGACGGGATCACCCTGTTCGAGAGCCTTGCGCTGTGGGCGTCCGGCCGGTTCGCCCTGGCACCGCGGGAGGACTACTTCCCGCCGGACCAGACGATCGAGCAGGTCGAGGCGCAGAACGCCCAGGCGTTCCGGGACTCCCAGTCGGCCGCGGAGATCGCGGCCCTGCGCTACCTGAACTACCCGAACGTGGTCTACGTCGGCGACATCGCCGACGGTTCGCCCAGTGCCGGCATCCTGCAACCGCAGGACCGGATCACCGGGCTGGACGGCACGCCGATCACCGATTTTCCCTCGCTGCAGGCCGCGCTGGCCGGGACCGGTCCCGGCCAGGCCGTGACCGTCACCGTCGAGCGCGGTGATCAGACGGTCGACGAGAAGGTCACCCTCGGCAGCAACCCGGCGGTCGGCCAGCAGGGTGTGCTGGGCATCGGTGCGGTGCAGCGTCCGCAGGCCCCGTTCGACATCACCATCTCGCTGGAGCGCATCGGCGGCCCGTCGGCCGGCCTGATGTTCACCCTCGGTCTGATCGACCGGCTCGGCGGCCAGGACCTGACCGGCGGCCGGTTCATCGCCGGGACCGGCACCATCGACGCGGACGGCAAGGTGGGGCCGATCGGCGGGGTCCTGCTGAAGATGATCACCGCCCGGGAGGCCGGGGCCTCGGTGTTCCTGGTGCCGGCGGACAACTGCGCCGAGGCGGTCACCCAGGTCCCCGACGGGCTGCAGCTGGTCAAGGTGGCGACGCTGCAGGACGCGACGCAGGCGCTGGCCACGCTGCGGGCCGGCGGTACCCCTCCCGGCTGCTGACGTCACTCCTCGAACGTCAGCAGCAGGCTCTCCAACAGGTTCGGGGCGAGCTCGGCGCCGCGCACCACCGGCCACGGGTCGCCGTCCGGAGCGGTGCCGCGAATCCGCAGCAGGCACGCCCGGCGCCCGTCCCGGTGCACACCGGCCACCAGCCGGGCCTCCGTCCGCTCCGGATGCGCCGCCGCCTGGGCCGCGGCGGTGTCCTCGGACAACGCGGCACCGGCGCTCGGCGGCAGCACCACGATCTCCTGGACGAGCACGCAACCGACCACGGCGGGCGGCCAGGACATCTGGGCCAGGGCCCGCTCCAGGTCGGGATCGGGCAGCGCGTCCTGGGCGATCGGGGTGAACTCGGCCGCCCCGAGTTCGGCGGCCAGCGACGGCTCGGCGGCGGCCAGGTCGGCCGTGCGCACCAGCGCGAACAGGGCCGGCGGTCGGTCCCAGCCGGCCGTGCCCGCGAACTCCTCCACCTCGGTGACCGCCGCGGCCAGGTCCGGGTCCTCGGCCCACTCAGGAGTCGTCATGATCGCCGATCTTCGCACGTAGCCGATCGGCTCTTGGGTGGCGCCCAGGAGCGACACATGAGGTCGATGTGAATCGGGTCGTTGCCCGATCGTTGCCGGATCCGGGGAACCTGACGCCGGTGCCTACAGTTGAGGGTGCGAGCGCGAACGTTCCGTCGATCCCCACGTTTCGATGAGCGTCGGGCGCAATGCACCAAAGACGACACGAGGAGTTCACCCGTGGCCATGCGGCCCCCCGTTGGATTGCCCACGATGTCCAAGCGCGCCAAGCGGGTGTTGATCGCGCTGGTCAGCCTGGCCGTCCTGGCGATTCTGTGGTTCCAGTTCGTGAGCATCTACGTCGACTGGCTGTGGTTCGGCGAGGTCGGTTTCCGTGAGGTGTTCACCACGCAGGCGCTGAGCCGGATCGCCATGTTCCTCGTCGCCGGGGTCGGCGCCGCGCTGTGCGTCTTCCTGGCCCTGTTCGTGGCCTACCGGTCGCGGCCGGTCTTCGTGCCCAGCAACGAGGCCGACCCGCTGGCCCCGTACCGAACGATCGTCACCGCCCGCCCGAAGCTGTTTGCGTTCGGCATCTCGATCGTGGTCGGGCTGATCAGCGGCCTGTCCGCGCAGTCCGACTGGACGATCGTCCAGCTGTGGCTCAACGGCGGCAGCTTCGGTGTCAACGACCCGCAGTTCGGCAACGACGTCGGGTTCTACGTCTTCACCTTGCCGATGATCCAGCTCGTGCTGGGCTGGCTGTTCGTCATCATCGGTGTCTGTTTCGTGCTGGTCGCGTTGGTGCAGTACCTGTTCGGCGGGATCCGGCTGTCCGGGCCGGGCCGCAAGGTGACCCCGCAGGCCACCATGCAGCTGTCGCTGCTCGTCGCCGCCTTCGTGCTGCTCAAGGCGGTGCAGTACTGGTACGACCGGTACGAGTTGCTGTTCTCCAACCGCAACCCGACGTTCACCGGCGCCTCCTACACCGACGTCAATGCGGTGTTGCCGGCCAAGCTGATCCTCATGCTGATCGCGCTGATCTGTGCGATCGGTTTCATCGTGGGCGCCTTCACCCGGTCGGTGAAGCTGCCGGCGATCGCCTTGGGCTTGTTGGTGCTGTCGAGCGTGCTGATCGGCGGCGTCTGGCCGCTGGTGCTGCAGCAGGTCGTCGTCAACCCGAACGGCATCAACCGGGAGCCGGAGTACATCGCCCGCAACATCGACGCGACCCGAGCCGCGTACAAGATCCAAGACAACCAGATCAACTACATCGACTACCCGGGTCAGCTCTCCGGCGACCCGCAGGAGATCATCGCCGACCAGCAGACCGTGCCCAACGCCCGGCTGCTCGACCCGAACGTGCTGTCCCCGACGTTCACCCAGCAGCAGCAGCTGCGGAACTTCTACGGCTTCCCGGACCAGCTGGCCATGGACCGGTACACGGTCAACGGGCAGACCCAGGACTACGTGGTCGCGGTCCGCGAACTCAATGCCGCGGGTCTGAACGACGCGCAGAAGAACTGGATCAACGAACACATGGTGTTCACGCACGGCGACGGGTTCGTCGCCGCGCCGGCCAACACCGTGGTCAACGGCTACCCGGACTACGTGGTGTCGGACCTGGCCGCGCTGCAGCGGCAGCAGGCCGGCGGGGCCGCGCCGGCGATCCCGGTCACCCAGCCGCGGACCTACTACGGCCAGCTGGTCACCGACTACGCCATCGTCGGTAGCGACGGCGGCGCGCCGCGCGAGTACGACACGGACAGCTCCCGCTACACCTACACCGGGTCCGGTGGCGTACCGGTGGGCAACCTGTTCCAGCGGGCGGTGTTCGCCACCGAGTACGGCGAGCAGAACTTCCTGTTCTCCACCGAGATCAACTCGAACTCCAGGATCATGTACAACCGGGATCCGATCGATCGGGTGGAGAAGGCGGCGCCGTTCCTGACCGCCGACACCAAGGCCTACCCGGCCGTGGTGGACGGCCGGATCGTCTGGATCGTTGACGCCTACACGACGGCGCAGAACTACCCGTACGCGCAGAACGTGACCCTGTCCGACGCGACCAACAACTCGCTGGCCGCCCGGGGTGCCGCCAGCCAGTCCAGCCAGCAGGTCTCCTACATCCGCAACTCGGTGAAGGCGACCGTGGACGCCTACGACGGCACGGTCACCCTCTACGCCGTGGACGAGACCGATCCGGTGCTCAAGGCGTGGGAGGGCGTGTTCCCGGGCCTGGTCAAGGCCAACAGCGACGTCAGCCCGGACCTGCGGGCGCACTTCCGGTACCCGCAGGACCTGTTCGAGGTGCA
Organism: Nakamurella sp.; assembly: GCA_044223435.1. GTDB lineage: Bacteria > Actinomycetota > Actinomycetes > Mycobacteriales > Nakamurellaceae > Nakamurella. The sequence continues at coordinate 52,798 of JBGALY010000026.1, forward strand.
GCGCTCGTTGCTGGTGCGCTACCACGTCGACGACCCGGTCGACTTCTTCCAGAGCTCCGGCTTCTGGCGGGTGCCGAACGACCCGACCGTCTCGGACACCGTCCAGGCGCCGCAGCCGCCCTACTACCTGCAGGTCAAGCTGCCCGGCGCGGACAAGGCCAGCTTCCAGCTGACCAGCGTGCTGACCGGTTTCCAGCGTGAGTTCATGAGCGCCTACGTCTCGGCCGGCTCCGACCCGGACGACTACGGCAAGCTCACGGTGCTCCGACTACCCACCGCCACCCAAACCCCTGGTCCCCAGCAGGTGCAACAGCTGTTCCGGACGACGCAGGAGATCTCCAGCCTGGTCACCCTGGCCACCAACCAGGGCGGGTCGAGGGTCATCTGGGGCAACCTGCTGACGCTGCCGGTCAATGACGGTCTGCTGTACGTGGAGCCGTTCTACATCCAGGGGCAGACGACATCGAGCACCGCCGGATCGTCCTTTCCCCAGCTGAACCGGGTGTTGGTCTGGTACGCGGGGCGGGTCGGCGTCGGCACCACGCTGACCCAGGCATTGACCCGGGCCGCGCAGAGCGCGCCGGTGCAGACGCCGATCACCGGGGACGGGGCGGACATCCTGCCCGGCGGGACGGACACGACGGCGCCGACGACACCGACGGCGCCCTCGTCGACCGCTGCGCCGCCGGCCGACGAGCAGGCCGCGCTCGCCCAGATGGACGCGGCGGCCAGTGCGCTCGACGCGGCCAAGGCTTCGGGTGACCTGGGCCAGATCGGCGCGGCCAGCCAGAAGCTGGAAGACGCCGTGCGTGCCTACCTGGCCCTGGCCGGTACGTCCATTCCCAGCGCCAGCCTCGGCCCGGTACCCACGTCGGGCGGCGGCGGATAGCGGTCCGGTTCCTGCCGTACAGTGGCGGGCGGTCTCGGGACGATCCCGGGGCCGCCGGCCGCTGTCCGTCCGGTCGTGTTCGTCGTCACATGTGTTGGCGCGGAATCGATTTGGAGATCGGCTGGAAACCTTGTTACAGTGAGATGTACAACGACGCGGGGTGGAGCAGCTCGGTAGCTCGCTGGGCTCATAACCCAGAGGTCGCAGGTTCGAATCCTGCCCCCGCTACCAGTGTGATCAGGCAAAACGGCTCTCGGACACAGTCCGGGGGCCGTTTTCTTGTCATTTTTGACCGAACGCGGTTCGGTGGTGGTCATGGGGGGTCGCTGCGGGCGGATTCGCGGTGGATCAGCTCGCCCACCAGGTCGGCCGCGTCGCGGTCGCGACCGGTCGAGCGGTGGCCGTAGATCTGCCACGTCAGCTCATGTTCGCGTGGCCCATCCGGTCGCTGACGATCTTGGGCTGAACGCCGACGTCGAAACTGGTAACCAGCAATCTTCGAACCATGCGAATGTGCCAGTTTCAGCGGTTAGGGTCCGCTCATGCGGCATCTTGTGTTCGAGCGGGTTCGTCAGGGCTTGGGCCTGACAAGGAAGGCGTGGGGGGTCGTCCGCTCACACCCGGGACTGGTCAGGCTGCCGGTCACCGGCGGCATCGCGGGACTCCTCGTACTTGCAGCGTTCGCTGTCCCAGCCGTGTTCCTTCTGGATTCCGACAGCACCGGAACCGTCATCGGCGGAGTGGCGCTGTTGATGATCGGCATCTTCCTGTCGGATTTCGTGATCGTCTTCTTCCACGTTGCTCTGGTGGCGGCCGCCGATCAGACGCTGCGCGGCGAGGTCCCGGACCTGGTCGCAGCAAGGCGATTGGCCCGGAGCCGGCTCCAGGCAATCGCCGGGTGGCTGCTGGTGTCGTTCCTCGTGGGCATGCTGCTCGGCGCATTGCGCGAGCGGGGTGGTGCCCTCGGTCGACTGTCCGCGTCGTTGGGTGCGTCCATCTGGTCACTCGTCACATTCCTGGTCCCACCGATTCTTGCGTTCGAGGGGATCGGACCGGTCGCGGCGCTGAAACGTTCGACGGCGATGTTCCGTCAGCGCTGGGGCCCGCAGATCACGGGCAACGTCGTGATCGGTGGTGTTTCGGGGCTGATCGTGCTCGTCGGGATCATCATCGGTATCGGCGGGGTGGGCCTTGTCATTGCCGGTGGGACCACTGCGATCGTGGCTGGCGCAGCGCTCATCCTGGTCGGCGTGATCGTCGCCATCGGCGGTGGTGTGTTCGGTGGGGCCACTCGAAGCGTGTTCGGTGTCGCCCTGTACCGCTTTGCCGTCGAGGACCGCGCGCTGGGGCCCTTCACTGCCACAGATCTCGCGGGTGTTGCTCGCCCGGCATCGGCTGGACGATCATGACGATTTCTTGGTAGAGCTATTCGATGGGACGCCTGCCAAGCAATGAATCTTGTCGGTCCCAAGGTTCCGTGATCTTGTGACCAGATTTGTGACCAAGCCGCCCCGAAACACGCCTAGAGGTCGCAGGTTCGAATCCTGCCCCCCGCTATCCGGGCAACCAGAACGACCCGAGGCCCGAGGACGGCGAGCTTCTCGGCGGTCATGTCAACCAGGGCGATGCCCCCGGGATCGCCCGGGGGTGTTGCGTTCCACGGGCACACTGGAGTCATCCAGGACGACCTCGACCGGTTCTTCCCCGGAGCGGGTGATCAGCTGCGCGGCGCGCTTGGCCAGTTCGCGCGGATGCTCAACGCGGCCGGTGAGGGCCGTCCGTCCGGGTTCGACGCGCGGGGCCGGTCCCGACCGGGCGCTCAGGTCGCCGAGACCACCGGGGACACGGGGGAGGGCGTGTGGGTGATCTACACCGTCGACGACGGTGGTGACGCCCGTGTCGAGCAGGTCTTCTCGACCGAGTTGGAGGCGCTGCGCGCGAACAAGCACAACACCGACAGTCGCCGTCAGGTCCGGTTCCTGCCGTACGGAATGCCGGTGACCGTGCTCGACGCAGCGCCGGCGGAGGCGCAGGACCCGGAGTCCTGACCGACGAGCGCCCGGGCGGCCACACGACCGGCCCGGGCGATCATCCGGCCGGCCCGAGCAGATCCAGCACGTCCGGCGGATCTCGCCAGATTTCGGCCGACAGCCGCTCCGGGTACTCGCCCACCGCAGGTTCCATGTCGAACAGCCGGACCAGGCCGGAATCGAACGGCGGCCACCCGGGATTGCCGGTCGTCGCGAAGGCCGTCCAGGCGGCGCGCATCTGCGCCGACACGGCCCGCGCCGCCGGACCGGGTTCGCCGATCAGCATGGCGGGCTGCCCGGCGGTCAGATTGCCGAAGACCAGCGGCACGTCCAGCCCGTGGCAGGCCCCGAACATCCCGCCGGCGCCCGGGGCGGGCCAGGTCAGCTCGTACAGGTAGGCCCGGCCACCGGCCGCGAGTTGGGCCCGGGCCAGGTGCAGGGACGGCATCCGGAAGAGCCAGTCCGACCGGACCACCTCGTCCAGTTGCTCCGGGTCGGTCAAGGCCTCACGGTAGCGCCCGGGGATCGGGGCGAATGCCTCCGCGCTCGCGGCGGCCTGCTCCGGGGTGATCGTGCCCAGCCGCCCGCCGATCGCGCTGAGCAACCGCTGCTCGTCGCGGGTGTGCCCGACCAGGAGGTCGACCCGCCCGGTCAGCCCCCGCCACGGCGTCGTCGGCAGCACGTCGCCGTCGACGACCGGCGCGAACGGGACCCCCGCGACAGCCGCCGGCCCCCAGCGGTGAAGGTAGCGATCCATGGTGGCCAGCACGGCGTCGCCCGCGACCGGGAGCAGATCCGGCTCCACCGCCGGCAGGTCGGAGACCGCGACTCCGAGTTCCGCCGCGCAGACCCGGGCGACGTCGGCGGCCAGGGCGGGAGTGAAGAACGTACCGGCCACGCTCTGGGCGACCGCCCGCCGGAACAGGCCGGTCGCGCGAGGCATCGCCAGCAGCGCGGCGACCGATCCGCCGCCCGCCGACTGGCCGAACACGGTGATCAGGTCGGGGTCCCCGCCGAACCGGGCGATGTTCTCCCGCACCCAGGTCAAGGCGGCCACCTGATCGAGCAGCCCACGGTTGGCCGGGGTGCCCGGTACCAGACCGAAGCCCTCCAGCCCGACCCGGTAGTTGAAGGTGACCAGCACGACGCCGCCGCGGGCCAGGATCGACCCGTCGTACTCGGGCCGCCCGGATGTGCCGAACGCGTAGGCGCCGCCCTGGATCCACACCATGACCGGCAGCCGGCCGCCCAGGGCCGGCGACCAGACGTTGAGCGTCAGCCATTCGTCGCCGTCGGTCGTGCCATCGGGCGGTCCGAAGACGGCGGACTGGGGCGGTGGCGGACCGAAAGTGGTGGCCGGCCGGACACCCGACCAGGGCCGGACCGGATGCGGTGCGGTGAACCGTGCGGGCAGGGTGGCGTAGGGGATGCCGCGGAAGACGGCCAGGTCGTCCTCGCGGACGCCCCGGACCACCCCGCCGGACACCGGGATATCGATGGTCACGCGCCGGATTCTGGTGAGGCAGACGTCCGATCCGCCAACGATTTCCCGCCGGGCGGTCCGGCCATCTCACCCACATCGGTGGATGCGGGACGCACATCCCCGGCCGACACTGGACCCGCGCCCGGCTCCGGGCGTCCTTGTGTGCTGCTTCGAAAGGCCCCCGATGTTCAACGACAACGGATCGTTCCTGATTGCCCTGCTCGAGTTCTTCCTGTTCTTCGCCTGGATCATGTGCCTGTTCTGGATCTTCGGCGACATCTTCCGGAGCCGGGACCTGGGCGGCGGGGCGAAGACGTTCTGGGTGATCTTCGTGATCCTGATCCCGTGGCTGGGCATCCTGGTCTACCTGATCGCCCGCGGGAAGGGCATGCAGGAGCGTCAGCTCGAGCAGATGAAGGAGGTCCAGAAGGCGCAGGCCGAGTACATCAAGTCCGTCACGGCCTCGTCGGCCGGCAACCCGGCCGACCAGATCGCATCGGCCAAGAGCCTGCTGGACAGCGGCGCGATCAACCAGGCCGAGTTCGACCGGCTCAAGGCCAAGGCGCTCGCCGCCTGATCCTTCGGCAAGCGGCCCGCTCAGTCCCCGCTCGGGACCGGGCGGGCCGTTGCGTTTCCCGGCCGGGGCAGGCCGATCGGGTTGTGCACGGGGATCAGGTCGACGGCCAGGATCGGCGCCACCAGAACATCCAGCAGGTCGAGCGCCCGCGCAGTCCCTGCCGGGCCGAGGGTCAGCCACGGGGAGGCCGCCGCCACGTCGGTACGGCGCTCGATCTCCTCGTGCACGCGCCGGCCGGCGCCGGTGAGCGCGCCGGCGCCGTCCAGCCAGCCCCGGGCGGTGAGCGCCGCCGCCGCGTCGGTCCAGGCCTGGTCCGGCCAACCGCGGCCCCGCCGCAGCCCGGCGCCGTCGGCCTCGCCGGCGGCCACCTTGACGGTCATCGCCTCGACCGGACCGATGCCGTGGTCGATGAGTGCGGCGACGTGCCCGTCGCCGCGGTGCTCACGCAACGTGCTCGTCGCCTGCCACAGGGCCAGATGGGCCGGTTCCGGTCGGGGCAGTGCCTGGTTGGCCGCGCCGAGCACCCGGCCCGCGGTGTCGGCACCCTGGGCGGCCGTCCACAGCAGGTCGGCGGCCTCCGCGACCGCATCGGAGGCGAGCAGGTCGCGACCCCACACCCGCTGCAGCGTCCGGTCGACGCCGTCCAACCGGGCGGACAGGGCCCGGTCCGGCCCGGCGAACGACCACGCGTCCGGCAGGGCGCGGGCGACCCGGTCGGGATGGAAGCCGTAGAAGCAGGCGGTCACCACCGCCGGTCCGACCGCACCGAGCGGGGCCGCCCGTTGCCCGAAATAGCCCATCCAGAAGCCGCGGTACCCCGCCTTCGCGGCCGCCTCGGCGGCGTCGGGGGAGAAATAGGTGACGGCGTGGATCGGCTCGTACCGGGTCCAGAGATCGAACACGAACCGATTCCACGCCGTCCCGGGCCGGGCGTCGCGGTCCAGCCACGGACCGCTGGCCCGGCCGGTCACGCCTTGTGTTGCATCGACTCCCGCGCGGGGTTGCCCTGCTTCGCCGCCTTCGGGTCCTTCTCCGACTGCTTGGCCCGCACACCCTGCTCGACCCGGTCGCCCAGGCTCTTGTCGACGTTGCGCCAGTAGTCGAAGGCCCGGGTCAGCACCGGTTCGCTCACCCCGTTGAGCAGGTGCCCGACGATGTTGTCGACCAGCCGGCCGCGGGCCGCATCGTCGAGCACGTCGCGGACCATCGTGCCGGCCTGCCCCCAGTCGTCGTCCTCGGCGCGCAGCGTGTACGCGGTCCGCACCATGATGTCGCCGTCCGAGGCCCATCTTCCGCCGTCGTCGGTCAGCGCCGGATCGGCCGCCGGACCGCCGTAGGAGTTCGGGGCGTACACCGGGTCGGTCACCGGCGTGATCCGTATGTGCCCGTCCTTGCTGTACGAGTGCACCGGCACCTTGGGCGCGTTGACCGGAATCTGCTTGTAGTTCACGCCGAGCCGGGCGCGGTGCGCGTCGGCGTAGGAAAACCCGCGGGCCAACAGCATCTTGTCCGGCGACAGGCCGGTGCCGGCGACCAGGTTGTTCGGCTCGAAGGCGGCCTGTTCGATCTCGGAGTGGTAGTCGGTCACGTTGCGGTTCAAGGTCATCCGGCCGACCTCGTGCAACGGATAGTCGGCGTGCGGCCAGACCTTGGTCAGGTCGAACGGGTTGAACCGGTAGGTCTTGGCCTCGTCGAACGGCATGATCTGGACCTTGAGCGTCCAACTCGGGAACTCGCCGGACTCGAGGTGTTCCCACAGATCCCGCTGGTGGTAATCGGTGTCGACCGCGGCCATCTGGTCGGCTTCGTCCTGGGTGAAACACTCGATGCCCTGATCGGTCTTGAAATGGTATTTCACCCAGAACCTGACTCCGTCGGCGTTGATCCACATGTAGGTGTGGCTGGAGTAGCCGTTCATGTGCCGCCAGGTGCGGGGAATGCCGCGGTCGCCCATCAGCCAGGTCACCTGGTGCGCGGATTCGGGGGACAGGGTCCAGAAGTCCCACTGCATGTCGTGGTCGCGCAGGTTGTTGCCGGCCCGCCGCTTCTGCGATCGGATGAAGTGCTGGAACTTCATCGGGTCGCGGATGAAGAACACCGGTGTGTTGTTGCCGACCAGATCGAAGTTGCCCTCGGCCGTGTAGAACTTGACCGAGAACCCGCGCGGATCGCGCCAGGTGTCGGGTGATCCCCGCTCCCCGGCGACGGTGGAGAAGCGGGTCACCAGGTCGGTGGTCGCACCGGGCTGGAACACCGCCGCCCGGGTGTAGGCGCTGACGTCGGCGGTCACCTCGAAGGTGCCGTAGGCACCGCCGCCTTTGGCGTGCGGCTGGCGCTCCGGGATGCGTTCCCGGTTGAAGTTGGCCATCTGCTCCAGCAGGTAGTGGTCCTGCAGCAGCAGCGGGCCGTCCGGCCCGACGGTCAACGAGTGCTCGTCGCTGGCTACCGGGATCCCGGCGTCGTTGGTGGTCGGGGCGGTGCCCGGGCGTGGCGTGGTCGCGGTCATGCGATCCCCTTTCGTTGCGGGGTGGCCCGCGACGCGACCGACTCGGCGGTGGTCGGCGGGCGTCGGCGGCGGAGCCCCACGTCGTCAGTTCCCAGGTCCGGAGCCGGCCACCCGTCGGAACCGGAAAAAGGGTCTTGACAGCGTGGCGACCTGGCCGCATTCTTTAATCGAAACCGATTCGGTTTCCGCTGATGGAGATGCCTCCCACCAGCCCCGATACCCCCCAGTGACCCCGCACCGATGTCCGCCCCAGACGCCCTACCCTGCTCAAGAAGGAGCCCGCCGGTGAGCCCGACCCCCGTGCCCACGACCCTTCCCGCCGCCCGCCGAGCCACCCCGGGAGCGCAGATGCCACCACCGCAGGCCGGCGGTACGACCGAGCACCTGAAGACCAACGCGCTGGGGGCCGGCGGCATCGCTTTCCTGGTGATCGCCGCCGCTGCCCCGCTGACCGTGATGGCCGGCGTCGCGCCGGTGGCGATCCTGGTCGGCGGCATCGGCGCGCCGGCGGGTTACCTGGCCGCCGGGGCGGTGCTGGCCCTGTTCGCGGTCGGGTTCATGGCCATGACCCGGCACACCGGCGGGGCCGGTGCGTTCTACAGCTACATCACCCTGGGTCTGGGCCGGACGATGGGCATGTCGTCCGGGGTGCTTGCCGTCGTCGCCTACAACGCGCTGCAGATCGGTGTCTACGGGCTGCTCGGGCAGCAGGTCTCGGACGCGATCGCCACCTTCACCGGGTACGACGCGCCCTGGTGGGTGCTCGCCCTGGTGGCCGTGGTCGTCGTCTGGTTCGTCGGCCGCCGCGGCATCGATGTCGGCGCCCGGATCCTCGGCGTCCTGCTGATCGCCGAGACGGCGATCCTGGCCCTGCTGGCCGGGGCGGTCATCGTGCAGGGCGGCGCCCCCGGCACCAGCGCGCTGTCGGCCGCGTCCTTCAGCCCCGAGGCCATGTTCGCGCCCGGCATGATCGGCGTGCTCGCCTTCTGCTTCGCCGCCTTCATGGGCTTCGAGTCGACGGCGCTCTACCGGCCCGAGGCGCGCAACCCGGAACGGTCGATCCCGCGGGCCACCTACGGCGCGGTCGTCTTCATGGGGCTGTTCTATTGCCTGATCGTCTGGGCGATCATCCAGGCGTTCGGCAACGATGGCGTCCTGGCGGCGGCGGCTGCCGACCCGGCGACGCTGTTCTTCGTGGCCATCGAGCAGTACGTGGGCACCTGGGCGTCCGACGTGATGTACGTGCTGATCATGACCAGCGTGCTGGCCTCGCAGATCGCCTTCCACAACGCCATCAACCGCTACACCTTCAACCTGGCCCGGGACGGTCTGCTGCCGGCCAAGCTGGCGCACACCCATCCCCGGTACGGCTCGCCGTCGGTCGCCGGTGCCGTGCAGTCGATCCTGGCCGCCGTGGTGATTGCCGGGTTCGCCGTCGCCGGCGCCGACCCCTACACCGACCTGCTGCTGAAGGTGAACACCCCGGGCATCGTCGGCATCATCGCGCTGCAGGCGCTGACCTCGGTCGCTGTGGTGGCCTACTTCTGGCGCCGCCGGCACACCGTCAAGGCGTGGATCGCCACCGGCTGCGCCGCGCTGGCCGCGGTGTTGCTGTCGGCCGCGGTGATCGCGCTGGCCGTCCATATCGACCTGCTGACCACGGCCGACGGCGTCACCAACGTGGTGCTGGTCGGCATCGTGCCGGTGACCTTCGTGGCCGCCGCCGTCGCGGCCCGGGTGCTCAAGGCCCGCCGGCCGGCCGTGTACGCCGGGATCGGCGCCGTGCATGTCGAGGACGGCCACCTGCCGCCGCCGGAACCGACCGACTCCGTGGCCGAATCTGCCTCCGACGAGGAGCTGGCCCCGTGAGCCCCGACCTGATCGTCACCGCCGACACCGTGCACACCCTCGACCCGGCCCGCCCGGCCGCGACGGCGGTTGCCGTCACCGGCGGGATCATCACCGCGGTCGGTGACCGCTCGGACGTCACTGCCTGGCGCGGTCCCGGCACCCAGGTGATCGACCTGGGCGCGGCGGCCGTCACGCCCGGGCTGGTCGACGGGCACATCCACCCGGTGCTCGGACTTGACCTGACCCGCGGCGCCGACCTGTCCGCGGTGCGCGACCTGAGCGAGCTGGCCGAGGCGCTGCGCCGGGCCCAGCGGGACGAGCCGGGGGAGTGGGTCCTGGGTTGGGGGCTGAACCCGAACGCATTCGGCCGGACCCCGATCACCCACGAGCCGCTGACCCGGGCGGTCGGCGACATCCCGGTGTTCCTGCTGATGTTCGACGCGCACGCCGCCATCGCCTCACCCGCCGCCCTGAAGCGGGCCGGCATCGATGGCCCCCGCGACTTCGCCGGTGGTGCGTCCGTCGTCTGCGACGAGCGCGGCGTGCCCACCGGGCACCTGCTGGAGATCCCGGCCTACGAGATCGTGCAGGCGGTGCTGCCGCCGCAGGGGCCGGCGGTGCGGCGGGCCCGGTTCGCCGATCTGCTGCAGCGGATGGCCGCCGCCGGCCTGACCGCGGGCAACGCGATGGACTTCGAGGCCGACTCGGCCGATCTGGTAACCCACCTGGCCGCCGCCGACAACGCCGCCGGCGGATTGCCGATGCGGTTGCGGTTCGCGCCGTTCTGCATGCCCGGGGTGACCCGGGCCGAGCTGGACGAGCTGGTCGACCGGCAACGGTCCGGCGGCAACCGCTGGGGCGTCGACGGCGTGAAGTTCATGATCGACGGCACCGTCGACGGCGGCACCGCCTGGCTGTCCCGCGCCGACACGCACGGCGAGAGCACCGCCCCGTTCTGGCCGGATCCTGCGGAATACGTCTGGGCGGCAAGATATCTGGCCGACCGAGGGGTGCCGGTGGTGACCCATGCGATCGGTGATGCCGGGGTTCGGTACGTCCTGGACGCACTCGCCGGGACGCGGCGCGGCCGGGTGCCGCACCGCATCGAGCACATCGAAACGATCCCGACCGAGCTGATCGGCCGGTTCCGCGCGCTCGACGTCACCGCCAGCATGCAACCCACCCACTGCACGCTGTACACCAGCGCCGACCAGAGCGACAACTGGTCGGAGCGGCTGGGTCCGCAGCGGGCCCGGCGGGCATTCCGCTGCCGGGACCTGGCCGACGCCGGCGCCCGGCTGGCGCTCGGATCGGACTGGCCGGTGGCGCCGTTCGACCCGCGCGGGGTGATCGCCGACGCGCAGCTGCGCCGGCCGCACGGCAGCGGGCTGGACCCGGTCCTGCCGGCGCAGGCCCTGACCGCCGCCCAGGCGCTGCGCGGCTACACCACCGCGGCGGCCGCGGCTGCCGGGCTGGACGACGTCAGCGGCCGGATCACGGTCGGCTTCCGGGCGGACCTGTCCTCGTTCGGGCTGGACCCGCTGGTCGCGGCCCCGGACGAGTTCGCGCAGGCCCCGGTCCCGCTGACCGTCGTCGACGGCACCGTCGTGCACCGGGCAGACTGACCCCGTGCCCCGCCCGTCCCAGCCGATCCTGTCCCGCGAGCTCATCTGCCGCACCGCGCTGACCCTGCTGGATCGCACCGGCCGGTTCACCGTGCCGGAGGTCGCGCAGAAGCTCGGGGTCAGCGTGTCGTCGCTGTACCACCACGTGGCCGGGCGGGCCGAGATGGTCGAGGGCATCCGGGGTCTGCTGGCCGGCCGGTTCGCCCCGATCGGCGACGACACCCCCTGGGCGGACGGTGTCGCGGCCTGGGCCCGCAGCTACCGCGACGCCTTCGCCGCCCATCCGGCGGCGATTCCGGCGCTGGTCGCCCAGACGATCACCGACCCGGTGACGCTCCGGCAGTACGGGGCGCTGGCCGGCCTGCTGACGAGGGCCGGGTTCGACCCCGACTCGGTGGTGCTGGCCGTCACCATGCTGGACAATCTGTGTCTGGGCGCCGCGCTGGACGTTGGGGCGCCGTCGGTCATCTGGCAGGACAACCCGGCGCTCGACTCGCCGATGCAGACCGCCCTCGAGCGAGCCACTCTCGGTCCGGACCGGGCGGAAAAGGGTTTCGAGCTGGCGTTGTCGTTGACCCTGCGCGGGCTTGCGGAATTGCTGGAAACGCAGCGCGGTCACTGACCGGCCGGCCGCCGGCCGGTTGCGCACCAGGCACGCGCGTTCAGGGTGAACGGCTCGTCCGGATCGGTGAACCGGCGCCGGCAGGCCGCTCGAACCGCCCGCCGCCGGTCCTCGTCGAGCGATCGCACGTACAGCCCGGTCGGGCCGATCCCCAGGGTCAGTGGGTTCCACCAGTCGTCGAAGTTCTCGTATCGGGCGTGCGCGTCGATGGTGACCTCGTGCACGTCGGCCAGCCCGGCCCCGGAGAGCAGGGCGGACAGGTCGCCCTCGCGGCTGCCGAGCAGGCCGACCTCGCCGCGACCGGCGCCGGCGACCTCGGCGGCGCCGGCCCAGAAGCGGTGCAGCATCTGCATGTTCGCCAGATCCCAGAAGCAGGCGGCGACCACACCGCCGGGTCGGGTGACCCGCACCATCTCGGCGATCCCGGCGGCCGCGTCCGACATGAAGCCGACGACCAGACACGCCAGCGCGGCGTCGAACTCGCCGTCGGCGAACGGGAGGGCCTCGGCCGCCCCGGTGCGGACGTCGACGCCGGGGTTGCGGTCCCGGCAGGCCTGCACGAACGGCTCGGACGGGTCGATCGCGGCCACGTTCCGGGCGCCGCTGCGGCCGACCAATTCGCGGGTCAGTCCGCCCGGACCGCAGCCGACGTCCAGCAGACGCTGACCCGGCCCGACGCCGGCGGCGTCGGCGAACGCCGGGGCGAGGGCGGGTAGGTAGCGGCCCATCAGGGCGTCGTACCCCGGGGCCGGAGCGAGGAAGGAGCGGGCCAACTCGGCGTTCGTCATGTCCGGGACCCTGCCCGATCCACCCGGGTCCCGCACCGGTGGAACCACCCAATCCGGTACCCAATCGGTCCGCCAACTGTCACGATCGTGACCGTGCCTGCCTACCTCGGTGGACCGACCTGGCCCGAGCTCGACGCGACGCTGGCCGCCGGGGACCTGCCGGGCGCCGCGCTGCTGGCCGAGCAGGACGCCCACGTCGAGCCGGCCGAGCGTCAGTTGGTCATCGGACTGTGCTGCTCGATGACCGGTCGCGGCGAGCAGGCGGTGGCTGCCCTGTCCGACAGCCTGCGGGCATTCGCCCCGGCGCAACCGGCTCGGGCGGCCGTGGCTGCGGTCCTGCTCGGCCGGTTGCACTTCTTCGGGTTCGACACCCCGATGGTCGCGGACGCCTGGTTCGCCCGGGCCCGTCGCCTGGTGGCCGACCGGCCGGACAGCCTGGAGGCGGCGCTGGCCCTGCTGCCGCTGCCCGGCTGCGACATGCCCGACGTCGCCCGGCTGCACGCCGACGCGCAGCGGGCGCTGGGGATCGCCCGCGCCATCGGCGAGCCGAACATCGAGGCCAAGGCGCTGGCCGACCTGGGCACCGCGCAGGTGTCCCGGGCGCTGGTCGACGAGGGCCTGGGGCTGCTCGATGAGGCGATGACGATGGTGCTCTCCGGCGAGGCGACCAGCCCGATCGCCGCCGTCGAGGTGATCTGCAACCTGCTGTCCGCCTGCGCCCGGGTCGGCGATCTGGACCGGGCGGACCAGTGGACCCGGGCCGCCGACCGGCACCTGGGGCTGGCCGCGGACCGGGGACCGGCCTTCCTGTACGCGCACTGCCGATCGCACCTCGGGCTGATCCTGTGCGACGTGGGCCGATGGGACGAGGCTGAGGTCGCCCTGCGGCTGGGCGGCGGGCGGGCCCCGTTCGGCGGAGCCCGCGTCGTCGGCCAGAGCAAGGCGGCGCTGGCCGAGCTCCGGATCGCGCAGGGCCGGCTGGCCGACGCCCGACGGCTCATCGCGGACCGGGCCGACCATCCGGACAGCGTGCTTCCGCTGGCCGCCCTGCAACTGGCCGACCGCCGGTACACCGACGCGGTCGCGGTGGCCCGCCGCGGAATGGCGACGATGGGTGACGATCGGATGCGGGTCGCCCGATTGCTGCTCATCCGGGTGCAGGCCGGCCTGGCCGGCGGCGATCTGGAGGCGGCCCGGGCGGCGTCGCGGGAGCTGGACGGGTTGGTCGGGGAACCTGCCCCGCCGGTGTTGCGGGCCCGGGCGGCCCTGGCCCGCGGGCTGGTCGCGACGGCGGCCGGTGACGTTCCGGCGGCCGACGCCGCATTCCTCGAGGGATCGGCGGCGCTGGCCGGTCGGCCGTGGCCGCTGCTGCGGGCCGACCTGCACCTGGCCTGGGCCCGCGCGCTCGCCGATGTCGACGGCGCCGCCGCGGTCGACGCGGCCCGGTCCGCGCATCTGATCTACGACCGGCTGGGCGCTCCGGCCGCCGTCGACAGCGCCGCGCTGCTGACCGAACTCGGCGTCCCGACCCGGGCCCGAAGCCGGCCGCCCGACGCGGCGGCCGCCCTCTCCGACCGGGAGCGGGCGGTGCTCGACCTGCTCCGGGACGGCCTGTCGAACGCCGAGATCGCCGCCCGCCAGCACAATTCGGTGCGGACCATCGAGCATCACGTCAGCTCGATCCTGAGCAAGCTCGGCCTGCGGAGCCGGGCCGAGGCGGCGGCCTACGCCGTGTCCCTGGAGGTGGGCCGGTGAGTTTCGAGGTCGCGGCGCAGTCGTACGGACTGTTCATGGGCCGGTATTCCGAGCCCTTGGCCGCTGAACTGGCCGCCTTGCTGTCCTTATCACCCGGATCGCGGGCGGCCGACGTCGGGTGCGGGCCGGGCGCGTTGACCGCCCGGCTGGTGCAGCGGCTCGGGGTGGAGTCGGTGTGCGCCGTCGACCCTTCGGGGCCGTTCGTGGCCGCGGTCCGGGAGCGTTTCCCCGGCCTGGACGTTCGCCAGGCCCGCGCCGAACAGCTACCGTGGCCGGACGACTCGTTCGACGTCGTTGCCGCATCTCTCGTGGTGCATTTCATGCGGGATCCGGTGGCCGGGCTGCGGGAGATGGGCCGGGTGGCCCGCCCGGGTGGGACGGTCGCGGCCACGGTGTGGGATCACGCCGGGGACCGAGGTCCGATCTCGCCGTTCTGGCGGGCGGTGCGGTCCTTCGACCCGGCCGCACCGGACGAATCCGACCTGCCGGGTGCCCGAGCCGGGCACCTGGCGTCGCTGTTCCGCCAGGCCGGGCTGGACGTCATCTGGGACACCGTCCTGTCGGTCCGGGTGTCCTATTCCTCGCCCGAGCAGTGGTGGGAGCCCTACACTCTCGGTGTCGGACCGGCCGGGGCTTACGTTGCCGGGCTGGATCCCGCGCGCCGAGAGGCCTTGCGTCGACGGTGTCTTGCCCAGCTGCCCCCCGCACCGTTCGACATCGATGCCAGCGCATGGTGCGTCGTCGGGGGATCCTGACCGCGCTGCGGGTTCGTCCCGGCGGCCCTAGTGTGGTCCGGTGCTCGGCTTTCCGGCCGGAGCCGGAAAGGGGCGTCGGATGCCGGACCTCGGGCATGAGCTGTCGTTCGGCGTGTTCCTGCCCAATCCGGCCTCCCAAGCGGCGACCGTGGTGCGCCTTGCCCAGATCGCCGAACAGCAGGGCCTCGACCTGATCGGCGTCCAGGATCATCCCTACAACCCCGACCTGCTGGACACGTGGACGTTGCTGTCCCATCTGGCCGCGGCGACCGCGACGATCCGGCTGTTCCCCGATGTGGCCTGCCTGCCGCTGCGCCCGCCCGCGGTGCTGGCTCGGTCAGTGGCCTCACTCGATCTGCTGACCGGCGGTCGGGTGGAACTCGGGGTGGGCGCGGGCTTTTTCCTGGAGCCGATCGGTCGGATGGGTGGGCCGTCGCTGACCCGGGGTCAGGCGGTCGACGCGCTCGCCGAGGCCATCGACGTCATCCGGGCGATCTGGACGGCCGACGGGCCGGTGACGTTGACCGGCCGCCACCACCCGATGGAATCCGTGGCCCCCGGGCCGACCCCGGCCCATCGGATAGGAATCTGGGTCGGCGGGTACCAGCCGCGGATGCTCGCGCTGACCGCACGACGGGCGGACGGCTGGCTGCCGTCCCAGGCCTACGCATCACCCGACCGCACCGGCCGGCTGAATGCGAAGCTGGATGCACTGGCCGTCGAGGCCGGCCGCCGGCCGGCCGACATCGTTCGGATCTACAACGTCAACGGCCGTTTCAGTTCGAGCGCGGGCGGGTTCCTGGACGGCCCGCCGGCGCAGTGGGCGGGCCAGCTCACCGACCTGGCTCTGGCGCAGGGCTTCTCGACTTTCCTGCTGGCGCCGGGCGGCGATATCGTCTCCTCGATCGAACGTTTCGCGCAAGAGGTGGTGCCCGACGTGCGCGAGCGGGTGGCGTCGGCCCGGCGGGGCGGCTCCGCGCCGGCGGAACCGGTTGCCCGGGAGGCCGTTGCGGTCGCCGACGCGTCGGGCACCGGAACCGGGGTCGAGCGGGACGGGCGGTGGGGCGATGCGGGCGGGTTGGCCGTGCAGGACCGCCCGCGGCCACCCCGGCTGGATCCGCCGGCGTCCGCTCCGACCTTTCCGGACAATTTCCGCAACCTCGTGGCCATCCACGACCACCTGCGGGCCGAGTTGGAGCAGATCGGGCAGGCCGTGCGGCAGGTGGCGGACGGGGAGTTGACGCCGGCCGCGGCCCGGACCCTGATCAGCCGGATGACGGTACGGCAGAACCACTGGACGCTCGGCTCGTTCTGCGCGTCCTACTGCCGGATCGTGACCATCCATCACGCCGTGGAGGATGCCCATATGTTCCCCGGGGTGCGGGCGGCAGCGCCGCAGGTCGGTGCGGTGGTGGACCGGCTGGAGGCCGAGCACCTGGTGATCGCCGGCGTGCTGGACCGATTCGACCGCGCCCTGGTCGACCTGGTGCGGGAGGAGGGTGCGGCCGGCCCGGCGCCGGCCGGAATCGACGAGATCGGGCTGCTGGCTGAGCATCTCGGCGAGATACTGCGGTCGCACCTGGCCTACGAGGAGGACACGCTGGCCGTGGCCTTGACGTTGATGCCGGCGCCGATCTGATGCCATCCTTCAGGCGGTGGCTTCTCCGTCCTCCGAGCGGCGCCAGCGGATGCCGGCCTCGATGAAATCGTCGATCTCGCCGTCGAACACCGCGCTCGGGTTGCCGACCTCGTAGTTCGTCCGCAGGTCCTTCACCATCTGGTACGGGTGCAGCACGTACGACCGCATCTGATTGCCCCATGAATTGCCGGTGTCCTTCAGCGCGTCCATGGCGGCCCGCTCCTCCTGCCGGCGGCGTTCGAGCAGCTTGGACTGCAGCACGGCCATCGCGGACGCCTTGTTCTGGATCTGCGATCGCTCGTTCTGGCACGAGACCACGATGCCGGTCGGGATGTGGGTGATCCGGACTGCGGAGTCGGTGGTGTTGACGCCCTGCCCGCCGGGCCCGGACGAGCGGTAGACGTCGACCCGCAGCTCCTTCTCGTCGATGTCGACGTGATCGCTGGTCTCCACGACCGGGGCGACCTCGACGCCGGCGAAGCTGGTCTGCCGGCGGCCCTGGTTGTCGAACGGCGAGATGCGGACCAGGCGGTGGGTGCCCTGCTCGACCGAGAGGGTGCCGTAGGCGTACGGGGCCTTGACCTGGAAGGTCGCCGACTTGATGCCGGCCTCCTCGGCGTAGGACGTGTCGTACACCTCGGTGGAGTATCCGTGCCGCTCCGACCAGCGCAGGTACATCCGCAGCAGCATCTCGGCGAAGTCGGCGGCATCGACCCCGCCGGCCTCCGACCGGATGGTCACCATCGCCTCCCGCTCGTCGTACTCGCCGGACAGCAGGGTGCGGACCTCCTGGGTCTCGATCTCCTTGCCCAGGGCGACGAGCTCGGCCTGCGCCTCGGTGTAGGTGTCCGGGTCCTCGTCGCCGAGCTCGAACAGCACCTCCAGGTCGTCCAGGCGTTGCCGGAGGTCCTTGATCCGCTTCAGCTCGGCCTGGGCGTGGGACAGCCGGCTGGTCACCTTCTGCGCGTTGTCCTGGTCGTTCCACAGGTCGGGGGCGCTGGCGGCCTCGGACAGCTCGTCGATGGTGCGCTGCAGCCGTTGGACGTCCATGACCGCCTCGATGCTGCTGAGGGTGGTGTCCAGGGCCTTGACCGCAGCCGCGTCGTCGAGATTCACAGCACGTCAGCCTACGCGGATGCCGGGGACCTTCGGCCCTGCTCTCCGAGTGCGCCGGTTGCCTAGCGTCGAAGTCGGGCCCCGAGGTGTCGGGGCGAGCGTGAGGGAGCATGGAGATGAGCGCAGGCATCGTCGTGGGGATCGAGGGCACGCCGGCTGGTCGCGCGGCGTTGGAGTGGGCGTTCCGGGAGGGCCTGGCCCGCGGCGCGACCGTGCGGGTCGTGCATGCCTGGACGCACAGCCCTGGTCGCGACATCCAGTCGGCCCGAGCCTCGTCCTGCATGGTCGTCGCCGCGGTGGCCGAGGCGGCCCGGGCCGTCGGCGGCCGGCCCGATGTCGTGGAACGGAGCCGGGGCGGTTCGGCGGCGAGGGTGCTGCTCGACGAGGCCGAAGACGCCGACCTGCTGGTCGTCGGCCGCGGACACCGGGCCGGCATGGTGGACGTGATCGGCCACTCGGTGTCGGCGGAATTGGTGCGGCACGCACCGTGCCCGGTGGTGATCGTGCCCGGGCCGCACGCCGCCGCCGAACCCCTCGACCTGCTCGATCCGGCGGCCGTGGTCGGGGCGTCCCTGGACTGACCGGGCTGGTGGCGCCCGCGGCCCGTACTGTGAGCCGGTGCTCCGCGACGTCACGGTGCTGGTCAACCCGAACGCGGGGCGCGGCCTGTCCCGGCGGGTCGCCGGGGTGGCGATCGCCGAACTGCGCCGGTGCGCCCTGGCCGTCGATGTGGTGGTGACCCGGTCGGCCGAGCACGGTCGTGATTCCGCGGCCGCTGCCGTGGAGGCGGGTTGCTCGGCGGTCGCGGTCTGCGGGGGTGACGGAGCGGTGGCTGCGGTGTTGCCCGTGCTGGCCGGTTCCGCGGTCCCGCTGGGGGTGCTGCCGGGCGGATCCGGCAACGATGTCGCCCGGGCGCTCGGCCTGCCGGTGCGAGATGCCGTGGCCGCCGCCCGGGTCGTGGCGGAGGGCTCCGCCGGGCCGGTGGACCTGGGCCGGGTGTCGCGCCCAGGGGCCCCGGAACGGCGGTTCGCCACGGTGGTGGCGACCGGCTTCGACGCCCGGGTCAACGAGCGGATGAACGCCATGACCTGGCCGCGGGGCCGCACGCGCTATCACGCCGCACTGGTCCGTGAGCTGGTGTCGTTTCGACCCATTGCCTATGAGCTGACGGTCGACGGCAGCCGGCTGGAGTGCGAGGCGATGCTGGTCGCGGTGGGCAACCTGTCCTCGTACGGCGGTGGCATGCGGATCTGTCCGGACGCCCGAGCCGGTGACGGGATGCTGGAGGTCACTGTGGTGACCTCGGTCAGCCGAGCGACGTTGGTCCGGTTGTTTCCCACGGTCTATTCGGGTCGGCACATTCGGCGTCCGGAGGTGCTCACGCTCCGGGGGCGGTCGGTGTCCGTCCATGCAGCACCCTCGGCCGGGGTCGTCGCCTATGCCGATGGGGAGCGGGTCGGGCCGTTGCCCGTCATCGTGAGCGTGGAGCCGGCGGCGCTGTCGGTGCTGGGAGCGAGGGGTCGCGAGACCTGACCCCGGTGGCTGCCCTGGGCGTGCACCGGTTTCGCGGCCGCCGCAACGCGCGAATGCCTGGGCATAGGCCGCCACCGCGCCGACCGAGGAACGCCATCCCCGGCCCGGGATTCCACTGTGGAACTGGAAGCCAGTGGTGAGCCCGGGTTAACACCGGTTGTGTGGCCGTAGGTGAGCCAGCACCGACGAGCAGTGTCGGAGATCTATGAGACGCTTGACGTTCAGGCACTTCGACTTGCTGGGCATGTGTTCGAGTTAGCGTACTCTAACTGGGAAGATGCTCTTGTGCAAGACCTGGCTCGGGCAGTAGACTCGAACGTATGTCGTCGATCGTCGAGGCCGCTGCGGCGTTCGTCGCGGCCCTGGCCGCGCCGGGCCTGGACGAGTTGACCGACGCGGAGCGGATCGACGAGCTGACCGCGTTGGAACGGGTGAAGTCGGCGGCGTTCGCCCGGCAGGCGCGGGTGACGGACGCGTTCGCCGGGTCGCAGCGGGCCCGGTTGATGGCGGCGGGTGCGAAGTCGGCCGAGATCAGCCGGTCGGTGTGCGGTCAGGTCGGGTTGGCCCGGCGGGACAGTGCGCACAAAGGGAACCGGCATGTCGGGTTGGCCCGCACCCTGGTGCACGAGATGCCCGGGGTGCTGGCCGTGCTGCAAGCCGGTGACGCCAGTGAGTGGCGGGCCACGATCATCGCCCGGGAAACGGCGCACCTGTCGGTGCAGCAGCGCGCCGAAGTCGATCAGGCGCTTGCCGGCGAGCTGGCCGGGTGGGGTGATGCCCGCACCGAGCGGGAGGCACGGGCGTGGGCGCAGCGCCTCGACCCGTATGGTGCGGCGGAGCGGGCGGCGAAGGCGGCGGTGGACCGGCGGGTGAGCATCCGGTCGGCGCCGGACTGCATGACGTACCTGACCGCGCTGCTGCCGGTCAAGGACGGGTGCGCGGTGTTCGGGGAGTTGCACCGCACCGCGATGACCGGTGCGGTCGACGGGGACGAGCACCGGTCGAAGGGCCAGATCATGGCCGACGAACTCCTGCGCCGCGTGCTCACCCCCGCAGACGGGGCACCCCAGGTACCCGGGGTGCAGGTGCACCTGGTGATGACCGACCGGACCCTGGCCGACGCCGACGACGAACCCGCCCACCTCGTCGGAGCCGGGCCGATCCCGGCGCCGCTCGCCCGGGACCTGGTCCGCGCGGATGAGAAGACCCGGGTGTGGGTGCGGCGGTTGTTCACCGACCCGGCGACAGGGGAACTGGCCGGGACCGATGCCCGGCGGCGGGACTTCCCGGCCGCGGCGCGGATGTTCCTGACGGTGCGGGATCAGGTGTGCCGCACGCCGTGGTGTGGGTCGCCGATCCGGCACGCCGACCACGCCCTGGCGGTAGCGAAGGGTGGGGTCACCGACCTGCGCAACGGCAACGGTCGCTGCGCCCGATGCAACCTGACCAAGGATTTGCCCGGCTGGGCCACCCAGGTGCGGGACGGCACCATCACCGCCACCACCCCGACCGGGCACCGATATCGCAGCCGGTCACCGAAACCACCGACCTCGGGACCCTGGTCACGGACATCAACGACCTCGCCGCCCTGGATCCCCGTCGTCGAAGTCGACCTCCAATGGCCGGCACCGGCTAACGGATCGTCAGCCACCTGCGCCTTGGACGAGAACGACTCGGTATTCACCGATTTCCAGGGCGTCCGAGCTTGATGCATTGAGCACTGTCGAACCGGAGACGCCCGTGTTCGATTGCCATGTCACGTTCCAGTTCGAGGTCGCGGTGATTGGCCATTTGCCGCTGCCGCCGGTCCGATCCGCGGTCGACATCCATGCGTACTTGTGTCCGCAGGGCGGTTCGGCTTTCCAGTCGTAGTCGGCCGGTGGCGATGTTCCGGTGCCTTGGCAGGTCAAGGTGACCGGTGGACCTGGCGCATACGGCCCGCCAGTAGCTGCCGGTTCGCCCAGGGACCAGGTGACGGA
>JBGALY010000027.1:0-72709 GCA_044223435.1 Nakamurella sp.
GCCGTCACGGTGGAGGCCACCGGCACCAGCGACAAGCTGGATGCGCTGGTCAAGATGCTGGAGCCGTTCGGCGTCCGGGAGATGGTCCAGTCCGGCATGGTGGCGCTCGGTCGCGGACCGCGCTCCATCACATCTTCGAGCAGCCGGACAGACTGAACCCGGGCCGACCAGTGGTCAGCACCCGCCAACCATCCCCAAGCAGAAAGCAGGAACCCATCCCATGGCCGTGGAGATCTTCTACGACGACGACGCCGACCTGTCGATTATCCAGGGGCGCAAGGTCGCCGTCATCGGCTACGGCTCGCAGGGCCACGCGCACTCGCTGAGCCTGCGCGACTCCGGTGTCGACGTCCGGGTCGGGCTGCCCGAGGGCTCCAAGTCCCGGCAGAAGGCGGCCGATCAGGGCCTGCGTGTCGTCACCCCGGCCGAGGCCGCCGCGGAAGCCGACGTCATCATGATCCTGACCCCGGATCACGTGCAGCGGCACGTCTACGCCGAGTCGATCGAGCCGCACCTGAGCGCAGGCAAGGCGCTGGCCTTCGGCCACGGCTTCAACATCCGGTTCGGCTACATCAAGCCGCCGGCCGACGTGGACGTCATCATGATCGCCCCCAAGGGCCCGGGCCACCTGGTCCGCCGCGAGTTCGTCGACGGCAAGGGCGTGCCCTGCCTGATCGCCGTCGAGCAGGACGCCACCGGCGGTGCTCAGGCGCTGGCCCTGTCGTACGCGCGGGCCATCGGCGGCACCCGGGCCGGCGTCATCAAGACAACCTTCCCGGAGGAGACCGAGACCGACCTCTTCGGCGAGCAGGCCGTGCTCTGCGGTGGCATGTCCCGGCTGGTCCAGCAGGGCTTCGAGACCCTGATCGAGGCCGGCTACCAGCCGGAGATCGCCTACTTCGAGTGCCTGCACGAGCTCAAGCTGATCGTCGACCTGATGTACGAGGGCGGCATCGCCAAGCAGCGCTGGTCGGTGTCGGACACCGCGGAGTACGGCGACTACGTGTCCGGCCCTCGCGTGGTCGACGACCACGTCAAGGAGAACATGCAGACCATCCTGGCCGAGATCAAGGACGGCTCCTTCGCTGCCCGGTTCATCGCCGACCAGGACGCCGGAGCGCCGGAGTTCAAGAAGTTGCGGGCCGAGCAGGAGCAGCACCCGATCGAGGAGACCGGCCGCAAGCTGCGCCCGATGATGAGCTGGGTTGCGCAGACCGACGACTACGAGGGCACCGCCGCCCGCGGCTGATCGACACCGCCGCCCGCGGCTGATCACCACCGCCGCCCGCGGCTGATCACCACGCGCCGATACGACAACGGCGCCACCGGATTCCGGTGGCGCCGTTGTCGTATGTTCGGGGATTCAGAAGGTCTTGCCGCCGACCGAGCGGAACCAGTTGCGCGAACCGCTGTTCAACATGAACACGACGATCAGCACGGGCACGACGACGCCGAGCAGGTAGCTGACGCCGAAGGCTCCGGAGACGATCAGACCGACGATGGCCAGCACCGCGTACAGCGCGCACGCGATGACCAGGATCTGGCCGTTCTTGCCGTTGATGGCGGTCACCCCGCCGGCGATCAACAGGGCGGCCACCACGATGAGCCCGATGGTGATCGCGATCAGGAACCCGCCGATGCCGCTGACCGCGTTGCAGGCGTCCCGGGTGTCGGAGTCGTAGTACACCGAATTCGAATCACAGACGGCGCTGCTCGCCGCGGTGAGCACGCTGCCGGCGAGCAGCGCAAAGATGGACCAGAGGATGCCCAGCCCGCCCCAGACGAAGGCGAGGACGGCCGCCGCGGTGACCATGCCGGGACGGCCGGCCTTGACCGGTTGCCCGTAGCCGGGATAGCCGGCTGCGTACTGCGGTTGCGACGGATACTGGCCGTAGCCGGCCGGTTGCCCGGGGGGCGGCTGTTGGTACGGCTGCTGCGGGTACCCGGGCTGCTGGTAGCCGCCGGAGGGATACCCGGGCTGCTGGAAGCCGCCGGACGGGTACCCACCCTGCTGGTAGCCGGGTTGCTGTCCACCCTGCTGGGCGTACGGATCGTTCGGGTTGCCGGGGTAGCTCATGGCGCCGTCTCGTTTCTGCCTCGTTGCTGCTTCGCCGCGTCTAGAAGCTCGGGGCGCCCTTGCCCTTGAACCAGGCCTTGCTCTGCGGCTGCAGCAGCAGGGCGATGATCGCCGCCGAGATGGCCAGGCTGATCAGTGTGCCGGTGCTGTACGAGCTGATCAGGCTGATCAACTCCAGCGCGGCGGCGACGATGGCCACGATCGTCAGGATCTTGGCGTTCTTGCCCTGCAGGGCAAGGAGCCCGGACCAGATGTACAGCGCGCCGACGGCCAGGATGAGGATCGAGATCACGATGAACAGGCCACCGAGCCCGCCGAAGGCACCGGCGACCGCGCCACCGGCGACCAGCACCAGCAGGCCGGCGAGCACCGACAGGCCGCCCACGACGAAGGCGAGCACCGCCGCGGCCGTCACCAGGCCGGGGCGCGCGGCCGGGGCGGCGCCGTAGGCCCCGGCGGGCGGGTAGCCCGGCGCGCCGTAGGGCTGACTCGGGTACTGCCCGGCCGGCGGATACCCCCCGGTCGGCTGGTAGGGGTTGCTTCCGGCCTGGTCCGGTTGGCTCGGGGTCGCGTAGGGGTCGTTGCCGGGGCCGGGGTAACCGGAGGGTGTGCTCATGGGGGGTCCGTTCTGTCGGAGCGCCGGCCGACACCTTGTCGACCACGATGCACGCAAGGACGATATCGCCGCGGGTGACCTTCAAGAACAAATTGCAATCGTGTTGATACCGCCATCGGTGTGAATCACCCTCGCGGGGCCTGGTGACCCCGCGCAGTCGGCGCTCCCGATACGGCTAGCATGGTTGCCCGGACCACGGCCCGCCCCGGACGACCGGTGCTGCCGTGCGCGTCCGCCACGGTCGCCGGGCGACGTCGGATCGATCCTCGACCGGCAGCGAGCGGCGCGGTGGACCGGAAACCCGACTGTGGAGATGAACAAGCCGTGCCCAAACCCGTCGTGCTGATCGCCGAGCAACTGGCCCCCGCGGCCGTCGACCTGCTGGGGAGCGAGGTCGAGATCCGGCACGTCGACGGCGCCGACCGAGGCGTGCTCCTGCCCGCGCTCAAGGACGCCGACGCCGTGCTGATCCGGTCGGCCACCCGGATCGACGCCGAGGCGCTGGCCGCCGCGCCGCAGCTGAAGGTGGTGGCCCGCGCCGGCATCGGCCTGGACAACGTGGACGTGCCCGCCGCGACCGCCAAGGGCGTGCTGGTGGTGAACGCTCCGCAGTCGAACATCATCACCGCGGCCGAGCACGCGGTCGCCCTGCTGCTGTCGGTGGCCCGCAAGGTACCCGCCGCCGATGCCTCCATGCGGGCGGGGGAGTGGAAGCGCAGCAAGTTCACCGGCGTGGAGATCGCCGACAAGACCGTCGGAGTGGTCGGCCTGGGCCGGATCGGCCAGCTGTTCGCCGCCCGGATCGCCGCGTTCGGCACCACGATCATCGCCTACGACCCGTACCTGCAGCCGGCCCGGGCCGCGGCGCTCGGCGTCCGGCTCGTCGATCTGCCCACCCTGCTGGCCACGGCCGACATCATCTCCATCCATCTGCCCCGCACCCCGGAGACCCTCGGCCTGATCGGTGCCGCCGAGCTGGCCACCGTCAAGCCCGGGGTGATCATCGTCAACGCGGCTCGGGGGGGCCTGATCGACGAGCAGGCGCTGGCCGACGCGCTGACCGAGGGTCGGGTCGCGGGCGCCGGCATCGACGTCTTCGTCAACGAGCCGCTGGACGCGGACAGCCCCCTGCGGACCGCGCCGAACACGGTGCTCACCCCGCACCTGGGGGCATCCACCGCCGAGGCCCAGGACAAGGCCGGCACCGCGGTCGCCCGCTCGGTGCGGCTCGCCCTTCGGGGCGACTTCGTGCCGGATGCGGTCAACGTCCAGGCCGCCGGACCGGTGTCCGACGAACTGCAGCCGTGGATCCCGCTGGTCTCTCGACTGGGCACCATCCTGACCGCGGTCACCGGCGGGGTGCCCAGCCAGGTGGCAGTGGAGGTACGCGGCGACCTGGCCGCGATGGACACCTCGATCCTGCAGCTGGCCGCGGTCCGCGGGATCTTCGGCGGGGTCATCACCGACGCGGTCACCTTCGTCAACGCGCCGGCGCTGGCCGCCGAGCACGGGCTGACCCTGACCGGCGTCTCGACCGAGGAGATCGGCGACTTCCGGTCCTCCGTGCGGCTGCGCGCGGCCATGGCCGACGGCAGCCAGCGCACGGTGTCGGGCACCCTGTCCGGCCCGCGGCTGGTCGCCAAGCTGATCGAGATCAACGGACGGCACTTCGACCTGCGGGCCGAGGGCGACCTGCTCGTCTTCGCCTACGCCGACCGGCCCGGCGTGATGGGCACCATCGGGGCGCTGCTGGGCGAGCAGCAGATCAACATCGAGGCGGCGCAGCTGTCCCAGGATCTGGACGGGCACGCGGCGATCATGGTGCTGCGCGTCGACCGGATCCCGGACCAGGCTCTGCTGGATCGCATCGGTTCCGCGATCGAGGCGATCCAGGTGCGCGGCATTCCGGCCGGGTGAACGCACGGAAAAAGCACGGTGGCACGGACGGTACCCTTTGCCGGGCTCGGAACGGCATGAGAGAGGTCAACGATGAAGCTGGCGGTCATCCCCGGTGACGGAATCGGTCCAGAGGTGGTGGCCGAGGGTCTCAAGGTGCTGCGTGGGGTGGTTCCCGACGTCGTGACGAACGAGTACGACCTGGGGGCGGCGCGCTGGCACCGAACGGGCGAGTTGCTCCCGGACTCGGTGCTGCGCGAGCTGCGCGAGCACGACGCGATCCTGCTCGGCGCCGTCGGCGACCCGACGGTCCCGTCCGGCATTCTCGAACGCGGGCTGCTGCTGCGGTTGCGGTTCGAGCTGGACCACCACGTCAACCTGCGGCCCGCCCGGCTCTACCCGGGGGTGCCGGGACCGCTCGCCGGCGACAAGGCGATCGACCTGCTCGTGTTGCGCGAGGGCACCGAGGGTCCGTACGTCGGCAACGGCGGCATCCTGCGCAAGGACACCCCGCACGAGATCGCCACCGAGGTGTCGCTGAACACCTACTTCGGCGTGGAGCGCGTGGTCCGGGACGCCTTCGGGCGGGCGGCCCGCCGGCCGCGCCGGCACCTGACCCTGGTGCACAAGACCAACGTGCTGACGCACGCCGGTCAGCTGTGGAGCCGGGTGGTGGAGGAGGTGTCCATGGAATTCCAGGACGTCGCCGTCGCCTACTGCCACATGGACGCCGCGATGATCTACCTGGTCACCGACCCGGGCCGGTTCGACGTGGTGGTCACCGACAACCTGTTCGGCGACATCTTCACCGACCTGGCCGCCGCGGTATCCGGCGGCATCGGACTGGCCGCCTCCGGCAACCTCGATGTCTCCCGGACCAACCCGAGCATGTTCGAGCCGGTGCACGGCAGCGCGCCGGACATCGCCGGGACCGGGACCGCCGACCCGACCGCCACGGTGCTGTCGGTGGCGCTGCTCCTGGACCACCTCGGCCTGCCCGAGGCGGCCCGGCGGGTCGAGGCTGCGGTCGCCTTCGACCTGGCCACCCGGCAGAGCGGGTCGGTCGCCCGCACCTCGGCCATCGGCGACCGCCTGGCCGCCCTGGCCGCCAGCTGATCCGTTCCCCGCGAGAGTGCCGTGACAGTGACCGTCCCGCCCGACCAGTCCAGCCCGACCGGTCCAGCCCGCCCGCCCGCCCAACCCAGCCCGGGCGTCCCGGTCCAGCCCGCGGTGCGCCGCAGCTCGCCGCTCGGCGACGCCTTCCATGTCTTCGACACCACCCTGCGGGACGGTGCCCAGCGGGAGGGCATCACCTACTCGGTGGCCGACAAGATCGCCGTCGCCACCCTGCTCGACGAACTCGGCGTCGGATTCATCGAGGGCGGCTGGCCGGGCGCGATGCCCAAGGACACGGAGTTCTTCGCCCGGGCCGCGGCCGGCGAGCTGGCGCTGACCACGGCCCGGCTGGTCGCGTTCGGCGCCACCCGCAAGGCCGGGGTGCGGGCCGACGCCGACCCGCAGGTGCGGGCCCTGCTCGATTCCGGGGCCGAGGTGATCACCCTGGTCGCCAAGTCCGATGTCCGGCACGTCGAGCGGGCGCTGCGGACCACTCTGGACGAGAACCTGGCCATGGTCGCCGACACCGTCCGGCTGCTGGTCGACGAGGGGCGCCGGGTGTTCCTGGACTGTGAGCACTTCTTCGACGGGTACGCCGCCGACCGGGACTACGGGTTGCGGGTGGCCGAGGCAGCGGTGACGGCCGGCGCGGACGTCGTCGTGCTGTGCGACACCAACGGCGGCATGCTGCCGATGGGCATCGCGGAGGTCGTGCGCGACGTGGCGGCCCGGGGCGGTTTCCGCATCGGCATCCACTGCCAGGACGACACCGGCTGCGCCGTGGCCAACACGGTGGCCGCAGTGCAGGCCGGGGCGACCCACGTCCAGTGCACGGCCAACGGTTACGGGGAGCGGGCCGGCAACGCCGACCTGTTCGCGGTCGTCGGCAACCTCACGACCAAGATGGACCTGCCGGTGCTGCCGGACGGTGCGCTGGCCGAGATGATGCGCGTCTCGCACGCCCTGGCCGAGCTGGCCAACATCGCGCCGAACACGCACCAGGCGTACGTCGGCTCGTCGGCCTTCTCGCACAAGGCGGGCCTGCACGCGTCGGCGATCAAGGTCGACCCCGACCTGTACAACCATCTGGACCCGACCCGGGTCGGCAACGACATGCACATCCTGATCACCGAGATGGCCGGGCGGGCATCGGTCGAGCTCAAGGCCAAGGAACTGGGGCTCGATCTGGCCGGCCGGCCGGACGCGGTGGGCCGGATCGTCGAGGTGGTGAAGGACCGGGAGGCGGCCGGCTGGTCCTACGAGGCGGCGGACGCCTCGTTCGAGCTGCTCATCCGCGACGAGCTGGCGGCGTCCGCCGATGCTTCCGGCGCCGCGTCGGTCCCCCCGGCGCGGCCGTTCACCCTCGAGTCGTACCGGGTGATCGTGGAGAACACCGGCGGGTCGGTCAACAGCGAGGCGACCGTCAAGGTGCACGTCGGCGGCCGGCGGATCATCGCCACCGCCGAGGGCAACGGGCCGGTGAACGCGCTGGACTCCGCACTGCGCAACGCGGTCGCGGAGCAGTACCCGGAACTGAACCAGGTCGAGCTGATCGACTACAAGGTCCGCATCCTCGCCGGGCACGCCGGCACCGACTCCATCACCCGGGTGCTGGTGACCAGCGCCCAGCTGGGCGTGCCGAGTCCCGAGGAGTGGACAACCGTCGGGGTGCACGCCAACGTCGTCGAGGCGTCGTGGCAGGCGCTGGTCGACGCGCTGGTGTACGTGCTGCCCGTGACCGCACCGAACTGAGGAGCCTCATGCGACTGGCCCGGATCGCCCATCCCGACGGCGTGGCCTTCGCGGCCGTCGACGGCCCGGACGGCGGCGAGCAGCGGGCCCGGGAGATCGCCGATCACCCGTTCGGCGCGCCGGTGTTCACCGGGAAGTCCTGGCCGCTGGCCGACGTCCGGTTGCTCGCACCGATCCTGCCCTCGAAGGTGCTGTGCCTGGGCCGCAATTTCCGGGACCACGCCGCGGAAATGGGTAACCCGGTGCCGACCAGCCCGATCCTGTTCATGAAACCGTCTACCAGCGTGATCGGGCCGCACGCGCCGATCCGGCTGCCCGCGTCGTCGAACCGGGTGGACTACGAGGGCGAACTGGCCGTGGTGATCGGCCGGCCCTGCCGGGACGTCAAGGCCGATGACGCCGCGTCGGTGATCCTGGGCTACACCGTGGGCAACGACGTGACCGCCCGGGACCAGCAGAAGGCCGACGTTCAATTCACCCGGGCCAAGAGCTACGACACGTTCTGCCCGCTCGGCCCGTGGATCGAAACCGAACTGGACCCGTCGGACCTGCAGATCACCACCGAGCTGGACGACAAGGTCGTGCAGGACGGCTCCACCGCCGACATGGTGTTCTCCATCGGCGAGTTCCTGGAATACGTCAGCGGCATCATGACGCTGCTGCCCGGCGACGTGCTGCTCACCGGCACCCCCGCCGGAGTCGGCCCGATGGTGGCCGGCCAGAGCATCTCCATCACCGTCGAGGGCATCGGCACGCTGACCAACCCCATCCAGGCCCGCTGACGCCGGCGTCACACGGGCGGGAACTCGCCGTCCGGTGGGAGCGATAAGGTCAGCCTGCTATGACACAGACACCCCCCGCGCCGGATCGCCCGGTACGCGCCCGCTTCTGTCCCTCGCCGACCGGCACCCCGCACGTCGGTCTGGCCCGGACCGCGCTGTTCAACTGGGCGTTCGCCCGGCACCACGGCGGCACGTTCGTCTTCCGGATCGAGGACACCGACGCCGCCCGGGATTCCGAGGAGTCGTACCTCGCCATCATCGACGCGCTGACCTGGCTGGGCCTGGACTGGGACGAAGGGCCGAACGTCGGCGGCCCGCACGCGCCCTACCGGCAGAGCCAGCGGGGCGAGATCTACCGGGAGGTGGTCGCCGAACTCGTGGCCGCGGGGCACCTGTACGAGTCACACTCCTCCGCCGAAGATGTGACCGCTCGGCACCTGGCCGCCGGCCGCGACCCCAAGCTCGGCTATGACAACTACGACCGCACACCGGATCCCGAGCTCGTCGCGGCGGCCGCGGCGGCGGCCCGCCCGCCGGTGCTCCGGTTGCGAATGCCGGACCGGGACATCAGCTTTCACGACCTGGTCCGCGGCGACATCACCTTCCCGGCCGGAACGGTGCCCGATCCGGTGCTGGTGCGCGGCACCGGCCAGCCGCTCTACACGTTGGTGAACCCCGTCGATGACGCGCTGATGGGCATCACCCATGTGCTGCGCGGGGAGGACCTGTTGCCCTCCACGCCGCGCCAGATCGCGCTCTACGAGGCGCTCATCGACATCGGGCGAGCCGAACTGGTGCCCGAGTTCGGGCACATGCCGTTCGTGACCGGTGAGGGCAACCGCAAGCTGTCCAAGCGCGACCCGCAGTCCAACCTGTTCCAGTACCGCGAGGACGGGTTCATCACCGAAGGCATGGTCAACTACCTGGCGTTGCTCGGGTGGTCGCTGCCCGCCGTCGACGGGGCGGATCGTGACATCTTCAGCCCGGCCGAGCTCGTCGCGGCGTTCGACGGCACCCGGATCTCCGGCAACCCGGCCCGCTTCGACCGCAAGAAGGCCATGGCGATCAACGGCGCGCACGTCCGGCTGCTCGCGCCGGACGAATTCGCTCGCCGGCTGGGGGCGTACCTGAGCGCCACCGGCGTCCTGCCGGCCGAGCCGACTCCGATGCAGCTGGCTCAGGTCGCCGCGGTGGCCCCGCTGGTGCAGGAGCGGTCGGCGCTGCTGTCCGAGGCGGCCACCATGGCCGGGTTTCTGTTCGCCGGTGACGCCTTCGTCGTCGACGAGTCCGCTGCGGCCAAGGTGCTCAAGCCGGACGCGGCCGCCGTGCTGGACGAGGCGATCGCCGCTGTCGAGTCGGTGCCCGAGTTCACCGCGGCCGCACTGGAGACCGAACTGAAGGCCCGGCTGATCGACAAGCTCGGACTCAAGCCCCGGGTTGCTTTCGGGCCGGTTCGCGTCGCGGTCACCGGGCGGACCGTGTCCCCGCCGCTGTACGAGTCGATGGAATTGCTCGGCCGGGACGTCGCGCTGGATCGGCTCCAGCGGGCCCGGCAGGCGATTTAGGAATCCGGGGACCGGCCAGGTAGTATTGTCGGCCGGTGCCTCGCCCGGTCCGCCGGACGAGATACCCAGTGGGGTATGGTGTAATTGGCAACACTAGGGATTCTGATTCCCTCATTCTAGGTTCGAGTCCTAGTACCCCAGCGCTCGACCGGGCGTGGCAGCGCGCGCCGGTCGTGTAGCATGTTCGAGGCCCCGGCAATGATGCCGGTCGCCAGTTGTTCTAGGGCCCCGTCGTCTAGCGGCCTAGGACGCCGCCCTCTCACGGCGGTAGCGAGGGTTCGAATCCCTTCGGGGCTACAGGCAGTACGAGGCTACAGGCAGTACGAGCAGGACAGATCAGGCCGGACGCCACCGTGCCGGCCAACGGCGGTAGCGAGGGTTCGAATCCCTTCGGGGCTACAGGCAGTACGAGCGGTACAGGTGGCAAGCACGACAGATCAGGCCGGACGCCCAGCGTTCGGCCCGTTCTCTTTGCAGCTCCTGATCCGGCCCGAGCGGGATTCCTGATCGGGTCACATGGCCGCGGTCAGCGCCTGCGCCGCCTCGATCAGGTCGTCGGCCCACTTCGCCCCCGGCTGCCGGCCGATCCGATCCACCGGACCGGACACGGACACCGCGGCGATCACCGCGCCGCCCATCGACCGCACCGGCGCCGACACCGAGGCCACCCCGGCCTCCCGCTCCGCCACGGACTGCGCCCATCCCCGACGGCGGACCGCCTCCAGCGATCGTTCGGTGAACGAGGCCTGGGCCAGCACTGCGCGCCGGTAGCCGGCGTCGGCCCAGGCGGTCAGCACCTGTGCACCGGAGCCGGCGGTCATCGGCAGCCGGGCGCCCAACGGCACGGTGTCGCGGAGGCCGGAGGTGGGCTCGGCGACGGCCACGCAGACCCTGGACAGGCCGTCCGCCCGGTAGACCTGCACGCTTTCCCCGGTCCGGTCGCGCAGCCGGGGCAGGACGCCGGCCGACGCCGCGACCAGCGGGTCGGGGCTGCCCGCCGCCAGGGCGGCCAGCCCCGGGCCCTGGCACCAGCGCCCGCCGGCGTCCCGGGTCAGCAGGCCGTGCACCTCGAGCCCGACGGCCAACCGGTGGGCAGTGGCCCGGGGCAGGCCCGTCGCGACGCACAGCTCGGCGAGGGTCAGCGGGGTCGCCGCGGCCGCGGTCAGCACGGCGACGGCTTTGTCGAGAACGCCGATACCGCTATGCTGTCCCACGAGGCGATACTAGATTCCCACATGCTGAGATGTCCACCCGGCCGCCGACCGCCGGGGCATCGGTGGGGCGTGTTCGCCAGAGGCATGCCGCACTGGACAGGAGATCAGGCAATGGGGCTCACGCTGGCCGAGAAGGTCTGGAACGCACACGTCGTGCACTCGGCAGAGGGTGAACCCGACCTGCTCTATATCGACCTGCACCTGATTCACGAGGTGACCAGCCCGCAGGCCTTCGACGGGCTCCGGCAGGCCGGCCGAAAGGTGCGTCGCACCGACCTGACGCTGGCCACCGAGGACCACAACGTGCCCACCCTGTTCACCGAGACCGAGCAGGGTGGCACGCGAAGCCGCAACCTGCTGATCGAGGACCCGATCTCGCGTACCCAGGTGGAGACGCTGCGGCGCAACTGCGAGGAGTTCGGCGTCCGGCTCTTCCCGATGGGCGACTACGAGCAGGGCATCGTGCACGTCGTCGGCCCCCAGTTGGGCATCACCCAGCCGGGCATGACGATCGTCTGCGGCGACTCGCACACCTCCACCCATGGCGCGTTCGGCGCGTTGGCGTTCGGCATCGGCACCAGCGAGGTCGAGCACGTGCTGGCCACCCAGACGCTGCCGCTCAAGCCGTTCAAGACGATGGCCATCACCGTCCGGGGCGAACTGGCGCCGGGTGTGACGGCCAAGGACATCATCCTGGCCGTCATCGCGAAGATCGGCACCGGTGGCGGGCAGGGGTACGTGCTCGAGTATCGCGGGGAGGCGATCCGGTCCCTGTCCATGGAGGGCCGGATGACGATCTGCAACATGTCGATCGAGGCCGGCGCCCGGGCGGGGATGATCGCCCCGGACGAGACCACCTTCGACTACATGGCCGGTCGGGACCACGCCCCGACGGGTGAGCTGTGGGATGAGGCGGTCGAGTACTGGCGATCGCTGCGCACCGACGACGACGCCACCTTCGATGCCGAGGTGGAGCTGGACGGCAGCGCGCTCACCCCCTTCGTCACCTGGGGCACGAATCCCGGTCAGGGCCTTCCGTTGTCCGACGCCGTGCCCGACCCGGCGGTCATGACGGACGACAACGAGCGACTGTCGACCGAGAAGGCACTGGCGTACATGGATCTGACGCCCGGCACACCGCTGCGCCAGATCCACGTGGATACCGTCTTTCTCGGCTCCTGCACGAACGGTCGGATCGAGGACCTGCGGGCGGCCGCGGACATCCTGCGCGGCCGGCGGATCGATCCCACGCTGCGGATGCTGGTGGTGCCGGGGTCGATGCGGGTTCTCGCGCAGGCCGAGGAGGAAGGTCTGGACAAGGTCTTCCTGGACGCCGGCGCCGAGTGGCGCAGCGCCGGTTGCTCGATGTGCCTGGGCATGAACCCGGACCAGCTCGCGCCGGGCGAGCGCAGCGCGTCCACGTCCAACCGCAATTTCGAGGGCCGGCAGGGCAAGGGCGGGCGCACGCACCTGGTCTCGCCGCTGGTCGCCGCGGCGACCGCGGTGCGCGGCACCCTGTCCTCCCCGGCCGATCTCGAGCCGGTTCCCGCCGGGGTCTGAACCGCACGGCGCCGGTCGGCCCCGGCGCCCGCCCGCTCCCGGGCCACACCCGCCCACGACTTCACAGACGATTCTCACGGAGACAACGATGGACGCCTTCCACACCCACACCGGGATCGGCATCCCGCTGCGCCGGACCAACGTGGACACCGACCAGATCATCCCGGCGGTCTACCTCAAGCGGATCACCCGAACGGGCTTCGAGGACGGGCTGTTCGCCGCTTGGCGGGGCGACTCCACGTTCGTGCTCAACCACGCCGAATTCGGCAAGGGGTCCGTGCTGGTGGCCGGGGCCGACTTCGGTACCGGATCGTCGCGGGAGCATGCGGTTTGGGCGCTGCTGGATTACGGGATCCGGGTCGTCATTTCGCCCCGGTTCGCGGACATCTTCCGCGGGAATTCGGCCAAGGCGGGCCTGGTGGCCGCGCAGATCACCCAGGACGAGGTCGAGCTGCTGTGGAAACTGCTGGAGAACGAGCCGGGCACCGAGGTGACCGTCGATCTGGAACGGCAGACGATCACCGCGGGGTCGCTGGTCATCGAATTCCAGATCGATTCCTACACGAGGTGGCGGCTGCTGGAGGGATGGGACGACATCTCATTGACCCTGCGGCACGCCGACGAGATCGAAAATTTTGAGCGGTCCCGCCCGGCATTCAAGCCGGTGACCGGGTAGCGCCCCGGCCGCGCCGATTGCGTGAAAGTGACTGTCTGACAGGAGATTTCAAGGCGAAATCGAGCCGGTCGAATCACTCGAGGGCCGCCGGCGGGGCCCGCGGACTCGCTGAGAACCGTTAGAACACACTGCATCCTGGGCGCGCCGCACTGGCGCTTTCGGTCAATTGCGCCTACCGTTTGCGACCAATCGGCCCCCAACGTGCCGCGGGCCCGAGGTGCCCGGGAGGGACAGTGAACAAGACCGACCTGATCAACCAGCTGGCGGAGCGGTTGGACGGTGACAAGAAGCAGGCCCAACTCGCGGTGGAGGGGGTCATCGACCTCATCCAGCGCGAGGTCCAAAAGGGCCGCAACGTCTCGATCTCGGGCTTCGGCGTCTTCGAGAAGCGGGCCCGGGCCGCTCGGACCGCGCGCAATCCGCGCACCGGAGAGGCCGTGAAGGTCAAGAAGACCAACGTCCCCGCGTTCCGCCCGGGCAAGTATTTCAAGGACGTCATCGCCGGGACGGTGAAACTGCCCAAGCCGACCGGTCAGGTGTTGACGGCCCGGGCGGCTGCGGCGCAGGCCCGGGCGGCCGCGGCGGCGGCGCCGGCCAAGACCACCCGAACCCGGGCGGCGGCGGCGGCCAAGCCGGCGGCGACGACCACCCGGTCCCGTGCGGCCAAGCCGGCAGCGGCCGCTGCGGCGGCCCCGGCGGCGACGACCCGGACCCGGTCGACCGCGGCCAAGACCGCGGCGGCGGCGCCGAAGACCACTGCCACGAGAACGCGGGCCACGACGGCGAAGACCGCCGCGGCGCCGAAGGCAGCGGCCACGAAGACCACCGCGACCAAGGCGCCCGCTCGTCGGGCATCCAGCAAGGCCGCGGCGGCCGCTCCGGCCTCGAGCTAGCCGGGCGACGAGCCGGCCGACGTCGGCCAGGATCGAAAGCCCCGGTGTCCGGTCAGCGACCGGACACCGGGGCTTTCGGCTTGGCGGGGGCCGGAGCGGCCGGAGCGGCCGGGTCAGACGATCGGCGCCGGGTAGGGATCGGCCTGCACCAGTCGGCGGCCGTCGAAGGACAGGAACCAGTACGCCGCCTTGGGTGTGCTCACCCCGGGCACCGGCACGTCGTCCCGCGCCGCCAGCGATTTCACCACACCGGGGATCACGCCACCCTGGCTGCAGACCACGGTGGTGGCCCCTGGTTCCTGCTCGGTGGCCAGGTCGACCACCCGTCGCCGGGCGCCGGCCGGGTCGTCCCGGTAGGCCTCCTCGGACAGTGCCGGCTCCGGGGACACGTCGGTGCCGAGCTTCTCGGCGAGCGGGCCGACCGTGGCCCGGCATCGTTCCAACGGCGCGCTGTGCACGGTCATGGGGGCGAAGACACTCAGTTCGCCGACGAGCGCGGCGGCCTGCCGGCGGCCCTTGGCGTCCAAGGGCCGGCGGCTGTCGTCGCCCGACCACGCCTCCCGCAACCCCGCGCGGGCGTGCCGGACGACCAGCACGCCCTGCTGGACCGCGGGTTCCAGCGCGAAGGTGGCCAGCACGGCCCGGTCGAACTCGTAACTCATCCGCGGCCCGGCCTTGGCGACGGGCAGCCACTCGAGCCGGTCGACTTCCTTGTTGGGCGTGAAGTACCCGGCCATCCGCCGGGCGGCGAAGTACTGCACGGTTTTCGGCCCGGCGCTGGTGGTGTACGACACCGTGGTCAGCGAGCGGCCGATGGCCGCCCGGAACCCCGTCTCCTCCTGCACCTCCCGGGCCGCCGTCACCTGGACCACCTCGCCCTGCTCGGCCTTGCCCTTGGGCAGTGACCAGTCGTCGTACCGGGGCCGGTGGACGAGAGCGATCTTCAGCCCGTCCCGCCGGGACGGCCGCCACAGCACGGCGCCGGCCGCCCGGATCACCCCCGGCGACTCAGTCGCCACGAGCCACCGGACCCCGCAGGAGCACCTCCTGCACATCGACGCCGGGGCCGTCGGCCGGGGACGGCGTCCACCCGTCCGGACCCAGCGTCCAGCACCGCGTGTCGGGCGCCCCGATGAGCTCGAACAGCCGCGCCATCCGGTCGGTGGCACTCTTGGCCTTGACCTGGACCAGCGCCTCAACCCGGCGATCCAGGTTGCGGTGCATCATGTCCGCGCTGCCGATCCAGTACTCCTCGGTGCTGCCGCCACCCTCGACCGGCTGGCCGCCGTTGCGGAAGTAGAAGATCCGCGAGTGCTCCAGGAACCGGCCGACGATCGAGCGGACGGTGATGTTCTCCGACAGGCCCGGAACTCCCGCCCGCAGCGCGCAGATCCCGCGCACGGTGACGTCAACGGTGACCCCCGCCCGGGAGGCCCGGTAGAGCGCGTCGATGACGCGCTCGTCCACGATCGAGTTCATCTTCAGCCGAACGAGGCCCCCGCGACCGGCCTTCTGGTGCTCGATCTCCCGTTCGATTCGGGTGATCACCCCACGACGGATGGAATGCGGGGCCACCAACAGGTTCCGGTACTCGGTCTGGCGGGAGTACCCGGTGAGCACGTTGAACAGGTCGGTGAGGTCGGCGCCGATATCGGGGTCGGCCGTCAGCAGGCCGAGATCCTCGTAGATGCGGGCGGTCTTCGGGTTGTAGTTGCCGGTGCCCAGGTGGCAGTACCGCTGCAGGGTCTTGCCCTCCTGGCGGATCACCAACGCCGTCTTGCAGTGGGTCTTGAGCCCGACGAGGCCGTAGACGACGTGCACGCCGGCCCGTTCCAGGGCCTTGGCCCACGAGATGTTGGCCCGCTCGTCGAATCGGGCCTTGAGTTCCACCAGCGCGACGACCTGCTTGCCGGCCTCGGCTGCGGCGATGAGGGCGTCCACGATGGGGGAGTCGCCCGAGGTGCGGTAGAGGGTCTGCTTGATGGCGAGCACCCGGGGATCCGCGGCCGCCTGCTCGATGAACCGCTGCACGGTGGTGGCGAACGACTCGTAAGGATGGTGCAGCAGCACGTCGCCGTCACGCAGGGTGGAGAACACGCTCTTGGGGGTCTCACCCTCGGCGAAGGCCGGATTCGTCGCCGGCACGAAGGGGGCGTCCTTGAGCAGCGGCTTGTCCGCGCCGTAGATCTGCCAGAGGCTGGACAGGTCGAGCAGTCCCGGCACCTCCACGGAATCGGCCGGGTCGACGTCCAGCTCGGTCAGCAGCCAGGTCAGCACCCGCTCGCTGATCGTGTTGGTGACCTCCAGCCGCACCGGGGGGCCGAAGCGGCGCCGGGCGAGTTCACGCTCCAGCGCCTGCAACAGGTCCTCGTCCCGGTCCTCCTCGACCTCCAGGTCGGCGTTGCGGGTGAGCCGGAACGCCTGATGCTCCACCACGTCCATGCCGGGGAACAGTTGGCCCAGGTGGGCGGCGATCAGTTCCTCCAGCGGGAGGTAGTCGTACACCCCCCGGCGGACCTGGACGAACCGGTCGACGTTCGGCGGAACCTTGACCCGGGCGAACCGCTCGGACCCGCTCTCCGGATTCCGCACGACGACGGCCAGGCTCAGGCTCAGGCCGGAGATGTAGGGGAACGGATGGGCCGGATCCACCGCGAGCGGGGTGAGTACCGGGAAGATCTGCGCGGTGAAGTAGTCGCCCAGCCGGGACCGGTCGGCCGCGTCCACCTCGCTCCAGCGGACGATCCGGATGCCCTCCTGCGCCAAAGCGGGCCGGACCTCGTCGACGAAGCAGCGACCCTGCTGCTCCTGGAGTTCCCGGGTGCGCGCGGAGATCAGCCCCAACTGCTCGGAGGCCGTCAGCCCGTCGGCGCTGGTGATCGACAGGCCCATGTCCCGGCGGCGTTTGAGGCCAGCCACCCGGACCATGTAGAACTCGTCGAGGTTCGACGCGAAGATGGCCAGGAACTTGGCCCGCTCCAGCAGCTTCTGGCGCGGGTCCTGGGCCAGCGCCAGCACCCGGGCGTTGAAGTCCAGCCAGGACAGCTCCCGGTTGGAGAACCGGTCATCGGGCAGCGGGTCGTCCTCGATCTCGGCGACGACCGCGCTGTCCAACGCCACCCCGGACGGTCCGCCGTGGAACGGTTCGACGAGCGTCTCGACGACCGGATCACCGCCCCCGGCCGCCGCCGCCGTGGCCGCCGATCCGGCCGCCGAACGCGGCCGGCGGCCCCTCGTCGCGGCGCGCGCGGGCGCCCTGCCGTTGCGGTCGGTCGTCGGTCCGGTTGTTTCGCTCGAGGTCACCGGGTCATTGTCCAGTCTGGTGCGCGGGCGACGCCACCCACCCGGAAGGTGAACAGTCCGTCACGACGGACCCGGTTCGGCGCGCGTCCTAGCGATAGGGTGACGGACGTCGTCGGCGTGAAGAAGGAGCACCAGGGTGGCCCGTAGTCCCGTGCACGAGAAGGGCAACGCCTGGCTCACCTTCTGTCAGGTCGTCATGTACCCGCTGGCGTTCCTGCTGGGGCGGCAGAAGGTCTCCGGGGCGGAGCACGCCCGGCGGCGGGGTGGCTACCTGCTGGTGGCCAACCACATCTCGCATCTGGATCCGCTGTTCGATTCCGTGGCGGTCCGCAAGATCGGGCGTATTCCCCGTTTCATGGCCAAGGCGTCGTTGTGGAAGGTGCCGGTGCTCGGCCGCGCCCTGGCCAACACCGAGCAGATCCCGGTGGATCGGGCCGGGACCGGGGCCGGCCAGGCCAGCCTGGAGGCGGCGACGGCCGCCCTGCGGGCCGGCAAGGTGGTGCTCATCTATCCGGACGGCACGGTCACCCGGGACCCCGACATGTGGCCGATGAAGCCCCGGATGGGTGTCGGTGCCCTGGCGTTGGCCGGTGACTTCCCGGTGATTCCGGTGGCGCACTGGGGCTCCAACCAGGTGTACGCTTCCTACCAGGAAGGGCGGCGGTTCCACCCGTTGCCGCGCAAGGACGTGCACACCCGCTTCGGCGAGCCGGTCGATCTGGACGACCTGCGGGCCGGCCCGCACGATGCCAGGGCGGTGCGGGCCGCGTCGATCCGGATCATGACGGCGGTCCGGGACATGCTGGCCGAGGTCCGGGGCGTGGCCGCGCCGACCGGTTTCTACGACCAGAAGAAGGCGGACCGGCTGGCGCAACGCACCGGTCAGGCCGATGCGCCTGCCCCGACGTCTGCCCCGACGACGACTGCCCCGGCGTCGCCGGAGGCACCGGACAGGTGACCGCCGACACCGGTGCGCTGCAACGGCTGGCGGTGCTCGGCGCGGGATCCTGGGGCACGACGTTCGCCAAGGTGCTGGCCGATGCCGGCCGTGACGTCACGCTGTGGGCGCGCCGGGAATCGGTGGCCACCGCGATCCGCGACACCCGCCGGAACCCGGATTACCTGCCCGGCGTCACGCTGCCCGAGAAACTGCACGGCACATCGGATTTCGACGAGGCACTGATCGACGTGGACGCAGTCGTGCTGGCCGTGCCGAGCCAGGCGCTGCGGGAGAACCTGCGGGTCTTCCGGGACAGCCTGCCGCCCGAGGTGCCCGTGGTGTCCCTGGCCAAGGGCGTGGAGATCGGCACCGGGCTGCGGATGAGCGAGATCATCGCCCGGGTCGGCCAGGTCGAGCCGGACCGGATCGTGGTGCTCACCGGGCCGAACCTGGCCGCCGAGATCGCGTTGGAACGGCCGACCGCCTCCGTGCTGGCCTGCACCGACCACGATCGCGCCCGCGCCGTGCAGGAGGCGTGCGCCACGCCGTACTTCCGGCCGTTCACCGTCACCGACGTGGTCGGCGCCGAGATCGCCGGCACCGGCAAGAACATCATCGCCCTCGCCTGCGGCATCGCGGACGGCCTCGGGCTGGGCCTGAACGCATCAGCCTCGCTGATCACCCGCGGACTCAACGAGATGACGCGGCTCGGCGTGGAACTCGGCGCGACACCGGCGACGTTCGCCGGTCTGGCCGGGCTCGGGGACCTGGTCGCCACCTGCTGGTCCCCGCTGTCGCGCAACCGGACCCTGGGCGGCCGGCTGGCCGCGGGCATCGGCCTGGACGCCGCCCTCGAGGCGGCCGGCGGGCAGGTGGCCGAAGGCGTGGTCAGCTGCCGCTCGGTGCGCGATCTGGCGGTGCGCCATCAGGTCGACATGCCCATCACCGAGGCCGTCTACCAGGTGTGCTACCGGCACCTGCCGCCCGGCCGGCTGATGGGATTCCTGATGGATCAGCCGCACAGCCCCGAGTGATCCCGGCGACCCGGGTCGATTGCTGTGTCGTCCGGGGGTCCGGCTCGGACGCGCCGATAGGGTGAGAAACCATGAGCGAGGCCTGCCCAGCGAGTGATCGATACCGTCATGAGCGATGACCGGGTCCGGGTGGCCGTGGTGTTCGGCGGTCGCAGCGGTGAACACCCGGTGTCGTGCATTTCCGGAGCGGGGGTGCTCGCGAACATCGACGCCGATCTCTTCGACGTCACCGCCGTGGGCATCACCCCGGCCGGCCGCTGGCTGCGTGTCGAGGCCGACGCGCTGCCGACGGCGTCCGGCGGCGAGCTGCCCGCGGTGACCCGTGGGTCGGCGGTGGCGCTGCCCGTCGACCCGACCGGCTCGACGCTGGTGTCGCTCGACCCGGCGGCACCCTGGGCCGCGCTCGACGTGGATGTGGTTTTTCCGGTGCTGCACGGCCCCTATGGCGAGGACGGCACCATCCAAGGCCTGCTCGAATTGGCCGGCGTGCCCTACGTGGGCGCCGGGGTGCTGGCTTCCGCCGCCGCGATGGACAAGGAATTCACCAAGAAGCTGCTGGCCGCGGAGGGCCTGCCGGTCGGCGACTGGGTGGTGCTGCGGCCGGGCACCGCGACGCTCACCGCGGCGCAGCGCGAGCGGCTCGGATTGCCGGTCTTCGTCAAGCCGGCGCGGGCCGGCTCCTCGTTGGGGGTCAGTCGGGTGGCCGACTGGGCCGACCTGGACCGGGCGATCGCCATCGCCCGGGAGACGGACCCCAAGGTGCTGGTCGAGGCGGCCGTGGTCGGTCGCGAGGTGGAGTGCGGGGTGCTCGAATACCCGGACGGCCGGATCGAGGCGTCACCGACCGCGGAGATCCACGTCGGCGGCGGGTACGAGTTCTACGACTTCGACGCCAAGTACCTGGACGACACCGCGGCCACCTTCGACATCCCGGCCGATCTGCCGGAAGCGGTCACCGAGCGGATCCACGAGCTGTCCCGACGCGCGTTCGCTGCGCTCGACGCGCAGGGGCTGGCCCGGGTGGACTTCTTCGTGCGGCCGGACGGCGATCCGGCCGACCGGGTCGTCATCAACGAGGTCAACACCCTGCCGGGCTTCACCCCGATCTCGATGTACCCGGCCATGTGGGCCAAGGCCGGGGTGTCCTACCGGGAGCTGATCACGGTGTTGCTGCGCACGGCCGTGGCCCGCGGCACCGGCCTGCGCTGATCCCGGCCGTGGCCGGCCAAGTGGGTGGGGCTATTCGCCGTCGGCGGGTTGAGGCACGCCGCCCAGGCAGATGTCCCGCTTCGGCAGCGTCGCCGCGATGAGCTTGGACGCGTCCTGCCAGGGCCCGGTCGACGTGACCTCGCCGGGGACGGTCAGCGCGACCCGCACCGACCGGTCGACGGCGAAGTAGGTCGTGTCGCCACCGGTGGACAGCGGGAGCCAGGCCACCGCGTCCACCTCCTGGACGGCGGCGGTGCAGGTCAGCTCGGCCGGGGTCGGAATGCCGCAGCGCAGCACGACGGCGGGTTCGCCC
This sequence comes from Nakamurella sp., assembly GCA_044223435.1. Lineage (GTDB taxonomy): Bacteria > Actinomycetota > Actinomycetes > Mycobacteriales > Nakamurellaceae > Nakamurella. The sequence continues at coordinate 20,947 of JBGALY010000027.1, forward strand.
CAGGCGGCCACCCCGGACAGCGACGGATCGTCGCCGTGCTCGATCTGGCGGCGCGGCAACCCGCCCAGTTCGGCCGGGAGGGCCGCCGTCAGCGCCGTGCAGCCGGGCGTCTGGGCGCCCGGCGCGTCGACCGCGGCCAACGCCAACGGGTCGTCGACCGAGGTGGTCGGCCGGGAGTTGACGATGCCCGCGGCCACGATGACGCCGACGATCGCCACCACGGCGACGGCGATGGCGGCGAACACCCGCCAGCGCGGGAACCCGTCGCGGGCCTGCGCCGGAGCGGGGGACGGGGTCAGCGGTGGTGTCGCAGTCAGAGGTGCACCACCGGGCAGGTGAGCGTACGGGTGATCCCCGCGACACCCTGTACCCGGGCCACGACCAGCTTGCCGAGCTCATCGACGGTCTGGGCCTCCGCCCGAACGATGACGTCGTACGGGCCGGTGACGTCCTCGGCGCTGGTCACACCGGGCAGCTCGGCGATCGCCTGGGCCACTGCGGCGGCCTGACCGACCTCGGTCTGGATGAGGATGAACGCCTGCACCACGGTGTGCCCCTTCCATCAATCCGTGACGGTTCGGCTCGCCCGATTCCGCCGCCTGAGCGTAGTCGGCCGACCGGGTGCGGCCGCAATCGGGCGATGGTCGAGCGGAGTGGGCCGCGCGGTGGGGGTGGCTTGAATCGGGAATGATGGGCCCGGCGGATCGGCGAACCGCGATCGAACCCGCACATGACGAACGAGGTGCCCCATCAGCAGCGAACCGCCCACCCTGGCCAGTACCGGCGAGTTCTCGGTGATCGACGCGCTCGTCGCGCGGACCGGGCAGCCGGCATCCACCCTGCTCGGACCGGGGGACGACTGCGCCGTGGTCAGCGCCCCGGACGGCCGGGTGGTGGCCACCGTAGACGTGCTCGTCGATGGTGTGCACTTTCGGACGGACTGGGCGACCGGCGAGCAGATCGGTCGACGGGCCGCCCTGGCTTCGCTGGCGGACGTGGCCGCCATGGGAGCGGCGCCGACCGCCCTGCTGGTCGGCCTGTCGGCCCCGGGGGAGACGGCGGCGGAGCTGGTGATGGACATCGGTCGCGGTCTCGACGCCGAGGCGCGGGCGGCCGGCGCCGGGATCGTCGGCGGCGACATCACGCGATCGCCGGTGTTGACGATCTCGGTGACCGCCCTGGGCGACCTGGCGGGTCGGGAGCCGGTTCGCCGGTCCGGGGCCCGGGCCGGCGACGTGGTGGCGGTCAACGGGCGGCTCGGCTGGGCCGCGGCGGGGCTGGCGGTGCTGTCCCGTGGGTTCCGGTCACCCGCCGCGCTGGTCGGGGCCTACCGGGTGCCGGAGCCGCCGTTGGCCGCCGGGATCGCGGCGGCGCAGGCGGGGGCGACGTCGATGATCGACGTGTCGGACGGCCTGGTTGCCGATCTGGGTCATCTGGCCGACGAGTCCGGGGTCGGCATCGACATCGCGACCAGGGCACTGCCCGTGCACGACCGGCTGACCGAGGTCGCCTCGGCGCTCGGCCGGGATCCGTTGCAGTGGGTGCTCACCGGCGGGGACGATCACGCGCTGGCGGCCACCTTCCCGCCGGGCCGGACGCCGTCCGCCGACTGGGTCGTGATCGGCGTGGTGCGCGAGGGCAGCGGCGTGTCCGTCGACGGCCAGCCCTGGAGTGCCGCCGGCGGGTGGGACCACTTCGCCTGAGCGGCCGGGGGATACCCTCCCCGCATGCCGGCACCGCTGAGTTCCCTGATCGACCCGGAGTGGGCCGATGCCCTGGCACCGGTCTCCGGTCAGGTCTCCGCGATGGGCGACTTCCTGCGGGCCGAGGTGGCGGCCGGCCGGTCGTACCTGCCGGCCGGCAGCCAGGTGCTGCGGGCGTTCGAGCGCCCGATGGGACAGGTCAAGGTGCTGGTGGTGGGGCAGGACCCGTACCCCACCCCCGGCCACCCGATCGGCCTGTCGTTCGCCGTCGACCGCCACGTGCGACCGATCCCGCGGTCGCTGGCCAACATCTACCGCGAGCTGCTGGCCGATACCGGCGTCATGGCGCCGCAGCACGGTGACCTGACCGCCTGGTCGGACCAGGGCGTGCTGCTGCTGAACCGGGTGCTGACCGTGCAGCCCGGCAAGTCCGCCTCGCACCGCGGCAAGGGCTGGGAGCCGGTCACCGAGCAGGCCATCCGGGCGCTCGTCGAACGCGGCGGCCCGCTCGTTGCCATCCTGTGGGGCCGGGACGCGCAGACCCTGCGGCCCATGTTGGGCGACACCCCGGTGATCGAATCGGCGCACCCGTCGCCGATGTCCGCGGACCGCGGATTCTTCGGGTCCCGGCCGTTCTCCCGGGTCAACCGGTCGCTGGTCGAGCAGGGCGGCGAACCGGTCGACTGGACGTTGTGACGGCGGTCCCGCCGGTCCCGGGCGGGACATCCCGGGGCGGCCCGCAGGCTCGTCGTTTGACCGGGGCATTGTTCGCCGGCGGCATCGCCACCTTCGCGGAGCTGTACGCGGTGCAGGCGGTCCTGCCGGGCCTGGCCGCCGAATTCGCCCTGACCGAGTCGCAGGCGACCCTGGCGGTGTCGGTGGCCACCGGGGCACTGGCGGTCTCCGTGCTGCCCTGGGCCGCCCTCGGTGATCGGCTCGGTCGGGCCCGGGCCATGCGGGTGTCCGCGATCGTCGCCGCGGTCTCGGGCATGCTCGTCGCGCTGGCCCCGTCCTTCGAGCTGTTGCTCGTCCTGCGGGCGGTGTCCGGGGCAGCGCTCGGCGCGCTGCCCGCCCTCGCGGTGGCGCACCTGGTGTCGTCGGCGCCGCCGGGCCGGGCCGCCGGAATCGGCGGCCTGTACATCGCCGGCACCACGATCGGCGGACTGTCCGGGCGGGTGCTGACCGGCGCGGTCGGCGGGGTGTTCGGCTGGCGGTGGGGCCTGGTGACGACGGCGCTGTTCGTCGCCGTCGCGGCGGCGGTGTTCGCTGTCCTGCTCGACTCCGGGCCCCGGGTCCGGCCGGTGGGGCACGGGTCCGGCCAGTGGTCCCGGGTGCGGCTGGCGCTGGCCGACCGGGTCGCCTGGGTCTTCTACGCCCAGGCGTTCCTGCTGATGGGCGCGTTCGTGACGGTGTACAACCTGCTGTCCTTCCGGCTGCTCGGCGACCCGTACCGGCTGCCCGCGTCGGTCGTCAGCCTGCTGTTCCTGACCTACCTGGTCGGGACCGTCGGATCGTCCGGCGTTGGTCGATTGGTGGCCGGTCTCGGGCGTCGCCGGGTGTTGGCCGGTGCCGGGCTGACGATGGCGGCCGGCGCGGCGCTCACGATGCCGACACCGCTGTGGTGCGTGCTGGCCGGGTTGGTGCTGCTGACGTTCGCGTTCTTCGTGGCCCACGCCATCGCGGCGACGTGGGCGGGTGAGCGGGTGCCGGCGGCCCGGTCCCAGGCGTCCGCGGTGTACTCGTTGGCCTACTACGCCGGGTCGAGCCTGGTCGGTCTGCTCGGCGCCGCGCTGTATGCCCGATTCGGCTGGACCGGCTCGACGGTGCTGGTGGTCGCCATCACCGGGGTGGCCGCAGTCGTGGCGTTCCTCGGCGCGCCGCGCTCGGATCGACGGGACGGACGGCAGAGTTCTACGGCGTGAGTACTGCGCCGCCCGAGATCCCGCAGGGCATGCTCAAGCCGTCGCTCTGGATGTGCGCCCGGCTGGCGACGTCGATCGTCGCGCTGCTGTGGGTGTACTACGCGATCCCGGTGAAGGGAGCCGACGGCGATTCCGACCTGCCCTGGTTGATCCTGGAACTGGTGGTCTTCGGAGTCATCGTGGGGGTTCAGGTCCCGCTGATCACCCGGGCCCGCTACCCGCTGCTGCGCGGCATGGAATCGCTCGCCCTGACCATCCTGCTGTTCATCCTGATCTTTGCCCGGGTCTACCTGTCGAACTCGGTTGCCGACCCGGCGGTGTTCACCCAGCCCCTGGACAGGGACACCGCGCTCTACTTCACCGTCACCGTGTTCGCCACCGTCGGTTTCGGTGACATCGTGGCCGCGGCCAACCCGATGAAGCTGCTGGTCACCGTGCAGATGCTGCTCAACCTGGTGGTGTTCGGCCTGGTCATCCGGGTCATCTCGTCGGCCGCCCAGCGCGGGGTGGCCCGCAAGCGGTCCGATCCGGCCTGACCGCTCAGGCCGGGTGCGGGGCCATGCCCTTCGGCCCCGGGACCGGCAGCACGAACGTCACGACGAACGCCACCGCCACCGCGATCACGACCTGCGGGGTCACCGAGATGCCGTCCGCGCCCAGCAGCAGGGTCGCCAGCAGGGTCGAGGTCATCGGCAACCGGAGCATGGCCGCGCACATCGCCCCGATCCCCATCGCGATCGCCGGGGCCAGCGCCAGGCCCGGCAACCCGGATGCGGCGATTCCGATGGCGGCGCCGATGAACATGGACGGGAACACCGGACCGCCGCGGAACGCGCTGAGCGAGAGGCTGTAGGCGAAGCCCTTGCAGAGCACCAGGACGATCAACGCCCCGACAGAGTACTCGGTCGCGTGGCTGACCAGTTCGGGCAACGCATCCTGGCCGGAGAACAGCACCTGGGTGAAGCTGTTCCCGGTCACCAGTTGGTAGGTGGTCGCGGACAGGCCGACGAGCAGGCCGAGCCCGGCCGTCACGAGTACCCGGTTGACGTGCACCAGCGGGCGCAGGGACAGGCCGCCCCAGCGAATCAGCCAGCCGAGTCCGGCCCCGACGACGCCCATCACGACGGCCCACCCCAGCGACGCGACGGTCGGGTCGACATCCGGCGGAACCGTGCCCAGCGACAGCGAGAACGTGCCGAAGCCGGTCAGGTTGCCCAGGCCCAGGAAGATCAGGGCGCCGATGCCGGAGGCGAGCAGCCCCGGCAGGGCGACCAGGCTCAGCGTGGCGCCGCCGATCCCGGCCACCTCCATGATCAGGAAGGCGCCGAGCACCGGTGACCCCAGCAGCGTGCTCACGGCGGCGAAACTGCCGGCCGAGGCCATGATCGTGGCGGCCATCGGCGGCGCGTCCTTGCGGACCAGGTGCACGGTCAGCGCGGCCAGGCCGCCGCCGATCGCGATCAGCGGCGCCTCCGGGCCGAGCACGGCGCCCAGGCTCAGCGTCGTCAGGGCGGCCAGGAAGACCCCGATGAGCTCCTTGCCGCTCGGTGCCCCCCCGCCGGCCTGGAAGCCGAAGGCGGGGGAGTGCCCGCAGTTGCCCGGCAGGTAACGGATCGTCAACCCGGTGAGCAGGCCGCAAAGCACCAACCAGGGCACCGGCCACCAGGCCGGCGTCGTCGACTCACCCAGCACGTCGTGCGGCAGGGTGGTGAACAGATAAGTCTGGATCTTGGTGACCAGGGTGAGGAAGCCGTAGGCGACCGCCGAGATCGGGACGCCCAGAATGGCCGCGAGGATCAACGCGGACAGGTACGCGGGGGAACGGATGACCTTTCGGGGGTCCATCGCGCCCGGATCGGCCCCCGGCCCGGTTGTCGCTCCGGCCGGCGGTGGCGCGGCCGGCGGGGTGGTCGAGTCGGCCATCGGGCACCTCTCGTGGGGGAAGGGTTGTCCGAGCGGTCAACATATCCCGCCACCGACGCCCATTCGGTGACGCCCGCCGAGTTCACCCGAGGCGGATAGCTTCGCTACAGCAGGGTGGCGTCCCAGGTACTGATCGCGTCGGCGGTCCGGACCGGGACGGCGGCCCGGTCGATGCCGTCGAACGCGCCGACCGCGGCGAGCAGCGACGGCAGCAGCAACAGGGCACCGACCCCGGAATGCCCGGTCATCGACCAGTCGGTGAGCGGGTCGTGACCAAGCAGGTCGAGCAGCCGGCGGTGGCCCCGTTCCGGCGCCAGGGACGACACGACGAAGTAGGTGTCCGCGCCCGGAGCGAGCCGGTTGGCCAGGACCGCGGCGACGGTGCTGGGCAGGTCGTGGACGACCACCGGGGTCCGCCGCGTCGCGGCCCGCGCGATGAAGCCGGTGAGCGCCGCCAGGTCCGGCCCGCCGCCGACCCGCAGCATGTCCAAAGAGTTGCCGCCGGCCCGCCGGAGCCGGAACAGGGCGTCCCGGACGGCCGCGGCCTTGCGGATCCAGGCGTTGTCGTCGATGCCCGATCCCCGCGACGTGGCGTCCACCGGTTCCATCGCGGTCAGCGCGGCGGTGAGTGCGGCCACCGGCGTGCTCACCCCGACCCCGCAGGTCGCCCCGATCAGCAGGTCCGATCCGGAATCGACGGCCGCATCGGCCCGGTCCCGGCCGGCCCGGACCGCGGCGGCCAGGGCGCCGTCATCCAACGCGTCGGTGACGTCGATCCGGCCCGCCGGCCGGGTGCCGGCAACCCGGTCGGGGACCGCGGACGTCGGCGCGCGCAGGCCGACATCGACGACCGAGACGGTGGTTCCGCTCGCCGCGGCCAGCCCGGCGGCAAAGCCGACCCCGGTCGCCAACTCGGCCGCCCGTCGAGTTGATTCCGTCGGTGGGGTCGCCGAGATCGCCAGATCGGCGACGTCGTGATCGGCGGCGAACACGGTCAGCCGCGCGTGCGGCCGCAGCGGCGCATCGACGGACCCGTGGGCGCCGGCCAGCAGGTCGATCACCGAAGCCCACACGCCGAAGGCGCCGACCGGAACCAGCTCGCGGACGTCGGCGGCGGCGAGCACGGCATCGTGATCCAGGGCCGGCACCGGCGGCAGGTCGGCGTCCATCGGGCCCAGTATGCCGACCGATGCCCGGCGGCCGACCGGCCGGTTGGTGATGGCGGGTGCAGCTGATCGTAAAGGGATGTGAAAAACCGCAGCTCACCGGTGGCTGTCGGTCGTCCCGGCTACCGTCGGGTGATGCAGGTCGACGGGTGATCCGCGACAGCCGACGAACGGAGGACCGATGGTTTATCTGTGGCGCTATGCGGACGAGGCGGGCGTCGTCGCCGACGGACCCGACATCTCGTTCGGGTCCCAGGACGACGCCGAGAGCTGGCTCGGCGAGACCTGGCCCGAACTGCTCGACAGTGGCATCGCCGAGGTCTCCCTGTTCAACGATCATCAGGCGGTGTACGGGCCGATGGCGCTGGCCGAGTCGGCGTGACCGGTGCCACCCGGACGGCCGGCGGTCGGTGGGCCGGCCGCCCATACGCAAAGCCGTGCGGGGACGCGAGGCCGCCCACCTAGGATTGCCGGGTGACTTCCACCGCCCATGAAGGATCCGATGCAACCCCCGGTCCGGCGTCCAACCTGGCCAAGCAGTACGACCCCACGGCGGTCGAGGTACCCCTGTACGAGCGGTGGACCAGGGCCGGGTACTTCCGGGCGGACGAGCAGCGGGTCCTGAGTGGCGAGCGCAAGCCCTTCTCCATCGTGCTGCCGCCGCCGAACGTCACGGGCAGCCTGCACATCGGGCATGCCCTCGACCACACGCTGATGGACGTCCTGACCCGCTGGCACCGGATGTCCGGCGACGAGGCGCTGTGGCTGCCCGGGATGGACCACGCCGGAATCGCCACCCAGACCGTCGTCGAGCGGCAGCTGGCCGCGGACGGAAAGACCAGGCACGACTACGGCCGCGACCTGTTCGTGCAGAAGGTCTGGGACTGGAAGCACGAATCGGGCGGCGCGATCCTGGGCCAGATGAAGCGCCTGGGCGACTCGGTCGACTGGGATCGCGAGCGGTTCACCCTGGACGAGGGTCTGTCCGACGCCGTCCAGACCATCTTCAAGCGGATGTTCGACGACGGCCTGATCTACCGGGCCGAGCGGATCATCAACTGGTGCCCGGGCTGCCACACGGCACTGTCCGACATCGAGGTCGAGCACTCCGACGACGAGGGTGAGCTGGTCTCGATCCGGTACGGGGACGGGGATGACTCGGTCGTCGTGGCCACCACCCGGGTGGAGACGATGCTGGGGGACACCGCCATCGCCGTGCATCCCGACGACGAGCGGTACCGGCACCTGGTCGGGCGCACCGTGCTCCTGCCCATCGTGAACCGCGAGATCCCGGTCGTCGCCGACGACCACGTCGAGCCGCAGTTCGGAACGGGCGCGGTCAAGGTCACGCCCGCGCACGACCCGAACGACTTCGAGATCGGTCGCCGGCACGATCTGCCGGCCCTGACCGTCATGAACGAGGCGGCCGAGATCACCGGGACCGGAACCCGCTTCGACGGGATGGACCGGTTCGCCGCGCGGATCGCGGTGAAGCAGGAGTTGCGCGCGCAGGGCCGGATCGTGGCCGAGAAGGTCCCGTACGTGCACGCCGTCGGGCATTGCTCGCGGTCCGACGACGTGATCGAGCCGCGGCTGTCCACCCAGTGGTTCGTGCGGGTGGAGACGCTGGCGAAGGCGGCCGGGGATGCGGTGCGCGAGGGGCGAACCGTGATCCACCCCCCGGAGCTGGCCGCGCGCTACTTCGACTGGGTCGACAACATGCACGACTGGTGCATTTCCCGGCAGCTGTGGTGGGGGCACCGGATTCCCGTCTGGTACGGCCCCGACGGGCAGATGCGGGCGGTCGGCCCCGGTGAGGAACCGCCCGGCGAGGGCTGGACCCAGGACCCGGACGTCCTGGACACCTGGTTCTCCTCGGGCCTGTGGCCGTTCTCGACCATGGGCTGGCCGCAGCAGACCGACACTCTCAAGGCCTTCTACCCGACATCGGTGCTGGTCACCGGCTACGACATCCTGTTCTTCTGGGTCGTCCGGATGATGATGTTCGGGCTGTACGGGACGAGCACCGGCGACGGTGAACCGCAGGTGCCGTTCGCCACGGTGGCTCTGCACGGGCTGGTGCGCGACCAGTACGGCAAGAAGATGTCCAAGTCCCGCGGCAACACGGTGGACCCGCTGAAGTGGATCGACACCTACGGCGCCGACGCGCTGCGGTTCACCCTGGCCCGCGGTTCGAACCCCGGGGCGGACCAGGCCATCGCCGAGGAATGGGTGGCCGGCGCCGGCAAGTTCTGCTCGAAGCTGTTCAATGCCACCCGGTTCGCGCTGCTCAACGGGGCGGTCGTGCCGGACGTACCGCTGATCGAGGCGCTGCTCACCCCGGCCGACCGGTGGATCCTGGACCGGTTGGACGAGATGGTCGTGGCCACCACGGATCTCCTCGCCGACTTCCAGTTCGCCAAGGCCGCCGAGGGTCTGTACCACTTCGCCTGGGACGAGGTGTGTGACTGGTATCTGGAACTGGCCAAGGTCCAGATCTACAGCGACCAGCGAGATGCCGCCGGCGATGGCGGCGCCGGCGCGGCCGACCGGCTGGTGACCACCCGCCAGGTGCTGGGCACGGTGCTCGACGGCCTGCTGCGGCTGCTGCACCCGTTCGTGCCATTCGTCACCGACACCCTGTGGACGACGTTGACCGGCGAGGAGTCGCTGGTCATCGCGGCGTGGCCGGCGCCGTCCGGGCGCACCGCGGAACCGGCCGCGGCCGATTGGGTGGCCGACATCCAGACGCTCGGTACCGAGATCCGCCGGGCCCGGGCCGATCAGAAGGTGCCGCCGAGCCGCCCGCTGCCGGCCCGGATCGCCGAGCCGACCCGCGGTCTCGCGGCCGCCGCGCGGGCGCTGACCCGGCTCACCGAGGCCGACGAATCGTTCCAGGCCACGGTCACCCTCCCGGTCCGCCTGTCCGGCGGCATCGCCACCGTCGAGCTCGACACCAGCGGGGTGGTCGACGTCAAGGCCGAGATCGCCCGCGCCACGAAGGATCTGGCCGCCGCGGAGAAGGAGGTCGGGGACTGCGGGCGCAAGCTCGGCAACGCCGAGTTCCTGGCCAAGGCACCCGACGCGGTGGTCGGCAAGATCCGCGGCCGGCTGGAGAAGGCTGAGCAGGACGTGGCCCGGCTGACCGATCGCCTGCGCCGGCTGCGCGGGGACGACCGGTGACCGGGCGCGACGGGGACGACCCGCTGGGTTGGGACGCGGATGCGGTCGAGCCGGCCGACCTCGGCCCGGACGTCTCCGAGGCGATCGCCGCCGAGATCGCCCAGGCGACCGCCGATCTGGACGAGCAGGCGCCGGACGGGACCACGGCGTTGGTGCCGGACTCGCCGCCGCTGACCCTGGCCTACGTGGAGTCGTTGCTCGACACCCGCCGCAACGAGGTGCAGATCTCGCCGACTCTCGACCGGATCACGGCACTGCTGGACGTGTTGGGCAACCCGCAGCGCAGCTACCCGGTCATCCTGATCGCCGGCACCAACGGCAAGTCGTCCACCGCCCGGATGATCGACGCACTGCTGACCCGGTTCGGGTTGCGCACCGGCCGGTTCACCTCGCCGCACCTGCAGTCGGTGACCGAGCGGATCGCGCTGGACGGCGAACCGATCAGCGCGGACCGCTACGTGCAGACCTACGAGGACGTGGCCCCTTTCATCGACATCGTCGATCAGGGATCGGGGCGAGCCGGCGGTGTACCGCTGTCCAAGTTCGAGATTCTCACCGCGATGGCCTACGCCGTGTTCGCCGACGCCCCGGTCGACGTCGCGGTGGTCGAGGTCGGGTTGGGGGGTACGTGGGACTCGACCAACGTCGCGGACGCCGCCATCGCGGTGATCACCCCGGTCGGCATCGACCACACCGAGTTCCTCGGCTCGACCCTGCGGCAGATCGCGACGAACAAGGCGGGCATCGTCAAGGCCGATTCGGTGGCGATCGTCGGGCCGCAGGAGCCGGACGCGATGACCGCGATTCTGCGCCGGACGGTCGAGGTCGACGCGGCGGTCGCCCGGTTCGGCAGCGAGTTCTCGGTGCTCGACCGGTCGTTCGCGGTGGGCGGGCAGCGGTTGACCCTGCAGGGGCTGGGCGGGGTCTACGAGGACGTCTTCCTGCCACTGGCCGGCGAGCACCAAGCGGTCAACGCGGCCCTGGCGCTGGCCGCGGTCGAGGCGTTCTTCGGCGCCGGTGCGGCCCGGCAGCTGGACCTCGCGCCGGTCCAGGACGGGTTCGCGGCGGCCGCGTCGCCCGGCCGGCTGGAACGGGTCCGCGCATCACCGACCATCCTGGTGGACGCGGCACACAACCCGCACGGCGCCGCCGCCCTGGCGGCCGCGCTGGCCGCGGAGTTCTCCTTCGCCCGCTTGGTGGGAGTTCTGGCGGTGATGGCCGACAAGGACGTCCGCGGCATTCTGGATGCGCTGGCCGACTCGTTCGACGAGGTCGTCGTCACCCGCAACTCGTCCCCGCGGTCCATGGCACCCGCGGAGCTGGCCGCCCTGGCGCAGGACGTCTTCGGCGACGGCCTGGTGCACGTCGCCGATCGGATGGACGACGCGATCGCGCTCGCCGTCGAGCTCGCCGAGACCGACGTCGACGACGTCGCCGGCACCGGGGTGGTGATCACCGGCTCGGTCGTGTCCGCCGGTGACGGCCGGGCCCTGGCCGGGCTGCCGCCGGCATGAGCGGGGCCCAGCCGGACGCCGAGGCGCAGGAGTACGCCCGGCGCGAGGCGGCGATCAACAGGGGCCTGCGTGGAGTGATGTCGGCCACGCTGGTACTGGAGGCCATCGTCGTGCTGCTGGCCCTGCCGGTGGCGATCAACATCGACGGTGGGGTCGGCCCGGTGTGGGTCGTGCTGATCTGCTTGTTGGCGGTCGGGCTGATCGGGTGCTGCGTCATCATCAAGCGGCCGTACGCGCTTACCGTGATCCTGGTCCTGCAGGGGCTGATGATCGCCGGCTGGTTCATCACCCCGACCCTGGGGGTGATGGGCCTGGTCTTTGCCGGCGTGTGGGCGTTGATCCTCTGGTTCCGCGCCGAACTTCATCGCCGGCTGGCGGCCGGTACGCTGCCGGAGCCGCCGCCGAGCCGCCCGTAGCGCTCGTCCCGGTTTCCGTCTGCCGAAGTTGTCCACGCAAGGAGTGACCCCCGTGTCCGAACGCACCCTCGTCCTGATCAAGCCCGACGGCGTCGAGCGGCACCTGGTCGGCGAGATCCTCGCCCGGATCGAACGAAAGGGCCTGACGCTGGTCGCCCTGGAGCTGCGCACCGTCGAACTCGCGGTCGCCGAGGAGCACTACGCCGAGCACCAGGGCAAGGGCTTCTACCAGAGCCTGCTCGATTTCATCACCGGCGGCCCGCTGGTCGCCGCGGTCGTCGAGGGCCCGCGCGCGGTGGCCGCGTTCCGCCAACTGGCCGGCGGCACGGACCCCGTCGAGAAGGCCGCCACCGGCAGCATCCGCGGCGACTTCGGCCTGGAGACCCAGTACAACCTGGTGCACGGTTCGGACTCGCCGGAATCGGCCGCCCGGGAGATCGCGCTCTGGTTCCCCGGCCTGTGACCGTGACGCCGGGGATGGACGCCGCGGCCCCCGCCATCCGGCGGGTCGGTCCCGGGCTCAGTGCATCCGCGGCGGGGTCGGCCGCACCCATGGCCGCCGACAGCGCGTTCGGGGCCGCCCTGGTCGGCCTGTGGCACGAGGTGGCCCGGGCCGGTGGCGTGGTCGGCTTCCCCGAGACGGTCGGCCGCGCCGACGTGGCGCGGCTGGCCGCGCCGATCGTCGAGGATCTGCGCACGGGCCGGGCGCTGGCGGTGGCCGCGGATCAGGGGCGGCGGCTGGTCGGTGCAGCGCTGTTGTACCCCGGTGTGGGCGCCCGCGCGCACACCGGCCGGCTCGAGCTGCTCCTCGTGGAACCGGCGTTGACCGGTTGCGGGTTGGGCCGCGCGATGCTCAGCGCGCTGCTGGACGGTGCCCGGGCTCGCGGACTCGACCGGGTCGGCGTCGAGTTCGCCCAGGACGACCGGGTGCAGCGGTTCTTCGAACGGTTCGGATTCCAGGTGTGGGGCCGCCGACCGGGCTGGCAGCGAACCGCCCCCGGCGTCGACCGGGACGAGACCGTCATGGGGGTGGTGCTGTGAGTGGGGGAGGGCGGCGGGTCGTCGACCTGTCTCATGTGATCGTCGACGGGATGGTCACGTACCCGGGCATCCCGGGCCCGACGCTCGGCTCGCACCTGACCTTCGACGAGTCGGCCGCACATTATGCGGCCGGCACCGAGTTCTCGATCGGCACCATCTCGATGGCGGCCAACACCGGCACCTATCTGGACACTCCCGCGCACCGGTACCGGGACGGCGAGGATCTGTCGCGGCTGAGCCTGGACCGGATGGTCGACCGGCCGGGGGTGGTGGTCCGGGCGCGGCACCGGGAGGCGCCCGGCGGGCGGGCCGTCGACCAGGTGCACCTGGAAGCCGCGCTGAGCGGCGTCGACCCGGCCGGCATGGCGGTGCTGATCGAGACCGGACACAGCGACCACTGGGGCACTCCGGCGTACTTCACCGACCACCCCTACCTGACCGACGACGCGGTCGAGTTCCTGGTCTCGGCCAAGCCGGCCCTGGTCGGCATCGACTCGTTGAACATCGACTCGACCCACACCGGCCGGCGTCCCGCGCACAGCTGGCTGCTGGCCGCGCGGATCCCGGTCGTCGAGCACCTGACCGGATTGGCTCAACTGCCGGACGCCGGATTCCGGTTCACCGCGGCGCCGCCGGCGGTGCGGGGGATGGCGACCTTCCCGGTGCGCGCCTTCGCCGTCGTCAGCGACTGAGGTTCTCGGGCGGCGCCGGTTCGGGGCGTCGCGTCAGCGGTGCTGTCCGCGCCGTCCGGTGGCCAGGAACGCCCACCCGACGGCGACCGTTCCCATCAGCAGCAGGCACAGGCCCAGGACGACCGGCCAGACGATGTCCAGGCCGGTACTGGCCAGCACCATCGCCGTCGGTGGCGGGTCGCCGACGGGTGGCTCGGTGACCGGTGTCCACACCGTGGCCGCGGCGGCCGGGCCGGCCGCGAGGAGCCCAACGCCGAACAGGGACGCCAGCAGCAGGCCGACGGTGAGCCACCGGCGCCGCGCGGGAGTCCTGGTCGTCACTGGGCGTGTCCTGTTCTGGGTCGGTCGCGATCGGGCCGGATGGTGGCGTCACGGTAAGGACGGGTACGGACGGCGTGTGGTTGCTCGGGCGGGCCGATCGGCATCGACCCGCAACGGGCGTGGTCAACCACCCAGTGTAGGAACATTCGGCCGGAAGGTGGCCAGGGCGCGCGGACCGGCCACAGACGGACAATGGGTCCACGGTGCCGCCACGGTGCCAGCGAACCCCGCCAGGGCACTGTGGGATAATCGACCGCGGTGCGTCGTCGTGATGACTCGGCGATGCGCCCGGGCGCGTGAAGTCAGCATCCGCCGCGCCGGGAGGCAGTCCGTGTTTCGCACCGGACGACCGTCGACCGGTTCGCGGCGGGGACCGGCGTCGGTCGCCTGACCACCAGACTTCCCGGAGGCTCACCGGCCCCGGGCCATTTGACCTGTAGGACTCCTGCGCGGACGCGTCTGAACGCGCCCGGGGGTCCGTGAGAGGAACGTCGCGATGACGCTGACCCTGGAAACCGCCCTGGCCGACCTGCCCACCAAGCCCCGGGTGCACGAGCTGTCCAAGCGGGTGGGCACCACCAGCAAGGAAATGATCGCCGTGCTCAACGAGCGCGGCCTGACCGTGAGCAGCGCCTCGGCCTCGGTGCCCCGCGAGGTGGCCATCGCGGTGATCGAGCAGTACCTGGGCGTGCCGGCGCCGGGTGAGCCGGAGCATCCGGGCGCCGAGACCCCGCCGGCCGAGGCTCCGACCGGGACCCCGTCCGTCGAGCCGTCGGTCGAGATCGAACCGCTGGTAGCCGACGACCCCGGCCCGCGGCCGCCGGCGGTGGGTGACCCGCTGGCCCTGCTGTTCCTGCCCCCCACGGACGCCGTTGTGGCGCCGGCCGACATCGAACGGGACGAGGCCGCCCCGGACGACCGGGCCGAGGAACCGGGGCCCAAGCGGTCCCGCCGGCGTCGCGGCCGTGCGTCCGGTCGACGCGCGGAGGCCACCGGGACCGACGAATCCGCGGAGCCGGTCGAGGCCGGAGACAGCGCCGAGGCCGGCGAGCCCGGGCGGCCCGCCGCGGCGGCCACGCCGGACACGGCGGAAGCCAGCTCCGGGTCCGAACCGGGAATGGACGAGGAAGCGGACAGCGATCAGGACGATGGAGGCGAGGGCGGCGGTCGCCGCCGTCGTCGCCGCGGCCGCCGGGGACGCGGCCGGGTGGCCGAGACGGACGAGCAGTCCGAGGACGACACCGGACCGGACCGCGGCGCCGGCGAACCGGCCGAGGCGCACGGCACGGCCGAGTCCGGCGACGAGGGCGAGGGCGCCGAGGCGGCCGGCGACGCGGTCGACGCCGAGGGCGAGGCCGACGAGGACGGTGCCGGCGGCACCCGCCGTCGCCGTCGCCGGCGCCGCCGCGCGACCGGGGACGACGCCAGCCCCCGTGAGGACGACCCCGACAACACGGTCGTGCACGTGCGCGAGCCGCGTGGCGGTGGGTCCGGCGCCACGGTCAACAACGAGGTGCAGGGGGTTCGCGGCTCCACCCGGCTGGAGGCCAAGCGGCAACGGCGGCGCGATTCCCGCGATTCGTCCCGGCGACGGCCGCAGATCCTCACCGAGGCGGAATTCCTGGCCCGACGCGAATCCGTCGAGCGCGTGATGGCCGTTCGTCAGCGCGGCGACCTGGCTCAGGTGGCGCTGCTCGAGGACGGCATCCTGGTCGAGCACTTCGTGTCGCAGACCGGTGCCGACTCGCTGATCGGCAGCGTCTTCCTCGGCAAGGTGCAGAACGTGCTGCCCTCGATGGAGGCGGCATTCGTGGACATCGGCCGGGGCCGCAACGCGGTCATCTACGCCGGCGAGGTCAACTGGGATGCGGCCGGACTCGGCGGCAAGGCGCGTCGCATCGAGTCGGCGCTGACCAGCGGCGACACCATTCTCGCCCAGGTGTCCAAGGACCCGGTCGGGCACAAGGGCGCCCGGCTGACCACCCAGATCTCGCTGCCCGGCCGGTTCCTGGTCTACGTGCCCGGCGGGGGCGCCACCGGCATCTCACGCAAGTTGCCGGACACCGAGCGCAAGCGGCTCAAGGCCATCCTGGACCGGATCGTCCCCGAGGATGCCGGCGTCATCATCCGCACCGCGGCCGAGGGGGTATCGGAGGAGGAGCTGGCCCGCGACGTGGAGCGGCTCAAGGCCCAGTGGGAGGAGATCTCCCGCAAGGCCGAGGCGAAGGGCAGCGCGCCGACCCTGCTGTACGCCGAGCCCGGCACCCTCATCAAGGTCGTCCGCGATCTGTTCAACTCCGACATCAGCAAGCTGGTGGTGGACGGGGATCGCAACGCGGACGACGCGTGGGGCCCCGTCTCGGATTACGTCAACGCGGTCGCGCCGGAGCTGGCCGACCGGCTGGTCCGGTGGGATCACGAGGGCTCGGACGTCTTCGCGAACTACCGCATCGACGAGCAGATCGCCAAGGCCCTGGAGCGCAAGGTGCACCTGCCCTCGGGCGGCTCGCTGGTGATCGACCGCACCGAGGCGATGACCGTCGTCGACGTCAACACCGGCAAGTACACCGGGTCGGGCGGGAACCTCGAGGAGACCGTCACCAAGAACAACCTCGAGGCGGCCGAGGAGATCGTCCGGCAGCTGCGGTTGCGGGACATCGGCGGCATCATCGTCGTCGACTTCATCGACATGGTGCTGGAGTCCAACCGCGAACTCGTGATGCGCCGGCTCACCGAGGCGCTCGGCCGGGACCGCACGCGGCACCAGGTCGCCGAGGTCACCTCCCTGGGCCTGGTGCAGATGACCCGCAAGCGGATGGGCACCGGTCTGGTCGAGGCATTCTCCGAGCCGTGCCCGCACTGCGGTGGTCGGGGCATCGTGCTGCACGAGGGCCCGGTCGCGACCATCGCCGAGGCGGCGCCGGCCGTCGAGCGGCGCGGTAAGGGTCGCCGCCGCGGCCGGGACGGCGGTCGCGCCGCTCCGACGGAGGAGATCGTCATCCCCCGGGTCGAGCTGGCCGCCGGCCGGCGGCCGGATCCGCGGGGTCCCAAGCCACCGAGCCTGCTGAACCACCCGGACGCCGAGCCGCCGGTGGACGGTACGGACGAGGCGGGCCCGGATGAGGCGGCGGGCACCGCGGCGGCCCAGGGCCGGTTGATCGCCGCGGTGGCCGACGCCGCCGAGGCAGCGGCCGTCATCGCCGACGAGGCCGGTGAGCCGGTCGATCTGGTCCGGGAATCCTTCGAGCCGGATCGGCGGCCGACCGGCGGGCCCGGACCGGCCGACGGCATCGTCGTCGAGGCGGTGCCCGGCGACGTGCTGGTGGCCCCGGGGAACGGGTCCGAGCCGGTCGTGGTGGACGACGAACCGGAGCCGCCCGTCGCGGCCCCGGCGCAGGAGCCGGTCGCGGTCGATTCCGGCCTGGCGGTCGCCGAGCCCGCACCGCGGGTCCGCCGGCGCCGGGCGGCCGGACGCGCGGCCGGGGCGCCCCCGACCGCGGCCGCCGTGGACATCGTGATCGTGGCGTCCGCCCCGAGCGGGGACGGCAACGGCGCCGCCCCGACCGGCGGGTACCTGGTCACCGACGAGGAGGCGACGACACGGCGTCCCCGGCGTGCGGCGTCCCGCCCCGCGGGTCCGTCCACCGGTGCCGACGGATCCGATGGGGCGACGGCGACGGTCGGCACGGCCACCGCGCCGTCCTGAGCGCGGCCGGCCGGCCGGTTTGCCCCGGCCGACCGGGCCGCGTACTCTGAACAACCGGCACGCTGCGACGCAGCGTGCTTCGTACTGCCTGGGTTTCACCCGGTCGAATCCCGCGGTGAACGCGGCGCCGATCGGTGTCCGCGGGCGGGACCACGACACTGGCACGACAAGAGGCAGGAAGGCGCGTCTGATGTACGCGATCGTCAAGACCGGCGGCAAGCAGTACAAGGTCGCCGAGGGCGACGTCATCGAGGTCGAGAAGCTCGATGGCGATCCCGGCGCCGCGGTGACGCTGCCCGCCCTCCTGGTGGTGGACGGGTCCGCCGTCACCGCGCAGGCCGATGCGCTGGCCAAGGTTTCGGTGGCCGGCGAGGTCGTCGCCCACACCAAGGGTCCGAAGATCGTCATCCACAAGTTCAAGAACAAGACCGGCTACCACAAGCGGCAGGGTCACCGCCAGCCGCTGACCAAGGTCCGGGTCACCACCATTTCGCTCGGCTGACGCCGGTTGATCGGGTAGTAGAGGAGAAGCCGACATGGCACATAAGAAGGGCGCGTCCAGCTCCCGCAACGGTCGTGACTCCAACGCCCAGCGGCTCGGGGTCAAGCGTTTCGGCGGCCAGCAGGTGAACGCGGGCGAGATCATCATCCGGCAGCGCGGCACCAAGTTCCACCCCGGCGAAGGCGTCGGCCGCGGTCGTGACGACACCCTGTTCGCGCTGGTCGCAGGCGAGGTCGCGTTCGGCAGCAAGCGTGGTCGCAAGACCGTCAACATCGTTGTCGCCGAGCCGGTCGCCCAAGCGGCCGCCGTCTGACGCGACACACCTCGACAGGGGCGGCCCGTTTCGACGGGACCGCCCCTTTCGTGCGCTCTGAGCGCTGATCCCAAGGAAAGGAGGCGACCATGGCCAGGTTCGTCGACCGTGCCGAGCTGCACCTGCAGGCCGGCAACGGCGGTCACGGGTGTGCCTCCGTGCATCGGGAGAAGTTCAAGCCGCTGGGCGGCCCGGACGGCGGCAACGGCGGCAACGGCGGAGACGTCACCCTCGTCGTCGACGACAACGTGCACACGCTGTTGGACTTCCACTACCGGCCGCACGCCAAGGCCGGCAACGGGCGGCCCGGACAGGGCGACAACAAGGACGGGGCCAACGGCGACGGCCTGGAGCTGAAGGTGCCGTCGGGCACGGTCGTGCTGACCCCGGACGGAACCGTGCTCGCCGACCTGGTCGGCGTCGGTTCCCGGTACGTCGCGGCCAAGGGTGGCCGGGGCGGGCTGGGCAACGCCGCGCTGGCCTCCCGGGCCCGCAAGGCTCCGGGCTTCGCGTTGCTGGGCGAGCCGGGCGAGGCCGCCGAGGTCGTTCTGGAGCTCAAGTCGGTCGCCGACGTGGGCCTGGTCGGTTTCCCCAGCGCGGGCAAGTCCTCGCTGGTCTCGGTGCTGTCCGCGGCCCGGCCGAAGATCGCCGACTACCCGTTCACCACCCTGGAGCCCAATCTGGGCGTGGTGACCGCCGGCGCCGAGGTGTTCACGGTCGCCGACGTGCCCGGGCTGATCCCCGGCGCCAGCCAGGGCAAGGGTCTGGGCCTGGAGTTCCTGCGGCACATCGAGCGCTGCGCGGTGCTGGTGCACGTCATCGACTGCGCGACCTATGAATCCGGCCGCGACCCGATGTCCGACATCATGGCCCTGGAGTTCGAGCTGGCCGAGTACGGCGCCGGGCTCGCCTCGGATCTGACCACCAAGCCCCGGCTGGTCGTGCTGAACAAGGTCGACGTGCCCGAGGCCCGCGAGCTGGCCGAGTTCGTCCGGCCCGACATCGAGGCGGCCGGCTACCGGGTGTTCGCCATCTCCGCGGCCACTCACGAGGGCCTGAGCGAGCTGAAGTTCGCCATGGCGCAGGCGGTGGCGGCCGACCGGGCGGCCCGGCCGGCCGCGGTGGCGCCGCGGATCGTGGTCCGGCCCAAGCCGGTCGACTCGGAGGAGTTCCAGGTCGCCGTCGACCCCGAGGTGGAGGGCGGCTTCGTCGTCACCGGCACCCGGCCGGAACGGTGGATCCGGCAGACGGACTTCGCCAATGAGGAGGCCGTCGGTTACCTGGCCGACCGGCTCGCCCGGCTCGGGGTGGAGGAGCAGTTGGCCGCGATCGGCGCCCGGCCCGGCGCCCCGGTCACCATCGCCGGCGTCACCTTCGACTGGGAACCGACCACGCTGGCCGGGGTGGACATGGTGCCGACGGCCCGCGGGACCGACGAGCGGATCTCCCGCACCGACCGCGTCGGTGCGGCGGAGCGCAAGGCCATGCACCGGCTGCGGCGCGGCCTGGAGGTGGAGGGGCACACCCTCGCACCGGAGTCCGGGTCCGCGGACGGGTCCGGCTCGTGACCGTCCAGCAGGCGCCGTCACCGTCGGCCCTGTCCGAGCCCCGGCAGGCGATCGGGCAGGCCCGCATCGTGGTGGTGAAGGTCGGCTCCTCCTCGCTCACCACGGCGGCCGGCGGCCTTGACCCGGCCCGGCTGGACAGGCTGGTCGACGCCATCGCCGGGCGGGTGGCGGCCGGTTCCCAGGTGGTGCTGGTGTCGTCCGGCGCGATCGCCGCCGGGCTGTCACCGCTGGGCCTGGCCCGCCGGCCCCGCGACCTGGCCACCCAGCAGGCGGCCGCGTCGGTCGGCCAGCAACTGCTGGCCCACCGGTACGCCAACTCGTTCGCCCGGTACCGGTTGACCGTCGGGCAGGTGCTGCTGACCAGCGACGACGTCGTCCGCCGGGCGCACTACCGCAACGCCCAGCGGACCTTCGGCAAGCTGCTGGCGTTCGGCGTGGTGCCGGTGGTCAACGAGAACGACACGGTGGCCACCGCGGAGATCAAGTTCGGGGACAACGACCGGCTGGCCGCGCTGGTCGCGCACCTGGTCGGTGCCCAGGCGCTGGTCCTGCTCTCCGACGTCGACGCGCTCTACGACGGGGACCCCCGGCGGCCCGGCTCGGTCCCGGTGCGGGAGGTGCCGGACGCGTCCGTGCTGGCCGGTATCGGCATCGGAGGGTCCGGCAGCGAGGTCGGGACCGGCGGCATGGAATCCAAACTGACCTCGGCGCTGACCGCGACCGGGGCGGGTATCCCGGTGCTGCTGGCGTCGGCGGCCGACGCCGGCGCCGCCCTCACCCCGGCCTCCGAGTCGGTGCCGGGGCCCGTGGTGGGGACCGCGTTCGCACCGGCGACCCGGCGCACCCCGGCCCGGTTGTTCTGGCTGCGGCACGCGGCCACCTCGGCCGGTTCGATCGGATTGGACGCCGGCGCGGTCCAGGCGGTGGTCAAACGGCGCAAGTCGTTGCTGCCCGCCGGGATCACCCACTTCTTCGGCGACTTCGAGTCCGGGGACGTCGTCGATCTGCTGGCCCCGACCGGCGAGATCGTGGCCCGCGGCTTCGTCGGGCACGACGCGGGCGAGTTGCCCGGCATGATCGGCCGTTCCCTGTCCGAGCTGCCGGACGGGTTGCGGCATCCGGTCGTGCACGCGGACGACCTCGTCGCGGTCTCGCCAACTATGGTCGATTCAGCAGCCTCCCAGCGCAGTGAAGGGTCGGAGCATGTCCATTCTTGAGCAGCCGGTCATCGACGCCCAGGTCGAGGTTCCGGTCGTGAGGCGGGAGTCGGTGTCGGCGACGCGGGACGAGGTGCTGGCGTCGGCGCGCCGGTCCCGGGCGGCGGCGGCCGAGCTGGGCGTGCTGACCCGTTCGGTCAAGGACGGGGCCCTGCGGGCAATGGCCGACGCGCTGCTGGACCGCCGGGACGAAATCCTGGCCGCCAATGCGCTGGACATCGATGCCGCGGTGGCCGCTGCCACCCCGGATTCACTGGTGGACCGGCTGCGGCTGACGGTGTCCCGGGTCGACGCGATGGCCGCCGGCCTGCGCGAGCTGGCCGGCCTGCCGGATCCGGTCGGCACCGTGGTGCGCGGGTCCGTCCTGCCCAACGGGCTGCGGCTGGACCAGGTGCGGGTCCCGATGGGTGTCGTCGCGATCATCTACGAGGCGCGGCCGAACGTCACGGTGGACGCGGCGGGGATCGCGCTGAAGGCGGGCAACGCGGCGCTGCTGCGGGGGTCGGCGTCGGCGTACGAATCGAACCGGGTGCTGGTCGACATCCTCGCCGCCGCGGCCGCCGCGGCCGGCCTGCCCGCCGACGCCGTCCAACTGGTGCCGGGCACCGACCGGGAGTCGGTGAAGCATCTGATGACCGCGCGCGGCCTGGTCGACGTGATCATTCCGCGGGGCGGCGCCGGGCTGATCCAGGCAGTGGTCAACGGCTCGACGGTGCCGGTCATCGAGACCGGCGTCGGTAACTGCCACGTCTACGTCGACGCCGACGCGGACCACACGATGGCCCTGCAGATCCTGGTGAATTCCAAGGCCCGCCGCCCCTCGGTGTGCAATGCCGCCGAGACGCTGCTGGTGCACGCCGACGCGGCCGCCGCGTTCGTGCCCGCGGCGGTCGCCGCGCTGCGCGAGGCCGGAGTGGTCGTGCACGCCGATGACGCGGTCCGCGACCTGGTCGGGGAGGTCCCCGGGGTGGTCCCGGCGACCGACGAGGACTACGACACCGAGTACCTGTCCCTGGATATCGCGGCCAAGGTGGTGCCCGACATCGACGCGGCGATCGAGCACATCGGCGCCCACGGCACCGGGCACACGGAGGCGATCGTCACGTCGTCACTGGCCGCGGCCCAGCGGTTCACCGCGCGGGTCGACGCGGCGGCGGTGATGGTGAACGCGTCGACCGCGTTCACCGACGGCGGCGAGTTCGGCTTCGGCGCCGAGATCGGCATCTCGACCCAGAAGCTGCACGCGCGTGGTCCGATGGGCCTGGCCGAGCTGACCAGCACCAAGTTCGTGGTCACCGGAAACGGGCAGATCCGGTCGGCCTCATGAGCTCCGGACTCGGCAAGCGCCGCGCTGGATGACCGGGTCGGGTCGCCGGATCGGGGTGATGGGCGGCACCTTCGATCCCATCCATCACGGACATCTGGTCGCCGCATCGGAGGTGGCGCACGAGTTTGCCTTGGACGAGGTGGTTTTCGTACCCACCGGGAATCCCTGGCAGAAGGCCGGCGAGAGTGGTGCCGAGCATCGCTATCTGATGACGGTGATCGCGACCGCGTCCAATCCACGGTTCCGGGTGTCCCGGGTCGACATCGACCGGCCGGGGCCGACCTACACCCGGGACACGCTGGAGGACCTGCGGGAGGCCAACCCGGGCGCCGAGCTGTTCTTCATCACCGGGGCGGACGCGCTGGCCGCGATCCTGTCCTGGAAGGACCCGGAGGAACTGGCCGGGCTGGCCCACTTCATCGGCGTCACCCGACCGGGCTATCAGCTGTACGACCCGCAACTGCCGGGCGGCCAGGTCACGCTGATCGAGGTTCCGGCGCTCGCGATCTCGTCGACGGACTGCCGGGCCCGGGTGCGGTCCGGAGCGCCCGTCTGGTACCTGGTGCCCGACGGGGTCGTCCAATACATCGCCAAACACGGGCTCTACGCGCCCGACCCCATCACCGACAGCCCCCCCGAAACCGATTCCGATCGAGGTCATGCATGAGTGCCACCCAGGACAGCGTCGAGCTGGCCACCGTCGCGGCGCAGGCCGCCGCCGACAAGAAGGCGACCGACATCCTGCTGGTCGACGTGTCCGAGCGGCTGGCGATCACCGACGTGTTCGTGATCGTCACCGGTTCCAACGAGCGGCAGGTCGGCGCGATCGTGGACGCGATCGAGGAGAAGATGCGGGAGGCCGGCTGCCGGCCGCCGCGCCGGGAGGGGCAGCGCGACGGGCGCTGGGTCCTGCTCGACTTCGTCGACATCATCGTGCACGTGCAGCATCCGGAGGAGCGAGTATTCTACGCGCTCGACCGGCTCTGGAAGGATTGCCCGGTGATCCCGTTCACCGACCGGGCACTGGCCGACGCCGACCCGGAATCCGTCGGCACGCCGTGACTCTCGAGCACCTCATCCTGATGCGGCACGGCGAGACGGAGTGGAACCGGGGCCAGCGGCTGCAGGGCCACCGCGACATCCCGCTGTCCGACGTCGGCCGCATGCAGGCGGTCGATGCCGCACCGTCGGTGTCCGCGCTGCGGCCGGAGGTGATCGTCGCGTCCGACCTGAGGCGGGCGCGCGAGACCGCGGAAGCGGTCGCCGCGGTCCGGGAATTGCCGGTGTCCGTCGACCGGCGGCTGCGGGAGACCTCGATGGGCAAGTGGGAGGGCCTCACCCGGGACGAGGTCGTCGCGGACTGGTCGCGCGAGTGGAACGACTGGCGCACCACCTCGGCCCATGCCTCGCCGCCCGGGGGCGAGTCCCGCTGGCAGGTCGCCGCCCGGGCCGCTGCGGTGGTCTACGAACTGGACGCCACGTCGGTGACGCGAGCGTTGCTCGTGTCCCACGGCGGCACCATTGTCGGGCTGACCGGGCGGCTGCTGGTGTTGCCGGAGGACTCCTGGGGCACCCTGGTCGGCATCGGTAACTGCCATTGGGTCGTGCTGCACCGGTATGCCGGGGCGTGGCGGCTGCACTCGTACAACGCCGGGCTCGGTGGCCTGGTGCTGCCCAAGGGCGAGGACCAGGTCGCCGGCACCTGAGTGCCCACTACCCTGGCCGCCATGCGCGTCGCCATCGTGTCCGCCACCGCGGCCCTGGGTACCGACGACGACGAGGAGTTCCTGCTGCCCGCGCTGCGGGCAGTCGGCGCCGAGCCGGCCGTGGTGGTCTGGGACGACCCGGCCCTGGATTGGGCGTCCTTCGACGTCGTCGTGCTCCGGTCGACCTGGGACTACACGATGCGCCGGGACGAGTTCCTGGCCTGGGTCGCGGCCACCGACGTGGTGACCCGGCTGCGGAACCGGCCGGACGTCGTGCGGTGGAACAGCGACAAGAGGTACCTGCGGGATCTCGCCGGGTACGGGCTGCCGGTGGTGCCGACCGAGTTCTTCGGCCCGGGCGACCGGCCGGCCTTCCCGGCCGGGGTGCCGTTCGTGGTCAAACCGACGGTGTCCGCCGGCAGCCGCAACACCGCCCGCTACGCGCCGGACGAGCTCGTCGTTGCGCAGGACCACGCCCGGCGCCTGCTCGACCGGGGCCGCACGATCATGGTGCAGCCGTACGTGGCCAGCGTCGACGAACGGGGCGAGACCGCGCTGGTCTACCTCCGCGGGCGGTACAGCCATGCGGTCATCAAGGAGGCGTTGCTGGTCCCCGGGGAGCGGGCCAACGAGGACAAGCTGTTCGCGACCGAGAAGTTGCACGCCGTGCGGCCGTCCGCCGCCGAACTGGCGGTGGCCGAGGCGGTGCTGGACACGATCCCGTTCCCGCGCGACGAGTTGCTCTACGCCCGGGTCGATCTCGTCCTCGGCGCGGACGGAGCGCCATCGGTGCTGGAGCTGGAGCTGGTCGAGCCGTCGCTGATGCTGCCGCAGGCGCCGCCGGAGGTGGCCGGCCGGTTGGCGCGGGCGATCGTCGAGCTGGGGTCGTGAACGGGCACCCGCGAGCGGGTGCGTCAATGCGGAACGTTCGCCACCGCCAGCAGCACGACGAGGCCAATTCCGAGGAGCAACCACAGGTCGGACGAGCGCGCGCCGCGACGATCAGACCGTTTCCGCGCGGGCTCGCGAGTGGATCGTGACCGTCGAAGGGCCTGCTGACCCGGGACGCGGGTGTCGTCTTTTGCATGAACTCGGCCCGCCGCACTGACCCGTGCAGTTGTCCCCATGTCCGATATCCGTGCACATTCCCGGTCGACGGGGCGTCCGGAGGCCGGGTGGCTCCTAGCGTCGGGGCGTGCGTTCCCGACCTGATCCGCGACACCGGTTGGCCCCCTTGCGGCGTCCGCGGGCTTCCGCCGGCGCCGATCCCGCGATCGAGCGACCGGCCGATGAAAAGGTACCGGCGGAGCCGGAACTCGGTGGCTGGGTGCCCGTGGTCGACCGGACGCCGACCGGCGACGACCTGCTCTCGGAGTGGGCACCCCGGACCGGTCGCGACCGTGGTCGGCACCGGACGGTGGAGGCGGAGTCTGTCGCGGAGCCGCGGCCCGCGTCGTCGCCGGCGGGTGGCGGCCGGGGTGCACCCGCGCTGAGGCTGGTCCCGGCGCGGGCCGGCGGCCGGTCGGATGATGGCTGGTCCGCCGGCAACCGGGACGATGCCGGGTCCATCGACGACCGGCCGGACGACGATTGGCCGGGCGACGATTGGCCGGGCGACAAGGGCTGGGTCTCGGCCCGGGCGCCGGAGCGTGCGCCCACTCCCGGTCCCGATCAGCCGACGGCGTCGGCCGGTGCCGACCCCGCGGCCCCGCGACCCGACGACCCCGACCGCGACACCGTCGAAACCGAGTCCGACGCGGACCCCAACGCTGCCGACGCGGATCCCGAGGCTGCCGACGCGGATCCCGAGGCTGCCGACGCGGACCCCGAGGCTGCTGCGGCGGAGCCCGTCCGGGTGCGGAGGCAACGGATCAACGGCCGGTGGGGCAGGTTTGCCGAGTTGTGGGTTCCCGAGTCGATGCGGGAGGCGCGGGTCGATCCCGGCCGGCGCGGGATGTTGGTGCTCATGCTGGTGGCTGCGGTGGCCGCCATCGTTGCTGCGGTAGGGGTCTGGCGGGACCGGCCGGAGCCGCGGCCGATCGAGACCGCCGTCGTCACGGCGGCGTCCGTGCCGCCCGCGGCACCGGTCTCGGAGGCGGCGGCGTCCCCGGCGGCCGCGGTCGGGGACACCGGGACGTCCGGGGTGGCCCCGTCGCCAGGACCCGCAGGGCCGCCGGAGACCGAGATCCTCGTCTCGGTCACCGGTCTGGTGGCCAACCCGGGTGTGGTGCGGCTGAACCCGGATGCCCGGGTGGCCGACGCGATCGCCGCCGCTGGCGGCACCCAGCCGGGGGCCGACCTGACCGGGATGAACCTGGCGGCCAAGCTCGCCGACGGTGACTCGGTCGTCGTCACCGACACGGGAGCCGGCGACTCGACCGGCGGAACCGGATCCGTCGGCGCCGGCGGCTCGACCGGCGGTGCGGACGCCACCCCGGCGGGCGGGTTGGTCAACCTCAACACCGCCGACGAAGCCGCGCTCGACACCCTGCCCGGCGTCGGGCCGGTGATGGCGCAGAACATTCTGGCCTGGCGGGAGACCAACGGGAAGTTCAGCAGTATCGAGCAACTCCAGGAGATCAGCGGCATCGGGCCATCCCGGTACGCGCAGCTCGTCCCGCTCGTGACCGTGGGGTGAGACGTGTTTCGTGCCGCCGCGGACGAGGAGAACGCGGTCCCAGCGGACCTGCGCCTGGTGCCCAGCGCCCTCGCGCTGTGGGTCGGAACCATCGTCGTCCTGCTCGGGGGTCCGCATCTGGCCTGGTGGATCGCCGGTCCGGCCACCGTCGGGGTGCTGGGCCTGCTCCTCATCCGGCCGGTCGGGTGGACGGTCGGGCTGCCGGTGCTGACCTTCCTGATCGCGGCAGCCGCCATCGCGGGCCTGCGGGAGGACGAGCGGGCCGGTGATCCCGTCACTCTCGGCGCCGGCCAGCGGTCCTGGTCCCATCTGACCGGCACCGTCGTCGGGTTTCCCGAACGGATCGCGTCCGGCTTCGGCTCGGGGGATGGGACCGTGTCCGCCGACCGCGGCGCCGGAGCGGATCAGCAGCGCTGGCGGGTGCCGATCCGCGTCGAGACCGCCGAGATCGCCGGGCGGTGGTCCACCAGTACCGTCGGCGTCGCCGTCATGGGAACCGGCGACGGGTGGGCGACGCTGCTGCCCGGGCAGCTGATCGACGCGTCGGGCCGGCTGGCCGCATCGACGTTCGGCGGCCGGCCGGGCATCTCCCTCGCCGCCCGCGATCCTCCCGCTGCCCGGGAAACGGCACCGGTGGCGTACCGGCTGGCCGGCACCGTCCGATCCGCGTTGCACGACAGGGCCGGCCGGCTCGCCGGCGACGCGGCGGGGCTGCTGCCCGGACTCGTGGTCGGCGACACCGGCGGCATCGAGCAGCAACTCGATGCCGACGCCAAGGCCACCGGCATCGCGCACCTGCTGGCGGTGTCCGGATCGCACTTCGCGGTTCTCTGCGGGTTCACGATCGTCGTGCTACGGCGGTTCGGGCCTCGGGTGGCCGCGATCGGCGCGGCGGTGACGCTGGTCGGGCTGGTGATCCTGGTGGGTCCCGAACCGTCGGTGCTGCGGGCGGCGGTCATGGGCGGGGTCGGCGTGCTTGCGTTGTTCTCCGGCCGCACCCGAACCAGCCTGCCCGCCCTCGCCGCCGCCGTGATCGTGCTGCTGCTGGTCGACTCCGACCTCGCGGTCAGCGCCGGGTTCGTGCTGTCGGCGCTGGCCACCGGCGGGCTCGTGCTGCTCGCCCCGCTGTGGTCGAAGGCGTGGCAGCGGCGCGGGCTGCCGCCCGGCTGGGCGGATCTGCTGGCGATCCCGCTCGCTGCCCAGGTGGTGACGATGCCGGTTGTCGTGCTGATGTCGGGAACGGTCTCGATCGTCGGGGTGCTGGCCAACCTGCTGGTCGCCCCGGTGGTCGCGCCCGCCCTGGTGCTCGGCATGATGTGCGCCCTGGCCGGCCCGTGGTGGCCCGGCGCCGCCGATGTGCTCGCCAACGCCGTGGCCCCGCTGCTGAACTGGGTCGGCGCGGTGGCGCACACGCTCGCCCGCTGGCCGCAGGCGACGGTGTCGTGGCCGGCGACCCCGGTCGGGGCGACGCTGCTGATCGCCACGACCGTCGCGATCGTCGTGCTGCTGCGCCGCCGGTGGTTCCGGCTGTTCATGGTCGCCGGGCTGGCCGGGGTGACAGTCGTGCTGGTGCCGATCGGGGCGGTCGCCCCGGGGTGGCCGGTCGATGGGTGGCTGCTGGTCGCCTGCGAGGTCGGCCAGGGGGACGCCCTGGTGCTGTCCACCGGCGAGCCGGGCACCGCGATCGTCATCGACACCGGACCGGACCCGGCACTGGTCGACGGATGCCTGGACCGGCTCGCGGTCGGCAGCATCGCGCTGATCGTGCTGACCCACTTGCACGCCGACCACGTCGACGGGCTGTCCGGCGCCCTCGACGGGCGCAGTGTCGGGATGATCGCGGTCGGACCGGGCCGGGAACCGGCCATGGCCTGGCGCGAGGTGAACGGCCTGGCCGCGGACCGCGGGGTGCCGGTGACGCAGTTCCGGCCGGGCGATGTCGCTTCCGTCGGCGACGCCAGGCTCTCCGTGCTGGGTCCGGCCCGGGAGTTCCGAGGTACCGACTCAGACCCGAACAACGACTCGTTGGTGATCATGGCCGACGTCGGTGGCACCCGGATCCTGCTTACCGGGGACATCGAGATCGAGGCCCAGCAGGCGTTGCTGAACGCGAATGTCGACCTCGACGCCGACGTGCTCAAGGCGCCGCACCACGGATCGTCCAAGCTGCTCGAGCGGTTCGTCGACATGGCGTCGCCGGAGGTGGCCGTCATCGGGGTCGGCGTCGACAACGACTACGGTCACCCGTCACCGAAGGCGCTGAGCCTGCTCGATCGGGAGGGGGTCCGGACGGTGCTGCGCACAGATACCCAGGGCGACGTCGCCGTCGGGCGGCAACACGGGCAACTGGTGGTGGCCGAACGCGGGCCTACGCTGCGCAGCCCACCGGGCTGACGGCCATGATGCCGGTCGTGCAGCCGCCCATATGTCGCCGACCCGGGCCATGCGCATGTTCTGAATCGATCTCGAAACCGCGGATGAGGCGAGTCGGCGGACACGAGGCGCGAGAGGGGGCGAACGGGTCGCGCGCGCCCTGGTGTGGATGCCCGGGTCAGGCCGTTCGCTGTCAGTCGCGGGCCGCCCTCACCGCGGCCTGCACCGCCGGCACCGTCTCGGCCGCGAACGCGCGCAGCCTCGACTCGTCGTCGGCGGACAGGACGAAGGTCGAGATCCCGTCGGCCAACGCGAGCTCGGTCAGCCGGTCGGCGGTCACGTCTGCGGGAATGTTCAGCCAGCGCCGGATCTCGCGCGGATCGCGGCCGGCCGCGGCCGCGGCCTCGTCGATCAGCGCGTTCCCGGTGGACAGGCCGCCGGGCGGTAGATTGCCCAGCGACGGCAGCCACCCGTTGGCCAGCCGACCGACCGTGCGCAGCATCCGCGGACCGTACGCGCCGAGCACGATCGGGATGGCCCGGCTCGGCGCGGGGCCCCGCTTGGCCCCGGCGACGTGGTGGAACTCGCCGGCCACCCGCAGCGGGCGCCGGTCGTCGGCGGCCCAGATGCCGCGGATGATCTCGATCGCCTCGGTCAGCGCCTGCACGGCCTCGCCGGGGCTGCGCCGCGCTCCACCCATCGCCTCGATCGCGTCCCAGAACCCGCCGGCCCCGAGTCCGAGATCGAACCGGCCGCCGGAGAGCAGGTCCAGGCTGGCCGCGGACCGGGCCAGCACCGCCGGTTGCCGCAGGGGCAGGTTGAGCACGTTCCCCGACACCCGGATCCGGGAGGTGCGGGCGGCAACCCAGGTCAGCAGCGTCCAGGTGTCGAGGAACCGCGGCTGGTAGGGGTGGTCCTGGAAGGTGACCAGGTCGTAGCCGAGTACCTCGCAGAGCACCGCGTGGTCGACCGGCTCGGCGGCCGGGGCGTTGCGCGGGGTCAGGAAGGTGCCGAACTCCAGGGCATGTCCGTAGTCGGGCACGACCGGCTCACCCCGTCGGTTCGGGCAGATCGGCCAGTTCCGCCTGCACCGCGGCGAGCTCCGCGGCCAGCGCGTCGGCGCGCGACTGCGCGGCCTGCCGCTGCTCGTCCAGCACCGTGCCGACGGCCCGGCTCAGCGCCTCGTCACCGATGAGGCCGACGAGCTCCCAGACCCGGGCGGGCGGGACGGAACCGTTGCGCACCACCACCTTTGCACCGACCTTCGCCTCCAGCCGCCACTGCGGGGGGTCGGTGTCGGTGGTGCCGACGCTGATCGCGACCGAAGGTCCGCGGCGCTTGGCCGCCGTCTTGGTGGCGGGCTTAGCCGGCCGGGCCGACTTCGGGCGGCCAGCGGGTTCGGCGGCCGGCGGTTGGGCCGGCCCGCCGAAGAAGATGCGGTCGACCGCGGGTGCCGGGCCGCCGCCGGGGGATCCGTTCGCCCGGACCCCGTTCGTTCCAGCCCCGTTGAGCGCAGACCCGTTCACGCCGGATCCACTCGACCCGGCACCGGCGACCGGGGAGAGGCCGGACCCGGCGGGCGCCGGCGGGGCCGGGGCGACCAACGGCTCACCGGGTGGAGCAGCCGCGACCGTCGGGTGGGTCGCGCCGTTCCGGGAGCCGTTCGGTGACCCGTTCGCGGCCGCGGCCGAGGCCCCGGACGGGACCGCCGTTGCGGCACCGTTCGTCCCGTTCCTGACCGCCGACGCCCGGGCGGGCGCGGTCAGGTCGGCCGGCGCGAACGGCAGCAGATCCTTCACGCCGTTGACCGACAGCTCCACGTGGATGAACTCGTCCCCGTCGACCACCGGATCGCCCAGGCTGCGCACCCGGCCGACCGCGCCCTCGGGGAACTGGGCGCTGTGCGCGATGGCGACACGCACGATCTTGCCCTGGTCCAGCCGGGACCTCAGGTCCTCGACGTCGATCGGCGGGGGTGCGGTGCGTCGGCGCGGTGGCATGGGGCTGATCCTGCCACCGGGCGCCGACAGTGCGTTCGAGACGTGCCGTTGGACCGCCGAGATGTCCCGGCGAGCGACCGTCCCGGCTCGGCGAGATCCACGTCAGCTGCCCACGTCGCCGGCTGGCGTGGATCTCACCCGGCCGATCGGCGCTCCCGACGCACCATCAACCCCGCCGCACCCGGTAGTGCAGGTGGGTGACGCCGTCCTCGCCCGGCAGCACCCGGGTTCGCTCCAGCTGGAGCTGACCGGCCGGAAGGTCGTCGAACAGCCGGCGACCCCGACCGAGGAGCACCAGCACGGTGCGGTCGCCGGCCGCGGCTCGCGCCCCGGTCGAACGCCTCCGTGACATCGGTGTGGTAGCTGACCAGCGGCCAGCCGGAGATGTCGAGGCCGGCCGGCCGCTGACTGTAGACGAAGATCGGGACGCCGTCGTGGTGGTCACCACCCCAGCCGCCGGCCGGCTCGAACGTCCGGCGGCCCGCGACGACTGCAGGCGCTCGCCGCCATCGCCCAGGCCGTTATCCGGACGGACGTTCGGTCCGGCGATGAAGCCGTTCACCGACACGGACATGTACGACACGGTCGCGCCCATCGGGTCCTCCTCGGGTGGCTGCACTCACTCGGGAGGACTCCGGCCCCGGCCCGAACTCGTCGGTCGCCCGGGTGCGACGCCAAACCTCAGGAGCTCAGCCGGAGCGGGAATGCTGGATCGCGGCCGTGTAGGTCTCCTCGAGGTGCCCGAGGGTCTCGTCGAACCGGCGGGCGGCGAACGTCGCATAGAGGGCGTCGACCACGAGCAGCTGCCCCCACTTGGACGTGACGGACTCGCCGTAGAGGCCGCCGCCGGGGATGGTCGCGGTGAACAGGGCGATGTCGGCCACGCCGACCAGCGGCGAGTCGGCGTCGGAGGTGATGGCGACGGTCGCGGCGCCGTGACCGCGGGCGATCCGCATCGCGTCGACGATGGCGTCGGTCCGGCCGGAGTCGCTGATGCCGATGACCACGTCGCCCTCGGTCAGGTTGGTGGCCGTCATGATCTGCACGCTCTGGTCGTGGAACAGCAGGCACTTCTTGCCGGCCCGGGTGAACCGCATGACCCCGGCGTCGGCCGCAACGCTGGACAGGCCCTGGGCGAAGAAGGCGATGACGGAGGCGTTCTCGACCAGGTCGACGGCCGCGGCCAGCGCGTCCGGGTTGAGCCGCTGACCGGTCTGCCGCAACGCCTCGGCGCTGCTGCGTTCCACCTTGCCGATGATGGTGTCCGGGGATTCGCCCCGGCTGATGCCCTCGTAGACGTACCGGGTTTCCGGACCGGCGGCGGCGGCCCGGCTGGCGAACGTGGCCTCGGCGATCCCCAACCGTAGCGACCGGTACCCGGTCAGACCCAGCTCGCGGACGAACCGGGACACGGTGGAGTCGGCGACGCCGGCCGCGTCGGCCAGCTCGGTGATCGTCATGTTCCGGGCCCGTTCGGGGTCACCCAGGACCAGTTCGGCGATCTGCCGCATGGCCGGCGCCATGTACGGCAGCCGGCTGGCCATCTCCTGCAGCAGATTGCCCGCCCCCGCCGTGGTCATGGGGACAGTCTCCCCGACCGGCCACCGAATCGCGGTCAACCCGACCTGCGCAGGGCCGTGGGACGAACCGTTCGCCCAGGTAGGCCAGGCCGGGCAGGCCGCCGTACGCGATGTACCGGGTGCGCCGGGCGACGTCGCCGCCGAGCAGGATGCGGTCGGCGGCGCCCTGCCCGGCGGCCGCGACCAGGCAGTCGAGCACCACCGAGTCCGGCCAGTCCTTGTGCCGGGCGACGCCGTCGTACCCGAGGTAGGCGCCGGCCGCGGCCAGCTCGGCGTGCAGTCCGGGATCGGGGTTGCGGTCGATGTGGGCCAGCGCGACCGCGTCGGCCGGCACCCCGCGCGCGGCCAGCCGGTCCAGCACCTCGAACGCCGCGCTGCCGTGTTCCAGGTGCACCATCACCGGCGCCCCGGTCGCCGCGTGGGCCTGCCCGATCGCGGCCAGCACCCGGTCCGCGGTGGGGGAGATGGACCAGTAGTCGACGCCGGCCTTGAGCAGTCCGGCCCGGACGCCGGTGGGGTCGGCCCGGGGGGAGTCGGTCGAGGGGGAGTCGGTTGAGGGGGAGTCGGTTGAGGGGGAGTCGGACTCGGGCATGCCCGCCACCAGGTCCCGGATGAACAGTCTCGCCAGTTGATCGGCGGACCGGCCGGTCAGCCAGTGGCCGGCGCCGTAGTGCGCGTCCCGGTGCACCCCGGTCGTCGCCACGACGTGCAGCCCGGTGGCCGCGGCGATCCGGGCCAGCGCTGCGGGCCGGCGGCCCAGGCCGATCGGGGTGGCGTCGACCATCGCGGTGAAGCCGGAGTCCACCAGCAATCCGGCCTCGGCCCGGCTGGCGTCCTCGTCGTCCAGGTCGTCGCCGGGCAGCAGCGGGCTGACCTGGAACAGGTGCTCGTGGTAGTCGACCCGGCCGAGCACCGCCGGGTCGACGTCGCCGGAAACCGTGCGGATCATGTCAGGAGTCTCTCCCGGCCGACGACCACCACGGCCGGGTCGGGGTCGTGGCCGGCCAGCACCGCCCGCACCGCGGTGACGGCGCCCAGGCCCATCAGGTCCACCGCCTCGACGGTCTGCGCTGCGGTGTGCGGGGTGACGGTGACCCGATCGGCGAGATCGTCAGCGAGCAAAGGACTGTCACCACCGGACTCGGCCAGCAGGGTGTCCGCGGCGTAGGCGGCGACCCGCCCGGACCGCAGTGCCCCGGCGAGGGCGGTCTCGTCGACCAGGGCCGCGCGCGCGGTGTTGACCAGGACGAGCCCGGGTCGCGCGGCGGCCAGCCATGGTCCGGTCACCACCACGGCGTCGCCGGGTGCGTGCAGCGTCACCACATCACTGCCGGCCGGAATCAGCTCCGCACCCACCGGTTCCGGCCCGGCGGCGGCGATGACATCCGCGGCCACGAAGGGGTCCGTGGCCAGCACCCGGCAGCCGAACCCACGCAACCGGTCGGCGACCCCGCGGCCGATCCGGCCGAAGCCGACCACCCCGACGGTCAGCGATCCGAGCTCGCGAGCCCGCGCACCGACCGTCCAGGAGCCGCCCCGCACCCGCTTGTCGCCGGCGGCGACGCCGCGCAGCGCGGCCAGCAGCAGCGCGACGGTGTGGTCGGCGACGGCGCCGCTGTTGGCGCCAGGGGTGTTGGTGACCAGGATGCCGCGCCGGGCGGCTGCGGCCCGGTCGACCGCGTCGACCCCGACCCCGTACCGGGCGACGATGCGCAGCCGCGGGGCGGCGGCCAGATGATCGTCGGTGACCGGACCGGTGCCGGCGATCCAGGCGTCCGTCCGGGCCAGCAGGGGAGCCAGGTCCCGGTGGTCGGCCGGCCCGCGCAGCACCCGCATGCCGTCCGCGGACAGTTCGGCGGTCAGGTCCCGGCGGCCGGTGCCGAAGGAACGGGCGGTGACCAGCACGGTCGGGCCCGTCATGCGGGGACGCCGGTGTCGACCCGGAACGGGCGGCGCACCACGCCGGTCGGTCCCTGGAAGATCCTTTCGCCCATGCCGTTCTCGACGACCCACTGGTAGTCGTGGCCGGCCGACCCCGGATAGACGGCCAGGAACTGGTACTCGTCGTCCCCGGTGTTCACGCTCCGGTGCGCCCAGCCGGGCGGCATGTAGCCGATGACGCCGGGCGTCATCTCGATCCATGACGTGGTCGTGCCGTCGAAGGTGAGCAGTCCACCGGTACCCCGCAGGCACAGGTAGATCTCGCCCTGCGGGTCCGGGTGCTGGTGACCCTTGGTCATGTAGAACTCGCCGTCGAGCGTGCCCGGCGCGATCGTGGTGAGCGACTGGGGCAACTCCCGCGGCAGCTCGGGCACGGGCGACGAGGCCACGGTGTAGACGACCGGGTCGTCGGCGTCGGCCAGCTCGCGGCGCAACGATTCGGCCTCGAAAAGCCCCTCCAGGCTGGACATCCGGCGCACGAGGACCGGCCCGGCCGGCTCGGCGGTGGCCGCCGGGCTGTCGAAGCGGATGCGCAGCGGCTGCAGCGGTGGGGTGAGGAACGACGGCATCAGGCGGACCTTTCCGAGCAGGTGGGGAAGCGGGAATGGGGATGGCTGGGAAGCCTGCCACAGATGACATGAAATTTGCAAGAGAGGTAGCTCAGGCAGAAATTTCTACGATCACCTCCACGGCGCAGCATGACGATCCGAAATTTCTACGATCGCTATTGACATCACTCGAAATTACTGCGAACGTAGTCGTCACCGCAGGGAACGCCTTCGACGGAGAGGGGGAGTCCGATGACGCCCATCGCAGTGACCGCCCTCGTGCCTCCGGCGATTCCCACCGACCTCCCGCCGAGCCCCGTCATGCCGACGACGGCTCGACTCGCCAGTCCCGCACCCCAGTCCGCACCGCACCGCCGCGAAAGGGCGCGCATGAATCACGCAGTACTCGAAACCCGGCTCCGCACCTTCGGTGTCGTTCCGGTCGTGACCATCCGGGATGCCGCCGACGCGCCGGCCCTCGGTGCGGCCCTGGCCGCCGGTGGGTTACCGGTCGCCGAGATCACCTTCCGGACCGACGCCGCCGCCGACGCGATCGCGGCCCTACGAAGCACGGTCCCCGACGTCCTGGTCGGTGCCGGCACCGTGCTCGACGTGTCCACGCTGCGTCGTGCGATGACGGCCGGCGCGCAGTTCGCGGTCGCCCCCGGGTTCAACCCGGTGGTGATCGACGCCGGCCGCGAGCTGGGTATCCCGGTCATCCCGGGCGTCAGCTCGCCCACCGACATCGAGGCCGCCCTGGCCCGGGACATCCGGCTGGTCAAGTTCTTCCCCGCCGAGGCGGCCGGCGGTCTGGCCTTCCTCAAGGCCGTCGCCGCGCCGTACCGGCACGTGTCCTTCATGCCCACCGGCGGCATCACCCCGACCAACCTGCCCGACTACCTGGCGGAGCCCTTCGTCGCCGCCTGCGGCGGCTCCTGGATCGCCAGCGAAAAAGCCATCAACGACAAGCGTTTCGACGCCATCGCGGCCGCCGCCGCGACCGCGGCCGCCCTGGTCGCGCGCGTGCGTTGCCCTTCCGAAACGAGCCCATCCGAAGCGAGGAGCGCATGAGTATCTCGATCGACTACACCCCCGACTACCTGGCCACCCCGGGCATCGCCCTCGCCGGCAAGGTTGCCATCGTCACCGGCGCTGCCTCCGGCATCGGCGACGCCGTCGCCCGGGTGTTCGCCGCCAACCAGGCCAAGGTGCTCCTGGTCGACGTCGACGGCGACCGGCTGAAGAAGGTCGTCGCCAGCATCCAGGAGGGTGCGGGGGAGACCGAGGTCACCGTCGCCGGGATCGTCGCCGACGTGACCGACGAGGCCGCGGTGCAGGGCCTTTTCGCCAAGGCCGTGGCCGACTGGGGCCGGGTCGACCTGGTCGTCAACAGCGCCGGCCGCGACTCGCTGTCGCCCCCGGTCACCGAGGTCACCCTGGCCGAGTGGAACGCCACCATCGGTCCGAACCTGACCGCGGTCTTCCTGATGTGCCGCGAGGCCTTCCGGATCATGGAGACGCAGCCGACCGGTGGTCGCATCATCAACATGGGTTCCTCGTCGACCCGCCTGGCCTCGGGTCCGGGCCACAGCCCCTACCGGGCGTCCAAGCACGGCATGCTCGGCTTCAGCAAGAACATCCTGCTCGAGGGCAAGGGCAAGAACATCGGCGTCACCGTGATGAACCCCTCGCACGTGGCCACCCCGATGACCCAGATCATCGACACGGGTCTGTACGACGGCGACATCCCCGCCTACGTCGACGGCTGGCTCGACGAGAAGGAGATGCGCGAGGGCATCCACGCGAGCTGCATCGACGTGGCCAATGTCGCCGAGGCCGCGCTCTACGTGGCCACCCGCACCCCGGACGTCACCATCCCGACCTTCTCGATGTACCCCACGCACAAGGCCCACCGCTACGGGATGGAGGTCTGATGAAGGCCGTCGTGCTCGACGCCCCCGGCGTCCTGCGTCACGGCGAGGTGCCCGAGCCGCAGCCGTTCGGGGACCGGCCGGTGCTGGTCCGGGTCGGTGCGGTCGGCGTCTGCGGGTCCGACCTGCTCCGGGTCGGACACGGCACCGCCTACCACTACCCGCTGGTGCTGGGGCACGAGTTCTCCGGCGTCGTCGAGCGGGTCCCGGCCGGCTCCCGGCTGCGCCCCGGCGACCGGGTCGCGGTTTTCCCGCTGCTGCCCAACCCGGCCGACCCGCTGACCGAGATCGGCGAGCCGGCGCTGGGCTCCGGCTACGACTACTTCGGCTCCCGGCGGGACGGGGGAATGCAGGAATGGCTCTGGGTGCCCGAGCGCAACCTCGTCCCGGTGCCGCCCGGCATGCCGCTGCTGCACGCCGCGATGGTCGAGCCGGCGGCGGTTGCGCTGCACGCGGTGCGCAAGCTGGCCGTGCCGGCGGCCGGGTCGGCGCTGGTCATCGGCGCCGGCCCGATCGGCGCGCTGGCCGCCCAGTGGTTGCGGGTGCTGGGCTGGTCCCGGGTGCTGGTCGCCGACGTCGACCCACGCAAGCGGGAGCTGATGGCCGACCTTGGGTTCGAGACGATCGATGCCGGTGACCCGGCCGGGACCGTGGCGCAGGTGCTCGCCCGCACCGGCCGCGGGGTGGACGCCGCGGTCGAGGCCAGCGGTCTGCCGGCCACCCTGCTGCAAACGCTGGAGGCCACCGCGCCGCGCGGCCAGGTGCTGATCCTCGGCGACCTCAAGGGCGACGTGACCGTCCCGCGAGCGCTGATCTCCTCGCTGATCCGCCGCGAGCTGACCGTGTACGGCACCTGGAATTCCACCATTGCCCCGGCCGGGCACAGCGAGTGGGACATGGTGGTCGACGCGATCGCGACCGGCCGGATCGCCGTGGACCCGCTGATCAGCCACGCCGCGCCGCTGGAGCAGGCGCCGGAGCTGTTCGCCGAGCTGCTGGAGAAGCGCCGGTGGTCGAACAAGGTGCTCTTCGCAGTCGCCGCCGAGGCGCGTGCGGAGGCGCAGACCCGGACCGGCGCAGCCGACCTGGCGGGTGCACGATGACGGACTCCATGAAGGCAGCGGTCTTCCACGAACCCGGCGTGGTGGTGGTCGACGAGCGGCCGGTGCCCGCGGTCGGCTCCGGCGACCTGCTGATCAAGGTCAGGGCCGCCTCGGTGTGCGGCACCGACCTGCGGATCTCCCGGCACGGCCACTTCAAGATCGCCCCCGGGCAGCACCGGGTGCTCGGCCACGAGGTGGCCGGCGAGATCGTCGCCACCGGCGGCATCGTGGAGGGATACGCGGTCG
Organism: Nakamurella sp.; assembly: GCA_044223435.1. Lineage (GTDB taxonomy): Bacteria > Actinomycetota > Actinomycetes > Mycobacteriales > Nakamurellaceae > Nakamurella. The sequence goes on from JBGALY010000027.1 coordinate 59,527, forward strand.
GCGACCGGGTCAGCGTCACGCCGAACGTGGGCTGCGGGCGGTGCGGGATGTGCCGGCGCGGGCTGAACAACATGTGCCCGCACTACGAGGCGTTCGGGGTGAGCCTGGACGGCGGCTTCGCCGAGTACCTGCTCGTGCCCGCGTTCGCGGTGCAGCGGGGCAACGTGTTCGGGCTGCCCCCGGGGCTGCCCTTCGCCGAGGCCGCGCTGGCCGAGCCGTTCTCCTGCTGCCTGCGCGGCGTGCAGGCGGTGGGCGTCGGGCCGCAGGACGACGTCCTGGTGATCGGCGCCGGGCCCATCGGGGCGTTCACCGTCCTGCTCGCCCGGCTGGCCGGCGCCCGCCGGATCCTGGTCGCCAACCGTAGCCGGGGCCGGCTCGACCGGATCGCCGTGTACGGGGCCGACACGCTGATCGAGGTCGGCGATCGGGACCTGGTTGCCGCCGTGCTGGCCGAGACCGGCGGGCGCGGTGTGGACGTGGCGATCACCGCGGCGTCCAGCCCACAGGTGCAGGCCGATGCGGTGCACCTGCTGGCCACCCACGGGCGGGTGAACTTCTTCGCCGGCCTGGGCACCGGGGTGAACGTCGGGGTGGACACCAACCGGGTGCACTACCAGGGGCTCACCCTTACCGGCACCACCGGATCCAGCAACGCCGACTACGCCCAGGCGCTGGAGCTGATCGGGCAGCGGCGGGTCGATCTGTCCGCTCTGGTCACTCGCACCTTCGCGCTGGACGATATCGGGGACGCCTTCGCCTACGCCGCCTCCGGTGCCGGCATGAAGGCCGGGATCACCTTCGGCCCCGACACCGTCGGCACCGACACCTCCGGGACCGCCCCGGAACTGGCCCAGGCAGGAGCACCCGCATGAGCATCGTGAACCCAGCGAGTGTCGTCATGGCGATGGATGCCGGGACCACCGGCATCCGGGCCATCCTGTTCGACAAGGCGGGTGCCGTCGTCGCCCAGGCCAGTCAGGAGTTCACCCAGATCTACCCGAAACCGGGCTGGGTGGAGCACGACCCGGTGGACATCTGGAACACCCAGCTGACCGTCGCGCACAAGGTGCTGGACATCGCCGGGGTCGGCGCCGACCAGGTCGCCGCCATCGGCATCACCAACCAGCGGGAGACCACCGTCGTCTGGGACCGGCACACCGGTCATCCGGTGCACAACGCGATCGTCTGGCAGGACCGGCGGACCGCCGGCCGCTGCGACGAGCTCAAGGCCAAGGGGCTGACCGACCATGTTCGCCGCACCACCGGGCTGGTGGTGGACGCGTACTTCTCCGGCACCAAGATCGACTGGATCCTGCGCACCGTGCCCGGTGCCCGCGAGCGGGCGGCCGCCGGCGACCTGCTCTTCGGCACCGTGGACAGCTGGCTGATCTGGAACCTCACCGGTGGGGCTGGATCGAGCACGGCGGTGCACGTCACCGACTACTCCAACGCCTCCCGCACCATGCTGTTCGACATCAACCGGCTCGACTGGGATCCGGTGATGCTGGCCGAGCTGGACATCCCGCGGGTGATGCTCCCGCAGGTCCGGCCGACCAGCGAGGTCTACGGGCACACCGACGAATCGGTGTTCTTCGGCGTCCGGATCCCCGTGGCCGCCGCCGTCGGCGACCAGCACGGCGCGCTGTTCGGCCAGACCTGCTTCGAGCCGGGCATGGTCAAGTCCACCTACGGCACCGGCGCCTCGCTGCTGATGAACACCGGTGACGCGCCCGTCTTCTCGGAGAAGGGCCTGCTGACCACGGTTGCCTGGGGGGTGGACGGGCAGGTGCAGTACGCGCTGGAAGGTCTGATCTTCGTGTCCGCGGCGACCATCCAGTGGCTGCGGGACGAGCTGAAGATCGTCTACGATTCGGCCGACACCGAGTACGCGGCCCTGCGAGTACCGGACACCGCCGGGGTCTACTTCGTGCCGGCGTTCGTGGGACTGGCCGCGCCCTACTGGGACCCGTACGCCCGCGGCGGGATACTCGGTCTGAGCTTCGGGGTCAACCGCAACCACATCATCCGGGCCGCCCTGGAAGCGATCGCTTACCAGATCCGCGATCTCACCGACGCGATGGCCACAGACTCCGGGATCCCGCTGGTCGAGGTCAAGGTCGACGGCGGGGCGTCGAAGAACAACTTCCTCATGCAGTTCCAGGCCGACCTGCTGGGGGTGCCGGCGCTGCGCCCGACGGTCACCGAGTCCTCGGCCCGGGGTGCGGCGTTTCTGGCCGGGCTGGCCGTCGGGTTCTGGGCCGACCGGACCGAGCTGGTCGAGACGTACGAACTGGAGCGGCGCTTCGAACCTGCCATGAAACAGGCCGAGGCCGACCGGCTGCACGCCGGCTGGCTGCGCGCCGTCGATCGGGTCCGCGACTGGGAGGAGCACTGATGACCATCGAGTTCCGGCCGGCCGACCGGCCGACCTTCTACTTCATCGGGGTCAGCACCGGTTCCTCGTCCATCCGCCGGGTCTTCCCGGCCTGGGCCCGGCATCTCGGGCTCGACGCCACCCTGGCCGGGATCGACCTGGCCTTGGACGACGACCCAGCCAACTACCGGGCCGTGGTCGCCGGCATCAAGAACGACCCGCAATCGCTGGGCGCCCTGGTGACGACGCACAAGCTGAACCTGTACCGGGCCGCCGCCGACCTGTTCGACGAGGTCGGGCCGGACACCGAGACCCTCGGCGAGGTCAGCAGCATCTCCAAGCGGAACGGTCGCCTGTACGGCGACGCCAAGGACCCGATCACCTGCGCGCTGTCGTTGGACGCGGTCGTCGGCGATGGCTACTGGTCCCGGACGGGTGCCGACCTGCTGCTGCTCGGTGCCGGTGGCAGCTCGCTGGCGCTGACCCTGGCCCTGCACCGCCGGGCGCAGGCCGGCGCGGAGGTGCCCGGACGGATCGTGGTGAGCAACCGGCGGGCCGGCCGGCTGGCCGAGATGCAGCAGATCCACGAGCGGATCGGCTTCTCGATCCCCATCGAGTACCACCTGGCGCCGGCCCCGGCCGACAACGATGCCCTGGTCGCGGCCCGGCCGGCCGGGTCGGTGATCGCCAACGCCACCGGGCTGGGCAAGGACCGGCCCGGATCTCCGCTCACCGACGCCGTCCGGTTCCCCGCGGCGGCCCGGGCGTGGGACTTCAACTACCGCGGTGATCTGGTGTTCCTCGACCAGGCGCGCGCCCAGGAAGACACGGCCGGCGTCATCGGCATCGACGGCTGGTTCTACTTCCTGCACGGCTGGACCCGGGTGATCGCCGAGGTCTTCGCGGTGCCGATCCCCACCGCCGGGCCCGAGTTCGACGAGCTCTCCCGGCTCGCTCTCGAAGCGACCGCCGCCCCGGCCGTCTGACCACCCCAGCTGGCCGCCCAGCTCACCGCACCCACCTCCCTCCGACAGTGCCCCTGACAGTGCCGTCACCCGACAGGAGAACCATGCGTCACCACCGAAAGACCCTGCGCCGCAGCATGCTCGCCGCCGCCTGCGCCCTCACCCTCATCGGCACCTCCGCCTGCGCCCTCACCGGCGGCGGTTCGGCGAGCAGTTCGTCGGCCGTCGGCGGCGCCACCGACGCCTCCCTGGCCGCCGGGTCGGGCACCGCTCCGACCTACCCGGCGCCGATCCCCCTCGCCGACGGCGCCGCCGCCTCGCTGGACAAGCTCACCTACGACGGCGGGACGCCCACCATCGCGTACCTGCCGATGGGCACCGAGTTCAATTACCACCTGGCCCTGTACGAGGGCATCAAGTCGGTGCCCGGGGCCGAGAGCTTCATGCTCTCGCCCTATTCCGGCAGCGACCAGGCCGGTCAGCTGGGCATGCTGCAGGACGTCACGTCCCGGCCGGACGTCGACGCCATCCTGCTGATCAGCTTCGACGAGCATTCGCTGGCGCCGCTGGTCCAGAAGGCCGTGGACGCCGGCAAGGCCGTGATCATCATCAACTCCGACATCCCCAACTACCCGTCGCCCGTCGACGGAGTGGTGGGCGTGTCCCAGCGGGTGGCCAACAAGAAGCTGGCCCAGTACGCGGTGCAGCACTCGGACGGTTCCCCGCGGCAGGTCGGCATCCTCAACGGCGAGCCGAGCTACCTGGACACCGAACGGTCCGGCGGCTTCATCGACGGGCTGGCCGGCACCAACTGGACGGTCAAGACGCAGATCAACGGCGGCTGGAGCGTGGAGAAGGGCAACACCGCGGCGATGGACCTGTTGCAGGCCAACCCCGACGTGACCGTCCTGTACGCGGCCAACGACTACATGGCCGAAGGGGCCGCGCTGGCGGTGAAATCGCTGGGCCGTACCGATGTGCAGGTCTACGGCTACGACGGTGACACCGCGGCGATCGAGGCGATCGCCAACGACGAGGGCATCACCGCCACCACCAACACCGACCCGGTCGCGATGGGGGCGATGGCCGCCCAGTACGCCATCGACCTGCTCAACAAGAAGGCCCAGGTCGGCTATGTGGACGCGCCCACCGAGATCGTGACCAAGGACAACGCGGTCACGGTCCTGCAGAACCCTGACGGGCTGTTCCCCAAGCCGTCCAAGGACTACTGAGCACTACCGGCCGGAAGGGAGAACGACCATGACGGTCGAGGCGAGCGGGCCTCCGCTCTGGGAGCTCCGGGACATCACCAAGGTGTTCCCCGGGGTCCGGGCCAACGACGGCATCTGCATCACCCTGCAGGCCGGGGAGATCCACGGATTGCTCGGGGAGAACGGCTGCGGCAAGTCCACCCTCATCAAGATCCTGTCCGGGGTCCAGCAGCCCGATTCGGGTGAGCTGCGGCACGACGGCCGGCCCGTTACCCTGGGCAGCCCGGCCGCGGCCCGGGCCCAGGGCGTGGCGACGGTCTACCAGGAGTTCTCGCTCATCCCGCACCTGACGGTGGCCGAGAACATCTCCATGGGCCGGCATCCCCGGCGCCGGGGCGGCCTGCTGGTGGACTGGCGGGCGGTCACCCGCACCGCTCGCGCCATCCTGGGCGAGCTCGGCCTGGACATCGACCCGAGCACCCGGGTGAGCGATCTGTCGGTCGCCGAACAGCAGCTGGTGGAGATCGCCAAGGCGCTGTCCCAGGACGCCACCCTGCTGATCCTGGACGAGCCGACCACCGCCCTCGGGCAGCAGGAGATCGGCCTGCTGCACGGTCTGCTGCGCCGGCTCAAGGCCAGAGGCGTGGCCATCCTGTACATCTCGCACCGGCTGGACGAGGTGGTGGAACTGGTCGACTCGTTCACCATCCTGCGGCAGGGGAAGGTGGCCAGCGCCAGCGGGCAGACCCGGCTGCACGTCGACGACATCGTGGCCGCGATGATCGGACAGGACGTCGGCGAGCACTACCCCAAGGAGCGCAACGCGACGGCGGAGGTCGTGCTGGAGGCCCGCGACGTGCGCACGGCGACCCGGGTCCGCGGTGCGTCGTTCGACCTGCATCGGGGCGAGGTCCTCGGTCTGGGCGGGGTCATCGGCTCCGGCCGCACCGAGATCGCCCGGGCGCTGTTCGGCGCGGACCCGCTGACCGGAGGTGAGATCCGGGCCGGCGGCACGCCGCTGCGGCTGCGGGGCCCGCAGGACGCCATCAAGGCGGGCATCGCCCTGGTCCCGGAGAACCGCAAGTACGACGGGCTGTTCTTCAACTTCGCCGCCGGGCCGAACATCACCATGGCCCGGCTCCGCGCGGTGCGCCGCGGCCCGCTGTTCGACTACGGCAAGGAGCGGGCCACCGCGCAGCGGTACATCACCGATCTGGAGATCACCCCGGCGGCCGCCGGCAAGACCGTGAACCTGATCTCCGGGGGCAACCAGCAGAAGGTGCTGATCGCCCGCTGGCTGTTCACCGGCTCGCGGATCGTCATTCTCGACGAGCCCACCCAGGGCATCGACATCGGCGCCAAACTTGCTGTCTACCGGCTGATCAACGAGCTCACCCGGGCCGGCCAGTCGGTCGTGCTGATCAGCTCCGACCACAACGAGCTGCTGGCGATGAGCGACCGGATCGCCATCGTCAAGCACGGGCGGGTCACCGCGGTCCGCCCGGCCGACCAGGTCAGCCACGGCGACCTGGTCAGCGCGGCGGAAGCCCCGCACCAGCAACCAGTCCCGGCGCAGCCCGCGCTGTCCAGCTCAGGAGAATCCCGATGAAGCGATCGTCCCTGACCGAGTTCGCCGGGCCGGCCCTGGCCCTGCTGGTCATCCTCGTGATCGTTGCCCTGACCACGCCCAACTTCCTGGCCACCGACAACTTCCAGAACATCGCCATGCAGGCCGCCGTGCTGTCCATCGTGGCGATCGGCTCCACCGTGGTGATCCTCACCGGCGGCATCGACCTGAGCCCGGGGTCGATGATCGCGCTGCTGACCATGCTGCTGGCGTCGCTGATGAAGCTGGACGGGTGGCCGCTGCTCCCGGCGATCCTGGCCGTCCTGGTCGGCGGCGCCCTCCTCGGAGCGATCAACGGGTTCTTCGTCTCCTACCTGAAGATCCCGGCGTTCATCGTGACCCTGGCCGCGCTGTCCGGGTTCAAGGGACTGGCCCTGACGATCGGCGGCGGCACGCCGATCTTCTCCCTGTCGCCGGCGCTGGAGACGATCTTCTACGGGCAGGTGTTCGGCATCCCGCTGCCGTTCCTGTATGTCGTCGTGCTGTACGCGATCGCCATCGTGGTACTGAACTTCACCACGTTCGGCCGGGAGATCTACGCCATCGGCGGCAACGAGAACGCGGCCCGGCTGTCCGGCGTGCGGGTCAAGCGGGTGCGGATGCTGGCGTTCGTCATCGCCGGCGGTTGCGCGGCGATCGGCGCCGTGCTGCTGTCCGCGCGCCTGAACTCCGGCTCGCCGAACTACGGCACGCTGATCGAGCTGCAGGCCATCGCCGCCGCGGTGGTCGGCGGGGCCAGCCTGGCCGGCGGGCGCGGGCACATCTTCAACACCCTGATCGGCGTGCTCATCATCACCGTCGTGCAGAACTCGCTGAACCTCAACGCCGTCTCGCCGGCCATCCAGAGCATCGCCATCGGGCTGATCATCCTGATCGCCGTCGGCATCGACATCTGGCGCGGCCAGCTCACCCGGAACCTGCTGTCCACCATGGGTCGTCGCCGCGAACCGGCGCTGGCCGGGAAGGGGAACTGAGATGAACAAGATCGGACTGCATTCGCTGGTCTACACCGCCGACTGGGACGAGGACGCCGCCCGCGACGTCTTCACCCGCGCTGCCGGCCTCGGCTACGACCTCGTCGAGGTGCTGATGTTCGACCCGGCCGCCACCGACACCGCGATGACGGCGCGGCTTTCCCAGGAGTACGGCGTCGGCGTGATCGCCGCCGTGTGCGGCACGCTGACCGCCGACATCTCCAGCGCCGATCCCGAGATCGCCCGGCGGGGCGAGGAGTTCGTCGACCGGGCGATCGTCGCTGCGGCCGAGATGGGGTCACCCGCCCTCGGCGGGCCGAGCTTCTCTGCGGTGCACCGGTACACGACCGCGCCCGCCCCGGAGGCCCGGGAACGGGCGGTGGAGATCTACGGGCGCATCGCGCAGCGGGCGGGTGCGGCCGGTATCCGGGTCGGCCTGGAGGCCCTCAACCGGTACGAGAGCAACTTCATCAACACCGTCGGGCAGGCCGCCGAGCTGGTCCGGGCGGTCGGCTCCCCGCACCTGTTCGTGCACGGCGACCTGTTCCACATGAACATCGAGGAGGCCTCGCTGGGCGCGGCTTTCGAGTCGGTCGCCGATGTCCTGGGCTACGTCCACATCGCCGAGAGCCATCGCGGGCCGCTGGGCGGCGGGACCATCGACTGGGACGACGTCTTCGGTGCGTTGGCCCGGATCGGCTACACCGGCCCGATCACGTTCGAGTCGTTCTCACCCAGCGTCCTCGGGCCGGAGTGGGCCAGCCTGGTCGCCCTGTGGCGCGACCCCTGGACCGACCCGGACAAGGTCGCCGGCGACGCCCTGGCGTTCGTCCGGGAGAAGCTGACCGCGCACCGGAAGGAGGGCTGAGGAGATGGATCTCGGTCTGAATGGGCGCGCCGCGCTGGTCACCGCGTCGACCGGCGGCATCGGGCTGCGGATCGCCGCGACCCTGGCCGCGGAGGGCGCCGACGTCATCGTCAACGGGCGATCGACCGACCGGGTGGAGGCCGCCGTCGAGAGCCTGGCGGCCGCGGGCGGGTCGGTGACCGGCCTGGTCGGCGATGCCGGCACCGCGGACGGCTGCGCCCGGATCGTCGAGCAGCGGCCGGACGTCGACATCCTGGTCAACAACCTGGGCATCTACACGCCGATCCCGATCGACGAGTCCACCGACGAGCAGTGGCTGGAGCTGTTCGGGATCAACGTGCTGTCCGGGGTCCGGCTGACCCGGCACTACATCGGCGGGATGCTGGCCCGTGGCAGCGGGCGGGTCGTGTTCATCTCCAGCGAGGCGGCGCTGACGCCGGCCCCGGAGCTGCCGCACTATAGCGCGACCAAGACGATGGAGCTGTCCATCTCGCGCAACTTCGCCGAGCTGACGAAGGGCACCGGGGTGACGGTCAATGCGGTGCTGCCCGGCTCCACCCGCACCGAGGGCGTGCGGGAGTTCGTGCAGAACCTGTTCCCGGACCTGCCCTACGAGCAGGCCGAGGCTCGGTTCATGGCCGACAACCGGTCGACGTCACTGCTGGCCCGGCTGATCGATCCGGACGAGATCGCCGACGTCGTCGCGTTCGTCGCCAGCGCCCGGGCGTCGGCGATCAACGGTTCGGCGCTGCGGGCCGACGGCGGGATCGTCCGGACGGTGTTCTGAGCGGGCTCCGGCACCAGGTCGCAGCACCCGGGCGAGGAGGCTTGGCGCCAGCAGGCTCGGTGGCGGGTTCAGCAGCGCGGTCACCCGGATCAACGCGGCGGCCACGGCCGGGTCGTGCCGGGCGACCCGCTGGACCCGCCGCACATAGCGGCCGATCATCCGGCGGCCCAGCCCCGAGGGTTCGGTGTCCACCCCGGGCAGGGCGCCCACCGCGCCGGCCACCAGCTGCCAGGCCTGATCGGCGATGCGCTCGGCCGCGGCCGGATACCCGTCGACCGAGCCCGTCCGGTCCAGGGCCGTCCGCAGCGCGACCGCCTGCAACGCGGCGATGCTCATGCCCTGCCCGAAGGTCGGGTCGACGCTGCACACGGCGTCACCGATGGCGACCCAACCCGCCGGCGGGGCGACGAACCGTCGTCGCCGGCAGTCGGGGAAGCGGTAGCCCCAGGCCGGATGCCGGAGCGGCCGATCCGTCAGCAGCGTGGCCAGATCCGGCGTGACCAGGCTCCGCGCGAACCCGATCAGGCCGTCCGGGTCCACCGGCACGGGCTCGTCGAGATAGCTGAACAGGGTGATCGTCCAGCTCCCGTCCTCCTGGCGCAGGGCGACGCCGCCCCGGGGGACCGCCGTGGTGGCGGCCGCGACCAGGAACGAGCGGCCGGCGAGGTCGTCGTCGCGGGCGACCACGTGGACGGTCGCGTACCGCACCCCGACCGTGATGCGTTCCTCGACCGGCGGCCGGGCACCGAGGCGGGGCAGCCACCGGGCGGCGCGACCGGCGCGCCCGGACGCGTCGACGACCAGATCCGCCGTGATCACCCGATCCCGACCGTCGGGCCCGCGGACCTCCACGCCGGTCACCCGGGCGGCGTCGCCACGCAGGCCGAGGACGTCGGTGCCGCCAAGGATCTCGACCGTCGGCCGGTCGCGTACCAGGGTGCGGATGACGTGCTCGAACTCCGGTCGGGACGCGCTCAGGCCGCGGACGCCGAGATCGCAGTCGACGATCAGGCCGCCGCCGATCCACCATCGCCCGGACCGGCCGAGATCGCCGCTGCCGATGCCGCCGTCGGCGACGACCCGGTCGGTGAAACCGGGCAGCAGCCGCTCGATCGACGCCCGCCCGGAGGCAAGCAGGCCGTGCGAGTGGCGTGCCTGCGGGGTACTCGGCCGCCCGGTCGGGCCGGCCGGCAGCGGGTCGCGGTCGAGGACCACCACTCGGGCGGCGTGCGGGGCGACGGCGGCGGCGGCGAGCAGGCCGGCCACGCTGCCGCCGATGACGGCGACGGTGTCCAGGGCGGGTCGAGGGGACATGGCGGGCTCCTTCCGGACGGTGGAGCACACCGTCGCGGACCGGATTGGTCACCCACCAGGTCATCGACTGCTCATCTTCACGTCAGTCCGGATCGGGTGACCCGCGCACCTCCCACTCCCACAGCCGGTCCTGGAGCAGCCGGGTGCCGCGGGCCAGGTGCCGTCGGTAGGTGCTGAACGACGTGCCGACGACCTCGGCGGCCCGCTCCTGGGAGCCCGCCGGTCGCAGGTAGGTCCGGTCCAGCACCCGGCCGGCCAGGTCGGTCGACGGGTCCTGGCGCAGGCCGTCCACGGCGCGGCGGACCGCTCGGGGCAGGGCCTGGGCCGGGTCGTCGCCCGGACCCACCAACCCGGACTCGGCCAGCGGGTTGGCGCGGATCCGCTCCGGCCGCCGCAGCTCCTTGAGCAGCCCGACCACCGCGTCGTCGAAGTCCCGGCGGGCGAGGGCGATCCGCGCCGCGACCGGCGGCGGGGCGCTGCCGAGCTCGTCGAGTTCCTGGGCGGTCATCGCGGCCAGCCACGAGCCGAACCCGCCACGGGCGAAATCGCGCGCCCAGACGGCGATGTCGGCCGTGCCGCCGGCCCCGTCGGGAACCTGGCAGGCACCGAGCCGCTCGAATCCGATGTAGCGCCACATCGGGGCCCACACCGGCTCCAGCGCGGTCGCCAGCACCGTCCAGCCCAGCCCGCGCAGCCGCCACGCCCGCAGGCTCAGCGCCGCCGCCTGGTCGGCGACGACGCCCGGGGCGGCCGGGTCGTCGGCGGCGACGGCGTTCTGCAGCAGCACGGGTTCGCCCGATGCCGGCGGGCGGCGCTCGGCCAGCCGCTGCCACGCCCACTGCGCCACCGGATCCCGGGCCAGATCGTCGGCCCCGGCCCGGTCCAGCCGCACGATCATCCCGGCGCCGGTCCGCCGGCCCTGCCCGTCCTCGAAGACCGTCCAGGCGCCAGGCTGCGCGATCAGCCAGTGCACGGCGGCCGTCGCACGGTGCTCGACCGCGCAGATCCGACCCAGCCAGTCGGCCTCGTCGGTGCGGGCCGGCCGGGAGACCACCCCACCCAGGTCGGCGAACGCGTACAGCGACGCGGCCGCCGGGTTGTGCCGGTGCAGGTGGAACAGGTCCCCGGCCAGCCGGTCGTGCTCGTGGTCGCCGGCCCGGTCCATCCGATCGACGATGACCTGCCGGATCGCCGCGTGCAGATCCACGAAGGCCTGCCGGTCCCGCCAGCGCAGGTCCCGGTCGAGTACGTCCTTGACCACGTCGTGCACGCTCAGGCCGTCGGGATGCGATTCCGCGTAGGGGCGGGTCCGCAGCCAGGCCAGCAGATCGTCCGCGGCGTCGTCGTCCACGGGACCGTCGGACGGGCCGGTCGCGACGGTCGCGAGGGCGGCCCGCAGCAACCCGCGGTCGACCCGGCGGGCGTGCCCGCACACGTGCAGGGCGCGGCGCTGCCGTGGGGTGGCGACGTCGTCCAGGAAGCGTTCGACCAGGGCGGCGGTGACGTCGGGGTGACCGAGCAGGTTCCCGGCGCGCAGGGGCGTGGCCGGGCCGGCCTGCCGGTGCACGTCCGCGGCGACGACGATGGCCAGGGGGTGTCCCCGGCTGGAGCCAGCGAGCAGGGCCGCGTCCTCCGGGTCGGTGATCCCGTGGTCGGCGATCAGCGCGGCGGCCGACGCAGGATCCAGGTTGCGCAGGGCCAGAACGACACCGCAGGCGGTGAACGCCGGATCGGCCCGCCAGGCGGCCGGCGGGGGGTGCCGGCCCGCGACCAGCACGTGCACGCCGGCCGGTAGGCCGGGCAGCCAATCGCGCCACAGCCAGGTCGCCAGGTCCGCGAGCGCCTCGAACCGATCGAGCAGCACGACGGTGCTGGCGCCGACGTGGCCGTCCGTTGCGGCCCGGAACTCCTCGGGGGTGGGCCCGATGTCGGCACCGTCCAGCCGCACCACCGGCCGCCCGTCCTCCTGCAGGTCGTAGGCGAACGCGTCGAGCAGGGCGGACTTGCCGACGCCGCCGGGGCCGTGCAGGAAGGCGACCGGCAGCTCGGGAGTGCCGACCCACCGGTGCAGCCGGGCCAGCTCGTCGGCCCGGCCGTGCAGCCGTTGCCGCCGGGCGCGGGCCAGCAGTGCGCCCGCACGGGGGCCCGCGCCGCCGGCACCGCCGGGAGGTCCGGCCGATTCGGACATGGAGACATCGTCGCGCAGAACGGTCCCGCTGTCAGGGTCCGCGACGCGCCCGTCGGCGGTCCTGGTCCGCGGGGAACGCTTGGGTTGACGGCTGGCGGACGGCCGCCAGCACGCGACGGCGCCGACCGGCAGGCCGCCGCCGATCGTCTTGCCGAACGTCATCAGGTCCGGCTGCCAGCCCGCGGGCGCGCCGAGGACAGGGCCCATGCCGTGCCCTCTCGCACCTCACGGACGAATGAACGTTCGAATGATGCTGCATGAAGAGGCTATATAGCGTTGATCATTACTGCGGATGCTGGTACTATCGGACACATGTCGAGCACCGAACCGGCCGTCGCGTTCCGCGTCATGCTGGCCGCGCTCGACATCCCAGGTAGCGACGCCGAGCGGATCGACGAGATCACCGCCCTGGAACAGCTCAAGACCGCGATCAGCGCCCGGCAGGCCCGGCTCACCGACGCGTTCGCGATGTCCCAACGCGCGATACTGGTGAAGGCGGGCAGCACATCGGTCGACGCTCGCCGCTCGGTGTGCGCGCAGATCGCGCTGGCCCGCCGCGACAGCCCACACAAGGGCAACCGGCACGTCGGCCTGGCCCACACCCTGGTTCACGAAATGCCGCAGGTCCTGCAGGTGATGGAACGCGGCCAGGGCAGTGAATGGCGGGCCACCCTCATCGCCCGGGAAACCGCCCACCTCAGCACCGAGGACCACGCCCGGATCGACGCCGCCCTTGCTCCCCACCTGGCCGGGTGGAGCGACCAGCACACCGCGCGGCAGGCCCGCGGTTGGGCGCACCGCCTCGACCCCGAAGGTGCCGTCGACCGCGCCCGCAGGGCCGTCACCGACCGGCGGGTCACCATCCGACCGGCCCC
>JBGALY010000028.1:0-75552 GCA_044223435.1 Nakamurella sp.
GCCGACCTGATCGGCCGTGAGCTGGACGCGGCCAAGGCCCGGGTGGACAAGGGCCGGGTCCAGATCCGCTCGTTCATCGCGTCGCAGCCGGCGGCGCTGCAGAAGCTGGCCGGGGAGGCGGCCAAGGACGTGGCCGGCAAGTTCGACCAGCTTGACGCCGACGTCGACGCCAAGCAGCAGTCGCTGGTCGATGACCTGGCCAGCAAGTACACCGAGGCCCGCGGCCGGGTCGACGAGGAGATCAAGGCCGAGCAGGTGAAGAACAAGGGCCTGGTCGACATGGCCAAGGAGGCGGTCGGCGGGGCGATCGACACCATCCTCAAGCTCAAGGCGCTGTTCAGTGGTCTGCTGGCCAGGGCCGCGTCCGCGTTCACCAAGATCCTTGAGGACCCGGTCGCGTTCATCACCAACTTCATGTCTGCGGTCAAGCAGGGCTTCCTGTCGTTCGCGGCCAATATCCTCACCCACCTGAAGAAGGGATTGCTCGGCTGGCTGTTCGGGGCGCTGGCCTCGGCCGGGATCGAGCTGCCCGACTCCTTCGACCTCAAGGGCATCCTCAAGCTCGTCGGGTCGATCCTCGGGTTGACCTGGACGAACATCAAGGGCCGCATCGCCAAGCTCGCGCCGTGGGCGGCCAAGGCGATCGACGTGATCGAGAGCAAGATCGAGATCTTCACGATCCTGGCGACGCAGGGCATCGGCGGGCTGTGGACCTGGATCAAGGACAAGCTCGGCGATCTGAAGTCGATGATCCTCACGCCGATCATGGACTTCGTCAAGGAGAAGATCATCACCGCCGGGATCTCCTGGGTCATCGGCATGCTCAACCCGGCCGGGGCGCTGGTCAAGATCGTCCAGGCACTGGTCGGCGTCGTGCAGTGGATCATGGAACGCGGCGCCGCGCTGATGGACTTCGTCGGCACCGTCATCGACTCTGTCACCGACATCGCCAACGGCGGGGTCGGGGGAGTGCCGGCCAAGATCGAGGCCGCGCTGGGCAAGGCGGTGCCGCTGGTCATCGCGTTCCTGGCCAACCTGCTGGGATTGGGTGGAATCTCGGACAAGATCAAGTCCATCCTCAAAGCCGTGCAGGCGCCCATCAACAAGGCGCTCGATGCCGTCATCAAGGGGGCGCTGAAGCTGGCGGCGCCGTTGATCAAGGGGATCAAGGGGCTGGGGGCCAAGGCGAAGGCCAAGGTGGCTGCCGGAAAGGCTTGGGTGAAGGGCAAGGTCGAGTCGGGCAAGCAATGGGTTCGTGACAAGGTCAGCGGGCGCAAGAAGGTGACGCCGGGACAGGCCCAGACGCCCCGTCAGATGGAGGCGGCGGCGATGGCCGCGGCCAAGGACGGTTACCGGGCGCTCTCCGGTGGCGTCTCGCCGGCCGGCGCCGCCGCGGCGCTCCAATCCGCGCTCGGCAGCCACCGGGCCTACGGTGTGAAGTCCTTGGAATTGGAGGGAGGTTCCGAGGGGCTGCGGGTCAAGGCCTCGGTCAACCCGACGCGGGTCTGGCATAACAAGATGTGGGTCACCATCAGCCCCATCGTGATTCAGTCGATCGCCAAGGGTGAGGAGAGACAGGCGGGCGGCATCACCAGCGAGGACATGCTGGCCTCGAACCAGACGACGGCGACGGGACACTTCCTGTGCAATGGCCGCGGCTACGAGATCGGGTCCATGACCAGCAGCGAGGGCGCGAAGTACCGGCGCAACGCCACCCGGTCCGCCCAGGGCGCGCACGCGGAGGAGCAGGTGACCAACGCGTTCGAGGAGATCTACGACGAGGTCCTCGGGCAACGAAAGCGCAAGGAGGTCGGGGCCCCGACCGCCTTCGACATCGAAATGGGAATCGACGTGTCGGTCAGCAGTTGCCCCAACTGCGCGACGCACATCGCCAACTTCGTACGCCGGATGCAGGCCGACGGATGTACGGTCCGCGCAAACATGAAATTCGGTGGCCTCTACCACGGTCCCAACGCTGCGTTCAGCCCGGAAGGTCGGGTGGTCATGCCTGAGGCAACTCTGGATGAGCGCGCGTTGCGCGAGAAGTTCTTCGAGCAGGGCACGATCAAGCCTGCCACCGGCGGCCGGATATGGGGCTCGTTGGGGCTGTCGATGAAGCCGCTGGTGGCCCAAAAAGGATTCGAGAGCATGCCGTCCGGCCCCAAGGTGGGCAAGTACGGCTTGGGGATCCTGCGTGCGGCCGGCGTGACCGTAGATGTGTTGGAAACGGACGAGAACACCTTGTCACCGGATCAGAAAGGAAAGCTGAGCGACAAGCGGGCAAAGCTCGAGTCCGCACTGGCCGAGGTCAACAAGATGCTGGAACCGGTCAAGGCGGGGTGACCGGCAGGCCGGAAGTGGCTGGTCAGGGCCCACTGTCGTACCCCTGTTGTACGTTGCTGGCATGGCTGGATCGGGGTCCGGAGGCGAGTCGGCGGCGCTGCTGATCGACTCGCTGAGGGCTGCCGATCGGGAGCTGGCCAAGCTGCAGGCGCACCGGGCACAGCTGATGGTCGAGTTCGCCGACACCCGCAAGAAGGCCGACCGGCGCCGGATCGCTGAACTGGAATCGGCCGGCTCGGACCCGCGTTACAACGCCGGCGAATTCGCCGCCATCGAAATCGCACTGGCCGTCACGACGACCAAACCTAAGATCCGGCGAATGGTCTCGATGACGCGGCGGTTGCAGTCCGAGACGCCGGACGTCTGGGACGCGTGGATTGCCGGCGACATCAACGAATTGAAGGCCGAGCGAATCAATCATGCGTTGCTGAAATTGGTGCGGGACGAATCGAAACGCCTGCTCAACATGTTGGTCGTGCCGGTGGCAATCACCAGGACACCCGAGCTGCTCGGCCGTTGGTTGAACCGGTTCGTCGCGACGGCCGAACCCGACCAGGCCGACGAGCGGATCCGTCGATCGTTGGAAGACCGCTACGCCTCCATCCGGCCGGACCTCGACGGCGTCAGCTTCCTCAGCGCCTGCATGTCGTCCCTGGAGGCCGCGTCGGTGGAACTGATGCTCGAAGCACTCGCCGGGCCGCCGAATCCGGCCGATTCCCGCACGAAGGACCAGCGCCGAGCGGACGCTCTGGTCGATCTCCTGCTCGGCCGGATCAGCAACGGCTGGCACGGCCCGGACTGCTGGGACGACCCCGACGACTCCGAAGACCTCGACGACTCCGAAGACCTCGACGACCTGAGCGAGCCCGACGGCACCCGCGACCTGAGCGAGTCCTACGACACCGCCGACCTGGGCGCGCCCGGCGACACCGGCGCAGGACCGGAAGGCCCGGCGGGCGACGTGGATGCCGCGGGCGCCGTTGCCCGAGGCGTCGATGCCCCGGTTTCCGCTTCCGCCTCCGGCGCCGATGCGGAGTGGAATGAAGAGGCGGACTGGGACCTGCCGGCAGGCGCGTTCCGTCCCGATCCGCGCAACAAGCCCGACCCCGAGCCCCGGCCCGACCCCGAGCCCCGGCCCGACCCCGAGTCCGATCCGGAGCTCGACCCGGCGGCGGCCGAGGTGGCTGGCGCAGCCCCTGGCGGCGCAGGCATTGTGGCGACCGCAGAGATCATCGAGGCGGCCAGACGGTCACGGCCTAGGGCCTGCTCCGGCCAGCCCCCGCCCCGGGTGACGATCGGCGTGGTCGTGTCGATCCAGTCCCTGTTCGGGTTCACCGAGACCCCCGGCGAGCTGGCCGACCGGTCCGCGCTCGTGCCCGCCGACCTCATCCGCGACCTGGCGGGGCACGAGGGCACCCTGTTCTACCGGCTGCTGACCGACCCGACCGGCAACCTGCTGGACGTCGCCGAGATGGGACGGTTCCCGTCCCGCAAGCTCAGCGCCGCACTGCGGTTCCGCGACGGGGTCTGCAACCCGGTCTGCCACCTCGCGGCCCAGCGGTGCGACCTGGACCATGCCGTGCCCTGGCCCGAAGGACTCACTGCCGCGAACAATCTCGGTCCGGCGTGCCGCAACGTCCACCGCGCCAAGACGCACGGCAGTTTCGGCGTCACCATGACCGCCGACGCCACCACCTGGACCACCCCGACGGGCCACCGGTACCGAGCCACCCCCGACCCGCTGCCCGTCGAGGGATGGCCCGACACCGGGTGGTGCAGAGGCGACGATCGTCGCCGGGACTCCCGGGCTACCGAATCAGCTGCACCTGGATCGGCAGATCGAGGTCGGCCCAGGCGCGATCAGCCGTCAGTACCTCGGCCGGCGTGCTGCGGACCGCCAGAGCCAGGCAGCATCGGTCGCCCAGCGACAGCCGCGTGCCGCCCTCGAGCGATCGCATCGCGCCGGCAAGCTCGGCGTCGCCTTCGGTCACGGGCTCGATGACCACGCCCGCGGCCGTGAGAAGCGCACGGACCCGGGTGACGTCGACCGCGGCGTCGATCAGCTTGCCGATCACCTCGGCGAGGTTGGCCGCTCCCAACGATGCGGTTCCGAGGGCTGCAGCGACGACGTCCGCACCGGGTTCGTCGTGCACGAGCGCCAGCACCGCGGATGCGTCGAGAACCGTCATTCGCCGGCAGCTGCGGCGAGGCGACGTTCCCGGAGAAGCTCGTCGACGAGCGACCGGGTCCTTGGCACCCCGCCCGCCAGGCCGCGGAGCTCGGCGGCGGCATCCTGGGGCCGTTCGAGTACGAGGCTGTGCCCGACAAGTCGCACGTGTAGCCGATCCCCCGGGGAGAGCCCCAGGGCACTGCGTATCTCGGCGGGGATCACCAGGCGCCCCTGCCGGCCCAGTACCAATGTGGCATTCATGATGAAAGTGTGCCACACGCGTCCATTCCATGCCACTGCGGTACCGGCGATGTCGCGGCGGGGAGCGTGACCTGGCCGGTTACCGTGAGCCATGGCCTCCGACCCCCGCCTGATCGCCCTGTACGACGCCGACAACCCCGACGGTCCCGACCACGACCACGCCCGTGCGCTCGCCGAGGAGCTCGGCGCTCGCACCGTCGTTGATCTGGGTTGCGGTACCGGCCGGCTCGCCGTCTCCCTGGCCCGGCCGGGCCGCACCGTTGTCGGCGTCGATCCCGACTTCACCGCGATGCAGTACGCCCGTCGGCGCCCCGGTGCGGAAGCGGTCATCTGGACCGACGGCGACTCGACGGTGATGGGCGACCTGGCGGCGGACCTGATCGTGCTCACCGGCAACTCCGTCCAGCACATCGGCGAAGCCGACTGGCCGCGGACGCTGCGCGACATCGCGAGGACCCTGCGCGAGGGTGGGCTGCTGCTGTTCGACAGCCGCAACCCCGCCGACCGGGCGTGGGACCGGTGGACGGCCGCCCCCAGGGCCACCCGCGACACGCCCGTCGGCGAACTCACCGAGTGGGTCGAACTCGACCACGAAGACCCCGACGGCACGCTGCACCTGGATTTCCACACCGTCTTCGAGGCCACCGGTGAGCACCTGACGGTGCGTCAGCCGCTGGTGTTCCGCAGCGCCGACCGGTTGACCGAGGACCTCGAACAGGCCGGGCTGTCCGTCCGCGCCACCTTCGGCGACTGGACCGGTGAGCCGCTCCAGGCGACGTCACGTCGAAGAGGTCGATTCCGGGTCGCGTCCGATCGAAGGGGTGGGCACCGCCGTCGCCGCCTTCGTCGGCCTGGCCGAGGACGGCCCGTTCAACACGCCGACCCTGGTCGCCAACTGGACCCAGTACGTCACCAACTTCGGCGGCTTCGTCGAGGGCTCCTACCTGGCCCAGTCGGTGTACGCGTACTTCCAGAACGGCGGCGGCAACTGCTACGTCGTCCGGATCGGGCAGGAGAGCAACGGCAACGGTGGCAGCAGCGGCGGCCGCCGGGCGATCACCGCCGGCCCGCAGGCCATGCTCGGTACCTACCGGATCGTCGCACTCGATGCCGGGGTCCCGGAGGGCTCGATCAGCGTCGACATCCATGGTGTCGAGGGTGAGGGCGGCGACGGCCTGTTCAAGCTGGTGGTCCGGCAGGGCGATCAGGTGCTGGAGGAGTACGACCGGCTGAACACCGGACGCGGCAAGGCCAACGTGGCCACCGCCGTCAACGCCGCCTCGAAGGTCATCCGCATCGAGGAGACGGCCACCGGTCAGTCCATCGAGGCGCCCGTCGCCGGAAACTCCGTCAGCCTGTTCTCGCCGCCGCCGCCCGCCGCGGTGCCCAGCACCCGGCTGAACTCCGACGACTACGTCGGCGACGTCGCCGAGCGGACCGGCTTCTCCGGCCTGGAGGCCATCGACGAGATCACGATGGTCTGCGTCCCCGACCTGATGAGCGCGTACCAGCAGGGCGCCATCGACGCCGAGACGGTCAAGGCCGTGCAACTCGCGATGATCGCCCACTGCGAGTTGATGGGCGACCGGATCGCGATCCTCGACCCGCCGCCGGGACTGAACGCCCAGCAGATCAAGGAGTGGCGGGTCGACAAGGCCGGCTACGACTCCAAGTACGCCGCCCTGTACTGGCCGTGGGTCAAGGCCGCCGATCCGTCGACCGGCAAGAACATCTTCATGCCGCCGTCCGGCTTCATGGCCGGCATCTGGGGCCGCAACGACGACACCCGCGGCGTGCACAAGGCTCCCGCGAACGAGGTGGTCCGCGGAGCGATCTCGCTCGAGGTGCAGATCACCAAGAACGAGCACGACCTGCTGAACCCGGTCGGCATCAACTGCCTGCGCAGCTTCCCCGGCCGTGGTATCCGGGTCTGGGGCGCCCGCACCCTGTCCTCCGACCCGGCATGGCGGTACCTGAACGTCCGTCGGCTGTTCAACTACCTCGAGGAATCCATCCTCAACGGCACCAACTGGGTGGTGTTCGAGCCGAACGACGATGCACTCTGGGCCAAGATCCGCCGCACCATCGCCGCCTTCCTGGTCAACGAGTGGCGCAAGGGCGCGCTGTTCGGACTCACCCCGGACGAGGCCTTCTACGTCAAGTGCGACCGGGAGACCAACCCGGCCGAGGGCATCGACGCCGGCCAGGTCGTCTGCCAGATCGGCGTCGCCCCGGTCAAACCCGCCGAGTTCGTGATCTTCCAGCTGTCCCAGTTCTCCGGCGGCACCAGTCTGGTTGCCGAGTAAATCCCGCAAGGTTGAAGAACCCCAGAGTCCAGAAAGGGAGCTGACATGGCTCTGCCAGATCTCGACAGCTCGGTCGGCCATTCATTCGGCCTTGAGGTCGACGGCATCACGATCAAGTCCATCACCGAGGTGAGCGGGCTGAAGATGGAGCAGGACGTCATCGAGCTCAAGCAGAACGGGCCCGACGGCAAGTACATGATCAAGAAGTTGCCCGGCCGTTGGAAGTCCGGCGAGGTCACCCTGACGCGACCGCTCACCTCCGATCAGAGCTTCGAGAAGTGGGTCAAGGACTCGCAGTTCGGCAAGATGGGCGACGTCCGAAAGGGCGGCGCGGTGATCGTCTACGACTACGAGGGCAACGCCGTCAAACGGTACAAGCTGACCGCCGCCTGGCCCAAGAGCCTGGAGATCGGCTCGCTCAAGGCCGGCGACACCAGCGTGCTCACCGAGAAGCTGGTCGTCACCTACGAGCGGCTCGAGGTCGAGTAATGCGCCGCGGTTTCTCCGGTTCGTCCGCCGCGACCCTGGACCCGGTCCAGGGCTCGGCGGTACCGGATCCTGCGTCACCGATCTCGGCCGCCCGGCCCCCGGAGCAGGGGCTGCGCACCGAGTTCACCTTCATCCTCCCGCGCGGCTACAAGGACGGCTCCGGCACCGTGCATCGGGACGGGGTGATGCGGCTCGCGACCGCCCGGGACGAGCTGGTGCCACTGCGCGACGACCGGGTCCGGGAGAACCCCGCCTACCTCACGGTCGTCCTGCTCGGCCGGGTGGTCACCCGGATCGGCACCATCGACGACGTCCACGCCGGCATCATCGAGAACCTGTTCGCCTCCGACCTGGCGTTCCTGCAGGACCTGTATCGGCGGATCAACCAGGAGGGGCACACCCGCGCCGCGGTGACCTGCCCGGCGTGTGAGCACCAGTTCGCCGTCGACGTCGCTGGTGGGCGCCTGGGGGAATAGTGACGTACGCGCCCGACCGGCTCTACGAGGAGGTCGCGTACATCGCCTACCACTTCCATTGGCCGCTCGACGATCTGCTCGATCTGGAGCATCGCGAGCGGCAGCGCTTTGCACACGAGATCGGCATGATCAACCAACGGATCGATCGAGGGAGGTGACCGGTGGCACGCTGGTGGCCCTGGGGCGGTTCGGCCGCCGATTCCGCGGCGATGCCGGAATCCGCCGCCCCGCAGGCGGTCCCGGCACCTGCCCCGGTCCAACGGGCGGCCTGGCAGGACCTGCCCCCGCTGCAGCGCACCCTGACGCCCACCCCGCCCATCGCCCCGCTGGGCGCCTTCACCTCCTCGCTGGCCACGGCCAACGACCCCAGCTTCCTCGCCCCGCTCGGGCACATCGTCGATCCCGACGGGCCCAGCGGGCATGTCGACGGGCTGGCCAGACCCGAGATGCCACGGACGATCTCGACCGGCCCCGAGCTGACGGTGCCCCCACCGCGCAAGCGCTCACCGATCACCTCGGCCGTGCAGCGGCTGATCGAACCGCGGGTGCGGTTTTCCGACCCCAGCGTCGTGAGTTCGCCGCCGCCGGTCCAACGCTGGACGCAGGACGCCGACCCGGCGGTGCCCGCGACCAGCGAGCCGGCGGTGGACCTCGAATCCGTTGACCCGGCGGCCGGACCGGGGGACTCGATGCCCGCGCCGACGGCCTGGTCGCTGCCCACGGTGCCGGCGGACGCACCGCCCGTCCGCACGGCGCCGCTGCTGTCCGCGCCGCAGCAGCCGCCGGTCGGCAGCCGGCCGGTGGTGGCATTGCCCGGATCTCCACAACTGCCGGCGGGATCGGCGAATGGACCGGTAGCGAGTAGACCCGCGGTGCAACGTGTTCCGGTCGACGAAGGGCCCGCCGCAGCAACCGAGGTCGGTCACAACGAAGCACCTGCGGCACTGCCGGCGGCGCCGCTCGCCGGGCAGGTGAGCATGCCGACGGTTTCCCGGATCACCGATGACGGCCCGGCGATGGACGGCGCCGGCTCCGGACTCGCAACCGCCGCGGCGCCCGCGCTGCCGCCCGCCGCCGGGTCGGTCGCGCGCCCAGCAGTGCAGCGTTCGACGGCCACTGGCGATGTCACGTCGGCGGTGTCGGGCTCGGCGGTGTTGGATTCGGCGGGGGCGCCCGCGCCGGACGGCGCGACCGCGGATCCGGTGTCGGCCGAATCCCCGGCCCCGGCAACGGCACCGGCAGCGGATCCTGGCCCGACACCCGCGCCGGCTGCGGATTCCGCGTCGGACGCGTCGCTCGCGGTGGCACCGACGCTGTCGGCACCGACCCTGTCCGCGCCGCCTGCTTCCGTGGCTCCGCCCGGGGCCCCGGCCGTGCAGCGGCACACCGAATCGTCGAGCCCGACGCCGGCCGACCGCGCGGCCTCCCCACCCGTCCGCGGGTCGGGTCTGGGCGCGCCGCTGACCGCGGTGCCGAGCCGCCCGCGCGAGACGGTCGTGCACGAGCCGCAGGCCATGGACTTCGCCACCATCATGCGGATCATCGACTCCGCGGCCGCGACCGGGTCCACCGAGATCACTCTCCCCGGCGCACCTTCGGCGCCGGTCTCGTCCGCCGGGCCGACCGGTCCGGTGGCGCCCACGCTCGGCTCGGGTCGCCCGGCCCGGCCCAGTGGGCTCGGTGCACCGCTGGCGTCGGGGGTCGCGCCGGCGCCGGTGCAGCGATCGGTGTCGACGCCGCCGTCGGAACCGTCCGGCGCCGAGCAGGCCGGATCCGGAACGCCGGTCCAGCGGGCAATCGAGGCGTCCGCACCCGTCGTGCCGCGGTCGCCGGACTTGGGCGCTACCCCGGCCGGGGTCGACCTCGCCAGCGAGCCGGCCGGTCCGGCGGCGGAATCGGGAGCCGGTGAGGCAGGGCCAGGGCCGTTCGACGAGGCGCCCGCACCGCTCGTTGCGCCGACGATCGGCGTCGAGACCGGCGCCCCGGCCGCGTCGCCCGGCGACGAGGCCCCGCCCGCACCGGTCACTTCGCTGCCGGAGCTGCCCCTCGCCGGCGCCGCGTCGGGATCGCCCACCGGCGCCGCGCCGTTGCCGTCCGCGGTCGCCGGTCCGCTCGTCCAACGGTTGGCCGCCGACCCGTGGCCGGCCGTGCCGCTGATGATGGCGCCCTTGCTGGGCGACACGTCGCCGTACCGGCCGACCCCGACGCACCCGGCCGTGCCCGCGGCGCCGGGTGTGTCGGCGGGGCCGGTGCTGGCCCCCCGATCGGGCCCGTCATCGGCTGCCGCACCGGCGGTACCGGCCGTTCAGAGATTCGGTCTGCCCGGTGCGTCGTCGCTGCTGGACAAGGCGAAGTCCGGCGTCGGAGGGTTGGCGAGTCAGGCGCAAGGCGCGGTGGGTGGGCTCCGGGACCGCGCCGGCGGCTACATGAACCAGGCGCAGCAGGCGGCCGGTGGATATATGAATCAGGCGCAGGGTGCGGCGGGTGGGTTGATGAACTCCGCTCGCGGCTACGCGGACCAGGCGCAGCAGGCGGCCGGCGGATACGCCAATCAGGCGCAGCAGGCCGCGGGCGGGTATCTGAACCAGGCGCAGGGGGCGGCGGGTGGTCTGATGGACTCGGCGCGGGGCTACGCGGATCGGGCGCAGGATGCGGCCGGCGGGTACCTGAGCCAGGCGCAGCAGGCCGCCGGCGGGTACGTGAACCAGGCGCAGCAGGCCGCCGGCGGGTACCTGAACCAGGCGCAGGGTGCGGCGGGCGGGTTGGCCGACTCGGCGGCCGGCTACCTGCGATCGGCCCAGGGTGCGGCGTCGAATGCGGTGTCGAACGGCATGGGTTCAGCCACCCAGGCCGTCGACAGCGCCGTCGGCAGCGCAAGCTCCGCCGCGTCGGGCGCGGCCAACCAACTGCAGGGCGCGGCCTCCGGCGTCGCCGACCAGGCGTCCGGGGCACTGAGCCAGGCCGGTGGCGCGCTGGGGCAGGCGGCGTCCGGCGTCACCGACGCGGTCGGTGGTGCCGCCGGCAGCGCGATGCACGCGGCCACCGGGGCGATCGGCGCGGCGGCAGGGGCCGCCGGGGCCGCCGCGGCCGGCGCCGCCGAGGCGCTGCCCACCAACCTGGACGAACTGGCCAGGAGGCTGTTCGACCCGCTGTCCGCCCGGCTGAAGTCCGAGCTGTGGCTGGACCGGGAACGCGCCGGCATGGTCACGGACCTGCGCCGCTAGCCCCACTCCACGGCAACCGACAGAAGTGAGGAGGAAACCCGATGGCCGAGTTCAAGGATCCCGCCGTCAGCGTCTGTTTCAAGGTCAAGATCGACGAATTCCCGCTCGGCCTGTTCAACAGCTGCGAAGGCCTGGGTTGCGAGATCGTCATCGAGCAGCGTGAGGAGGGCGGCAACAACGCCATGATCTGGCAGCTGCCCACCCGGATGAAGTTCACCAACGTCAAACTGACCCGGCCGATCGGGGAGGACAGCAAGCACCTCACCACCTGGTTCGCCAGCATGATGCGGGGCGTCAAGCCGACCACCATGGTGATCTCCGCGATGACCGCCGACGACACGGTCGTCGCGGAGTGGTCGCTGGCCGGGGTCATCCCGGTGCGCTGGACCGGCCCGAGCCTGAACGTCGACTCGGCCAAGGTGGCCACCGAGACTCTCGAGGTCGCCCACCACGGCATCCTGCCCGGCGGTGCCTGATGGGCTCCTCCCTCACCGGGGCCGGCGGCACGCCGACCCCGCCGGCACCGACCGGCGATCGGACACCGCAGAAGGTGGAAAAGGCCAAGCTGACGATGTACGACTCGTCACCGGCCACCGGCGGGCGCAAGCTCGACGGCGAGATCGCGACCATCGAGTTCCAGTTCAACCCGAAGGAACTGACCATCGCCAAGAAGGCGAAATGGGAGAGCAAGTCGACCAACGGGGCCAAGGCCGCGCCGCCGCCGGAGTTCAAGGGTCCTGAGCCCGGCCAACTCACCCTGGAAATGTTCTTCGACGCCACCGCCAAGCACGACGGATCGGTGGTCGAGGCGGTCGACAAGCTGTTCGCCTGCACGACACCGACCGAGAAGTCGCACGCCAGCAACAAGCCGACGCCGCCGCTGGTGGTGTTCCAGTGGGGCGCGATCAAGAGTTTCCCGGCATACGTGACCCAGGTGAGTGCCAAATACACCCTGTTCACCCCGGAAGGCACTCCGATCCGGGCGGTCTGCACGGTCACCCTGCAGGAGATGCCGCAGGAGAAGGGCAAGCAGAATCCCACATCGGGCTCCATTGCCGCACGGACGATCCACACCGTCGTCACCGGGGACACCCTGGCGTCCATCGCCTACCGCGAGTACGGCGACCCCCAGCTGTGGCGGCCGCTGGCCACGTTCAACCGGGTGGACGATCCCGCCCGTCTCCCGCTGGGCAGCTCGCTGATGCTGCCGTCGGCCGCGGAACTGCTCGAGCCGACGGTGAACTAGATGGCCCCCACCTCCTCCAGCTTCCTGGTCGATATCGACGGCTCGCCGCTCGCCGCCGACGCCAAGGCGCTGCTGGTCTCCGCCATCGTCGACGACAGCCTTCGCCTGCCGGACTTCTTCCTGCTGCGATTCCGGGACCCGGACCGGCTGGTGATCACCAAGTCCGGCGCGAAGATCGGCTCCAAGGTGAAAGTCTCGGTGGCCAGCGATGCCACCCCCAGCCCCCAGCAGCTGATCGAGGGGGAGATCACCGCGCTGGAGGCGGAGTACGACGCGACCGGCACCTATACCGTGCTGCGCGGTTACGACCAGGCGAACCGGCTGCTCCGCGGCCGGCGCACCGAGTCCTACACCCAGAGCACCGCGTCGGATGTGGCGACGAAGGTGGCCCAGCGAGCCGGCCTGTCCGTCGGCGAGGTCGAATCGACCAGCACCGTGTACGAGCACCTGTCCCAGGGTGGCGTCACCGACTGGGAATTCCTGGACGGGCTGGCCCGGGAGATCGGTTACGAGGTGGCCGTCCGGGACGGCAAGTTCTTCTTCGGTCAACCCAAGAAGGCGGACGCGGCGCCGGAGGGCGGTGGCGGGCCGGACCAGCAGAACCCCCTCGTCGTGCGGTTGGGCACCGACCTGTTGCGGTTCCGGTCGCTGATCACCGCCGCCGAGCAGGTCAAGGAGGTGCAGGCGCGCGGCTGGGACCTGGCCCAGAAGCAGGCCCTGGTCGCCACCGCGCCGGCCAAGACCACCGCGGCGCAGCTGGCGACCTACAACCCGGTCGACATCGCCAAGAAGTTCGGCGACCCGGTCTATGTCGCCACCGACGTCGCGTTCCGCAGCCAGGCCGAGGTGGACACGGCCGCGGCGGCGATCGCCGAGCAGATCGCCGGGGCCTTCGCCGAATTCGAGGGTGTCGCCCGCGGCAATCCCAAACTTCACGCCGGCGCGGCGATCTCGGTGGACAACGTGGGGGCGCCGTTCGACGGCAAGTACACCATCACCTCCAGCCATCACCGGTACGACCCGAACACCGGCTACACGACAACCTTTTCGGTGACCGGACGGTCCGAACGCAGCCTTTACGGGCTGGCCAACGGGGGTGGCACGGCCCGGCTCGGCCAGGGACCGGTGGTCGCCCAGGTCAGCGACGCCAAGGATCCCCTCGAGCAGGGCCGGGTGAAGCTGACCTTCCCGTGGCTGTCCGAGACCTACGTCAGCGACTGGGCCCGCACCGTGCAGCCCGGCGCCGGCAAGGACCGCGGGGCGCTGGTGCTGCCCGAGGTCGGCGACGAGGTGCTGGTGCTGTTCGAGCAGGGCGACATCCGCCGGCCGTACGTGCTCGGTGGCCTGTTCAACGGGGTGGACACCGCGCCAACGGGGAAGCCGGACCTCATCGACGGCAGCTCCGGGGCCATCAACCGGCGGTCCTTCGTCTCCCGGCTGGGCCACCGGATCGACCTCATCGACGAGGACGGCCGCACCGAGGGCATCACCCTGTCCACCACCGGCGACAAACTGCAGCTGAAGATGGACTCGGTCGACACCAAGATCACCGTGCACAGCGACGGCAAGATTCTGATCGAGGGCAAGGGTGGGGTGATGATCGATTCCGCCAGCAGCAAGCTGGAACTCAAGGGCGGTGAGGTCTCGATCACCTCCACCAGCGGGGTGAAGATCGACGGCGGCAGTGGCGGCGTCGACGTGCAGACCAACGGCTCGCTGTCGCTGAAAGGCACCACCGCCAAGGTCGAGGGGCAGGCGAGCGCCGAGGTCAAGGCCAGCGGCGTGCTGACCCTGCAGGGTTCGCTAGTCAAGATCAACTAGGAGATGAAAATGCCGCCAGCCGCCCGGGTCGGTGACCCGACCGGACACCCCGGCGTCATCGGACCGCCGGGAGTGCCGACCGTCCTCATCGCCGGCATGCCCGCCGCCACGGTGGGGACCCCGCACATCTGCTCGTTCCCGCCGCCGGCCGTCCATCCGCCGACCGTGATCGTGCCGCCCGGCTGCCCGACCGTGCTGATCGGCGGGATGCCGGCGGCCCGGATGGGCGACATGTCCGCATGCGGGGCACCGATCATCGTGGGCGCGCCCACCGTCCTGATCGGAGGGTAATGGAATGGGTATTGATTTCGTCGGCGCCGGCTGGGCGTTCCCGCTGGCCACCGACGCCACCGGCGGCGTCGCGCTGGTCGTGCGGGAACGGGAGATCGAGGAGGCCATCCGGTTGATCCTGGCCACCGCGCCGGGCGAGCGGCCGATGCGTCCGGAATTCGGCTGCCGGGTGCACGACCACGTGTTCGCCCCGATCAATGCCTCGACCGCCGGCGCGATCGCCTCCGACGTCCGCTACGCGCTGGAGATGTGGGAGCCGCGGATCACCGTGCATGACGTCCTGATCAGCTTCGACGACGCCGACCTGGGCACCCTCTACATCGACATCCACTACTCGATCCGGGGGGTCAACGACCCGCGGAACCTGGTGTTCCCGTTCTACGTGATCCCGGACGAGCCGGAACCGCCGAGCATCGCGGCGGCGCCGGCGATTCCGGCCGCCCTGGCGTCTGCCGAACGAGCCGAACGGAGAGGCTGAACCGTGGTGCTGCCCGCTCCCAACCTGGACGACCGGCACTTCCAGGATCTGGTCGACGACGCGAAACGCCTGGTGCAGCAACGCTGCCCGGAGTGGACCGACCACAACGTGTCCGATCCCGGGGTCACCCTGATCGAGGCGTTCGCGCAGATGGTCGACCAGCTGATCTACCGGCTCAACCGCGTGCCGGACCGGCACTACATCAAGTTCCTCGAGCTGATCGGCGTGGAACTGCGCCCGCCGGCGGCCGCCCGCGGGAAGGTCACCTTCTGGCTGTCCGCGCCGCAGCCGCAGACCGTCGTCGTCCGCCGGGAGACCGAGGTGGCCACGCCCCGGACGGATGTCGCCGACCCGGTGGTGTTCTCCACGGTCAAGGACCTGGACATCGTGCCGTGCTCGTTCGAACGGGCGGCAGCCATGCCGGTCGGTGGCGAGGCCGTCGATCACAGCGTCGCGCTGCGGTCCGGCGGCGAGTTCGAGTGCTTCCAGAACTCACCGCAGCCCGGCGACTGCCTGCTGATCGGCCTGTCCAACGCGGTGCCGTCGTGCGCGATCGTGCTCCGGATGGACTGCCGGGTTCGGGGTGTCGGCGTCCGGCCGGACTGGCCGCCGCTGATCTGGGAGGCCTGGACCGGGTCCGGCTGGTCGCCGTGCGACGTCGATCGGGACGACACCGGCGGGCTGAACAAGGCCGGCGACGTGGTGCTGCACGTCCCGGAGAACCACGAGACCTCGATCCTGTCGCGCAACCGGGCCGGTTGGATCCGGTGCCGGCTGCTGGTGCCCGAGGAAGGGCAGCCAACCTACACCCAGTCGCCGCGGATCCTGTCGATCTCCGCCTTCACCATCGGCGGCACTGCCCGCATGGTGCACGCCGAGGTCGTGCGCAACGAAGACCTGGGCACCTCCGACGGCACGCCCGGGCAGAAGTTCGTGCTGCAACGACGTCCGGTGGTGCCCTGGGAGGAACCGGGCGTGCTGCAGGTCATCGACGACGACGGCGTCACCGAATGGTCACCCGTCGAGCACTTCGCCCAAGCCGACTCCGACGAGAAATCCTTCCACATCGACGCGTTCGCCGGTGAGGTGCAATTCGGGCCCGCCGTCCGGCAGGGCGACGGCACGCTGCGGCAGTACGGCGCGGTACCCCCGAAGGGCGCGCACCTGCGGCTGTCGGTCTACCGGACCGGCGGGGGAGTGCGCGGGAACATCGCCACCGGGATGATCCGGGTGCTCAAGACCAGCGTGCCCTACGTTGCCCGGGTCGAGAACCGGACCCCGGCCGTGGGTGGGGCCCGGGCCGAGGACATCGAGGACGCCAAGCTGCGCGGCCCGCTGGTGCTGCGCTCGCGGGGCCGCGCGGTGACCGCCGAGGACTACGTCGAGCTGACCAAGCAGGTCGCGCCCGAGATCGCCCGGGTGCACTGCATCGGCGTCGACGGAGGCGGGGTGCGGGTGCTGGTCGTGCCGTTCGTGGCCACCGACGACGTCGGGCGGATCCGCCGGGACGACCTCACGCCGCTGCCCGAGTCGCTCACCCGGATCGCCGGCTACCTGGACGAGCGCCGGCTGGTCGGCACCCGGCTGGTCATCGAACCGCCCGAGTACCAGGGTGTCACCGCGGTGATCAGCGTGCGGGCCCGCGCCCGCTACCGGCCCGAGGAAGTGCGCCGCGAGGTCCTGACGGCGGTCTACAAGCTGTTCGATCCGCTGCACGGCGGGCCGGAGGGAGCGGGCTGGCCGCTGGGCCGAGCCGTCCAGGCGCACGAGGTGAACGCCGCGCTGGCCCGGATCCCCGGTGTCGACATGGCCGAGGAGGTCAACGTGCAGTTGTTCCCCGCCGACGCCTCCTCCGGCCGGCGGGGCTCCTCCGCGCAGCGGATCCCACTGGCCCCGACCGCGCTGGTGTTCTCCTACGAGCACCAGGTCCGGGTGCGTGGCACATGAGCGAGGCTTGCCGAGCGAATCGTCAACGCTTGAGGGCCGGCGCCCGCACCGGGGCAGCGGAGCCCGCGAGGCGCCCCGGAAGGGCGGTGGCCCGATGAGGGGGCTGGTACCCGGGTTGGCCAGCCCATACCCGATCGGCGACACCCTGCCGGGGGTGTTCCGGGGCGACTCGTTCACCCAGCGCTGGTGCAGTGCGATGGACGAGGTGGTGGCCCCGGTCATCACCACGTTGGACTCGTTCTCCGCGTACCTGGATCCGGCGACCGCGCCGGAGGACCTGCTGCCGTGGCTGGCCGGCTGGATGGGCATCGCGCTCGACGGGCACCAGAGCGCCGAACGGCAACGCGAGCTCGTGCAGATCGGGGTCGAGCTGTTGCAGTGGCGGGGCACCGCCCGCGGCGTCCGGGCCGCGGTGCGGGCACTGTTCGATCTCGACCCGGACCTGGTCGAGTCCGGCGGCACTGCGCAGTCCATCCGGACCGGCACCCCGCTGCCCGGGAGCGACCGGCCGGAGCTGCTGGTGCGGTTGCGGGTACCCAATCCGCAGGAGTTCGACGTGCGGCGACTGGAGGCGCTGGTGGAGATGGCCAAGCCGGCCCACCTGCCGCACCGGGTGGAGGTCACCGGCTGACCGGCGACCGGCCGTCAGCTCGTTTCCAGCTCCAGCTCGGCCTGCGCGGCGGCGTGGTCCCGCCGGGCCCGGGCCGCCGCGCTGTCGTCGCCGGCGTCCCGGTGCAGGTCGGCCAGCAGCTGCCAGGCCAGGTCCTGGTAGCGGTCCAGTTGCACCGACTGCCGTGCGGCGGCCAGCGCCGGGCGGAGCTGGCGCAGCGCCCGGTACTCCTGGGCCAGGGTGGCCGCCGCGGTGGCCGCCAGCACCCGCAGCCGGTCCCGTTCGCCCACCACGTACTCGGCGGGGCCGTCCTCGGGGAGCAGGTCGCCGCGGTACCAGGCCAGCGCCGTCGCCCGCAGGTCGGCCGCCGTCGGCTCGGCTCGCCGGGCCGCCGCATCCGCGTCGGTGACACCACGTTCGAACGCCTCGACGTCGACGACCGAGCCGGGCGGCAACGCCAGCCGGTACGCGTCGCCGTGCCGGGCCAGGACTTCGGTCCCCGGCAGACCCGCCTGTTCCAGCAGTTGCCGCACGCTGGAGACCGCGACCTGCAGCCGGCGGGTACCCACCGCGAGATCGGCTCCCGGCCACAACGCGTCGACCAGCTGCTCGCGATGCACGTCCCGGTTGGGGGACAACGCCAGCAGCCGCAGCAATGCCCGCGCCCGGGGTCGCAGCGGACCCAGATCGACCGGCTGATCGTCGAGCTCGAGAGCGAAGCCACCCAGGCAGCGCAGCCGGACCGCGCGCGGTCCGGCCGGCGCGGGCGGCCCGGCCGGGGTGCCCGCCGGTGCCGGATCGGGCGTCCCGTCCGCAACGGCGCGGGGGATGCGCGGCCCGGCGGGCGCGGCGACCAGCAGCGCCAGGGTGTGGCCGAGATTGCCGGCGGCCGTCAGCGACGTCAGATCGGACGGCGGCGCGTCCGGCGACGCGGACAGCAGGAGCGCCAGCTGGGCCAGCGCCTGGGGCCCGGCGGCCTGCGCGGCGCGGGCGGCGCCCGAGACCCGTCCGGCCAGGTCGGCCGCCCCGGGCAGGTGCCGACCGGCGAGGGCGCAGGCCTGCAGCGCCTCCGCCCACAGTGCGGGCACCGGCGCCGCCAGCCGCCGGAAGCGGGCCGCGGCGTCGGCGAAGCCGGCGGCGAACCCACCGGATTCGCCGGCCTCGGCGGCTGGATCGGCCACGATACCGGCGACCGCGGCGGCCAGGGTGAGCAGCGCGGCGCCCCAGTCGTCACCGGCCTCCTCGCACTCCTCGACCAGGTCGACGCAGACCGCCAGTCGCCAGGTGGACGGCTCGGTGGCCGCCAGCGCGCACTCGCCCAGGCCGCGGGCCAGCCGGGCGATCCAGGGCAGCCCGGCGACCTCGGCGTCCAACGCGATCTGCCCGAGGCGCCCGGACAGATCCCCGGCCTGGTGTCCGATCAGATCGACCACGGTGACGGCCAGGTCGGCCAGCAGGCGATGCGTGGACTCGGCGGCGCGGTCGGCCAGGACGCTGTCCAGAACTGCTCGGGCACCGGCGAACTCGCCACCGAGCAGCTCGATGATGCCGCGGGCCAACCGGTTCGGGACCGGCGTCGGGCTCGCGGGGCCGGCGGGCAGCCGGGCAGCGGCCAGGCGCCGGGTGGCCAGCCGGATCGGGATCGACCAGTGCCGGGATTCCCCGCGGCCGTCCACCGCCCAGCTCATCCCGTCGGTCGACGCCCACATCGCCGCCACCGACCGCTCCCGCCGGCAGGCATCGCGGAAATCAGGTTCGTCCAGCAGGTTCTCGGCCTGGCGGAACCGGTCGACGGCGGCCGACAACGCTCCCTCCCGGACCCGTCGCCGGGCCTGGGCCAGGGACAGCCACGGATCGTGCTCCACCACGGCGGCGGGCAGCAGCAGGTCGGTGCCGGCGGCACCCGCGTCCGGACCGGTGCCCCCGACCTGCAGCAGGCGACCGACCGCACCCCAGTCCTCGGCGCGCGCGAACGCCCGGACGGCGGCCCGGCGGTCGCCCACCGACTCGAGCAGGGCACCGCTGCGTGAGTACCATTCGCGGGCCCCGGCGGCACCGTATTCCTGCACGAGCGCCCATTCCAGGTGGGTGCGCAGCACCTCGTGGTACCGGAAGGTCTGCCCGTCGTCGTCGGAGGAGGTGAACAGCTGCCGGTGTTCCAGCTCGTCGAGCACGGCCGAACTGCCGGTGACGCCGAGCAGCGCATCACACAACGGACCGGTCAGCGTGCCGAGCGTGCAGGTGCGCAACAGGAAGTGCCGGTGCTCCTCCGGCAGTTCGGCGAGCACGTTCCGGGCCAGGTAGGAGCGGACCAGCTTGGACCGGCCGCCCAGGTCGTCGACGGCCCGGCCGCGGTCGACCGCGCTGCGTCCCGACGTGGCCAGGTGGAACAGCTGCAGGCCGGCCGCCCAGCCGCCGGTGCGCCGGGTCAGCGCGGCGGCCGATTCCGGGGACAGCGGTTCCCGGAAGACCGAGATGAACAGTTCCTCCACCTCCCAGGAACGGAAACGCAGGTCGTCGCTGGTGATCTCCCGCAGATGGCCGGACACCCGCAGCCGGGGGATGTTCATCTCCGGCGGCCGGCGCGAGCCGACCAGCACCCGCACATGGCGCGGGCGCAGTTGGACGAACTGCTCCAGGGCCCGTTCGGCCGCCGAACCGGCGATCTCGTGAACGTCGTCGAAGACCACCATCGCCGGCGTCGCCGGTAGCGCATCCAACGATTCGAGCACGTCGGTGACGACCCCGGTCTCCGCGTCCGGTGGCGGATCGAGCCGCAGGGCCCGGGCGAGGTGGGCGACGAAGGCCGGTTCGGTGAGGTCGTCGGCGGTGACCCGGTACCAGGCCACGGCCGTACCGGTGTCGTGGGCGGCGGCCGCGACCCGGGCCAGCAGGGTCGTCTTGCCCGACCCGGGCGGCGCGACCACCAGATCCAGCCGGCTCTCGGACGGGGCGGTCAGCAGCTCTTCGAGCCGGCGGCGTCCGAGCCCGGCCGGCTCGGGTCGGCGCAGCTTCTCGGTCAGCACCACTGGTCTGGTCACGTGCCGCCGATCAGTGCAGGTCGAGGCCGGCGTCGGCCATCGCGTGGTCATCGGCGTCGGCGTCGTCGGGGGCGCCCGGATCCAGTCCGGGGTCGCCACCGAGCGGACCGGCGTCCGCGACCAGCGGATTCAGGCCCAGATGCAGTTCCAGGCCGTCCGTGTAGCCGTCCAGATCGGTGTCCATCAGCCGTGGATCGGTGCCCGCGCTGACCTCGAGACCGTCGATCAGGCCGTCCAGATCGGTGTCCGCGGCCGTCGGGTTGGTGCCGATCATCGACTCGAACTCATTGGTCAGGCCGTCGTGATCGCTGTCCATACCCGGGTCGCTGATGTCCACCCCCGGGTCGATCTCGAAGGCCGCGGGGATCGTCCCGTCCTCGGGTGGCGTCGGGGCGTTCGGATCGGCGGTGGGCGCGATCACCGGATCGGCCGGCATCGTGGACGGGACGGTCGACTCGAGCCCGGGCAGGACCGCCGCGTACTGGAACCGGTCGCCGATATCCATGACGGTGACGCCACGGGCGTCGTCGGCCTCGACCGTCATGCCGGTGCCCTGGCTGATCGCGACGTGGGCGACATCCGGTTTCGGGCCGTCCGGGGTCGGCTCGGCGGAGAAGCTGAACAACAGCGCGCCGGGGGTGTGCGCGGCCTGGGCGACCGGGATCAGCAGGCCCTTGGCCTTGAGGTCCAGGTACTGCGCGGCCGAACCGTCCGGAATCTCGATCCCGGCCTGGTGCGCCGCCCATTGGGTCAACTCGGACCGGTCGAACGCGGTCGGATCGGCCTGTCCGTCGGCCTCGGCGCCGAACTCGTAGGCGTCACCGCGCTGCGCCAGGGCGGAATCGACCAGTTTCTGGGCGGTCAGGTGGGGGTCGATCGGTGGCGTGGGATCGACCGCCGGGGCGGTGGGAGCGGTGGCGACGGCCGCGGTGGTGACGGCTCCGGCGCTCAGGGTGTGGCCGCCGAACATCGACGGGTCGGCTTCGGAGATGTGGCCGAGCACCCCGTCGACGTACTGGCGAATGGAGGGGTTCTGGTTGTAGTCGTAGCCCGGGACCTTGTCCCAGTCGCTCTTCGGGCCGGCCTGTTCACCCTCCCCGGCGAAGTGGGAGGCGATGACGCGTTCCCAGTCGCCCAGGCGGTCGTAGGCGGCCTGGGTGTCGGCCCGCATCTTGGCGTCCTGCACCTCGGGCGGCGCGTCGCCGGCGTGGTCGTACCCGCCGTAGCCGTCCCAGGTGCCGTCGATGTACTGGTACGCGCCGGAGGCGGTGCTGGTCGGATTGTCCGCCTGGTAATTGCCGTGCGATTCCTGGATCTTGATGCCGTAGATGACCATGTCCTGGGTCAGCCCGGAGGCGTCCGGGACGGCGGCGGCACCCATGGCCGAGTCAGCGGCCGCCGGGAGGACGTCCATCGCGCCGGCGGTCGCTCCCGAGTAGTCCACCCCGGGCAGCAGGGCCGCGTACTCGAACCGGCCGCCGGCGTCGTCGGTGATGACGCCGACCTCCTCGCTCTGGGCCTCGACGGTCTGCCCGTTGCCCAGGCTCAACGCCACGTGCGCCTCGCTGGGCCGGCCGCCGCCGGGTTGCGGCTCGCTGGAGAAGTGGAACAGCAGCGCGCCGGGGGTGTTCATCCCCTGTTCGATCGGGATGATCAGGCCCTGGGACTTCAGCGCCAGGTACTGCTCGAACGAGCTTCCGGGAATGTCCGACCCGATCTGCGCGGCCGACCACTGGGTCAGCTCGGCGCAGTCCCAGACCGACGGATCGGGGTCGGTCTCGGCGACGTCGGCGCCGAACACATACTCGTCACCCACCTGCTTGAGCGCCAGGTCGAGCATGTGCTGGACCTGGCCGCCCGCGGTCGCGGAGCTGGTCGGTGCCGAGGTCGGCACGGTGGCGACCGGAGCCGGCATCGGGGCCGGCGCGGTGATCACGGCGGCGGGGGCGGCGGTGACCGGCGCCGGCCCGGTGCCCGCGTCCATGGTCAGTGGGTCGGTGCCGAACTGGATCTCGGCACCGTCGGTCAGGCCGTCGGCGTCGGTGTCCACGGAGGTGGGGTCGGTACCGAAGGTGACCTCGAGGTTGTCGGCCAGGCCGTCGGCGTCGGTGTCCGCCTTGGCCGGATCGGATCCGATCGAGATCTCGTAGGGGTCGGTGACGCCGTCGTGGTCGGTGTCCAGCGCACCGGCCCGGATGTTCTGGGCGTGTTCACCGAGCCCGGACACGCCGCCGAAGCCGGGGATCCGACCGGGATCGGTCCCGGCGGCCACCTCGGCCGCGTCCGAGGTGCCGTCCAGGTCGGTGTCGGCGGCGAGCGGGTCGGTGTGGCTGGACAGGGCCTCGAAGCCGTCGGTGAGCCCGTCCGCGTCGGTGTCCGCGACCGCGGGATCGGTGCCGGCGAGCTTCTCGAAGGCATCGGTCAGGCCGTCCGCGTCGGTGTCGGCCGCGGTCGGCGGCGAGCCGGGGTCGATGTCGCTGTCGCCGTTGGGTGCCGGCATTGGGGTCGTCGCGGCGGCCGCGGCGGCGCCGTTGTGCGCGTTCGCGTCCCGAGCGGGGTCGCTCGGGCCGGGGGTGCCCACCGGGGTCGGTGGGGTGGTGACCGGTGCCGTCATCGGAGTCGCCTCACCTCGCGCGGGCAGGTGGGGACGACGGCCGTGCGGGATCCGGTCGACACACGCCACCACCTGGGTCAGGGCGTTTTGAGCGTTTCTTGCACACCGAAGAGTCCTGTGCGGACCCTGAGATACACCGGAAAAAAAGTTACTCCGTCCAGGGGCCCATCGCGAGACCCCATTGGCGGATCTCACAGCCGGTCACCAGGTCCTGCTGGCGGAACGGATCGTCCCGGAGCAGGTCGGCCACCTGTTCGGCGGAGTCGGCCCGGAACACCAGCAGCGCGCCGGCCTTGCCCTGCGGGTACGCCCCGGCGGCGAGCACGACGCCCCGGTCGTACAGCTCACGCAGGAACGCCCGGTGCGCGGGCCGGTGCGCGGTCACCTCATCGGGCCGCTCGTCGGCATAGCGGTAGTGCACGGCGAAGACGGGCATGGCACTCCTCGGGGATCGGTCAGGCGAGCAGATCCTTCCAGAGCGGGTCGTCGGCGATGTGGTGGGTCAGCCGGTCGATGGCCTCGGGCTCCGACAGCACCGTGTGGTAGCCGGGCTTGACCGACGGTGCCTCCCGGATGGCGGCCAGGAAGGCGCCCCGATCCAGCGGGTCCGCCCGGATCGAGGACAGGAAACCGGTCTGTTCGAGCACCTGCAGCACCGTGTGCCGGCTCGGGTCGTCCTGCAGCCAGCCGGTGGCGATGGTGGCCACCCCGACCTGCTCGCCGTGCATCCGCGGCCGCGTCGCCAGGTGCTCGTAGGCATGCGAGATCAGGTGCTCGCTGCCGGAGGCCGGACGGGACGAACCGGCCACCTCCATCGCCACCCCGCTCATCACCAACGCGCCGCAGACCAGTTGCACGAACCCGAGGTCGTCGGTCTCCTTGACCGGATGGGTGACCAGGTTCTGCACGCTCTGCAACGCGATCATCACCGAGAAGTCGTTGATCGCCTCGCCGGTCGCGTGATACGCCAGCTTCCAGTCGGCGATCGCGCTGTACTTGGAGATCAGGTCGCCGATGCCGGACAGCGTGAACCGGGATGGGCTGGCGGCGATGACGGTCGTGTCGATGACGACCCCGAACGGGATCGCCGCCTTGGCGCTGATCCGGCGGCCGTCCACCCGCAGGCTCGCGCCGGGGGAGGCGAAGCCGTCGTTGGAGATGGCGGTGGGTACGGCGATGACCGGGAGCCGGTTGAGGAAGCCGATGTACTTGCCGGCGTCCACCGCGACCCCGCCGCCGACCGCGACCACGGCCTGGGTGCCGCGCGGCAGATCGAAGGCGACCTTCAGCAGATCGGCCACGTCGTTGCCGTGTACCACCTCCTGCCGCACCACGGTGATCTCCGACGAGTCGAGCGAGATGCGGATGCTCCGGCCGACCAGGTCTTCGATGCCCTCCCCGTAGAACAGGACGATCCGGCGGAAGTCATTCTTGCGCAAGTACTTTCCGAGCTTGAACAGGGTGTCCGGCTTGATCCGCAACAGGGACGGGATTCGGATGTCCATCGCGGTCAATCCTTCGCCAGGTGGTCCGGATCGATGTCGGCGACGCTGTCGTAGATGAACGTCGGCCGGTAGGGGAACCGGTGCACCGTCTGCGCGTCGGAGACACCGGACAGCACCAGGCAGGTGCGCATGCCGGCTTCCAGGCCGCCGACGACGTCGGTGTCCATCCGGTCGCCGATCATCACGCAGTCGCCGGCCGCGACGCCGAGCATCTCCCGCGCGTAGAGCATCATCAGCGAGTTGGGCTTGCCGACCACGTACGGCTTCATGCCGGTGGCCGCCTCGATGGAGGCCAGCAGCACTCCGGCGGCCGGTTCGGTGCCGCCCTCCACCGGATCGACCATGTCCGGGTTGGTGCCGATGAACCGCGCGCCGCGGTCGATGAGCTTGGCCGCCTTGCGCAGCTGCGGAAAGGCGAAGCCGGCCGTCTTGCCCACCACCACGTAGTCGGGATCGCTGTCGGTGATGGAGTAGCCGATCTTGTACAGCTCGGCGGACAGGGCGCCGCCGCCGATGACGTAGGCGGTGCCGTGCGGGCGCTGCGAGTGCAGGAACTGGGCGGTGGCCATCGCCGAGGTGATGAAGTTCTGCTCGGTCAGTCCACGAAAGCCCAAACCGTCGAGTTTGCGGACCAGGTCGAGCGGGGTCTGCTCGGAGTTGTTGGTCAGGAACACGATGCCCACGTCGCGCGCGCGGAGCCGGTCGATGAACTCCTGGGCGCCCGGGATGGCCTGCTTGCCCCGGTAGATCACCCCGTCCATGTCCGAGATGATGCCGAGCTGGCGTCCCACGTCGCCCTCCTGGTGGTCGGGGTCTCTGAATCGGTTCCGAGCCTATCGAGGCGGCGGCCCCGGTGCGCGGGCCGAAGGTCCCGATCTCGCGGACGACGGCGCCCCCGAACCCGCAGGGGTTCGGGGGCGCGTCGGATCAGGTGGCCGACCGGTGGGTCAGATGTCGAAGTACATGTCGAACTCGTAAGGGTGCGGACGCAACCGGATGGCGTCGATCTCCTCGCGCTTGAGGTTGATCCACATCTCGATCAGGTCGTCGGTGAACACGCCACCCTCGAGCAGGTAGTCGTGGTCCTGCTCCAGCCGGTCGATCACCGCAGCGAGCGACGACGGAACCTGCGGGATGTTCGCGGCCTCGTCCGGCGGCAGCTCGTAGAGGTCCTTGTCGACCGGGGCCGGCGGCTCGATCTTGTTCTTGATGCCGTCCAGGCCCGCCATCATCATCGCGGAGAAGGCCAGATACGGGTTCGACGACGGGTCGGGGCAGCGGAACTCCAGACGCTTGGCCTTGGCGTTCGTGCCGGTCAGCGGGATCCGGATACACGCGGAGCGGTTCCGGGCGGAGTAGACCAGGTTGACCGGGGCCTCGTAGCCGGGGACCAGGCGATGGTAGGAGTTCACGGTGGGGTTGGTGAAGGCGAGCAGCGACGGCGCGTGGTGCAGCAGGCCGCCGATGTAGTAGCGCGCGATGTCCGACAGCCCGCCGTAGCCGGCCTCGTCGTAGAACAGCGGTTTGCCGCCCTGCCAGATCGACTGGTGCGC
Source organism: Nakamurella sp. (assembly GCA_044223435.1). Taxonomy (GTDB): domain Bacteria; phylum Actinomycetota; class Actinomycetes; order Mycobacteriales; family Nakamurellaceae; genus Nakamurella. The sequence goes on from JBGALY010000028.1 coordinate 26,376, forward strand.
GTGCATGCCCGAGCCGTTGTCACCGAACAGCGGCTTGGGCATGAAGGTGGCCGTCTTGCCGGCCGCCCAGGCGGTGTTCTTGATGATGTACTTGAACAGCATCACCTCGTCGGCCGACGCCAGCAGGGTGTTGAACTTGTAGTTGATCTCGGCCTGCCCGCCGGTGCCCACCTCGTGGTGCCCACGCTCGACGTCGAAGCCCATCGAGATCAGGTTGGCCGTCATGTCCTCGCGCAGGTCGGCGTGGTGGTCGTACGGCGGCACCGGGAAGTACCCGCCCTTGAACCGGGTCTTGTAGCCCAGGTTGGGCTGCTCGTCCCGGCCCGTGTTCCAGTAGCCCTCTTCCGAGTCCACCTTGTAGAACGAGCCGTTGGGCGTGGTCCCGTAACGGACGTCGTCGAAGACGTAGAACTCGGCCTCGGCGCCGAAGTAACAGGTGTCGCCGATGCCGGTGCTGGCCAGGTACTCCTCGGCCTTGCGGGCCACGTTGCGCGGATCGCGCGAGTACGGCTGCAGGGTCAGCGGGTCGTGCACGAAGAAGTTGCAGGTCACCGTCTTGCGCCGGCGGAACGGATCGACTCGGGCGGTCGTCACGTCCGGCAGCAGCGTCATGTCCGACTCGTGGATCGACTGGAAGCCGCGGATGGAGGAGCCGTCGAAGGCCATGCCGGCCGCCAACGACTTCTCGGTCACCGTCGCGGCCGGAACCGTGAGGTGGTTCATGACGCCGGGCAGATCGCAGAACCGGATGTCGAAGACCTCGACATCGTTGTCCGAGATGTACTTGACCAGCTCTTCGGTGGTGGAGAACACGCACGCGCTCCTTGTCGTCAGTGGACAACCGTGGTGGCAGGGACGGTACAACCCATTCCTGGTCACCGTGCGTCGGGTCCCTCGGCCACTGCGTGCTGGCGGCAAGCAGTGATGAACGCGCCGGCCCCGTCGCCCAGCCTGCGCCACGCTAGGCACGCGCTGTTGCCGTCGGGTCTCGCAGACGTTTCGCCGGGGTTACGCGGGCGAATGCATAGGGTGGGGATGTGACGACGACCGATGGCCCGGCCGAACGGGCGTATCCGGGACGGGCGCTGGGCCTGCCGCAGGAGGGGGTGGGGTCCGTCGCGTCGATGGCGGCGCGGACCGGCGCGTTCGTGATCGACATCGTGCTGTCGGCCCTGGCGGCCTGGTGGATCACCGCACCGGAGGCACCCCGGAACACCAGCCTGCTGGTGTGGGCGGCGATGATGATCGTGGCGGTTGGCCTGTTCGGCATCACCCCCGGCCAGGCCGCTCTCGGCATCCGGGTGGTGCCGATGGATCGGGACCGGAACCGGGTCCGGTCGTTCGTCGGGTGGTGGGCGATCCCGCGGACCGTGCTGATCTTCCTGTTGGTGCCGCCGCTGTTGCTCGACGCGAACGGTCGGGGACTGCACGACCGGCTGTGCCGCACGGTGGTGTTGCGGATCCGGTAGGCGGGACGGTCGGGTCGGCGGGTGTCGACCGGGTGCCGCTGGCGGTGTCGGTCCGCGGGGCAGTGGGTACGAACCCTGCACGGGCCGCCGATCGGGTGGCCGATGAGCACCGTGTGCGACGGGGAAGGACCCGCCTGATGACCGCCAGCCAGCCCACCAATGATCCCGCCGACGAGCCGCACGTCGACGGGGTGCCCGACCCCGGTCCCGACGCCGGTCTAGACCTCTCGGCCCGGACCCCGCTGGACGGGCCGGCGGGACAGAACCCGGAGATGCGCCGGGGGACCGAGGACCTCGAGTCCAGCCAGGACAAGCTCGAGCAGGCGCGGGAGTTCGCCGACGACGTCGCTCGACGCACGGAGCCGGGGGAATCCCCGGCTCGGCCGGGCGACGAGTCCTGACCGACGGGGCGCCGGGGTCAGCGCTTGCGCATCGCCCGCTGCATGTTGCGTTGCTTGACCCCGGCCGGCATCGGCCCCTTGGGCAGGCCGCCCTGGGACTTGGCCGCCAGCACCGACAGCCGGTTGTCCAGGTCGCTCACCATCGCCGGCGGGATGTTCCGGGGGAGCTTCATGATCGCTGGGGCGAGCTTGCGCAGCGGCGTCTCGCCTTCTTCGTTCCCGACGATGAAGTCGTAGATCGGGGTGTCGCCGACGACGCGGGCGACCTTCTTCTTCTCCTGGGCCAGCAGCGGCTTCACCCGATGCGCCGCGCCCTCGCCGACCAGGATGATGCCCGGCCGGCCGATCACCCGGTGGATTGCGTCGAGGTAGGTGTTGCCGGCCACGGCGGGGGTGACCCGCCAGGTGCCGCGAAGATTGTTCTGGAGCGCCCAGGCGGCCGCGCCCGGCGTGCCGTCGGCCTGCGCGTAGACGTTCTTCTGGACCCGTCGGGAGAAAATGATCATGGCCAGCAGCGCGCCGATGATGATGCCCAGCGGCAGCACCATCCACCAGGGTAGGAACCACATCAGGGCCAGGGTGACGACCGCCGCAGTGCCGACCAGCGCCCCGATCATGTAGGGCAGCAGCTTCTTGTCGTTCTTACGCTGCATCTGGAACGCCTGCCAGAGCTGGCTGCGACGTTCCTTGGCGGCGGCCCTCTTCTCGGCCTTGGCCGCCTTCTTCGCTTCCTTCGACGGTTTCGCAGAGGAGCCGGACCCGGCGGCGTTCTTGGCCATGGGCACCAGCTTAGTGCCCGGGGTCCGGCTCGGCTGCGACTTCGGTACGGCCTACAGCGGCGGCTGCTGGGCCCGTTCGCGGGCCGTGCGGGCCTCGGCGCCCTGCCGGTACAGCGTGCCTGCCCGATAGGAGGACCGAACCAGCGGGCCGGACATCACTCCGGCAAACCCGATGGCCTTGGCCTCCTCGGCGAGTTCGACGAATTCCTGCGGCTTGACCCAGCGCTCGACCGGGTGGTGCCGGGGCGTCGGCCGTAGGTATTGCGTGATGGTCACCAGGTCACAGCCCGCGTCCTGCATGTCCTGCAGGGCCTGGGTGATCTCCGCGCGGGTCTCACCCATGCCTAGGATCAGGTTCGACTTGGTCACCATTCCGGCGGCCCGGCCCTGGCTGATCACGTCCAGGGAGCGCTCGTAGCGGAACGCGGGGCGAATCCGCTTGAAGATCCGCGGCACCGTCTCCAGGTTGTGCGCGAACACCTCCGGCTTGGCCTCGAAGACCTGGTTCAGCAGCTCCGGATGCCCGGAGAAGTCGGGGGTGAGAATCTCCACCCCGGTCTGCGGGGCCTGGGCATGGACCTGCCGGATCGTCTCGGCGTACAGCCAGGCGCCCTCGTCCGGCAGGTCGTCGCGGGTGACGCCGGTGATGGTCGCGTACCGCAGGTCCATGCTGCGGATCGACTCGGCGACCCGGCGCGGCTCGTCGCGATCGAGCTCGCCGGGCTTGCCGGTGTCGATCAGGCAGAAGTCGCAGCGCCGGGTGCACTGGTCGCCCCCGATGAGGAAGGTGGCCTCGCGGTCCTCCCAGCATTCGTAGATGTTCGGGCAGCCGGCCTCCTGGCAGACCGTGTGCAAGCCTTCGCGTTTGACCAGGCTCTGCAGCTGCTGGAACTCCGGACCGGTGCGGAGCCGGGTCTTGATCCACTCCGGCTTCTTCTCGATCGGGGTGGCGGCGTTCCGCACCTCAAGGCGCAGAAGCTTCCGCCCCTCGGGGGCAAGCGTCACGGAGTGTCTCCCGCCTTCTTTCGCGCTGCTTCCTTGGCCGCCTCGGCCTGCTCGGCGGCAGCCTTCTTGACCGCCTCACGGGCCTTGTCGGCCGCGTCGGCGAGATTCTGGGCGCCGGTGGTCGCCTTTCCGGCCGCCTTGTCGGCGGTCGCGGTGACCTTGTCCGCGGTGGACTCGGCTGCCGAGGCGGTGGCGTCCGCCGCGTTGTCGGCGGCCTCGGCGACCTTGTCGGCGGCGGCGGGCGCGCCGGCGGCGACCGCGTCCGCGGCCTCGTCGGCCTTGTTCGCCACCTTGTCCGCGGCCGTGCCGACGGCGTCCTTGGCGGCATCAACCGCGTCGGCGGCCTTGTCGGCGACGGTGTTCGCGGCAGCGGCGGCCTTGTCCTTCGCGGTGTCCAGCGCGTCGGCGGCCTTGTCCTTCACCGTCGCCGCGGCATCCGAGGCCTTGGTCGCGGCCGTTTCGAGCGGGCTCTGGGCCGGCTTGCTCGGCGGGGTGTAGGTCGGGGCCGGCGCGTTGTCCGGCGCGGGCGTCCCACCGGAACGCAACTTGGAGAATGCGTACGCGCCGCCACCGGCGACGGCACCGATGATCAGCAGGTTGCGCACCCGGTGCGACTTCTTGCCCGATTTGGCCTCCGCCTTGGCTGCGGCCTTGTTGGCCGCCTTGCTGGCCTTGGCCGCCTGGGCGCCGGCCGCGGTCAGCGCCTGGGCAAGCGTCGCCTGGCCCTTCTCCTGTACCACGTGCGCGACGTCGGCGACCTGGGACTGCCCCTTCCTGGCTTGCTTGGCGGCCTTGGCCTGGGCGATCTTGGCCTGCCGGGCGGCGCCGGCCTGGGCGATCTTGGCCTGCTTCGAGGCGGTGGCCGCGGCCTTCTTGGTCGACTTCTTCGCGGCGCGGCGCGCCCGCCGGCCCAGCTTCGCCGCGGCCTGCTCGAGCTGGTCGCCGGCCTTCTCGACATACGGCGTCGCGGCGTGCGCGGCCTCACCGGCAAGGGTCGCGGCCTTGGTGGCCGCGTCATGGGTCACATCGGCCACCTTGTCGGCAACCAATTCCGCGATGTCACCGGCCTTCGCCGCGAGATCCTGCGCGGCGGACCGCCGGGTGCTCCTGCTCATCAGAACTCCTCATCGTTGATCGGCCGTCCCCACGTACCGGGGCAGGTCGCCGCAGCGGCGAGCCCACTGGCCGGGTTCCCCGCCCCTACTATCTCCACACGGTGTGACAGTGCGAAACGCAGGGCCACCGACTCCGTCGGCTCGCAGAGATCATTGTTCCATCCCGGTTCACGTCACGCCCCCTGGTCAGCGACCGGCCGGCCCGGCCAGCAGGGGATCGAGTCGCCAGCTCACGCCGGCCGCCGGGGGCGGGGCCGGCTCCCGTTCCGCCGGCAGATGCGTGTCGAGCCGGCCGTCGAATCCCTGCCGGAGCCTTCGCTCGACCACGTCGATCACGTCGTCGACGGTGACCCGGCGGCCGAGCTCGACGCTCAACGAGGTGACGCCCGCGTCGGTGATGCCGCAGGGCACGATGCGGTCGAACCAGGTCAGGTCGGGATCGCAGTTGAGCGCGAACCCGTGCACCGTCACATTGCGGGCGACGCGCACCCCGATCGCGGCGACCTTGCGGTCGGGCCGGGCGCCGTCGGCGGGCAGCCAGACCCCGCTGCGCCCGGTGATCCGGATCGTTTCCAGGCCCAGATCGGTGCAGGCACTGACCAGGACGTGTTCCAGCAGCCGGATGTAGGCGACCAGATCGACCGGGGTGGCCAGCTTCACGATCGGGTAGCCGACCAGCTGTCCCGGGCCGTGCCAGGTGATGCGTCCGCCGCGGTCGACGTCGACCACCGGGGTTCCGTCGTTGGGCCGGTCCGCCGGTCGGGTGCGTTTGCCCGCCGTGTATACGGGCGGGTGTTCCAGCAGCAGGACCGTGTCCCCGCCGGTTCCGGCCACCCGGGCCGCGGCCAGGTCCCGCTGGCGCTGCCACGCCTGCTCGTACTCGACCGTGCCGCACTGTTCGATGCGGACCGGCTCGGTGTCCTCACGCATGCGGTGACGGTACGCCGGACCGGGTTGCGGACGCATTGCCAGGCCTCCACCTGGGAAATGTGGACAACTTCCGGGCGGGCGTCGCCGAGGCCCTAGCGTGGCGGCATGGGATTCGCGATCGGTGCCTACCGGGCGGTCGAACACCTGGGCGGCGTCGGGGCCGGCCACCGGGCGTCGCCGTTCTGGCGGGCGGAGGACACCCGCACCCTCGAGGACGTCGCCCTGACCGTGCTGCCGGCCGAGTCGGCGGAACCCGTCCGGGAGACGGTCGGGGTGGTGGGCGACCTTCGCCATCCGCACCTGCTGCCGGTCTCGGACGTCGTCGAGGATCACACCCGGATCGCGTTGGTCAGCCCGTGGCCGCGCGGCGGACGGCTGGCCGAACTGGTCCGTCGCCGGGGTCCGTTGTCGGTGGGTGAGACGGTCACGGTGCTGCTGCCGGTCGCCGCGGCCCTCGCCGAACTGCACGACAAGCAGGTGCGGCACGGCTGGGTCTGCCCCGAGTCGATCTGGTTCGACGCCCGGGGCCGGCCGCTGTTGGGGGCGACGGCGATGGGCATGGCGGTCGCCGACGTCGCCGGGCCGGGCGCGTTGGGTTGCGCGGACGTCGCTCCGGAGGTGTTCCGGCGGGTCCGGTCGGGCCGGCCGGGCACGCCGTCCGACGTGTTCTCGCTGGCCTCGGTCGCACTGTTCGCGATCACCGGGCGATCGGCCTGGCCGGCCGACGAGCCGGACGACGTGCTGGTCCAGTCGGCCGCGGGGCAATGGCCGGACCTGCCGGACGAGGCCGGTTCCGTCGAGCTGGTGGCGTTGATCCGGTCGATGCTGCAACCGGATCCGGGCGACCGGCCCACCGCCTCGGCGGTCGTCCGGCGGTTGTCGGCCCGTGCCATCGGGGACCCGGCGCCGATCCGGTTCGGATCCGGACCCTGCCCCACCCCGGCGTCGTCGAAGCGTTGGCGCGGTTGGGCCGCACGGGCCGGAGCCGACCGGGCCGGCGCCCCGGCCGCGAACGGCCGGGAACTGCCGAGCCCGCCGGACGTCATGGTGGTCAGCGCGGCCGACGGGCCTGCCGCCGTCACTGCCGACGTCACTGCCGTCACTGCCGACGTCACTGACGTCACTGACGTCCCTGCCGACACTGCCGACGTCACCGCCGACCGAACGCCGGCCGACCGGTCCATCGCCACGGCCGTCGGGCCGGCCCCACCCGGCGGCGCGGCCGGGCTGACTGAACCCGCGCTGGCGGAGCCCGCGCTGACTGAACCCGCGCTGACTGAACCCGCGCTGGCGGAGCCCGCGCCGCCGGAACCCGGGGCCCGAACTCGGCGGGGCCCAGTGGCCCGGTCGCTCGTCACGGTGCTGACCGGGCTGCTGGTGACGGTGCTCGTGGCGCAGGTGGGTCAGTGGCTGGATGATCCGCCGACCGCCGGGGCGGGTGCGGACGCGCGGACCGACTGGGCGCAGGTCGTCGCCGATCTCGACCGCGCGCGGGGCCAGGCACTGGCGCAGGGCGATCCGTTGCTGTTGGGCCAGGTCTACCTGCCCGACTCGGCGGCCGCGGCGGCCGATGCCGCGATGGTCGGGGGGCTGGCGGACCGGGGTCTTCGGGTCGTCGACGGGCGGCACGAGATCGTCAGCGTTGAGGTCATCGACGCCGACGCGGCGGACGGCGCCCGGGTGGCGGTGGTCGACACACTCGACGCCCGCCCGGTGGTGGACGGGTCGGGCCGGCAGGTCGGCGCCACTGCCGCCCGCGGCGAGCAGCGTCGGATCCTGGTCCTGGCGGCGACCGACGCCGGTTACCGGATCAGCGCGATCGACCCCGGTTGATCGGCTCCCGGCGAACCCGCGCGCGTCGTGCGACGGCACTGTCGTACCCCGCTCCTACGGTTTGCTCATGCGGCTGCTGCACACCTCCGACTGGCACCTGGGTCGGACCTTCCACGGCCAGAACCTGCTCGGCGACCAGGAGGCGGTGCTGACGGCGCTGGCCGACCTGGCCATCGAGCACCGGGTCGACGCGGTGCTGATCTCCGGTGATCTGTACGACCGGGCGGTGCCGTCGCCGGACGCGGTGCAGGCGGCCTCACGGATCCTGGCCCGGATCCGGGCCGCGGGCGTCACCGTCGTGGCGATCGCCGGCAATCACGATTCCGCACCCCGACTGGGTGCCTTCACCGACTTCCTCGCCGCCGGTGGCCTGCATCTGGGCACCACGGCCGACGCCGTCGGTCGGCCGGTGGTGTTACGCGACCCGCATGGCGACGTCGTGGTGTACCCGGTGCCATTCCTGGAACCCGACCTGGTGCGGGCCCGGTGGGGCCTGCCGGGCGGATCGGGCCACCAGCAGGTGCTGGCCCGGGCGATGGACCGGGTTCGGGCCGACCTTGCCGCCCGGCCGCCGGGCACCAGGTCCATCGTGCTGGCTCACGCGTTCGTCATCGGCGGGCTCACCGCGGGCTCGGAACGCTCGATCGCGGTCGGCGGCGTGGAGGCGGTCAGCGCTGACGTCTTCGCCGGGATCGACTACGTCGCACTCGGGCACCTGCACCGCAGCCAGGTGGTGGGCGAGCGGATCCGGTACTCGGGATCGCCTTTGCCGTACTCGTTCGGCGAGGCGGCGCAGGCCAAGGGCGTGTGGCTCGTGGAACTCGACGCGGTCGGGGCCGTCGACGCGACCCGGCTCACCCTGCCGGAGATCCGCCGGATGGTGTCGGTCCGTGGTCGCCTGGCCGAGATCCTAGACCCCGATCCGGATCTCGCGGACGCCTACCTGTCGGTGGAACTGACCGACGAGGTGCGACCGGTGGATCCGATGCGCCGGCTGCGGGAGGTCTTCCCGCACACCCTGGTCGCCACCTGGGTCGGCGACCCGGCCCTCGCCGGGGCGCCGGCGTTACCGGGCGGCGCCGGCGCCGCGGATGACGACGGGGGCCTGGTGCTGGAGTTCCTGCGGGAGGCCTACGGCCGTCCGCCGTCCCCGGGGGAGCGGGACATGGTCGACCAGGCGTTGACCGCGCTGCGGGTGACGGCATGAGGGCGGCGACATGAGAATCCATCGCCTGGAACTGACGGCCTTCGGCCCGTTCGCCGGGACCGAGTCCGTGGACGTCGACTCGGTCGGCGCGGACGGGTTGTTCCTGATCCACGGCGACACCGGGGCCGGCAAGACGTCGCTGCTGGACGCCGTCGCCTACGCCCTGTTCGGGCGGGTGCCGGGCGCCCGCAACGACGCCCGGCGGCTGCGCTGCGACCGCGCGCCCGTCGACGCGGTCACCACGGTGCGGCTGGTGGCCACCCTGGGCGGCCACCGGGTCGAGATCGTCCGCCGGCCCGAGTACCTGCGGCCGAAGGCCCGGGGGACCGGCAGCACCCTTCAGCGGGGCAAGGTCTCCCTGCGCTGGCTCGACCGGCCACCGGCAGGCGGGCCCGACGGGCTGACCAGGGTCGACGAGGTCGGCGACGCCGTGATCGACCTGTTGGGCATGTCGGCCGACCAGTTCTTCCAGGTGGTGCTGCTCCCGCAGGGCGAGTTCGCCCGGTTCCTGCGCGCGGACACCGCCGATCGCGGCGACCTGCTGGCGCGGTTGTTCGCCACCGAGCGCTTCGACCGCATCGAGGACTGGTTCGTCCAGGCCCGCCGGACGTCCGGGCAGCGGCTCCGGGACTGCGAGGAACGGGTGCGGGAGATGACCGCACGGGTGGCGGAGGCGGCCCGGATCGAGCCCGGGCCGGACCCGGACCCGAGCTGGCTGGCCGATCTGCGGGACCACCTCGCCGACCGATCGGCGCTCGCCGCGCAGGCCGCGGCCCGGGCCGACGCCCGGTCCGCGGCGTCCGCGGCGGCCCTGCGGGCCGCGTCCGAGCGCGCGGCCCGGGTGAACCGGCTGCGCGATATCCGCGCCCGGCGGCGCCGGCTGGACCGGGCCCACCCCGCGGTCGAGCAGGACCGGCGGGCCCTTGCCGCTCACACCCGGGCCGGACCCGTGGTCGCCGCCACGCGGGCGCTGGCGTCGGCCCGCGAGGTGCAGCACGCCCGGCGACAGGATCAGGCGGCCGCCGAGGAGCGGCTGCAGGCCCTCGTGGCGATCGGGACCGGAAGCGACCGGCTGAACCTGGGCATGCTGTCCGGCGACGTGGCGGTCATCCGATCGGCGGCGGGGGCGGATCGGGAGCAGGCGGGCGCGTTGATCCCGCTGATCGCCGAGGCCGACGAACAGACCCGGGATCAGACGTCGCTCGCCGCGGCCCGGCGCCGGCATCACCGGGACGAGGCGGCCGCGGTCGAGGTGGAGCAGCGGTTGGCCGCGCTGCCGCCGCGGCTGGCCGAACTTGACCGGCGGGTCACCGAATCGCGCTCCGCGCGGGACCGGCTACCCGCGGCGCGTGCGGAACTAGCTGCGGCGCAGCAGGTACGGGACGCGACCGTCGCCATCCCGGTGCTCCGGGACGCCGCCGTGAGCGCCGCGCGGGCGGCCGCCGCGGCCACGGATCGGCACCAGGCCGCGGTCGATGAGCGACAGCGACTGGTGCAGCTGCGGATCGACGGGATGGCTGCGGAATTGGCCAGCGGGCTGTCCCGCGGCGCGGCCTGCCCGGTGTGCGGCAGCACGGCGCACCCCGCCCCGGCGATCGCGGGAGCGTCCCCGGTCGGTGCGGATCTCGTCTCGGCGGCCCACCGGTCCGAGCAACGGGCGGCCGCGGATCGGGAGGCCGCCGCCGCCCGGCGGTGGACCGCCGACGCGGCCGTCGCCGCCGCCGAACACGCCGCGGCCGGGCGGACGCCCGAGGCCGCCGAATCGGACGTCCGGGACCGGCGGGCCCGGGTCGACCGCCTCGCCGCGGTGGAGCGGAACCTCGACGCTCTGATCGGCCTGCGGGAGGCCGCCGGAAAGGCGTTGTTCGAGCAGGAGTTGCGCCGGGACGAACTTGGCGCCCTGGTCGCGGCCGGGGCGGCCGAGATCGCCTCGTTGGCGGCGCGCATGGATCAACGGGGTGCCCGGCTGCACCGGATGCGGGCCGGACACCGGTCGATCCAGACCCGCCGTGACTACCTGCTCCGCCGGGCCAGCGCCCTGGACGCGCTCGCCGAGTCATCGGCCGCGCTGGCCAGGGCGGCGGACCAGGTGGAACGAGCCACGGCCACGGCCGCCGGGCTCCTCGCCGAGTCCGGGTTCCCGACGGTCGCGGCGGCCATGGAGGCGGCCGCGATCGACGCACCGGCGCTCGCCGCCCGGATCCGGGCGGCCGAGGTGGAGGCGGCCGCCCTGCGAACCCACGAGGCCGATCCCGAGCTGGTCGGTTTGGACGAGCAGGAGCAGTTCGACCTGACGCGGTTGCGGGCCACGGCCGACGCAGACCGGGAACGGGCCGAGCGGATCCGCCATCAGGCCCGGGCGTTGGACGACCGGGTTCGGCAGGTGGCGACGGCATCGGGCCGGCTGCTGGCCGCCTGGCGCGCGGCGGAACCGGCGCGAGCACGCGATCGGCAGGTTGCCACGCTGACCGAGGTGATGCAGGGCCGTGGTCCGAACCTGCTCGGGATGAGTCTGCGGACCTACGTGCTGGCGCACCGCCTCGCGCAGGTTGCCGCGGCGGCCACCGACCGGCTCGCCCGGATGTCGGCCGGCCGGTACTCGTTCGTGCACAGCACGGACCGGGAATCGCGGGGCCGTGCCGGTGGCCTGGGACTGGACATCATGGATGGGTGGTCGGGTCTGGTCCGGCCGGCCAAGACGCTGTCCGGCGGGGAGTCCTTCCTGGCCTCGTTGGCCCTCGCGCTCGGCCTCGCCGACGTGGTCGCCGCCGAGGCCGGCGGTCGGCAACTCGACACGCTCTTCGTGGACGAGGGTTTCGGCAGCCTGGATCCCGAGGCGCTGGACTTGGCGATGGCCACCCTTGACGAGTTGCGGGCCGGGGGCCGGACCATCGGCGTGGTGTCCCACGTCGACGAGCTCCGGTTACGGATCCCGCGCCAGATCAGGGTCGGCCGCAGCCCGCACGGGTCGACCACCGAGGTGCTCGGGAGCGGGTCGCCGTGTTCGTGCTGATCGCCCGGTTCGAACCCGGCGGATCCGAGCCGCCCGCCGGGTCGGCCGAGGCGGTCCGGTTGCTGGGCGAGCAGCCGGCCACCCGGTCGCTGCGTTGGGCCCGGTCGACCGAGGAGCCGTACCGGTGGGCGCTCTTCGCGGAGTTCGACACCGCCGCGGACTTCCGGCGCGCCCAGTCCCCGTTCCCGGTGCGGGCCGCGTTGATCCCCTGGCTGGCCGGTGCGGTGTCATCGGCCGCGTTCGAGGTCGTCGCCGCGGCCGACCGAGCCGTCTGGTCCACCCCGGAGGTAATCGTCGACGATCCCGGCCGGTCCGGGAGGTGACGACCAGTAGGCTCAACGGCTGTTGCCCGACCCGGCGGAAGCCACCGACCGGGACATTGCCGGACCACCACGAGGGTGGCCCGACCCGCACCACAGGAGTTCGCACGTGGCCGCCGACCGCATCGACGCCGTTGTCTCCCTCGCCAAACGCCGAGGGTTCGTCTACCCCAGCGGCGAGATCTACGGAGGCACCCGGTCGGCGTGGGACTACGGCCCCTTGGGCGTCGAGCTCAAGGACAACGTCAAGCGGCAGTGGTGGAACGCGATGATCCGGTCCCGGGACGACATCGTCGGACTGGATTCGTCGGTGATCCTGCCTCGGCAGGTCTGGGTGGCCTCCGGACACGTGGCCGCCTTCGTCGACCCGCTGGTCGAGTGCCTGTCCTGTCATCATCGGTTTCGGGCCGACCACCTGGAAGAGTCCTACGCGGAGAAGAAGGGGCGGCTTCCGGAGAACGGGATGGCCGACATCGTCTGCCCCAATTGCGGCACCCGCGGTTCCTGGACCGAGCCCAAGGAGTTCAACGGCTTGCTCAAGACCTATCTGGGGCCGGTCGAGGACGAGTCCGGCCTGCACTACCTACGTCCGGAGACCGCTCAGGGCATCTTCGTGAACTACAACAATGTCGCCGCCTCATCCCGCAAGAAGCCGCCGTTCGGCATCGGGCAGATCGGCAAGTCGTTCCGCAACGAGATCACCCCCGGGAACTTCATCTTCCGCACCCGCGAATTCGAGCAGATGGAGATGGAGTTCTTCGTCAAGCCCGGCACGGACGAGGAATGGCACCAGTACTGGATCGATACCCGCACCGACTGGTATGTCGACCTGGGCATCGCTCGGGAGAACCTGCGCCAGTACGAGCATCCCAAGGAGAAGCTGTCCCACTACTCGAAGCGGACGGTGGACATCGAGTACCGCTTTCATTTTCAGGGCAGCGAATGGGGTGAACTGGAGGGCATCGCCAATCGCACCGATTTCGACCTCAAAACCCATTCGGAGCATTCCGGCGTCGAGCTGTCGTATTTCGAGCAGGAGACGGGGGAGCGCTGGACACCGTACGTCATCGAGCCGGCGGCCGGCGTCGGGCGGCCGATGATGGCGTTCCTGCTGGAGGCCTACGCCGAGGACGAGGCCCCGAACACCAAGGGCGGGGTGGACAAGCGGACGGTCCTGCGACTGGACCCCCGGCTCGCCCCGGTCAAGGCAGCGGTGTTGCCGCTGTCCCGGCACGCCGACCTGTCGCCGGTGGCCCGGGACCTGGCCGCGTCGCTGCGCAAGAGCTGGAACGTCGACTTCGACGACGCCGGCCAGATCGGCCGGCGTTATCGCCGGCAGGACGAGATTGGTACGCCGTTCTGCATCACCGTCGATTTCGACACCGCCGACGATCAGGCGGTCACTATTCGCGATCGCGACTCGATGACTCAGGAACGGGTGGCGCTCGATCAGGTGCAGGCCTACCTCGGGGCCCGGCTGGCCGGCTGCTGACGGGCCGACCGCCTACGTGGCGGGCGCCGGCAGCGGGTTGCCCTGCGGATCCAGACCGCGCTTGGCGTTGACGTAGTCGATGCCGTCGGCGGTCTCGGCCGGCGTCCAGATCTGCGGCCCGCTCACGTTGACGATGCCGTCGGCGCTGCCGGTGCCGGCGATCCAGGCCGCCTTCGCGAAGTGCGCGCAATTGCGGTAGAGCAGCTGGTACCAGCTGCTTTCCCAGGCCGTGACCACGCCCAGTACCCGCAGGAACCGGTCCCGGCTCATCGTCTCCTTCTGCCGGTGCATCTGCTGGCCCTCGTGCCCGTCGGGGGACTGCAACTCGCCGGGACCGCCGGTCGGCAGGATGCCCCAGGTGCCGGGCCAGAAGCCGACCGATCGCTTGCGCCCCTTGCCGCCGACCTCCTTGACGTCGACCCAGGCGTGCCCGATCACGTCATCGGTCATCGCGTTGAGGCCCATCTCATACGAGTCGACGGGTTGGTCGGTCCAGGCGTTCAGCTCGGACGCGGCGGATCGCTGGAGCGCGGGCGGTTCGGGCGTCCGTGGTGGTGCTGTCAGGGCCCGGACGACCGCCCGATTGCCGACGGCCCGCTGCATCGCCAGCACGGCGTGTTCGGGTGTCGTGGCTGGGAGTGGCTGCACGCTCGGGCCGGTCGTCAGGGCCGGTCGCCGGCGTTGCTGCATGGTCCGACGGTAGGCACCGGTTCCAGAGGACGTCAACGGGATTCACCCATTGTGATACCCGGCCCGACCTTGCGCGAGGAGTGCCCCAGATGGACGATTTGTCGGTGACGGTGCGCACTCGTTGGCTGGTTGTTGCCGGTGTCCTCGTGCTCCTGGCCGGAACCGTCGCGGGGGTGGTATGGGTGCGGCGGGGTCGGGTCGAAGCGGTGCCGGCGACGGTGGTGTTGCAGGCGGCGACGGACACCGGACTCGATTCGTTCGTGCCGGCGCCGTCCAGTCTGCCGGTCGCGGTGGCGTTGCCGCCGTCCGGAACGAGTGCCGGGGTGACGGCGACGGTCGACGCGGACAGCGGCGTGCGGGTGGTGTCCGGGACGACCGATCGGCTGTATGCGGGGTCGACGCCGGGCAACCAGGAGCTGTACGGGGGGTCGGGGACCCTGTCGGCGTGCGATGCATCCGCGATTGCCGAGTTCCTGGCGGCCCATCCGGACAAGGCGGCGGCCTGGGCGGGGGTGCGGGGGATCGGCCCGGACGCGATTCCCGGCTACCTGGACGGCCTGACGCCGGTGGTGCTCGTGCATGACACGGTCGTGACGAATCACGGGTTCGCCGCCGGTGCGGCGACGGCGTTCACCTCGGTGCTGCAGGCGGGCACGGCGGTGCTGGTCGATGCGACGGGATTGCCGGTGGTGCGGTGCGCCTGCGGGAACCCGTTGACGGCGGCACCGTCGGTCGACCTCGTCGGCGCCGATCTGCAGGGAGCGCGGTGGGACGGTTACGACCCGAACGGCATCCTGACGGTGCTGCCGGGGTCGGCGGTGCCGCAGTTCGTGGTGGTCGACGTGGCGACCGGGCAGGACGTCACCGTGACGGCCGGTCCCGCGGCGGCAGCGAGTACGCCGGCCCCGCCGGGGGAGTCGGCCTGTGCTCTCGACATGACCTGGCCCGTGGCGGGGCCTGGCTGGATCGTCTCTCCGGAGGGCAACCTGGACCGTCAAGAGATGATCGATCAGTGGCGCCGGTACGAACAGTGGCCGGGCGACCGAGGCGGCTCGGCGATGCTGGTGACCTTCGACGACGGCTGGACCTGCACGACCGCGCTGGCCAGCGACACCACGTCGGCCGTCGGCCGCTGCGGCCAGGCCGACGATCGGCGGTTCACGGTCTACCGGGGGAGGTCTGTCGTTTCGACGAGCACGTCACCCGCTGACGGATCGGACTGCACCTTTGAGCTGAGCTATCCGGTCACCGGACCTGCATGGATCGACGCCGATGACGCGCTGCTGACTTGCGGGCAGATGGCGGATGTGTGGCGCGGTACGAGCAGGTCGACCCGGTCACCCGGGAGGGAACGCTCAGCCTTGTCGTCCTCGACCAGGACACGAAGTGCGCCCGCCGGGTCGGTTCGTTATCCCTCTACTACGTCAATGTCCCCGCGGACAGCACCCTGATCGGCGAGTGCGGGGTCGGCAAGCGGATCTTCCGGGTGTACGGGGGGCCGTTGGGACAGCGAACTTCGTCGCCGACGACCGATTCCGGTACCGCCGCAGCAGTGGCGACCACCTCGGGCTCCCCGGCGCTGCCCTTGGAAAATACGGCGGGCAGCACCGGCGACCTGCTCATCACGCCGTCGGGCAACATCGAGTGCGCGGTCCGCGACGGCCAGTTCGCCTGCACGATCAAGGAGATCAACGGCGACCTGGGCGAGGATCGGTGCCCGGGTGAGCGGGGCTTCATCGTGCGGCTGGACGCGACCGGATCACCCCAGGGGTCGGATTGCCGGGGCGACTTCTTCGACGGCATCACCTGGCCGGCGCCGACCGGTTACGGCTCGACGGCGACGCTCGGCGACGTCACGTGCGCGGTCGAGGAGACCGGCTTGACCTGCACCAACGGCGGCGGACACGGCTTCACGCTGGCCCGGTCCGGGTATCGACCCTTCTGAGGAGTCAATTGCCCAGGCCGCCCGGGTACAGGTACTGCGCCGGCGGTTGCGTCTCGCTGCGGAACCAGGCGTCCATGAACGCGGTGAGGTCCCGCCCGGTGAGCTGATTGACGAACGCCTCGAAATCGGTGAAGGAGGCGTTCGTCCCGCCGTAGGTGGCCGGCCACTGCTTGAGCAGGGTGAAGAACGCGTCGTCGCCCATCTCGTGGCGCAGCGCATGCAGGGCGATCGGCCCGCGGTCGTACACCCGGGTGAACTCGTTCCCCGGACCCATGTCGACCAGCGGCGAGGACCAGTAGCCGGGCTGCTGCCCGGAATTGCGGATGGTCTGCTTCCACCGGCCGTCCAGGTTCTGTCCGTCCACCTTCTCGGCGTAGAGCCATTCGGCGTAGGAGGCGAAGCATTCGTTGAGACAGATGTCCGCCCAGCTGGCGATCGTGACGTCGTCGCCGTACCACTGGTGAGCCAGCTCGTGGACCACCACCGGCAGGGAGTCGATCCCGGTCGTGTACACGGGCCGGGTCGCCGTCTCCAACGCGAACCCGGTCGTCGATTTGATGAAGATCCCGCCGGCCGCCGGCATCGGATACGGGCCGAACAGCTCTGACAGCACATCGATGACCGGGGCGGTCTGCTGGGCCAGGTCGGTCGCCGAGGCCGGCGCGCCCGGCCCGACCGCCGAGACGATCGGGCGCCCGTCGGACAGGGTGCCCTCGACGAACGTGAACTTGTCGATGTAGATGGTGCTCAGGTAGGACGCCACCGGGGTGTCCAGCACCCAGCGGGACGCCGTCCAGCCGGCCGGCGCGGTGGGCTGGTCGGCCGGTCGCACGCCGTTCGAGATCACCTGCCAGCCGTCCGGCACGGTTGCCGTCACGGAGAACGTGGCGGTGTCCAACGGGTGTTCGTTGACCGGGAACCAGGTGGACGGCCCGGTCGGCTCGCCGGCGGCGAACGCGCCGCCGTCCGGGGTGCGGAACCAGCCGCCGTCGCCCAGCCCGGCCGTGCCGCCGCCGACCAGCTCGGGCGAGCCCGCATAGGTCACCGTCACCGTCAGCGGCGCGGCGGCGGCCAGCTCGGTCGCCGGGGTGATCACCAGCTCGGCGTCCTGCTGGTCGAAGGTCGCCGCGGCGTCGTTGACGCTGACCGCGCTGACCGTCAGGTTCGGCTGCAGATCCAGATTGAACCGGCTCAGGCCGGGCGCGGAGGTGACCGAACCGGTGATCGTGGTGGTCGCCGACAGTGCGTTCGAGGCCGGGTCATAGGTCAGATTCACGTCGTAGTGGTCGACCTGGTACCCGCCGTTTCCGGCGGTGGGGTAGTACGGGTCGCCGATGCCGTCCGACCCGACGGTGCCGTCGGCGGTGTCCGGCGTCCCCGGCGTCGAGGCGGATCCCCCCGCAGTGGCACTCGCGGACGGGACGGTGATGCCCGGTGCCGTCGAGGACGGGGCCGCGGACGCCGGCGAGGTCGACCGGCTCACCGCGACCGGGTCGCCGGCCGTCGGGGTGCCGCCCACCTGCGAACATGACGAAACGGACAGGGCGATCACCAGGGCGATGGCGAGGGCCGCAACGGCTCTGCGGCGCGACGTCGGCATGCTTCGCACGGTACAAGCGGCCCCCGTCTGATCGGGGTGAGCCACCCCGGCCTGGCATGATCACCGCGTGCGGACGCTGCTGCGCTACCTCGGCGGGGCCGCGTTGATCGGCGTGCTGGTGGTCGCCGGAACCTGGGTGCGGGTCGGTCAGATCGGCGCGCAGGAGCTGTCGGAGGCCCCGGGCACGGTCGACGCGATCGTCGTGCTCGGCGCCGCCCAGTACGACGGCGAACCTTCTCCGGTGTTCCGGGCCCGGCTCGACCGGGCCGGGCAGCTCTACCGGGACGGGGTCGCCCCGCGCATCGTCGCGATCGGCGGCGGTCAGCCCGACGACCGCACCACCGAGGGACAGGCCGGGGTCGACTACCTGGCCGCCACCGGAATCGACGAGTCCGCGCTCATCGCGGTCGGCGCCGGGGGCGACACCCTGGCCAGTCTGCACGCGGCGGAGCCGGTCCTGGCCGGGAACGGTTGGACGTCGGTCGTGCTCGTCACCGATCCCGCGCATTCCGCCCGATCCGCGCTCATGGCCCGCGACCTCGGCTGGACGGTGCAGACCGCGCCGGTCCGCGACGGCCCGGCCGTCCGCGCCGACGTGCAGACCGAGTACCGGCTGCGGGAGACCCTCGGGATCCTCTACTACCGGGTCACCGGTGGACCGTCCGGCATCAGCGCACCGGTGTTCTGATGGCCGCCCCGACCAACCTGCTGCCGGCCGGCTACCGCCCGGCGGATCTGGACCGGCTGCTCGACGAGTCGCCGAAGACGGCCGCGCTGCCCGGTGCGGCGGACGCCGGCGGTCGCAGCCCGTTCGCCCGGGACCGGGCGAGAGTGCTGCACTCCAAGTCGTTCCGTCGGCTGGCCGGCAAGACCCAGGTGGTCGCGCCGGACGAGGAAGGGGTACCGCGGACCCGGCTGACCCACTCGCTGGAGGTCGCGCAGATCGCCCGGGAGATCGGCGCCCAGCTCGGCTGCGACGCCGACCTGGTCGATCTGGCCGGCCTGGCCCATGACATCGGGCACCCGCCGTTCGGGCACAACGGTGAGGTGGCGCTGGACCGGGTCGGCCTGACCGCCGGCGGGTTCGAGGCGAACGCGCAGAACCTGCGGCTGCTGTCCCGGCTGGAACCCAAGATCGTCACCGCCGATGGCCGGGCCGGCGGGCTGAACCTGACCCGGGCCGCGCTGGACGCGGTGATCAAGTACCCGTGGCCGCGACCGGCCGGCGGTGGCAAGTTCGGTGTGTACCGCGACGAGCGGGCGGTGTTCGACTGGGTGCGGGCGCCGGCCCCCGGGACCCGCCGCTGCCTGGAGGCCCAGGTGATGGACTGGGCCGACGACGTCGCCTACTCGGTGCACGACGTCGAGGACGGCGTGGGCTCCGGACGGATCGACCTGGCCCGGCTGGCCGACCCGGATGAGCGGGACGCGGTGTGCGCGGCGGCCGGCCCCTACTCCGACGAGTCCTTCGCGGACCTGCGCACCGTGTTGGACGACCTGCTGGCCCTGCCCGCGGTCGCGGTCACACGGCAGCAGCCGCCCGGGCCGTTCGCCGACGCCGCGGTCAAGTCGATGACCAGCGAGTTGACCGGCCGGTTCTGCACCGGCGCCATCGCCGCCACCCGGACGGCCGCCGGCCCCGGCCCGTTGCTGCGGTATCGCGCCGACCTGCAGGTTCCGCGGGTGCTCCGGGCCGAGGTGGCGCTGCTCAAGGCGGTCGCCGGCCGGTACGTGATGGCCGATCCGAGCCGGATCCGGATTCAGCAGCGTGAGCAACAGGTGCTCACCGAGCTGGTGCTGGCGACCGCGGACCGGGGCGTCGACGAGCTCGACCCGCTGTTCGCCGGGGAGTACCGCCGGGCCGGGGACGACGCGGCGCGGCTGCGCATCGTGCTCGATCAGGTGAGCCTGCTCACCGACGCGCAGGCGGTCGCCCGGCACCAGCGACTCTGCGGGTGACCGGACGAACTGTGGACAAGTCCGGGGCCGGTGCGCGGCGGACCTAGACTCGCCTGGTGGCCGGACGGATCTCAGACGCTGATCGGGAACGGGTCCGGGACGCCAGCCGCATTGAGCAGGTAGTCGGCGAGTACGTAGCCCTGCGCAACGCCGGCGGCGGCCGGCTCAAGGGTCTGTGCCCGTTCCACGACGAGAAGACGCCTTCGTTCACGGTCAGCCCGGGCCGCGGGTTCTATCACTGCTTCGGCTGCGGCAAGGGCGGCGACGTCTTCGCGTTCCTGCAGGAGATCGACCATCTGACGTTCAACGAGGCGGTGCAGGCCCTGGCCGACCGGGCCGGCATCACCCTGACGCTGGTCGAGGGCGGCACCTCCACCCGCGCCGAGCGGGGCACCCGGTCCCGGCTGCTGGCGGCGACCAAGGCGGCCGCCGCGTTCTACGCCGACCAGCTGCAGACCCCGGGGGCCCAAATCGCCCGGGATTTCCTGGCCGAGCGCGGGTTCGACGCCGCCGCGGCCGCCCACTTCGGGTGCGGGTACGCGCCCGACGGGTGGGACGATCTGGTCAAGGCGCTGACGGCGCAGGGTTTTTCGGTCGACGAGCTGTACAAGGCGGGGGTGGCCCGGCCGGGCCAGCGCGGGCCGATCGACCAGTTCCACCGGCGGCTGCTGTGGTCGATCCGGGACGCCGCGGGCGACGTCGTCGGCTTCGGCGCCCGCCGGCTGTTCGACGACGACCGCATCCAGGCCAAGTACCTGAACACCTCGGAAACCCCGCTGTACAAGAAGTCCCAGGTGCTGTTCGGCCTCGACCTGGCCAAGCGGGACATCGTCAAGCAGCGGCAGGTCGTCGTCGTCGAGGGCTACACGGACGTCATGGCCATGCACCTGGCCGGCATCACGACCGCCGTCGCATCCTGCGGGACGGCGTTCGGCGACGAGCACATCAGCGTGCTGCGCCGGTACCTGCTGGACAGCCAGGCCGGGCCGGGCACCATGCGGGCCCGCGACGGCATGGTCGTCTACACCTTCGACGGTGACGCGGCCGGCCAGCAGGCAGCGCTCAAGGCCTTCGAGTCGGACCAGCGGTTCGCGGCCAACACCTACGTCGCGGTCGAGCCCGGCGGCATGGATCCGTGCGAGCTGCGGCAGGCTCGGGGTGACGAGGCGCTGCGGGAGCTGGTCGGGTCGGCGAAAAACCTGTTCGAGTTCGCCATCCAGCACGCCGTCGACCAGTTCAACCTGGAGACCGCGGAGGGGGAGTACGCCGCGCTGAACGCCGGCATCCCGCTGGTCGCCCGGATCAAGGACGACATCCTGCGGGACCGGTTCGCCAAGACGCTGGCCCTGCACGCCGGCACCGACATCGACGAGACCCGGATGCGCGTGCGCCGGGCGGCGCAGGCCCGGTCCCGCGCCGAGGAGGCGGACCGGCGCCGGCCCGACGCCCAGCGGTCCGACCCCCGGCGGCCGGACGGCGACCGGAGGGAGGCGCGGCCGGACGGACGCGCGGACCCCCGGGCCGAGCGGCGGGCGGGTGCGGGACGCTCGGATCCCGGGCCCGACCTGGCCGAACCGCCGCCGGAGCCGGACGGCGAACCGCCCGAGGGCGGCTGGCCCGATCCCCGCGACCGCGAGCTGAAGGCCGAACGGGAGGCGCTCAAGCTGGCCCTGCAGCAGCCGGCCCTGGTGGCCGGCGGCTACGGCATGCTCGAGCCGGAGATGTTCCGTGCCCCGGCCTACGCGCGGGTGCACCAGGCAATTCAGGCGGCCGGCGGTCCCAGCGGCGATCGCACCGGGCCGCCGTGGGTGGACGACGTGCGCGGTGAGCTGCCGGAAGGGCGGCTGCGGTCGCTGGTGATCGAGCTGGCCGTCGAGCGGCCGGAATGGCTGACCGATGAGGTCGACGCGCACTACGCCGGCGGGATCATCGCCCGGCTGGCCGAACGACAGGCCATCCGGCAGGAGCTGCAGATGCGGTCGGCCCTGCAGCGGGCGGAGGCGGCCGGCGACCGGGATCAGGCCCGGGCCCTGAATGCCGACCTGCTGGAGTTCACCCGGTACCGGCTCGCGTTGACCCAGCGGGCCGCCGCGATCGACCAGGCCTGGGCGCAGACGTGAGCCCGGCCCTGTTCCGCCGCCGCCGGCCGCTGCCCGACGCCCTGCGCTCGGCGCTGGACGCGGACGAGCGGATCAACGTCACCGCTCCGTGCGAGGACGGCCGGCTGCTCGCGGTCAGCCGGTTCGGCCTGTGGGTGGTGCCCGGGCCGGTCGTCGCGGACGATCCGGCCACCGCGCTCGCGGCGCACGCCGTCGACGGCGGTGGGTCGGCGCACCGGATCGGCTGGGAACTGGTCGCCCGGGCCCGGCTGACCGCCCGCGTGCTGTCGGTGATCCCGACCCGGGTGGTGGGCAGCCTGCCCGACGGAACCGACGGTGCCGGCGGGGTCGACGTGCTGGTGGACGAACCGGAGCTGGTGTTCGGGCTGGCCACCCGCAGCGGGCTGACCGACGTGGTGCACCAGCGGGTACGCCGCTCGGTCGCCGCCAGCCGCCACCTGCCCTACCCGGGGGCCGGCGGCTGGGTGGTGTTACGACGGGTTCCCGGCCGCGACGGTCTGAGCCGGCAGGTCCGGCTCGATCCGGGCGCCGATGCCGACGTCCCCGGCTTCGCCGCCGCCGTCGTCGCGGTGGCCGGCGAACTCGCCGACACCATCCCGTCCTAGTTGGCCGAGCTGGCGAGGCCACCATCCAGCACCGGAGGGTTGCCCTGAAGGCGATTCGGCGACGGAGGAATCGGATTGTTCCGGGCACCCCTAGACTCGGGGCGATGACTCAGGACGCCGAACAGCCCTTCGATCCGGGCACGCTGCGGGCCTCGGACGACGATCGGGCGGCCGTCGCTCGGCTCCTGGAGACCGCAATGGGCGAGGGCCGACTGACCCCCGCCGAGCTGCAGGAGCGGCTGGACACGCTCTACCGGTCGAAGACGCTGCGCGAACTGGAGCCGCTGACCTGGGATCTGCCCGGGCACCGCGACCTGGTGCCGCAGGTACCGACGGTCCGGGCGCCGGTGCCGCCGCCGCCCGGTTCGGTGGCCCAGGGTTCGGCGGTTGGCCGGATCGGGGGGACGCCGACGTCCAGCGTGGCCATCGGCATCATGTCCGGCGCCACCCGGGCCGGGAACTGGGTGGTGCCCGCCCAATTCTCCGCGGTGGCGATCATGGGTGGGGTCGACATCGACCTGACCAAGGCGCGTTTCGCCGAGCCCCAGGTGACCATCAGCGCCGTCGCGATCATGGGCGGCATCGACATCGTGGTGCCGGACGACGTCACCGTGATCGTCAACGGCATCGGGTTCATGGGATCGTTCGAGGACAATGCCCGGGTGCAGGGCACGCCCGGCGGTCCGGTCGTCCGGATCAACGGGCTGGCCCTGATGGGTGGTGTCGACGTCCACCGACCCAAGGGCGGCAAGGTCTCCTTGGAGAAATAGAGCGCCGAACGCCGCCGGTCAGTCCTTGGTGAACACGCTCGAGACCTTGGCCTGCACGAATCCCGCGGCGCCCTGCACCGCCGGATGGTCGGCGACCTTCGACGTCCACCGCTTGATCTGCTCGTAGCGTTCCCGCCCGGCCCGGGAGCCGAGGACGTAACCGATGCCGATGCCCAGGACGAGGCGGAACATGATGGAACCTCCAGATCGATCCGAGCCGCGCCGGGGTTCACCCGGCGCGGTGCAGACAGTCTTCCCTATCGGCGCCGTGGCCAACCGTCCACCGGGTCACCAGCTGGCGCGCCCGACCGGATGCCCGCACCGGTTCCGGTGGCGATCGCAGGTGGGGCAACACCTCTCGGGGTAACGGCACAGGTGCAGGACCCGCCCCCGGCCGGCCGACGGGGCCGCCACCGCGTCCCCGGCGCCGGCCGGTGCACTGTCGGTAGGGCGGTGGCGACGGAACGGAACAACCATGGGGGAGCCTCTTCTCACTCAGCGCGCGGGATCCTGGGGAAACAAAAGACCCCCGGCGTCCCAGCACCGGAGGTCTGCCACCATGATGCCACAACGCGCGGCCGGCTCCCCGGGGCCGGCCCCCCGGGCCGGCCGCCGGTCGGCGGCTCGGCGGCCCGCCGGCCACCCGTGACGGGCGTGCGGAAATCCGGCTGGCGAGAACGGTTCCGGCGGTTGCGGGGACGAGGCCACAGGTTCTCGGCGCCCGACGTCCCAGAAGCTCAGCATCGGGGGCGGGGCATCCGGGCGGCGCTCGGGATCGGCGGGTCGCCATCGGTGGTCGCGCCGCCGGCAGTCATCGGACGGCCGGCTGAACCACTCCCGGTCCTCGATCGACGCGACATGTCGAGGTGGGCCGGCCGGGTGTTCGTCCCGGCCGGCCCTGGATGCTCCCCCGGTTGGACTCGAACCAACAACCGTCCGATTAACAGTCGGATGCTCTGCCAATTGAGCTACGGAGGACCGCCGCGATCGCTTGCACGAACCGCGGCCGCAAGGATAACTCAGTCCGGCCGCAAGACCGAACCGGGCGGCGGCGACCGGTGAGCCGGTGTCCGGCGGCCCCGCTTCGGAGGGCGGTGACCTGGGCTTTGTGGACAACTCCAGGCGCCGTGCGCTGTTCCCGATATCGTCCGGACAGCACCGATCCGGGCGACCGGCAGGCGGGCCGGCGGACCAGCTGGAGGACGGCGATGAGTGACTTGCTGACGATCGACCCGGCCGGGACGGCAGCGGCCGGCCAAGCGCTCGCGGCCTCGTCGGACGACGCGGCCGCGGCGGGCTCGGCCTTCCTGGCCGCCGCGGGTGCGGTATCCCGGACAGTGGCCGCGGGGGCGTCGATCGGCTCGTCCCTGGGGCCGACCGGTGAGGCGTTCGGCCACGCTTGCGCGGAGATCGCGTCGTCGGCACTGGGGCTCGGCGGGCTCGTGCAGGACGCGGCCGCCGCGCTGGCGGCCACCGAGCAAGCCGCCGTCCGGAGATTCGGTGCCCTGGCCGCCATCTGATGGGCGGCTCGATCCTCGACGATCCGTTCCCGTACCCCGGTGACGATCCCACCGCGGTCCGCCAGGCGGCTGCGGACCTGGGCACCGGCCGACAACGACTCACTGCCCTCGTCGATGGCGTGGATGGCTCGTTGACGGGGATGGCGCAGGCTTGGCAGGGTGCGGACGCGGACGCGGCCCGGGCCGAGGTGGCGACGCTGGTGTCCGTCGCCCGGGAGCTGGCCGCACGAGCGGGCGACGCCGCCGCGGCCGTGGATCGGCACGGGGAGGACCTGGACCGGATCCGGCGCACCATCGACGGGCTGCGCGGCGACTGGGTCGCCGCGGGCCGCCCGACGGTGCCGCTGGAGAGCTGGGGGATCGCCCGCCCGCAGGCCGGTCCCTTCGATGCGGTCGACCCCGGCCAGGCGATGCAGGAGCTGGTCGTCACGCAGGCCTGGGCCGGATTCAAGGCCCGGTGGGAATCCCTCGTCCAGGAGCAGGAGGAATCCGCTCGGGCCTGCGCCGCCGCGTTGGCAGCCGCCGGGAGCGGCGAGTGGCAGTACGGACCCGGCTCCGGAGCGGTCCGTAGTGACCTCGCATCGGCCGCCGGCCTGACCGAGCTCACCTTCGACGATCGGCTCGACGCCGACCACGCGGCGCGGGCCTGGTCCGCGCTGAGCGCGGGGGAGCAGGCGCTGTTCTCGGCGCTGGGCGACGGCAGCATGCCGGCGTTGCTGGGCGGCGACCCGGCGGCCGCCGCCGCGGCCTGGCGTGGACTCGACCCGATGACCAAGCAGGCGCTCATCCACACCCGGGCCAGCGAGATCGGCACCATCGACGGGCTGCCGGTCGAGGCCCGCGACCAGGCCAATCGAATCCTGCTGCCAGCTCAGCGGTCGGCGGTGGAGTCCGAGATCGCGGCCCTGCGGGCAGAGGGTGGGCAGGAGGGCTACCTGGACGGCGGCTTCCGGGTCCCGTTCCCCGGCTCGGACGAAAGCGAGTGGATGGCCCGGCTCGCCACGGCGAAAGCCCGGCTGAACGCCCTCGATGACATCGCCGGTAGCACCAGCGCCGGAAACGACGCCGCCGGACAGCCCCGACGCACTTACCTAATGGCCCTCGACGTCACCGACCGCGGGCGGGTCGCGATCGCCTACGGCAACCCGGACACGGCCGACCAGGTGGTGTCGCTGGTGCCCGGGACCGGATCCGACCTCGGCGGGGTACTCGGGGACGCCGGACGGTTGAAGCTGATGATGCAGGCCGCCGAACAGTCCGGCGCCGGCGCCGTCGCCGGTGTGGTCTGGACCGACTGGGAAACACCGCCCGACATCCCCCACGCGGCGCTCGCCGGCTACGCCGACCGGGCCGTCGACGACCTCGACAACTTCGCGGAAGGGTTGCGCCACAGTCACGAAGAGGACCAGCCGTTCCGGAGCGTCATCGCCGCCCACTCCTACGGCACGGTGCTGACCGCAATGGCCGCCTCCGGGACCCACACCCTCGACGCCGACGCGCTGATCCTGCTCGGCAGCCCCGGCACCGACCTGAACAGCGTGCGGGACGTGCGCCTGACCGGCGTCGCCGCCGACGACATCGCCCAGCACGTGTTCGCCACGTCGTCCGGCGCCGACCCGGTGGCCGACGCGCCGTACGTCGGGGGCGACCTCAGCCTGACCGACGGCATGGCTCTGCGCGTCGACGGCGGTCCCGTCCGGCACGTCGGTTCCGCCGTCGGTCTCGGCTTCTCCGGCGACCCGACCAGCCCGGACTGGGGCGCGACCGTGTTCCACACCCCGGCCGACCACTCGCTCGCCTACTACTCCCTCGGCGACCACAGCGCCTACTGGCTGCCCGAGTCACCCCCGCTGCAGACCATGGGCGACATCATCGCCGACCGCTACCACGGCAGCCGCTGGTGAGCAGACGCGGTGTCCCGGTGCCCGGGGTTCGCAGCGGCCGGTAAGGTCCATCCGGGGCGGTAGCTCAGTTGGTCAGAGCAGCGGACTCATAATCCGTCAGGTCGAGGGTTCGAGCCCCTCTCGCCCCACATATTGGAAGGTCAACGGAATTAGCACGTCGAATCAAGTGCGAGTTGGTCTTGACAATCTCGCCATAACTACAATTGTGGCTACGGGCAGCGTCAGTTAAGTTCGCCGTAAATGGCGGGTTGCGGCCAGCATCAACGACGAGACCGGTCAGGCCGGCAGCGCCCACGCATAGCGCATTACTCTGCGGGTTCCTCTGGACTGGTGGGGGTGGCTCGCCATGAGTGTCGCTGCGCAACCCACCGGGCGCCGATCGCGGCCGCCTGAAACTGTCGACGTCCGTGGGTATCACGCCACCTCGGTCGACGACATCGTCGCTGCGGCCGGGGTCACCGAGGGCAGCTGGGGTCGGCGTACCGGCCCTCGAAACCGCGGATGAGCAGTTCGGTGGTCGCCTCCATCTCGTAGATGGCTTGGGCTGAACCCGCTTGACTATGAATGAGGCTGAGCAAGCCAGGCCCGCCCTGTTGACGCCGGAAGCGGACCTTTGACTGGCGAGTGGGTTGTCATGTGGCCGGCCTGGCCGACCGATTTCTGTGGTTCCGGTCGGCCACGTGCAGAGCGGGGACGTGCAGAGCGGGGACGGCGACGGGCGAGCGGGCTCAGGCAACCGGCTGTGCGGCCAGGACCGATCGGAGATCTCGGGAGAGCTGGTCAGCGGCGAGTTCGGCACCGGCCGAGATCGCGCCCATGCCGAAGAAGCCGTGGACCAGCTCCGGGTACTCGCGGAGCACCACCGGCACGCCGGCCGCCCGGAGCGCTTCGGCGTAGGCGACGTTCTGGGCGTGCAGCGGGTCGTGATGTCCGATGCCGATCACGGCCGGGGCCAGGCCGGCGTGCGAGTCGGCGAACCGCGGCGATACCCGCGGGTCCCGGGCCTGTCCCAGGTCGCCGGCCAGGTACTGCCGCTCCACCCAGTCGTCCTGTCCGGTGAAGAAGTCGTCATCGTCCGGTTCATCCTTCGGCGGCATCAGGGCGGTCAGGTCGACGGCCGGGTACACCAGCAGCTGCGCGGCCAGCGGGAGGCAGGTGTCGCGGCAGTGCAGTGCGGTGACCGCGGCGAGGTTGCCGCCGGCCGAGTCGCCGGCCACGGCCAGCAGTTCGGCTCGGCCGCCCAGCTCGTCGATGTGCTCCCGCGCCCACTCGATCGCCGCAACGCAGTCCAGATAGGCAGCTGGGAAGGGGTTCTCGGGAGCCAGCCGGTAGTCGACATGCAGCACCACGGCGCCGGCGGTGGTGGCCAGCCGGCGGGCGTGTCCGTCGTGGGAGTCCAGGTCGCCGATGATCCAGCCGCCGCCGTGAAAGAACACCACGGTGGCGCCGGTTGGCGTCAGCGGGCGGTAGATGCGCGCCGCGATGGGGCCGGCAGGTCCTGGGATGGCGGTCTCTTCGACGGCGGCAACGTCGAGTACCACGGGCGGGTAGTACTTGCCGCGGATCTCGACGCCGCGCCGGCGGGCGATCGTCGCGTCGTGGTCGGCGAACAGCGGTGGCTCGCCGTCGTCGTGCACGGCCTGCAGCATGCGGGCGATTCCCTGGTCGAGCATGGTGAGTGTCTCCCTTTCGTGTGGGGCGAATCAGGCGCGGGGATGCGCAGTTCCGGGGCGGCCATCCGTGACAATGGCCGCCCCGGAGGCTGTTTCAGACGCGCTCGGGCTTGCCCAGCTGGGTCATCGGGGTGCGGTAGGTCTCCCGCATGGTCATCGCCGCGATGGTGGCGACGGCGGCGGCAGCACTGCCGAACAGGGCGACCGGCACCCAGTCGGCCAGCGACGGGCCGGCCAGCAGCGCGGCGATGGACGGAGCGAAGCCACCCAGGGCGAACCCGAACTGGGTGCCGACGGCCAGCCCGGACATCCGGACCTTGGTACCGAACTGCTCGCTGAACAGGGCGAAGCCGACGCCGCCGTAGGCCGGGTAGACGATGCCGGACAGCAGGATCCCCAGGACGAACACGAGCGGCAGATTCCCGGCCGACAGGGCCCAGATGAACGGCCAGATCAGCGCGGCCGAGCCGAGCGCGCCGATCAGGAAAACCGGCTTGCGGCCGATCCGGTCGCCGACCGCGGCCCAGGCCGGGATGGTGCCGAGCGCGATCACGTTGGCGATGATGATCATCCACAGCAGGCTGGTCCGGGACAGGCCGGCCGTGCCGGCGCCGAAGGTCAGCGCATAGATGCCGAACAGGGTGCTGATCACCGAGACCAGCGCGGCGAAGACGATCTTGACCACGTCCGGGGTGTAGCTGCGGAACAGGACCTTCAGCGGTTTGCGGGGGATGGCGTCGTGCTCCTGCTCGTCGGTGAAGGCCGGGCTCTCGTGCAGGGTGCGGCGGATCCACCAGCCGACGACCATGACGACGGCGCTGAGCAGGAACGGAATCCGCCACCCCCAGCTCAGCAGCGCTTCCTCGGGCAGCGCCGCGATCGGGATGAACACGGCGGTGGCCAGGATATTGCCGCCCTGGGTGCCGGCCAGGGTGAAGCTGGTGAAGAACGCCCGGCGCCGTTCCGGGGCATGTTCCAGCGTCGTCGAGCTGGCGCTGGACTGCTCACCCGAGACCGCCAGACCTTGGCACACCCGCAGGAGTAACAGCAGCAGCGGGGCGGCCAGGCCGATCTGATCGTAGGTCGGCAGGACGCCGATCAGGAAAGTAGCTATGCCCATCCCGAACAGGGTGATCACCAGCACCGCCTTGCGGCCGATGGTGTCGCCCAGGTGTCCGAGGACGAACGACCCGAACGGCCTAGCGATGTAGGCGACGCCGAACGTGGCCAGCGAAGCGATGGTGGCGGCGGCGGTGTTGCCGGCCGGGAAGAAGATCTTCGGGAAGACCAGGGCGGCGGCCGAGCCGTAGATGAAGAAGTCGTAGTACTCCAGGGCGCTGCCGATCCAGGCACTGATCGCGGCCTTGCGCGGAGTCTTGACCGCGACGGCTGTCGCGGAGCCGTTCGGCCCCAGGCTGTTCTCGTCGCTGTGTGGCCGTTCGGTGCCGGCCGAGGCTGCGCTCATCGGGGGTGGTTCTCCTTGTTGTCGGCGGTGACTGACAAGAAGTCTGGCGGCCTCGGTGATGCGTGTCCAATACTAGAATCGGCTCGCTCTGATCGCTATGGCTTATCAAGAGGTCCACGGAGGCACGATGGAACTGAAGTGGCTGACCACGTTCGTCGCGGTGGCCGAGGAACTGAACTTTCGGCGGGCCGCCGAGCGGTTGATCATCGCCCAGCCGGCGGTGAGCCAGCAGATCATGAACCTGGAACGCGAGCTGGGCGTTCGACTGTTCGACCGCACGAAACGTTCGGTCCGGCTGACCGACGCCGGCACCGCGTTCCTGGTGCCGTGTCGGGAGGTGCTGGCCGGGGTCGATCACGCCGGCCGGCTGGCCCGCAACGCCGGCACCGGCGAGTACGGCACCATCCGGTTGGGCTTCAATGCCGGCTTCGCCACCGACCCGCTGGTCAGTCTTGTCCGGGTGCTGACCCGCGACCATCCGAATCTGGAGCTGGTCTTTGACAACTCCCGCGCGACTCCGGACATCCTGGCCCTGCTCCGGGCGGACAAACTCGACATCGGCCTGGTCGGCGGACCGGCCACGGGGACGGGGTTGCGTCGCAGGCGGCTCGGCGCGACGAGCCTGGGGGTGTTGGTGCCCGACGCGCACGATCTGGCCACGGCACAGTCCATTGCCGTCCCGGACCTCGCCGCCGAGCCTCTCGTGCTGGTCGAGGCTGCACCCGGGTGGTCGATCCGGATGCTGGTCCAGGCGGCGTTCGACCGAGCCGGGGTGACGCCGGCCGGCATCACGACGGTCGCCGACGGCATGACCATGCTCTCGTTCGTTGCCGCCGGCATCGGGCTCGGGTTCGCCTCGATGAACACCTCGTCGGTCGTGCCGCGGAACATGGTGCTCCGGCCGCTGGACGGCGACCGCGAGTCGCCGACCAGCGCGGTGTGGAAGCAGTCGAACGAGACCCCCGCCCTGCGGACGGTCATCGCTGCGATCGACCGGCTCCCGCGGTCCGTCGCGGAACGGCAGTGACGAGCGATGAGGTGACCCGCCCGCGCCGCTAGCGCCGAACCCGGCGGCGACTGCGGCAGACCGGTTCGACGGACGGCGAGGGCGAAGGTCATCGGTGTGGCCCGCCCGACCGTGATCGCCGAGCTGGCGGCATCATGCCGCGCGACGACGGCTCGATGGTGCTGACCGGATCGGAGCGCACCCCCCGCTCACGGTCGGTGCGGCACGTAGTCTCGACGGGATGAGCGATGCCGCACGTCCCTCGGCAGTGGCGCTGAGTTCACCGACCATAGCCCTGAGCGCCCGGTTCGCCGGTGAGCTCCCCGAGTTGGCCGTTCCCTGGCGCGCCGAGCGGGTGGCCGACCCGGCACTGCTGGTGCTGAACGAACCGCTGGCCCACCGGCTGGGCCTGGACCCGGCATGGCTCCGGGCGGCCGACGGAGCGCGGCTGCTCGTCGGGAACCTGGTCCCCGACGGGGCGACGCCGGTCGCCCAGGCGTATGCCGGTCATCAGTTCGGTGGATATTCGCCGCGGCTCGGGGACGGCCGGGCGCTGTTGCTGGGCGAACTGGTCGACGCGGACGGGCGCCTGGTCGACCTGCACCTGAAGGGGTCCGGGCGCACGCCGTTCGCCCGGGGCGGCGACGGCCTGGCTGCCGTCGGTCCGATGCTGCGCGAGTACGTGATCAGCGAGGCTTTGCACGCGCTGGGCATTCCCACCACCCGGTCGCTCGCGGTGCTCGCCACGGGCCAGCCGGTGTATCGCGAAACAGCCTTGCCCGGAGCGGTTCTCGCCCGCGTCGCGAGCAGCCATCTGCGGGTCGGCAGCTTTCAGTACGCCCGGGCCGCCGACGATGTCGAGCTGCTGCGCCGGCTCGCCGACCATGCGATCGGCCGGCACCACCCGGCGGCCGCCGATGCCGAGCACCCGTACCGGGACCTGTACGCGGCGGTCGTGACCGCCCAGGCCGAGCTGGTGGCCCGATGGATGCTGGTCGGGTTCGTGCACGGGGTGATGAACACCGACAACATGACCATCTCGGGGGAGAGCATCGACTTCGGGCCGTGCGCCTTCCTGGACGGCTTCGATCCGACGGCGGTGTTCAGCTCGATCGACACCGGCGGCCGGTATGCCTACGCCAACCAGCCGGCCGTCGCCCAGTGGAACCTGGCCCGGCTGGCCGAGGCCATGCTGCCGCTGTTCGACCCCGACCCGGAGCAGGCGGTCGCGCTGGCGACCCAGACCGTGAACGGCTTCGCGCCGATCTATCTCGCCGCCTGGACCACGGGGATGCGTGCCAAGCTCGGCCTGCCGGACGCCGTCGACGAGGCCACGGCCGCCGCGCTGATCGCGGACCTGCTGGCGCAGCTGGAGCAGAGCCGGGTCGACTTCACCGGCTTCTTCCGTGATCTGGGCGCGGCCGCCCGCGGTGCTGCCGAACCCGCCCGCGGACGATTCCTGGATCTCGCGGCGTTCGACGGGTGGCTGACGCGTTGGCGCGGCGCCCACCCGGATGCGGCCACGATGGACCGGGTCAATCCCGTCTACATCCCGCGCAACCATCTCGTCGAGGAGGCCCTGACGGCCGCGACGGCCGGCGACCTCGACCCGCTCACCGGGCTGCTGGACGCGGTGACCGACCCGTACCGGGCGCGGTCGGGATGCGAGCGGTACGCCGATCCCGCACCCGACGATTTCGGGCCCTACCGCACGTTCTGCGGAACCTGACGACCCGGGGCGATCACCCCGGCGGGGCATCCGCGGCGCCGGACTCGGCGGCCAGTGCCGCCAGCATCTGCCGCGCGTATTCCTGAATCTGGTCCTTGGTGAGCTGCCCGGACTTGACCAGTTCCATGGCCGCGGCGAAGTCGTCCTTCGATACCGCGAGTTCCAGGGCGATGCCGTCCGGATCGCGGAAGTTGAGGTGGAAGCCGAACTCGGCCTCGCGGATCGGAGTGAACTCGACCCCGAGTTCATGGAAGCGTTGTTCCCAGGCGCGCAGGTCGTCGAGGTCGGCGGCAGCCAGGCCGACGTGGTCCAGGCCGGTCGTGAGCTCGGTGAAGCGGCCGCCGGCGCGCTCCGGGTGCGCCACCAGCGACAGGATGAACGCGGAAGGGTTGTGCAGGTAGATCCGGCCGTAACCGAAGTCCATGATCTGGATGAAGCCGAGCACATCGGTGTAGAACCGGTGACTGACCTCGAGGTCGGTCACCGTCAGACCGACGTGGTCGACTCTGCGGAGCTGGGGCATGGTGGCACCCGTTCTCGGCGGGGGACGTTTCATCGATTGTCCGTGCCCCGTCAACCCCCGCAGGTTCCTCGAGGCTGGTGGCGGCGAGCCTCCGGCCGACGGTCGACCCGGCCGGAGGTCAGGCGCCGGCGCGTACGACGCTTGCGCCGAGGGTCAACGGGTCCCGGACCGCGGTCGGGACGAGCGCGTCGGCCGGGTAACGGTGGGCCTGCCCCAGTTGGTCGGTGACGGTGACGGTGTTCCCGCGGCTGCGGACCTCGGTGACGACATGCGGCCGGCCGTCGGTGGGCCGCCACAGGTCTCCAGGCCCCAGGTGGCCGACGTGGTGCAGCGTCTCCGTGTAGCTGCTCCGCGGCACGGCATGGGCGCGGTGCTCGAACACGGCAGCGGCATTACCGAGGGTCACGCACATATCGGCTTCTCCCAACGTCGGTCCATGGGCCGCCATCGGCCGGACGACAAAGTCAATGCTGATGAATGCAGAAATGCTGGCTGACGATCCGGAGAATATCCACAACCGGTGGGCCGTGCGGTCCCGTGGTCTGCGTCACAGGCGTCGAGGGCTCGGGCGCCCGGCTCGGGCAGGCCCGCTGAGCTGCACCGATGCCGCTGAACGGGCCGCGGCGGCCGGGCCCGCCGCCGGTGTGACGTTTGTTGCACCGTGACGAGGATCATGCTGTACGAAATGCGCAAATCCTGGCGGCGCCACCTGGATGCCATTGATCGGTCGGAAAGGCCAGGCGACATATCCGCTGGACGGAAAAAAGGCTACTTCACCTCGACGGCGGTGCCGACCAGGACCCGCTGGCCGGAGGAATCCTGGTTCCCGTCGGCCTGCTCCTGGGTAATGGTCATCGTGGGGAAGGCGTCCGGGGACACGCCGGACCACAGCACGACGTCGGTGCCCTCGTTGAAGGTGCCGATCGGCACCAGCACACCGTCCGCGTTACGCAGCCAGCCCTGGTAGAACCGGCCGTTGTCCAGCCGGGGGAGGCCGGTCACGTTCAGCTTGATCTCCCAGCCCGAATCCGACTTGAGCATGACGGCGCTGCCGGCGGCGGTCGGCGCGAGTTCGGTCGGTTGGAACGCCACGTCGAACGTGCGTTGGGCCGGTGGTCGCAGCAACAACACTCCGCTGACCACGACGGCCACGATCGCCGCGGCGGCCGCCACCAGCAACGTCGGTCGCCGCCATCCGGGCCGGGACGACCGCTCCGCGCGCCGCCGCCGGGCCTCCGACAGGTCGGCCGGGGCAGACCGATCGGCCGGCCCGACCGGTGCGGTCGACCCCAGAGGATCGGCCGACCCCGGCGGCCGGGCCGGGCCGGTCGGCCCGACGGGTGGGGCCGGCACCGGAGGCCCGGCGGCCGGGAACCCGGCGTGCGGTCCGGGCGGCCCGAAGCCGGCGATGTCGGGCCGGCGAACCGTCTCGGTCGGCCGGTCGAGCGGTGAATCGATGACGGAGTCGACCGCTGCGTCGACCGCTGAGTCGGGCGCCGGGTCGACCCCTCGGTCCGCCGGGGGCAGTGCCGCCGCCTCGGCCGCGATCGCGGCGACCACCGAATCCTCCAGTTCGGCGGGTGGTTCGGCCCAGAGCGTGGGATCGGCGAGCAACGCCCGCAGGTCGTCCAGGTCGTCCAGTTCGGCGGCGGGCAGCGCGTCGACGGCCCGGCTCGGTTCGCCCGACAGGTAGTCGATCCGGGCCCGGTCGGCCGGGCCGTCCTGTGCGTGGTGTCGCCCGTTGCCGGGAGTCATCGATGGTCACCTCCTCTCGCAGGGTAGTTCCGGGGTGGGGGATCAGTGGCCGTTCAGCGGTCGGTCCGCGCCCGGCGGGGTCAACCGAATCCCTCTCGCAGGTGCCCGAGCCGGCCGGCCAACTTCTTGTGCGCGCGGTAGGACCGGGACTTGACCGTGCCGACCGGAACCCCGAGCCGCTGGGCCACCGCGGTCTGGGTCAGCCCTTCCAGATGTTGCAGCTGGACGACCTCCCGCTCGTCGGCGGGCAGTTCGTCCAGCGCCTGCCGGACCTGCCAGGCGTCGTACGTCCGCTCGATGGCCACCGGCTCGGCCACCAGGGCCGGATGGGACACCGGTACGTCGTCGATGTCCGAGCTGACCTGCCGGGACTCCTGCCGGTGCACGTCGATCGCAGTGCGGCGGGCGATGGTCGCCAGCCAGGGGGCCAGGTCCCGGCCCGGATCGACCGTGCGGGCGGACCGCCACGCCTTGACGAACGTCTGCTGGGCCGCGTCCTCGGCCAGCTGCGGATCGCCCAGCTGGTTGCGGCAGACCGCGTACACCAGCCGCCCGTACTCGCGGTAGACGGCGCGGACCGCATCGGAGTCGCCCGCGCGAAAGCGGGTCAGCTCCTCCTGGGTCAGCACCCGGACAACAGTAGAGCGGACCGGGTGCGGCCCGCAGGATGTCCCCTCGGGGACCCGTCCTGGTCGTCATGAACTGGAGTACGAGCGACCGGGTGAACCGGTTCCATGGACCGATCGCGCAGTGCCCCGAACGGGTGAAGTCCACGCCGTGCCGCCGGCGGTGAGAACCGCACGCCGGGCCGGCCCGTACCCCGGTGTGTCGGCCGCTGCCGCCCCGCGGCCAGCCGCAGTCGACGCCAGACCACAACTCCGACAGTCGATGTCGACCCCACCCTCGGATCGTCGTCGTTCCGTCCGTCCAGCACCGAAAGGGCATCACCATGAAACTCCGCGCCATCATCGCTGCGCCGATCGCGGTCATCGCGGCCGGCGTCCTGCTCACCGCCTGCGGCCAGAGCTCCGGGGTGGCGGGAACCGGGCAGATCTCGCCGGCCGCCGCCACGGACACCGTCGCAACCGTGAGCCCCGCGGCCGAACCGGCGGCCAAGGCGTCCGCCGCCCCCGCCGAACCCGTTGCCCAGGTTGCCGAGGTCGGGGCGTTCGGGCCGATCCTGGTCGGCGACGGCGGGCGCACGCTCTACGCGTTCACCAAGGACGCCGACGGTCAGAGCACCTGCTTCGACGCCTGCGCGAATGCCTGGCCGGCCCTGACCGTGACCGGCGGTTTCACCCCACCGGCCGGCGTCGACCCGACCCTGGTCAGCACGGTCGACCGGCCGGACGGCAGCAAGCAGCTCAAGGTCGGGACGTGGCCGCTGTACTACTACTCCGGGGACGGCGCCCCGGGCGAGGCGAACGGCCAAGGCGTCGGGGGCGTGTGGTTCGTGATCAGGGCCGACGGCACCCTGATCAAGGGTGACGGTGCCGTGCCGGCACCGGCCGGGCCGTCGACGCAGGCATCCGCGCCGGCCCCCGAGGTTGCCGCCGCGGCGCCCGCGGCCGGCCCGGTGGTCGATCTGGCCCCGGTGGGCAACCTGGGCGAGGTGATGGTCGGCGCCAACGGCCACACCCTCTACGCCTTCACCGACGACCCGGAGAAGCAGAGCAGCTGCTTCAACGCGTGCGCCACGGCCTGGCCCCCGCTGACCGTGCCCGACGACTTCGCCATCAGCCCGGACCTGCAGGCGGCCGGCGCCTCGACCATCGAGCGTCCGGACGGCACCAGGCAGCTGGTGATGGGCAAGTGGGCCCTGTACTACTACGCCGGTGACGGCGCCCCGGGAGAGGCGAACGGGCAGGGGGTCGGCGGCAAGTGGTTCGCCGTCGACGCCAACTGCCATCTGGTCAAGACCGCGGTCTGACCACGCATCGCCCGCGCACCGGCCCCGTCCCGGCGGACCATTCGACGGGACGGGGCCACTCGGGTGGTGAGCTTCTACACTGGGCTGACCACCGGCCAGGGTGGACACGGGGACCGCACGGGGGAGGAGGCGCCGTCGATGAGCGCCGAGCCCGCCGACCTGTTCGCGCCCAGCCTCGTCGAGGCGACCACCCGGCGGCTCCGCAACGAGATCCTCGCCGGGACCCTCGCTCCCGGCGAACGGATCATCGAAGAGCAGATCTGCCAGCGTTTCTCGATCAGCCGCGCCCCGGTCCGCGAGTCGCTGCGGCTGCTGGCCCAGCAGGGACTGGTCGAACACCTGCCGCGGCGCGGCGCCCGGCGACCTGGTCGGAGGACATCCGCCAGCTGTTCGAGGTGCGGGCGGTGCTCGAGCGGCACGCCATCAGCACCGCGCTGCCGCTGGACTTCACCGGTGGGCACGATCCGCTGGCCCAGGTGCGGGCGCGGCTGGACGACATGCGGGCCGCTGAGGAGTCCGCCGACGAGCTCGCCCGGGACGACGCGCATCGTGCCTTCCACGCCGCGATCGTCGCGCTGGCCGGCAATCGTCAGCTCGACCTCACCCTCGAGCCGATCCTGATCAAACTCCAGCGGCCGATGGCGATCAACCTGCGGCTGGAGGCCAACGCTGGTGGACCAACGATCACCCGGGCGTTCGCCGAGCACGGGGGGCAGCGATACCTGGGCATCGGCGCCGCTGACACGCCGCGCTGTTAACACTACAACCGCAAGTTCGTTGTCGGCGTTGCGTTTGTGCAGCGTGCTCGGGCCCTGGTTCGTCGCCAGGTGGAGTGTGTGACGTTGTTGGCGATTCAACGATCTGGATATTTCGTTGCAGGTAAGGGGATGAGGCTGTCGACCCCCTTTTTCTTCGGCTGTCTTGTTCGCCGAGCATCGGGTGTTATACCAGGCAGCGATAGGCCGGCCTCGTTCTTGGCAGTGAAAGCACTCTTCGACGGTCCAGCGACTGGCGGCCGCGCCGGTCGGCGTCGGTGGTGTCGTCGATGCTTCTTCTTGATATATCGGTGGCCTTGGGTATCTGAGTCGTCGGTGAGTTGGGTTGTCGACCAATCAGAGACTCGTGGGCCCGGCCGTCACCGGCGCTCATTCTTTGCCAATGCGTCTCGGGTCCGGCGATGACTACCTCAGCGCTGGGACCGGTGTGCATGGTGACCTTTTCCGGTGCGACGGACCGCCATCACGTAGCTGATCTTTTCGCGGAGGTAGGTGAGCGGTTCGGCCTGGCCGTAGACTTCGTCGGCGGTGACCCAGCTGAACGGCGTGTCGGCGGCCCTGGCGCGTTCGATCATCTGTTGTGCCAGTTGGTATTTGGTGGAGAACTCCACGTGCTCCCGGGATGCCTGCCGCGGCGCAGCGGGTAGGAGTTCGCGGTCGATGAGTGGACCCGGTGGACCGGCCGATCGAGTTCTCGGGTCCCACCATCGAGGAACTGACAGTTTCGTCAACGACAGATCGCATCAATGATCATCGCGTCGCGCTCGTCTTGGCACGACATTCCGTCGGTCTTGTCTCGTCTATGGATCGTTCTTTCGCTCCAGTTCGATCGAACGACCTGCGATCCGAATCGACCGGAAAATGCATGTAGGCGTCGAATCCCGGACCCCAGTGCGGGGCGACGCAATTATCGAATGGCAAGGGCCTGGATATCGTGTCGGTCAAGCTATCCTCCGACGCGCCGGAATGTCTTCTTCCTTCGAACTGCTCAGTCTGCGCCGGCAGTCAGATCCGGTCACGATATGCGGTTGTAGTGTTCGGGAACACGACCCGGATACATCGATTGTCGACAATCGACCGCATGTCCATCCCGGTCCCACCATCGAGGAACTGACACAGGCCTATCGCTCGGCGGGCACCACACCGTCGGACGTCGTACGACGCATCGCCGCTCCCTGGATCTCGCCGGGTGAAGGACAGCATCGACGTCGCCGGGGAGCCGACGACGACTGGCGTGCCCCGACTCTACGTTCGACCGGACCGCCCTGGTCGTGCAGCGGCTGGTGGACGCCGGCGCGATCTACGTCGGCAAGACCAACCTCGATCAGTTCGCCACCGGGCTGAACGGCACTCGCACCCCATACGGGTTGCCGCGCAGTGTGTTCGGTGACAACCTGATCTCCGGCGGGTCGAGCTCGGGCTCCGCGCTGGCGGTGGCCGGCGGGGAGGTGCCGTTCGCGGTGGCCACCGACACCGCCGGATCCGGCCGGGTGCCGCCCGCGCTCAACGGCATCGTCGGGTTCAAACCGTCCCGGGGGCTGATCAGCACGGTGGGCCTGGTGCCGGCCTGCCGATCGCTGGATTGCATCAGCCTGATGGCCCGGACCGTGCCCGATGTCGGCCGGGTGCTGGACGTGGTCGCGGCGACCGACGAGCGTGACCCGTACTCGCGCTCCCGCATCCGCGAGTTCCCCGAGCCGACGGCGCTGCGGATCGACCTGCCCGACATCGGCGAACTGGAGTTCTTCGGCGACAAGTCCATGCGGGACGCCCACCTGGCCGCCCGGTCCCGGATCGGGCGGCAATTCAACCAGGTCGTCACGGTGCCGTTCGGTCCGTTCCTGGCCGCCGGCGAACTGCTCTACCAGGGCCGTGGGTCGCCGAACGGCTCGCCGAGTTCGGCGACTTCCCGACCGAGCACCCGGATTCGGTGCTGCCGGTCATCCGGACGATCATGGCCGGCGGCGCGGCGTACTCGGCGGTCGACGTGTTCGCCGCGCAGCATCGGCTGGGAGACTTGCAGGCCCAGGTCCGCCGGCTGTGGCGGGACATGGACGTCCTGGTGCTGCCCGCCATCGGCACGACCTTCACCGTTGATCAGGTGGCTGGCCGACCCGATCGCCACCAACACGATGCTCGGCCACTACACCCACTTCGGGAACCTGCTCGACCTGTGCGGCGCCGTCGTGCCGGCCGGACTGACCCTGGACGACCGACCGGCCGCGCTGATGGTGCTCGGACCGGCGCTGTCCGACGACCGGGTGCTGGCCGTCGCCGCCGCCCTGTCCGGGCAGTCGACGCCGGCACCCACGGCCACCGTCCCGGCCGGCGCGGTGACGCTGGTGGTGGTCGGTCATCATCTGTCCGGTCAGCCGCGCAGTCGTGACCTGATCGAACACGGCGGCCGGGTGCTCGCCGGCACCACCACGGCCGCCCGATACCGGTTGCTGCGCACCGGCGATGACACTCCGGTGCCGGTGCTGGTCACCGGCGCCGGACGGCGGCGGGGCAGCGATCGAAGTGGAGACGTGGCAGCTGCCGGCCGCTGCCCTTCCCGACATCCTCGCCCGGTCAGCCCGTCGGTCTGCCTCGGCCGGGTCGAGCTGGCCGACGGCAGCACCGAGATCGGCTTCGTCGCCGATACATCGGCGCTCGACGACGAGGACCTGTCGACATCACCGCCTTCGGCGGCTGGCGGGCCTACCTGGCCGAACGCTGAGCCTGCGGCCCGGATCCGCCCCGTGACCCCGACAACCCCCCACCCCTGGGAGTGCACCGTGCCCGACACCGTCACCGCCGCCCGGCCCGCGCCGTTCTCCTTCGACGTCGCCACGACCGCCCTGGTCGTCATCGACATGCAGCGGGACTTCCTGCTGCCCGGGGATTCGGCGAGACGCTCGGCAATGACGTCTCGCTGCAGAAGGTGGTGCCGCCGCTGACCGACCTGCTGGCCGCCGCCCGGGCCGCCGGAATGCTGGTCATCCCACCCGGGAGGGGCACCTGCCCGATCTCTCGGACTGCCCCCCGGCCAAGCTGTCCCGCGGCGCACCATCCATGCGGATCGGTGACCAGGGCACGTTGGGCCGCATCCTCATCGCGGCGAGTACGGCCACGACATCATCGACGAACTCGCCCCGATCGAGGGTGAGGTCGTCATCGACAAACCCGGCAAGGGTGCATTCTACGGCACCAGCGCCGGTGACGTGCTCGTCGAGAATGGCATCCCGGCTGATCGTCACCGGGGTGACCACCGAAGTCTGCGTGCACACCACGGTCCGGGAAGCCAACGACCGCGGCTATGAGGCCCTGGTGGTCTCCGACTGCGTCGGTTCGTACTTCCCGGAATTCCAACGAGATCGGTCTGGAGATGGTCGCCGCGCAGGGCGGGATCTTCGGCTGGGTCGCCGATTCCGCCGCCGTCATCTCCGTGCTCGCCCCGGCACCGCTCGACTCGGACCCGCACGAACCGGCGCTGGCCGACTCGACCGGGCCGCCCACCCACCCCAGTCCCGACCACCCCAACTCCCGACCACCCCCACCCGCAGGGAGAAACCGCATGAACCTCACCGGCTTCAAGAATTCGGCGTCCTCGGACGGCACGCTCAAGCTGCCGTACTGGACCAAGGGGGAGACCAACGCCTTCTTCGGTCTCGGCTTCAACATTCTGGTCAACGTCCTGACGTTGACCGCGCTGTTGCTGTTCGTGGTGCAGATGCCCGCCTCATCGGTGCTCGGCACCGTGCTGCCCGCGCTGGGCATCGCCATGCTGGTCGGCAACGTGTACTACACGTTCCTGGCCCGCCGGCTGGCCCGCAAGGAGAATCGGGCCGACGTCACCGCCCTGCCCTACGGGCCGAGCGTGCCGCACATGTTCATCGTCGTCTTCGTCATCATGCTGCCGATCTTCCTCAGTACCAACGACCCGGTCCGCGCCTGGGAGGCCGGCCTGGCCTGGGCGTTCATCATCGGCGTCATCGTGCTGATCGGCGCGTTCATCGGACCCTTCATCCGCAAGATCACCCCCCGTGCGGCGATGCTGGGCACGCTGGCCGGCATCTCGATCACGTTCATCTCGATGCGGCCGGCCGCGCAGATCTGGGACGCGGCCTGGATCGGCCTGCCGGTGCTCGGCATCATCCTGGTCGGCTTCTTCACCAACATGCGGCTGCCCGGCGGCATCCCGGTCGGCCTGGCGGCCCTGCTGGTCGGCACCGCGATCGGCTGGATCGGCGGCTACATGTCCGTCCCGGACGTGCAGGAGGCGGTCAGCCAGATCGCCATCGCGGTGCCCAGCCTGCACTTCGACCTGCTGTTCACCGGTCTGGGCAACATCGCCCCGCTGCTGGCCACGGCCATCCCGCTCGGCGTCTACAACTTCGCCGAGGCCATGAGCAACGTGGAGTCGGCCGCGGCCGCCGGTGACAGCTACAACCTGCGCAGCGTGCTGCTGGCCGACGGGGCCGGTGCCATCGTCGGGTCCGCGCTGGGTTCGCCGTTCCCGCCCGCCGTCTACATCGGGCACCCGGGCTGGAAGGCGGCCGGCGGGCGTGGCTCCTATTCGATGGCCAGCGGCGTCCTGATCGCCGTCCTGTGCTTCCTGGGTCTGTTCGGCGTGCTCAACACCCTGCTGCCGATCCCGGCCATCGTGCCGATCCTGCTGTACATCGGGCTGCTGATCGGCGCCCAGGCGTTCCAGTCGGTGCCCAAGATCCAGGCCGCCGCGGTCGTCGCGGCGATCCTGCCGAACCTGGCGCAGTGGGGGACCGGCCTGATCGACAACGCGCTCGCCGCCGCCGGCACGTCCGCGGACCAGGTCGGCGAGGCGGCCCTGACCAGCGCCGGCCTGGTGTACCACGGGATGAAGGTGTTCGGCGAGGGTGCGGTGCTGGCGGGCATGGTGCTGGGTTCGATCGTCGCCTTCCTGCTGATGCGGAACTTCTACTATTCCGCCGCCGCCGCCGGGGTCGGCGCCGTGCTGTCCTGGATCGGCCTGATCCACGCGGAGCAGGTCCAATGGGCGGCCCGGCCCGAGGTCGCCCTCGGCTACGCGATGCTGGCCGTCGTGCTGGTGGCCTTCGCCTTCCACAAGCGGAACGACAAGGCCGAGGTCGAGCTCGATCCGGAGGTGCCGGCCGAGACCTGACCGTCCGCCCTCGGTGATCGCCCCGAGCCCGGTCACCCTCGACCGGGCCCGGGGTGTTCGCGTCCCGCCGGCGCCCACGACGTCGGTAGGCTCGCGGACGTGCCGCCGATCCGTCACCCGCTGTTCGACCCGACGCATCCGGGCCGCCGCCGCGCGGCCCCGTTCCCGCTGTCCGAGCTGGACGAGAACGAACAGGTCGTGCTCGTCGACGACCGGGGC
Organism: Nakamurella sp.; assembly: GCA_044223435.1. Classification (GTDB taxonomy): domain Bacteria; phylum Actinomycetota; class Actinomycetes; order Mycobacteriales; family Nakamurellaceae; genus Nakamurella. Next base: position 69,272 of record JBGALY010000028.1, read on the forward strand.
ACGCCGATCGGCGTCGCCGACAAGGCCACCGTGCACGGCGCGCAGACCCCGCGACATCTCGCGTTCTCCTGCTACGGCTTCCGGGCCGACGGCCGGCTGCTGGTCACCCGGCGGGCCGCCGACAAGGCAACCTTTCCCGCGGTGTGGACGAACACCGCCTGCGGGCACCCGGCGCCCGGCGAGGCGCCGGCAGATGCCGCCGTCCGCCGCATGCGGTACGAGCTCGGCGTCGACCCGACCGACCTGCGGATGGTGCTGCCGGACTTCTCCTACCGGGCCTCCGACGGGACCGTCGAGGAGAACGAGCTCTGCCCGGTGCTGGTCGCCCGGGTCGAGGACGATCCGCAGCCGCGGCCGGGCGAGGTGGGGGAGTGGGCCTGGTGGACCTGGGCCGAATTCCTGGCCGCCGCCGCCGACCCGGACAGCGGGCTGTCGCCGTGGGCCCGGCTGCAGGCGCCGCTGCTGGACGCGGCGCTGTTTCGGGGCGATCGCGGTCGCTCCGGCGGTTAGCAGTCAGCCGGCCAGGTCCAGCAGCTTGGTGACCGTGTTCCAGTTCCGCAGGGTGACCGCGGTGCCGAGCACCTTGTCCCAGTTGACCTGCCACAGCGTCGAGCGCGAGATCCCGTTCGGGCACCACAGGTACAGGTTGCCGGCGGTGAAACGTGCAGTGTCCGGTGCGGTATCGGCGTCCGCCGCCAGCTGGGGCACCGCGTCCACGGTTCCCTTCGCCGGGGCCCGGTCCACGAAGCCCAGGAAGTGCTTGGATCCCTCGGTCGCCCGCTCCCCGAACGGGTCCGCCTCGATCGCCTTGCCCAGCTGGGCCGGACTGCGCACGAGTACCCGGGCGGTGACCTTGAGATGTTCGCTCATCGCGTCCTGGACCGCCGTCGCGACGGCCGCGGCCGAGCCCGGCGCGCTGAACACGGCATTGCCGCTCTGCAGCAGCGTCCGCACGTCGGCGTACCCGAGATCGGCCAGCAACGCGCGGAGGTCGGCCATCGCCACCCGCTTGTTCCGGCCGACGTTGATCCCGCGGATGAGCGCGATGTGGGTGGTCACGACGACACTGCCGCCAGCTCGGCCGGCGGCGAGACCACCACGGGCCGGCACTCGACCGGCCCGAGCGCGACGCCACGGGCGATCCGGCGCAGCGATTCCAGGACCGGTGCGATGTGCGGCTGATCGGCGGTGCCGGCCCGGATCTGCGCGCCGATCTTGCGCACCGGGCTCACTCCCTTCACCGGTCGGAGCACGATCGGCTCGTGCACGAACTCTGGCTGCGCCAGCCGGGGCAGCAGGCTCACCCCGTGCCCGGCCGCGATCAGCCCGACCACCCCGACGAATTCATCCGCATAGTGCCGCGCCCGCGGCCGGAATCCGGCTCGCTCGCACGCGTCGCGGGTGAGTTGCCAGCACGGCACTCCGGGGTTGGCCAGGATCCAGTCGGCGTCGGCCAGGTCGGCCAGTTCGATCTCGTCGTGCTCGGCCAGCGGGTGGTCGAAGGGCAGGGCCACGTCCATCACGTCGTCCAGCAGGTGCTCGGACCACACTCGCTTGTCGTCCTGACCGGGCATCAGCTCGGTGCTGGTCAGGATCAGCGAGACGTCGACGGTGCGGGCCAGCAGGTTGTCCAGGGCGTCCTCGGGTTCGACCTCGCGCAGCTCCACCCGGATGCGGGTGGTCGTCGCCAGATCGGAGATCAGCGGCACCGCCAGGGCCTTGACCGCCGAACTGAAGGTGCCCAGCCGGACCGTGCCGGCGTCGCCCCGCCGGTACGCGGCGAGGTCGGACTCGGCATGTTCCAGGTGGGTGAAGATCTGATGGGCATGCCGCAACAGCAGCTGGGCGGCCTCGGTCAACCGGACCCGGCGCCCGTCCGGCTCGAGCATCGCGGTGCCGGTTTCCTTGGACAGGGCGGCCATCTGCTGGGACACCGCCGAGGGGGTGAGGTGGACGGCTGCGGCGGTGGCCGCGATCGTCCCGCAGCGGTCGAGCTCGCGCAGGATCTCCAGCTTGCGGACATCAATCATGCAGAGCATCTTACGCATTGGCGGAAGAAGAAACAGATGGACGTGATGGTTTTTCCGGACGAGTCTTGATTCATGACAGCCGCACTGATCCTCCTGGTCCTGTTCCTCCTCCTCGCCGTGGCCGGCCCGCTGTTCGGTGCCGACAGTCGCCGATCCGGCGGCTGGTCCGATGGCGACGCCGATTCGCCGTTGTGGTCGGACGCTGCGGTGGCCCACCGACGGTGACGCCGGCGGTCCCGTGACCAGATGCTTTCGCGGTTGCGAGCAGCCGGGCTCGCCCGACCGGCCCGGCGTCACAGCCGCGATCCAACCGGGGGTGGCGTCACTGCCACCCCACGGTGCACAATGTCAACGCAGGCCACACCCCGTCGCCGCTGGTGACGCACGTCCACGTTGGGGAAGAACGGTGGAAGTGCGAGCGGAGGTGGACGGTAGTGACCCGTGGAGTGGTGTACGTGCACTCGGCGCCCGCGGCAATCTGCCCGCACGTCGAGTGGGCGATCGGCAGCGTGACCGGTGGTCGGGTCACCCTGTCGTGGACGGCTCAGCCGGCTTCGCCCGGGGCGCTGCGCGCCGACGTGGCGTGGTCCGGCCCGTCGGGAACCGCCGGCAAGCTGGCGAAGGCGCTCAAGGCGTGGCCGATGCTGCGCTTCGAGATCACCGAGGAGGCGAGCCCCGGGGCGGACGGCGAGCGGATCTGTCACGTCCCCGGACGGGGTGTGTGGCGGGCCGCCATGTCGGCCAACGGCGACGTCATGCTCGGTGAGGATCAGGTGCGTTCCGTGCTGGCCACGGCGACCAGTATCGAGGCCGTGCAGCACACGCTGTCCGATCTGCTCGGCGCGCACATGGACGCCGAACTCGAGCCGTACCGCCGGGCCGGGGAGGGAACCGCGGTCACCTGGCTGCACCAGGTCGGCTGAGCCGCCCGGGGGTTGCGCGTCACCGGCGAGAAATGGATAACACGACGCCTCCCGCCAACGTTGACACTGCGTGACAACCCGCGACCCGCTGATACGTCGCTCATTGTGGACAGTGCGATAGTTCGCATTCCCACAGCTCGCTGCCTGACAGCGACGACGGCGGAGGGTTTTGCTGCATGCGGTTACGCGGCCGACGGCTGACGATGGTGCTCACCATCGTCCTGCTCGTCGTCGTCGGCGGGGGAGCCTCGGCCGCCTGGGCCCTGGGCAAGACCCGGCCCTCCATCATCCCCGACGGCTATTCCGCCGGACCCACCGGTGACGACGCCGTGGCGGTGTCCACCAGTGCCGGACTTCATCCTCGCGCGGCCGAGATCCAGCAGACGCTGCAGACCTATTTCGACGCCATCAACCGGCGGGATTTCTACGCCTGGTTGGACGTCGTCGGGTCGGACCAGGCGGCCAACCAAACAGCGCAGGACTGGACCCACGCCTACAGTACGACGATCGACTCCAACCTGATGATCGCCGACATCGCCGACGACCCGTTGCGGGTCCGGACGATGTTCACCTCCGAGCAGGCCGCGGAGTTCGCCCCCAAACGGCTGCCGGCGACCTGCATCAACTGGGACCTGACCTACCTGCTGACCGATGAGGACGGCACGCTGACGTTGAGCGGGATCGATCCGTCGACCCAGTCGATGACGGCATGCCCGTGACGCCCGGCGGCGCCGGGGCCCGGCGGCGTTGCCGTCCCGCCGGGCGGGTGCTCGCCGTGGTGGTGGCCGTGTCCGCCCTGCTCGCCGCCGGGTGTTCCGCCGGGCCCGAGCAGGGTCCGCCACCGTCCACCGGTGGCACCCTCTCGGCCGCCGCGTCGTCAGCCTCGTCGCCATCGGGTGGATCGGCCGGCCCGCCGGCGGCCGCTGTCCCCGCGTCCTCGGCGCCTCCCGCCGAGCCGACCGCCTCGGCCCTGCCGCCGAGCCCGCCGCCGGAGCCGCCTGCGGCTCCGGCCGTGCCGCCCGGCGGCCCGGTCACCGGTGCCGACATGACGGCGGCGGCGGCCGCGGTCGCGGCGATGAGCACGGCGGACCGGGCCGGCGCCGTGGTGATGGCCAGCTCGGCCGACGCCGTCGGCACCGACCTGGTCGCCCGGCTGCACCTGGGCGGCGTCATCCTGATGGGGTCCAAGGGCGCCATCGACGGGACCGCCGGGGGCACCCCGAGCGAGGTCGCCACCGTCGCCGCGGAATTGCAGGCGCAGGTACCGGCCGGCCAGGCCGGGGCCCCGTTGCTGATCGGCACCGACCAGGAGTCCGGTCTGGTGACCAGGCTGGTCAACGGATTCACCGATTTTCCCGGGGCGGACGAGCTCGCTGCGATCGGCGACCTGGACGCGGCGGCCGGGCTCACCGAACAGGTGACCGCGGCCAGCGCGGCCGAGATGCGAGCCGTCGGCATCAACGTCGATTTCGCGCCCGACGCCGACGTGTCTCCGGAGTCCGGGGGGTCCGGCGTGGCCGGCCGGACGTTCGGCTCCGATCCGGACCGGTCGGCCCGGCTGGTGGCCGCCGCGGTCCGTGGCTACCAGCAGGGCGGCGTGGCCGCGACGATCAAGCACTTCCCCGGCATCGGCCGGACGGCGACCGACACTCACCAGGCGCTGCCGACCCTGACCACCGACTGCGCGGAGTGGAACGCCGTCGAGGCCGTGCCCATGCGGGGCGGGGTGGACGCGGGCGCCGCGCTGGTCATGACCGGCCACATCGATCTGCCCGCGGTCGGCACGGGCGGCGCGTCATCGGCGTTGAGCTCGGCGGTGGTCACCGACCTGCTGAAGGGGCCCGGTGTGGCCGGATGTGAGGGGCTGAACTTCCAGGGTGTCGCGGTCTCCGACTCGTTCGAGATGGCTCCCGTCGTCGACAATTTCGGTCCGGCCGAGGCCGCCTGGCGGGGTGTCGCCGCCGGTCAGGACCTGGTGCTGATGCCGACCGACCCCGAAGCTGCGGTGGCGGGCATCGTCGCTGCGGTCGAGGCTGGGCAATTGTCGGCCGATCGATTGGCCGACGCCGCCACCCGGGTCTACGCGTTGCGGCTGGCCATGAGCCGGGTGCCCGCGCCCGGGCTGGACACCGTCGGCTCGGCCGAGCACGAGGCGATCGCCGCGCAGGCCCGGGCCGCCGGCTGAGCCGCCGGCCCGCCGGCCCCGCCGGACGGCCCGTCCACCGCGCCGCGCGATCTTTGCGCCGAATGTCCGGTTGGTGAGACGATGGGTGGGTGGGTAACCCATCCGGCGACTCTGGTCGCTACCCTGCGTCCGATCGGCTCGGCCCGACGCCGCGCGACCGGGTGTTGCCGGCCACTCGGGCGCTGTGCGTGTTCATCTTTCCGTTCCTGGTCGTGGCGTTCGTGCTGTTGTATTTCTGGCCGTCCGCCGACGACACCGGCCGCCTGTTCGCGTGGCGGATCGCACCCGACTTCACGTCGATGATGCTGGCGTCGGCCTATCTCGGCGGCGCCTACTTCTTCGTGCGGGCGGTGGCGGCGGAGCACTGGCATCGGATCGGCGGCGGCTTCCTGCCGGTGGTGCTGTTCTCCGGTCTGCTCGGCGTGGCCACGGTGCTGCATTGGGACCGGTTCGTGCACGGCAACGTTGCCTTCTGGCTGTGGGCCGGCCTGTACTTCACCGCGCCGCTGCTCGTGCTGCTCGCCTGGTGGTCCAACCGGAGTCAGTCCCCGCCGGTCACCGTCGACGACCTGCTGCTGGCCACCCCGGAGGTGGCCGTCATCGCCGCCGCCGGCGTGCTGTCCTGCGTGACGGCGGTCGTCCTGTTCGCCCTGCCGGGCTGGGCGGCCACCGTCTGGCCCTGGCCGTTGACGCCGTTGACGTCCCGAGTGGTCGGCTCGATCTTCGCCCTGGGCTTCGCGGCCGTGCAGGTGCTCGCCGACCGCCGGTGGTCCAGCGCGCGCCTGCTCGTCCAGGTTGCGTTGATCATGCTCGGCCTGATGGCGGTGGCCGCGGTGCGCACGTTCGGTGACTTCACCGGTGACCGGCCGCTGACCTGGCTGACGGCCGTCGGGCTGATCGGATCGTTGATCGGTCTGGGGGCGCTGTACTGGCGTCGGGAGATCAGCCGGGCCGGGTCCCGGCCGGCCGCGGGATGACCGTCGCCTCGCCGTGGCCGCCCCGGTGCACCAGCCACGCCCGTCCGGCACCGGCCACGCTCAGCCGGCCGCCGGCGTCGATCGTCACCAGGGTGTTCTCGTCGATGCCCAGCCCGTTGCCACGGCCCTGACCGGGTGTGGTCGTTCGGATGACCTCGATCAGCCG
>JBGALY010000071.1:0-9388 GCA_044223435.1 Nakamurella sp.
CCGCCGATCTTGACGATCACGTCGTGCGGCCCGGTGATCTCGGGCTTGGGCACCTCGGTCAGCTCGAGGTTGCGGTGGTAACCGACCACGCGTACTGCTCGCATGCGAGAACTCCTTCGTTCGGGCATCGGATGGTGGACAACGGCCATGGTGGCGCAGCCGCCACGGGCCCGCACACAGCGCCGGGTGCGGACCGGGGACACCGCGCTGCGCAAGGGAGCGCCACTGCTCCCCCGGCCGCATGCCGGCGTCCGACCAGTGTGACCGCTGACTCGGTTCAGCGCAATAGACAGGACCGAACTGGTCTGCACTTGTCCGTACAACTCGCGGTCAGGCGGTGCCGATCTCCGCCCGTACGAGCGGGACGACGGCGGTGCCCAGCAGCTCGATGGCCCGCAGCGAGTCGGCCTGCGGGACGCTGGACAGGTCCATCTGGAACAGCTGGCGGTCGTGGCCGAGCACCCCGTGCAGCGTCACGATGCGTTCGGCGACCTGCTCGGGCGTCCCGATGAAATTGGCCCCGCCGGGGGCCGCCTGCGCCTCGTAGGAGGCCCGGTCGGGCGCGGGAAACCGTCGCTCGCGGGCGATACGGCGCATGGAGTCGAACCAGTACGGGAAGAACGTGTCCAGCGCCCGGCCGTCGTCGCTGATGAAGCCCATCCCGGACACCGCGACCTGCGGCACCGCGCCGCGCCGCTCGGACTGGGCGTACGCGCGCCGGTACAGGTCGACCAGCGGGGCGAACCGGGCCGGCTGTCCACCGATGATCGCGTAGTTCACCGGCAGACCGAGAAGCCCGGCCCGGACAGAGGATTCGGGATTTCCGCCGGTGGCCACGCTGATCCGCAGGTGCTCACCGAGTTCGGGCTTGGGGTAGGGCCGGGGCAGGATCACCGCCTTGTCCAGCGGCGGCCGGAACTGCCCGGACCAGGTCACCGGGTTGCCGGCATCGATCTGCAGCAACAACTGGATCTTCTCGTCGTACAGGGCGTCGTAGTCGCTCAACTCGGCCCCGAACAGCGGGTAGGACTCGATGAACGAACCGCGGCCGGCCATCAGCTCGACCCGGCCCCGGGAGATCAGGTCGATCGTGGCGTACTGCTGGTAGACCCGCACCGGGTCTTCGGTCGAGAGCACCGTGACCGCGCTGCCCAGTCCGATCCGGCTGGTCTGCCCGGCCGCCGCGGCCAGCACGGTGGCCGGCGCGGAGACGGCGTAATCGGGCCGATGGTGTTCGCCGATGCCGAAGAAGTCCAGGCCCACCTGCTCGGCCAACCGGATCCGCTCCAGCAGGTCGGCCATCCGCTGGGCGGGCGAGACCTTTTCGTGCGTCACCGGGTTGGGGTGGATGTCACCGAAGCTGTACACACCGAGCTGCATGAGTGCTCATTCTCCCGGTTGTCGATGGTCGGCGAAGAAGGTGCGCAGCAGCTGGGCCGATTCCTGCTCCCGCACCCCGCCGCGGACCTGGACCCGGTGGGTCAGCCGGCGGTCGCGCAGCACGTCCCACAACGAGCCGGCGGCGCCCGTCTTGGGCTCCCAGCAGCCGAACACCACGGTCTCGATGCGGGCCAGCACGATCGCCCCGGCGCACATGGTGCACGGCTCGACGGTCACGGCCAACGTGCACCCGGTCAGGTTCCACTGCCCGCGGGCCGCGGCGGCCTGCCGCAGGGCCAGGATCTCGGCGTGCGCGGTCGGGTCGCCGGTGGCCTCCCGCGCGTTCCGGCCCCGCCCGATGACGACCGCGTCGGGGTCCAGCACCAGCGCCCCGATCGGCACGTCCCCGGTGTCCGGGGCCCGGCGAGCCAGGTTCAGGGCCTGCCGGATCAGCTCCGCGTCCGCGGCGTCGCGGGCCCCCGGCATGACGGCGCGGGTCAGACCTTCTCGAGGATCGCGCTGAACGCGTCGGCGAACCCGCAGCGGGCGGCGATCATGGACAGCTGCTCGTCCGGGTACAGGTCGACGTCGTCGACGATCAGCTGCATCTCCTGCTCGGCCACGCCCAGATCGGCCAGCAGGCCCAGATCGCCCTCGGGCCAAGGCTCGTCGTCGACCTCGTCGTCCTCCGGGATCTGCACCTGGAGCAGGTCGAGCACGTCGGCGGCGATGTCGTAGTCCAACCCGGCGGTCGCGTCCGAGAGCAGCAACGCCGCCCCACCCGGGATGGGCCGGACGATCACGAAGAACTCGTCGTCGACGGCCAGCATGGCGAACACCGGACCGCTGCTGGCCACCCGACGCAGGCCGGTGATCACACCGTCCAGATCGTCGAGCAGTTCGGGCGCGAGGAGCGAGCACCGCCACGTGCTGTCCTCGCGGGTGACCGCGACCCCGAAGCCCTCAGTCGTGTTCGTCCCGGCAGTGCTCACGCGGGCAACGTTACGGCCTAGGCGCCCGATGAGCCATCGCCGGTCCCCCCAGCCGATCGGCGCCGGCCCCCGGGACCCGGCCGACGCTCCGACCGGCGATGATGAGGCCATGCCCTCCGCACCGTCCACCGATGCGTCCGCCTCCGCCGCCCTGTCCTCCCTGCTGCCCCCGGCGGTCTGCGTGCTCGGCCTCGGCCTGATCGGCGGTTCGCTGGTCCGGGCCCTGCAGGACCGGCTGCCGGTGACCGGCTGGTCGCCCAGCGTGTCCACCCGGGACGCGGCTGCGGCCGACGGCCTGGCCGTCGCGGACACCCTGGAGGCAGCGCTGCAGGCGGCGGTCCGCGCGGACGCCCTGGTCGTGCTGGCGTCCCCGGTGACGACCTTCCGCACCCTGCTGCGGGAGGTCGCCCAGCACGCGCCGCAGGTCCGGCTGACCGACGTGGCCAGTGTCAAGGCGGTGGTGGCCCAGGAGGTCGCCCAGCTCGTCCCGCAGGCCCGCTATGTCGGCTCGCACCCGATGGCCGGCACGGCCGCCTCCGGTTGGGCGGCCGGGGACGCGACCCTGTTCGACCGGGCCGCCTGGGTGACGTGCCTGACCGAGGACACCGAGGTGGCCGACTGGTCGGCCGTGGCGGCGCTGGCCCTGACCGTGGGCAGCCGGGTGGTGCCGACCGAGGCCGAGGCCCACGACGCCGCCGTGGCCCGGATCTCCCATCTGCCGCACCTGATGGCGCTGGCCCTGGCCCAGGCCGGCGCCCAGGGCGGCGAACTGGCCCTGTCGCTGGCCGCCTCGTCGTTCGCCGACGGCACCCGGGTCGCCGGGACCCGCCCGGAGCTGGTCAGGGCGATGTGCGAGGCCAACCAGGTGGCTCTGGTCGAGGCCCTGGACGACGCCCTGGCCCTGCTCGGGGTGGCCCGCGCCTCACTGGCCTCCACCGGGTCGCTGCTCAAGATCACCGAGGGCGGGCACCGCGCCCGCGGCCTGTTCGACCACCGCGGCGCCGGGTTGCAGCCGATGACCCTGACCGGCGACGACCTGGTCGAACAACTGCTGGCCGTCGGGGCGGCCGGCGGTCACGTCAGCGGCCTGACCGGCGCGGGTGCGGAGCTGTCGGTGCAGGCGCACTACCCCGACCACTACTGACCCGATCACTGCTGACCCGATCACTGCTGCGAGCTTGCCGAAACGGCAAACATACTTGCCACCATCAGGCGGGGATGGGCAGGCTGGGTCCATGACGCATCAGCACACCCACACCGGCCACGACGCCGGCGCCTCGACCCAGGATCCCCGCGAGTTCTGGGAGAACCGCTACCGGGAGAAGGACGGCATCTGGTCCGGCCGGGCCAACGCCATGCTGGTCCGCACGGTCGCCGACCTGCCTCCCGGCCGGGCCCTGGACCTGGGTTCGGGCGAGGGCGGCGACGCCCTCTGGCTGGCCGAACGCGGCTGGCGGGTGACCGGGGTCGAGCTGTCCGGCGTCGCCATCGCCCGGGCCGTCGCCGCGGCCGCCGACCGGGGCGTGTCCGCCGGCCGGATCAACTTCGTCGCCGCCGACCTGCAGACCTGGCGGAGCGACGAGCAGTACGACCTGGTCACTGCCTGCTTCCTGCAGTCGCCGGTGGAATTCGCCCGCGAGGTGGTGCTACGCCGCGCCGCTCGCCTGGTCGCCCCCGGCGGGCACCTGCTGGTCGTCGCCCACGCCGCGGCACCACCCTGGTCCGGGCTGGCCGGTGACCCCTCGATCGTCTTCCCGACCCCGGCCGGAGACCTGGCCGCGCTGGCCCTGCCCGACCACTGGGACGTGCTCATCTGCGAGGTCCGCACTCGCCCGGCGACCGGCCCGGACGGGCAGGAATCGACCCTGGAGGACTCCGTGGTGCTGGTCCGCCGCCCCTGAGCCGCGGGCGCCGCCCGGGTCTCAGCCGGGACCGCGGTCCGACCAGCTCCAGGCGTAGGCGCCATCGTCCACCGCGCGGGCGCCCTCGCCGAGCTCGAGCGGCCGGAAGGTGTCGACCATGACGGCCAGCTCGTCGAAGTAGTCCTTGCCCAGCGAGGCCTCGACCGCGCCGCGCTGCGGACCGTGCGAGTGACCACCCGGGTGCACGCTGACCGACCCCGGCCCGATGCCGGAGCCCTTGCGCGCCTCGTAGTCGCCGGCGACGTAGAACATGATCTCGTCGCTGTCCACATTGGAGTGGTAGTAGGGCACCGGGATGGCCAGCGGGTGGTAGTCCACCTTGCGCGGGACGAACGCGCAGATGACGAAGTTGGTGCCCTCGAACACCTGGTGCACCGGTGGCGGCTGGTGCACGCGGCCGGTGATCGGCTCGAAGTCGCGGACGTTGAACGTGTACGGGTACAGGCAGCCGTCCCAGCCGACCACGTCGAACGGGTGGTGCGGGCCGACGACGATCGAGCCGACGATCCCGCTCGGCCCGTTTCCCCGATGCTTGACGAAGACGGGCACGTCCTGCCCGTCCATCAGCAGGGGCGCGCTCGGCCCGTGCAGGTCCCGCTCGCAGTACGGCGAGTGCTCCAGCAGCTGACCGAACCGGGACAGGTACTTGCGCGGCGGGCCGATGTGGCTGTTGCCCTCCACGACATAGGCCCGCAGCGGGCCGTCCGGCACCCAGCGGTGCACGGTCGCCCGCGGGATGACGACGAAATCGCCGGCCTGCACCGGGAGCTCGCCGAACACCGTCTGCACCGTGCCCGACCCGGCCTCGACGAACACGCACTCGTCGCCGATCGCGTTGCGGTACAGCGGACTTGGCTCGCGAGCGAGCACGTAGGAGATGCGCACGTCGGCGTTGCCCAGCACCAGCCGGCGCCCGGTCACAGCATCGATTCCCCCGCCGTTGATGCCCTCGCCGTCGATACCCTCACCCGAGGTGAACAGGTCGTGCAGTTTCAGGTGTCGCGGCATCATCGGGTGGTTCGGCGTCGTGCCCAGGTCGGGCAGCTCCCAGATCCGGGCGTCGACCATGGCCGATGGGACCCCCCGGTGGTAGAGCAGCGAGGAGTCGGAGGAGAAGCCCTCCTCGCCCATCAGCTCCTCGCGCAGCAGTTGCCCGGCGGCGTCCCGGAACTGGGTGTGCCGCTTCGGGGGGACGTCACCGACGCGCCGGTAGTGGGCCATCACCGCTCCTGAGGTCTAGGGTTCCGCCGTGGCTTCCTGGGTGCCCGGTGCCGCCGGGTCGGGGTTCGACGACGACCACCTGCCGTACGGCGTGTTCGACGCCGGCCGCGGCCCCCGGGTGGGCGTGCGGATCGGCTCCTCCGTGCTCGATCTGGCCGCGGTGGCCGACACCTCTGAGCTGGCCGGCACTCTGGCCGCCGGTTCGCTGGATCCGCTGCTGGCCGCCGGCCCGGCGATCTGGGCCGCCGCCCGCACCCTGGCGCAGCGGTCGGTGACCGATCCGGCCCGCCGCACCCTCGTCGAGTCGCACCTGCATCCGGTCGAGTCCGTCCGCCTGTTGCTGCCGTTCACCGTCGCCGACTACGTCGACTTCTACGCCAGCCAGTGGCACGCGACCGCGGTCGGCCGGATGTTCCGGCCGGACGCGGACCCGTTGCCGCCCAACTGGACCCACCTGCCGATCGGCTATCACGGCCGGGCCGGCAGCGTCGTCGTCTCCGGCACCCCGGTCGTCCGGCCGCGGGGGCAGTCCCGGCTGCCCGGTGCGGCGCCCACCTTCGGTCCGACCCAACGGCTGGATCTGGAGGCCGAAGTCGCGTTCGTCGTCGGCGTCGGCTCGCCGCTCGGCACCCCGGTGCCGGCCGACGCCTTCGCCCGACACGTGTTCGGGGTCGGCCTGCTCAACGACTGGAGCGCCCGCGACATCCAGGCCTGGGAGTACCGCCCGCTCGGGCCGATGCTCGGCAAATCCTTCGCCACCTCGATCGGCGCCTGGATCACCCCGCTCGCCGCGCTGGCCGCCGCGCGGATCGAACCGCCCCGGCGCGCGCATCGGCTGCTGCCCTACCTGGCCGACGACGCCGGCCTGCCCTGGGGCCTGGACCTGGCCCTGACCGTCGAGGTGAACGGAACCGTGGTCAGCCGGCCGCCTTTCGCCGCCATGTACTGGACCGGGCCCCAGCTGATCGCGCACCTGACCAGCAACGGCGCGTGCCTGCGCACCGGGGATCTGCTGGCGTCCGGCACCGTGTCCGGGCCCGCCCCCGACCAGGCCGGTTCGCTGCTGGAGCTTTCGGCCAACGGGACCCGGCCGGTGCCGTTGAGCGGCGGCACGTCGCGCACCTTCCTGGCCGACGGCGACGTTGTCACGATCACCGCGACCGCGCCGTCGACCGGCGGCGGCCGACTGACCCTGGGCGAGGTGACCGGCGTCGTGCGGCCGGCCGCGGGCTGAGGGTCGGGTGCCCCTCATAGGTTGCCGCGGGCTGCCTGCTCCCGCTCGATCGATTCGAACAGCGCCTTGAAGTTGCCCTTGCCGAAACCGAGAGAGCCGTGCCGCTCGATGATCTCGAAGAAGATCGTCGGCCGGTCGCCCAATGGCTTGGTGAAGATCTGCAGCAGGTAGCCGTCCTCGTCCCGGTCGACCAGGATCCGGCGCTTCTTGAGTTCGGCGACCGGCACCCGCACCGGCCCGATCCGGGCGGCCAGCTCCGGGTCGTCGTAGTAGGCGTCCGGGGTGTCCAGGAACCGCACGCCCCGTTCGCGCAACGTGTCGACTGTGCCCAGTATGTCGCCGGTGGCCAGGGCCAGATGCTGGCACCCGGGCCCGGCATGGAACTCCAGGTACTCGTCGATCTGCGACTTGCGCTTGCCGACGGCCGGCTCGTTCAGCGGGAACTTCACCCGGTGGTTGCCGTTGGCGACGACCTTGCTCATCAGCGCGGAGTATTCGGTGGCGATGTCATCGCCGACGAACTCGGCCATGTTCACGAAACCCATGACGCGGTTGTAGAAGTCGACCCATTCGTCCATGCGCCCGAGCTCGACGTTGCCGACGGCGTGGTCCAGGGCCTGGAACAACCGCCGGGGCACACCGGCCGATCGGCGCCGGTCCGGCGTGACGGCCCGGAAGCCGGGCAGGTAGGGCCCGCGGTAACGGCGACGGTCGATCAGGGTGTGCCGGACGTGGCCGTAGGTGGCGATCGCGGCGCTGCGCACGGTGCCGTGCTCATCGGTCTCGTCATGCGGCTCGGACAGGATGCGGGCGCCCTGCCGCCGCGCCTGGGCGATGCACCGGTCGACGTCGCCGACCTCCATGGCCAGATCGACGACGGCATCGCCGTGCTCACGATGGATCTGCAGCAGCGGGCTGTCCGGGGCCACGCCGCCGGTCAGCACGAAGCGGGCGGACCCGGATTTGAGCACGTAGGCGACGTCGCCGCGGTGGCCGGTCTCCGGGCCGCGGTAGGCGATCGGGTCCATCCCCCAGACCGCCTGGAAGTACTGGGCGGACTGGGTGGCGTTGCCGCAGACGAAGACCACCGCGTCCATGCCGAGCACCGGGAACGGGTCGGCGGCGACGTCGTGGTCGACCAGGCCGACCAGATCACGCAGGGCCTCGTCGGTTGGTTCGTCGGGGGGTTCGTTGCTCCGTTTGTGGCCGGGTTCGATCCGTCGGGTGTCCTCGAACGAGACAGTCATGCGAATCCGCCTTCGCGTCAGTGCGGTCGTGGATTCAGATCAGCATGGGCACGGCCGTCGTCGATGAGCAATACTGAAACCATTCGCACAGCATCCTGCGCATTCTGTCGAGTCGGGCGCCCGTCTGACTGAGCATGTTGTAGAGGAGCCTGATGACGATCGACCGGCTGGACGCCCAGATCCTGGAGCTGTTCTCGGCCGAGCCCCGGGTCGGGGTGCTGGAGGCGGCCCGCCGCATCGGCGCGGCCCGCAACACCGTGCAGGCGCGGTTGGACCGGATGCAGCGCAACGGGGTGATCGCCGATCTCGCCCCCACCGTCGACCCGGCCGCGCTCGGCTTCCCGGTGACGGCGTTCGTCACCCTGGAGATCGCCCAGGGCCGCGGCCGGCGCGACGTCGTCGACCACCTGGCCGCCATCCCCGAGGTGATCGAGGTGCACACCATCACCGGCCAGGCCGACCTGCTGGTGCAGGTGGTGTCCCGGGACAACGCCGACCTGCAACGGGTGATCGACGACGTCGTCCGCGACCCCGCCGTGGTCCGCGCGTCGACCGCGATCGCCCTGGACACCCCGGTCCGGCACCGCACCGGGCCACTGGTGCGCAGCGTGGCCGGCCGATGATCGACCTGCCCCGGCCCGCCCTGGTCGTGCTCATCGGACCGTCCGGGGCCGGCAAGACCACCTGGGCCCGCACGCATTTCGCGTCCAATGAGGTCGTGTCCGCGGACGTCCTGCGGGCCACCGTGGGCAGCGGGGAGGCCGACCTGGACGCGTCGGTGGACGCGTTCACCGTGCTCGACGCCATCGTGGCGGCCCGTCTGCGGCGCGGCCTGACCACGGTGATCGACACGCTCGGCCTGGATCGCGACCGGCGCCGGGCCGCGGTCGCCCTGGGCCGGCGCGCCGGCCTGCCCTGCGTCGCGGTCGTGTTCACCACCGCCCTCGACGCGTGCCGCGCCCGCAACCGCGCCCGGGACCGGCCGGTGCCGGCCCCCGCGCTCCGGTCCCAGCACCGTCGGACGGCCGAGATCGACCTGGCTGACGACGGCTTCGATCGCATCCTGCTGGTGGACACCGCCGCCGAGCCCGTCCCGGCCGGCGTCGCCGCCGCTGGACCGGCGCCACTCGCACGGCCCGGGTTGCGGTTCGGCCTGCAGGTGTCGGCGTTCGGCTGGGGCGCGGATCCGCGCGGCTGGCTGCGCGATGTGGCGGTGGCGGCCGAACGGGCCGGCTTCGCCGCGCTGTCGGTGATGGACCACCTGCTGCAGATCCCGCAGGTGGGCCGGGCCTGGGACCCGATCCCCGAGGCGTACGTGACGCTCGGCTACTTGGCCGGGGTGACCGAGCGGATCGAACTCGGGCCGCTGGTGACGCCGGTGACGTTCCGGTC
>JBGALY010000072.1:0-9268 GCA_044223435.1 Nakamurella sp.
TCCTGGCCACCGCGCTGGAGGTGGAGCCGGAGAGCAGCGCGGCGCTGGTCTACGTCAACCGCCGGACCTCGACGATCATGTTCCTGGAGCAGCTGGAGGATCTGAAGAACCGCTTCCCGGAGCGCTTCCAGCTGATCCACGTGCTCGGGCACGAGATGACCGAGGTCGAGCTGCTGTCCGGCCGGCTGGATGTCGACCGCTTCGACCGCATCCTGGATGCCCTGCTGCCCGTCGACGACGTCGACGACTGGTTCCTGTGCGGCCCGCTCGCTCTCACCGACACCGTCCGCGGGGTGCTGCTGGACCGTGGGGTCGACGCGGACCGGGTCCACCGGGAGCTGTTCCACGTGGGCGCGGTGCCGCGGCGCCGGATCGTCGCCGACGATGCGCCGGCCGTCGGCGCGAGCGTGACGGTGATCCTGGACGGGCGGTCGGTCGACCTGACGCTGCCGACCGACGGCGACTCGATCCTGGAGGCCACCCTGCAGGTGCGCTCGGATGCGCCCTACGCCTGCAAGAACGCGGTCTGCGGCACCTGCCGGGCCCGGGTCACCGAGGGCAAGGTCGAGATGGACGCCAACTACGCGCTGGAGCCGGACGAGGTGGCCCGCGGATTCGTGCTGACCTGCCAGTCCCATCCGGTCACCGACCGGGTCATCGTGGACTTCGGCCAGTGACCGCCACGGAGCTGGGCGCCGCCGCGGTGCGGCTGCAGCGCCGGGGCCCGGTGACGCTGCTCGGGCTCGACCGCCCGGCCAAGCACAACGCGCTGGACCAGGCCATGGTCGACGAGATCGACCGGGCGCTGATCGAGATCCGTTCCACCCCAACGGTGCTCGTGGTGTACTCGACGACCCCGGGGGTGTTCGCGGCCGGTGCCGACATCGCCGAGCTGATCGAGCGGGACGCCGACGCCGCATTGCGCGCCATCAACGCCGGGCTGTTCGACCGGATCGAGGCGCACCGCTGGCCGACCGTGGCCGCGATCGACGGGCCCGCGTTCGGCGGCGGCTGCGAACTGGCGCTGGCGTGCGATCTGCGGGTGGGCAGCCCGCAGGCGCGGTTCGCCCAACCCGAACTCGGCCTGGGCATCCTGGCCGGGGCCGGCGCCAACTGGCGGTTGCCGCAGGCCGTCGGCCTCCCGCTGGCCCGGCGCATGCTCTACGCCGGGCACGAGCTGGACGCCGAGGCGGCCCGCGCCGCCGGCCTGCTGGACGAGATCCACCCGGCCGCGGAACTGCTCGAGCAGGCCATCGCCCTGGCCGAACGGATCGCGCGCCGCTCCTGGCGCGTACTTGAACTGACCAAGCTCGCGCTCCGCGCGCACCGGCCGGCCACCACGTCCCTGGACATCGTCGCCCAGGCCGTGCTGTTCGACGGCCCGGACAAGCGGGTCCGGATGGGGGAGTTCCTCGACGAGCGGGCCGCCCGCCGGGCGGCCCGGTCCGCGCCCCACGGCACCGCCGTACCCGCCGAGACACCGGCACCGGCACCGGCACCAGTGCCGAGCGCCGCCCGGGTGAAGGCGGAGCCGGTCCGGCCCCTGCGGGTCCGGCCACTGACCATCGAGGACGGCCTGACAGTGGCGAGCTGGAGCAGCCCGGGGGCGTGGCACATCGAGGACGCACTCCAGACCCCCGAACCGGACGAGGGCTACTGGGCCGTCGTCGACGCCCGCGACGAGCTGCTGGGCTTTTGCTGCCTGGGCGCGGCGGCCCGGGTCCCGGGGCAGCCGGCGGACGACTGGGTCCTCGACGTCGCCATCGGCATCCGACCCGAGTGGGCCGGCCGCGGGTGGGGCGGCGACCTGGGCCGGGCCGCCGTCGCCCACGCCCGCTCGGTCGCGCTCGACCGCCGGGTCCGCACCACCGTCCCGGACTGGAACGTCGCCGGGCAACGCACCGCCCGCCAGGCCGGATTCGTCGAGTGCGGCACCCGCACCGACCGGGACCGGACCTACCTGGTCTTCCAGCAACCGGTCTGATGCCGCCGGTCGCCCGCTGCACTCGCCCACCACACGAAGGAGTTTCGCCGTGACCATCGCCGTCGCCAGTTACGTCGCCGGGCGCTGGCAGGACCCGGCCGGTGACCGGATGTCCCTGCTGGACGCCTCCACCGCCCAGGCCGTAGCCGAGATCGGCACCGCGCCCATCGATCTGGCTCCGGTGATCGATCACGCCCGGTCGGTCGGCGGGCCCGCGCTGCGGGCAATGACCTTCCACGAGCGCGCCCTGGCGCTCAAGCAGCTCGCGCTGCACTTGAACGGCCGGCGCGACGAGTTCTACGCGCTGTCCACGCTGACCGGCGCCACCCGCCGCGACTCCCTGGTCGACGTCGACGGCGGCATCGGCGTCCTGTTCACCTACGGCAGCAAGGGTCGCCGAGAACTGCCCAATATCACCGTCCTGCTCGACGGATCGGTCGAGAAGCTGGGGAAAAAAGGCCATTTCGTTGGTCAACACCTCTACACCGCGCGGCGGGGAATCGCGTTGCAGATCAACGCGTTCAACTTCCCGGTCTGGGGCATGCTGGAAAAGCTGGGCCCGGCGTTCCTGGCCGGGGTGCCCACCGTGGTCAAGCCGGCGTCCCAGACGTCGTACCTGACCCAGGCCGTCGTCGCCGAGATCATCGCGTCCGGCCTGCTGCCCGAGGGCAGCCTGCAGCTGGTGGCCGGCGGCTCCCGTGGCCTGCTCGATCTGCTCGACGAGCAGGACACCGTGGCGTTCACCGGGTCGGCCGCCACCGCAGCGGCTTTGCGCACCCATTCCCGGGTCCTGACCGGTGGGGTCCGGTTCGGCGCCGAGGCCGACTCGCTGAACTTCTCCGTGCTGGGCCTCGACGTCTCCCCGGGCAGTGCGGAGTTCGACCTGTATGTACGGCAACTGGTCACCGAGATGACCGCGAAAGCGGGGCAGAAGTGCACCGCCATCCGCCGCGCGCTGGTGCCCGAACCGCTGGTCGGTGCCGTGGTCGAGGCGGTCGGCGCCCGGATCGCGGACAAGGTCCGGGTGGGCAACCCGGCCGATCCGACCGTGACGATGGGGGCGTTGGTTGGCCTGGCCCAGCGCGACGAGGTGCGCAAGAACCTCGAGGCCCTGCAGTCCGCCGCCCGGATCGTCGTCGGCGATCCGGACCGGTTCGACCTGGTCGACGCCGACCCGGAGCGGGGCGCGTTCCTGCCGCCGATCCTGCTGCAGGCCACGGACGCCGGCCGCGACGAGCCGCACGACATCGAGGTGTTCGGGCCGGTCAGCACCGTCATCGGCTACCGGGACAGCCCGCACGCGGTGCGCCTGGCCGCCCGGGGCCGGGGCAGCCTGGTCGGGTCGGTGGTCTCCGCCGACCCGCAGGTGGTGCGCGAGCTGGTTCTCGGCGTCGCCCCCTGGCACGGTCGGGTCCTGGTGCTGGACGCCGAGTCCGCGCCGGAGTCGACCGGCCACGGGTCGCCGCTGCCCACCCTGGTGCACGGTGGCCCGGGCCGCGCCGGCGACGGCGAGGAACTGGGCGGCATCCGCGGCATGAAGCACTACCTGCAGCGCACCGCGGTCCAGGGCTCCCCCCGGGCGGTCTCGTTGATCACCGGAACCTGGGTGGCCGGGGCGCCGCGGACGACGCAGGGGGCGCACCCGTTCCGGAAGAGCCTGGCTGAGCTGCGGATCGGCGACGCGGTGATCGCCGGGCCCCGGGTCATCACCCTCGACGACATCGAGACGTTCGCCGACCTGACCGGTGACACGTTCTACGCGCACATGGACGACGCCGCGGCCGCGGCCAACCCCTTCTTCGAGGGTCGCGTGGCCCACGGTTACTTCGTCGTGTCGATGGCGGCCGGCCTGTTCGTGTCGCCCGAGCCGGGTCCGGTGCTGGCGAACGTCGGCCTGCAGAACCTGACGTTCAACGTCCCGGTCTACCCGGGCGACGCGCTGACGGTGGCGCTGACCGCCAAGGCGATCTCGCCGCGCGTCGACTCCGACTGGGGCGACGTCACCTGGGACGCCGTCATCACCAACCAGAACGGCGAGACCGTCGCCACCTACGACGTGCTCACCTCGGTCGCCAAGACCTGGCCGGCACCGTGACGACCACCGGCCGCTGACCGCGGCCGCGCCCATCCGCCGCCCGCGCCCACCCGCCGACGGCCGTCTCTCGATGAGGAGAACAGCCACCATGGACGACCGCACCCCCGACCCCCAGTCGCTGGACGCGATCGAACGCGCATCGATCGACGAACTCCGCGCCCTGCAGCTGCGCCGGCTGCAGTCCTCGCTGCGGCACGCGTACGAGAACGTGCCGCACTACCGCCGGGCCTTCGACGCCGCCGGCGTCCATCCGGACGACTGCCGCGACCTGAGCGACCTGGCCGGGTTCCCGACCACCGCGAAGGCCGACCTGCGGGCCAACTACCCGTTCGGCATGTTCGCGGTGCCGCGCGAGCGGATCTCCCGCATCCACGCGTCGTCCGGGACGACCGGGCAACCGACGGTGGTCGGGTACACCGAGAACGACATTGCCATGTGGGCGTCCGTGATGGCCAGGTCGATCCGGGCCGCCGGCGGTCGGCCGGGCGACCGGGCCCACATCGCCTACGGGTACGGGCTGTTCACCGGCGGGCTCGGCGCCCACTACGGGGCCGAGAAGCTGGGCTGCGCGGTCATTCCCGTGTCCGGCGGGATGACCGAACGGCAGGTGACGCTGATTCACGACTTCGAACCCGACTTCATCATGGTCACCCCGTCGTACATGCTGGCAATCATCGACGAGATCGAGCGTCAGGGGCTGGATCCGGCCAAGACCTCGCTCAAACTGGGCATCTTCGGGGCCGAACCGTGGACCAACGAGATGCGCCGGGAGATGGAGCGGCGGATGGACATCCACGCAATCGACATCTACGGCCTGTCCGAGGTGATCGGGCCCGGCGTCGGCGTCGAGTGCATCGAGAGCAAGGGCGCCCTGCACCTGTGGGAGGACCACTTCTACCCGGAGATCATCGACCCGGTCACCGGCGCGGTGCTCCCCGACGGCGAGTACGGGGAGCTGGTCTTCACGTCGTTGACCAAGGAGGCGATGCCGGTCGTCCGGTACCGGACCCGCGACCTCACCCGGCTGCTGCCCGGGACCTCCCGGCCGATGCGGCGCATCGAGAAGATCACCGGGCGCAGCGACGACATGATCATCCTGCGCGGCGTGAACCTGTTCCCGACCCAGATCGAGGAGCTGATCCTGCGCACGCCCGTGCTGTCCCCGCATTTCCAGTGCGTGCTGACCCGTCCGGACCGGATGGACCGGATGACGGTGCGCGTGGAACACCGTCCCGATGCCGATCCGCGGGCGGCCCAGGACGAGGGGGCGCAGCTGGCCGCGCTGATCAAGAACCGGATCGGGGTGAGCGTTGCCGTGGAGGTGGTCCCGCCGGGCGGGATCGAGCGGTCGGTCGGGAAGATGCGGCGGATCGTGGATGAGCGGCCCCGCAGTTGAGAAGCGGGGGGAGTCCGATGGGGCATACTCCGCACATGGCCTCCGTTCCCGCCCGATCCGCGGACGCCCCGGCCGCGCCCCGCGGGTCCCGCGGCCGTCCGGCCCGGTACAGCCGCGCGGAACTGCTCGGCCTGATCGTCGCGGTCTTCAACGAGCGTGGGTACGAAGCGGCCAGCATGGCGGACCTGGCCGCCGCTACCGGGTTGACGAAATCCTCCTTCTACCACCACTTCACCAGCAAGGAGGAGATCCTCCAGATGGCCGTCGATCGCGCCCTGGACGCGCTGGCGGCGGCACTGGACGAGTCGACGTCGCTGCCCGGGACGGCGGTGGACCGGCTGGCCGACGCCATCCGGCGCACCACCGAGATCCTCATCGACGAGCTGCCTTTCGTCACGGTGCTGTTGCGGGTCCGGGGCAACACGGCGGTCGAGCGGCAGACGCTGGAACGCCGGCGCCGGATCGACGCGCGACTGGCCGGGCTGGTCGAGCAGGCGGCCCGGGCCCAGGAGATCCGCGACGACATCGATTCCCGGATGGTCAGCCGGCTGCTGTTCGGCATGGTCAACTCGGTGCACGAGTGGTACCGGCCGGGGAACCGCACCGGCTCGCGGCAGGCGATCGTCGACGCCACCGTCAGCATCGCGCTGAACGGTCTGCGCCCCCGGTGACGTCGGCCGCGCGGCCTTGCCAACCGGCCCGCGGTGCGCGACACTGCATCAATTACTGACCGATCGATCGGTCATCTGTTGGCCGGATGGCCGATCCGGCAATCACTTCGGCGTCAAGGAGCAGGTCCGTGGCATCCCCTTCAGAGGTCTTCATCGTCGACGGCGTCCGTACCCCGCAGGGTCGTTTCGGGGGCGCCCTGGCCGGGGCCCGGCCGGACGACCTGGCGGCGCTGGTCGTCGGCGAGGCCTTGCGGCGGTCCGGAGCCCCGGCCGACTCGGTCGAGGAAGTGATCCTCGGGGCCGCCAACCAGGCCGGGGAGGACAACCGGGACGTCGCCCGGATGGCCGTGCTGCTGGCCGGCCTGCCCGACGCGGTGCCCGGGTACACCACCAACCGGCTCTGCGCCTCCGGCCTGACCGCGGTGGCCGCCGCGGCCACCGCCATCCGGGCCGGTGAGATCGATTTGGCCATCGCCGGCGGCGTGGAGTCGATGACCCGCGCCCCCTGGGTGATGGCCAAGCCGGGGACGCCGTGGGCCCGCCCCGGTGACGTGGTCGACACCTCCCTGGGCTGGCGCTTCACCAACCCAACCTTCCTGGCCCACGACCGGGCGGTGGCGCAGCCGCAGGACCCCCGGACCCGCAAGATTGCCCTGTCGATGGGCGAGACGGCCGAGGAGATCGCCGCGCTGGACGGCATCGGCCGGCAGGAGTGCGACGCGTTCGCCCTGCGCAGCCACCAGCGGGCCATCGCCGCGCAGGATGCGGGGCGCTTCGCCGGCGAGATCGTCCCGGTGACCGTCCGTTCCGGGAAGCAGACCGTGACGGTCGGCGAGGACGAGGGGCCGCGCCGCGGGTCCACCATGCAGGCGCTGGGCGGGTTGCGTCCAGTCTTCCGGGCCGGCGGCGTGGTCACCGCCGGCAACAGCTCGCCGCTGTCGGACGGGGCGGCGGCCCTGGTGCTGGCCGGGGCCGACGCGGTCCGGCGGCACGGGCTCACCCCGCGGGCCCGCATCGTCGTCAGCGCGAGCGTGGGGGTCGCCCCGAATGTGATGGGCCTCGGTCCCGTGCCGTCGACCGAGAAGGCGCTGGCCAAGGCCGGCTGGCGGATCGACGATCTCGACGTCGTCGAACTCAACGAGGCGTTCGCGGCCCAGTCGATCGGTGTGCTCAACCGGCTCAAGGTCGACGAGGAGATCGTCAACGCCGAGGGCGGGGCGATCGCGCTCGGCCACCCGCTTGGCTGCTCGGGCGCGCGTCTGCTGGTCACCCTGCTCGGCCGGCTGGAACGCTCCGGTGGCCGGCGGGGTCTGGCCACGCTGTGCGTGGGGGTCGGCCAGGGTGTCGCAATGCTGATCGAAAGGGTCTGAAATGGAGCAGATGTCGTCGGAAGGGGCGGTCCCGTCCCGGGTGGCGGTGATCGGCGGCGGCCGGATGGGGGCCGGCATCGCTCAGGTCTGGCTGGCCGCCGGCGCCGGTGTCGCCGTCGTCGAGGCCGGGCCGGCGGCAGCGCGGGCCGCCCGGAGCCGGATCGAGGCCGGGATCGAGGAGGCGCAGCGGCGGGGCAAGCTCATGGAACCGGCGGCCGCCGCGGCGGGTCGCCTGGTCATCGTCGGCTCGGCCAGCGACCTGGACGAGGACACCGAGCTGGTGATCGAGGCCGTGCCGGAACGGGCCCAGCTGAAGGCCGACGTGCTGCGGGCGGCCGAGTCGGCCGTCGGTCCCGGGGCGGTCCTGGCCACCAACACCAGCTCCCTGTCGGTGACCGACCTGGCCGGCGCCCTGGACCGGCCGGAGCGGTTGCTCGGCCTGCATTTCTTCAACCCGGTGCCGGCGTCCAAGCTCGTGGAGGTGGTGGTGGCCGGCGCTACCGACCCTGCCGTGGTCGACGCGGCCCGCGGCTGGGTCGCTGGGCTGGGCAAGGCCGCGGTGGTGGTGCGGGACCGGCCGGGCTTTGCCTCGTCCCGGTTGGGTGTGCTGCTGGGCCTGGAGGCCATCCGCATGCTGGAGGAGGGCGTCGCCGACGCCGAGGCCATCGACACGGCCATGGAGCTGGGCTACCGGCATCCGATGGGGCCGCTGCGCTCCACCGATCTCGTCGGCCTGGATGTCCGGTTGGCCATCGCCGACTATCTGCACGCGACGCTGGGGGAGCGGTTCGCGCCGCCGCAGCTGCTCCGGGACATGGTGGCGGCCGGCGAACTGGGCCGCAAGTCCGGCCGCGGCTTTTACACCTACGAGCCAGACGCCCGGTGAGTCCCGACCCGGCAGCGCGCCCGGCACCGGACCCGACCGGGAGTGCCGACGGGGATGCGCAGGCGTTGGCGCAGCGGTGCGCCGACGCCATGTGGGCCCAGGACCGGGCCAGCCGCCGGCTGGGCATGAGCACACCGGTGGTGGCGCCCGGCCGCGCCACCGTCGCCCTGCGGGTCGGCGAGGACATGGTCAACGGCCAGGGCAACTGCCACGGTGGCTACCTGGCCACCCTGGCCGACAGCGCCTTCGCGTTCGCGTGCAACACTCATGGCGAGATGACCGTGGCCGCCGGTTTCGACATCGCCTTCGTCCGGCCCGCCCGGCTGGGCGACCGGTTGACCGCGACGGCGCTCGAGCGGGCCAGGTTCGGTCGCAGCGGCCTGTACGACGTCACCATTACTCGGGACGATGGCGAGCTGATCGCCGAGTTCCGGGGGCGCAGCCGGTCGCTCGGCCGGCCCCTGCCGGGCCTGACCGGGCCGGCCGGCGCGGGCTGACGCCGGCGCACCGCGCCGCGCCGGACGGTGACCCCCGAGCGCCGGCAGGCGCCGTCCGTGGTGCGGGGCGGGTTACCGCTGCCAGGGGGCGATGACGGGCAGTGCCCGTGCGTCGATGGCCGGCACCGGGCGCCCGTCCTGCACGACGTACCGCAGGCGGGGGCCACTCTCGGCGATCGACTCCACCGCGCGAACCAGCCGCTGCACGTGTTCGGTGGTGGTGCCGAGTCCGACGGACGCCCGCAGCGCCTGGCCGTCGGCCGACTCGGCGCAACCGGCCGCGCCGAGCAGCTTGCGCACCAACGGATGTGCGCAGAACGCCCCGTCCCGGACGCCGATGCCGTGTTCGGCCGACAGGGCCGCGGCGAC
>JBGALY010000073.1:0-9340 GCA_044223435.1 Nakamurella sp.
CCGCCGATCTTGACGATCACGTCGTGCGGCCCGGTGATCTCGGGCTTGGGCACCTCGGTCAGCTCGAGGTTGCGGTGGTAACCGACCACGCGTACTGCTCGCATGCGAGAACTCCTTCGTTCGGGCATCGGATGGTGGACTACGGCCATAGTGGCGCAGTCGCCACGGGCCCGCACACAACACCGGGTGCGGACCGGGGACGCCGCGCTGCGAAAGGGAACTGGCTGCTCCCCCGGCCGAGTGCCGGCGCCCGTCAAGTGTGACTGCTGATCCGGTTCAGCGCAATAGACAGGACCGAACTCGTCTGCACTTGTCCGGACAACTCGACGATCAGGCGGCGGGACCGACCTCCGCGTGCACGAGCGGGGCGACGGCCGTACCCAGCAACTCGATCGCCCGCAGCGAGTCGGCCTGCGGGACGCTGGACAGGTCCATCTGGAACAGCTGCCGGTCGTGGCCGAGCACCCCGTGCAGGGTCACGATCCGTTCGGCGACCTGGTCGGGCGTCCCGATGAAGTACGCCCCGCCGGGGGCCGCCTGCGCCTCGTAGGAGGCCCGGTCGGGCGTGGGAAACCGTCGCTCGCGCGCGATCCGGCGCATGGAGTCCAACCAGTACGGGAAGAACGTGTCCAGCGCCGTCCCGTCGTCGCTGATGAAACCCATCCCGGAGACCGCGACCTGCGCCACCGCGCCCCGCCGCTCGGACTGGGCGGACTGGGCGGACGCGCGCCGGTACAGGTCGACCAGCGGGGCGAACCGGGCCGGCTGCCCGCCGATGATCGCGTAGTTCACCGGCAGGCCGAGAAGCCCGGCCCGGACGGAGGATTCGGGATTTCCGCCGGTGGCCACGCTGATCCGCAGGTGCTCCCCGAGGTCCGGTTTGGGATAGGGACGGGGCAGGATCACCGCCTTGTCCAGCGGCGGCCGGAACTGCCCGGACCAGGTCACCGGGTTGCCCGCGTCGATCTGCAGCAGCAACTGGATCTTCTCGTCGTACAGGGCGTCGTAGTCGCTCAGCTCGGCCCCGAACAGCGGGTAGGACTCGATGAACGAACCGCGGCCGGCCATCAGCTCGACCCGGCCCCGGGAGATCAGGTCGATCGTGGCGTACTGCTGGTAGACCCGCACCGGATCCTCGGTCGAGAGCACCGTGACCGCGCTGCCCAGCCCGATCCGGCTGGTCTGCCCGGCCGCCGCGGCCAGCACCGTGGCCGGCGCGGACACGGCGTAGTCGGGCCGGTGGTGCTCACCGATACCGAAGAAGTCCAGGCCCACCTGCTCGGCCAGCCGGATCCGCTCCAGCAGATCGGCCATCCGCTGCGCCGGCGAGACCTTCTCGCCGGTCACCGGGTTGGGGTGGATGTCACCGAAGCTGTACACACCGAGCTGCATGAGTGCTCATTCTCCCGGTTGCCGGTGCCCGGCGAAGAAGGTGCGCAGCAACTGGGCCGATTCCTGCTCCAGCACTCCGCCGCGGACCTGGACCCGGTGGGTCAGCCGGCGGTCCCGCAGCACGTCCCACAACGAGCCGGCCGCCCCGGTCTTGGGCTCCCAGCAGCCGAACACGACCGTGTCGATCCGGGCCAGCACCATCGCCCCGGCGCACATGGTGCAGGGCTCGACGGTCACGGCCAGCGTGCACCCGGTCAGGTTCCACTGACCGCGGGCCGCGGCGGCCTGCCGCAGGGCCAGGATCTCGGCGTGCGCGGTCGGGTCTGCGGTGGCCTCCCGCGCGTTCCAGCCCTGCCCGATGACGGCGCCGTCGACGTCCAGGACCAGCGCCCCGATGGGCACGTCCCCGGTGTCCGGGGCCCGGCGGGCCAGGTTCAGCGCCCGCCGGATCAGGTCCGCGTCCGCGGCCTCGCGGGCCCCCGCCATGGCGGCGTGGGTCAGACCTTCTCGAGGATCGCGGCGAACGCGTCGGCGAACCCGCACCGGGCGGCGATCATGGACAGCTGCTCGTCCGGGTACAGGTCGACGTCGTCGACGATCAGCTGCATCTCCTGCTCGGCCACGCCCAGATCGGCCAGCAGCCCCAGATCGCCCTCGGGCCAAGGCTCGTCGTCCACCTCGTCGTCCTCGGGGATCTGCACCTGGAGCAGGTCGAGCACGTCGGCGGCAATGTCGTAGTCCAACCCGGCGGTGGCGTCCGAGAGCAGCAGGGTCGCGCCGCCCGGGATGGGCCGGACGATGACGAAGAACTCGTCGTCGACGGCCAGCATGGCGAACACCGGACCGCTGCTGGCCACCCGGCGCAGGCCGGTGATCACGCCGTCCAGGTCGTCGAGCAGTTCGGGCGCGAGCAGCGAACACCGCCACGTGCTGTCCTCGCGGGTGACCGCGACCCCGAAGCCCTCAGTCGTGTTCGTCCCGGCAGTGCTCACGCGGGCAACGTTACGGCCTAGGCGCCCGATGGGCCATGGCCGGTCCCCCCAGCCGGCCGGGCCCGCCCCCCGCGGCCCGCTGGGCGTCCCGACCGGCGATGATGAGGCCATGCTCCCCGCGCCGTCCGCCGAAGCGTCCGCCGCCGCCGACCTGTCCATCCTGCTCCCCCCGGCGGTCTGCGTACTGGGTCTCGGCCTGATCGGCGGTTCGCTCGCGCGGGCCCTGCCGGGCGGGCTGCCGGTCACCGGCTGGTCGCCCAGCGCAGCGACCCGGGAGGCGGCGGCGGCCGACGGCCTGGCCGTCGCGGACAGCCTCGAGGCGGCCCTGCAGGCGGCGGTCCGCACCGACGCGCTGGTCGTGCTGGCGTCTCCGGTGACGGCCTTCCGCCCCCTGCTCCGGGAGGTCGCCCAGCACGCCCCGCAGGTCCGGCTGACCGACGTGGCCAGCGTGAAGGCGGTGGTGGCCCAGGAGGTCGCCCAGCTCGTCCCGCAGGCTCGCTATGTCGGCTCGCATCCGATGGCGGGGACGGCCGCCTCCGGCTGGGCGGCCGGGGACCCGACCCTGTTCCGGGGGGCTGCGTGGGTGACCTGCCTGACCGAGGACACCGCAGTGGCCGACTGGGCTGCCGTCGCCGCGCTGGCGCTGACCGTGGGCAGCCGGGTGGTGCCCACCGAGGCGGAAGCCCATGACGCCGCGGTGGCCCGGATCTCGCACCTGCCGCACGTGATGGCGCTGGCCCTGGCTCAGGTGGGCGCCCAGGGCGGGGAGCTGGCCCTCTCGCTCGCCGCCTCGTCCTTCGCCGACGGAACCCGGGTCGCCGGCACCCGACCCGAACTGGTCCGGGCGATGTGCGAGGCGAACCAGGAGGCACTGGTCGAGGCCCTGGACGACGCCCTGGCCCTGATGGGGGTGGCCCGCGCCTCGCTCGCCTCCACCGGGTCGCTGCTCAAGCTCACCGAGGGCGGGCACCGGGCCCGCGGCCAGTTCGACGCCCGCGGGTCGGGCCTGGAACCGATGACGCTGACCGGCGACCACCTGGTCGAGCAGTTGCTGGCCGTCGGCTCGGCCGGCGGCTACGTCAGCGGCCTGACCGGCGCCGGGGCGGACCTGCGGGTGCAGGCGCACTACCCCGATCAGCTCTGACCTTGCCGAAACGGCAAAGATACTTGCCAGTCACCGGCCGCCTGGGCACGCTGGGGTCATGACGCCCCCGCACACCCACACCGGCCACGGCGCCGGAACCACCACCGACGATCCCCGGGAGTTCTGGGAGAACCGCTACCGGGAGAAGGACGGCATCTGGTCCGGCCGGGCCAACACCATGCTGGTGCGCACGGTGGCCGAGCTGCCGCCCGGCCGGGCCCTGGATCTGGGTTCGGGCGAGGGCGGTGACGCCATCTGGCTGGCCGAACGCGGTTGGCAGGTGACCGGGGTCGAGCTGTCCGGCATCGCCATCGCCCGGGCCGTCGCCGCCGCCGCCGACCGCGGGGTCGCCACCGGCCGGGTCAACTTCGTCGCCGCGGACCTGCAGACCTGGCGGACCGACGAGCGGTACGACCTGGTCTGCGCCTGCTTCCTGCAGTCACCGGTGGAGTTCGCCCGGGACGAGGTGCTGCGCCGCGCCGCCACCCTGGTCGCCCCGGGCGGCCATCTGCTGGTCGTCGCCCACGCCGCGGCGCCGCCGTGGTCCGGGCTGGCCGGTGACCCCTCGATCGTCTTCCCGACCCCGGCCGGCGACCTGGCCGCGCTGGCCCTGTCCGATGATTGGGACGTGCTGGTCTGCGAGGTCCGCACGCGCCCGGCGACCGGCCCGGACGGGCAGGAATCGACCCTGGAGGACTCGGTGGTACTGGTCCGCCGCCCCTGAGCCACAGGCGGCGCCCGGGTCTCAGCCGGGGCCGCGGCCCGACCAGCTCCAGGCGTAGGCGCCGTCATCCACCGCGCGGCCGCCCTCGCCGAGCTCGAGCGGCCGGAAGGTGTCGACCATGACGGCCAGCTCGTCGAAGGAGTCCTTGCCCAGGGACGCCTCCACCGCGCCGCGCTGCGGCCCGTGCGAGTGGCCACCGGGGTGCACGCTGACCGACCCCGGCCCGATGCCGGAGCCCTTGCGGGCCTCGTAGTCGCCGGCGACGTAGAACATGATCTCGTCGCTGTCCACGTTGGAGTGGTAGTAGGGCACCGGGATGGCCAGCGGGTGGTAGTCGACCTTGCGCGGGACGAACGCGCAGATGACGAAGTTGGTGCCCTCGAACACCTGGTGCACCGGTGGCGGCTGGTGCACGCGGCCGGTGATCGGCTCGAAGTCGCGGACGTTGAACGTGTACGGGTACAGGCAGCCGTCCCAGCCGACCACGTCGAACGGGTGGTGCGGGCCGACGACGATCGACCCGACGATCCCGCTCGGCCCGTTGCCGCGGTGCTTGACGTAGACGGGCACGTCCGGCCCGTCCATCAGCAGGGGCGTGGCCGGTCCGTGCAGGTCCCGCTCGCAGTAGGGCGAGTGTTCCAGCAGCTGGCCGAACCGGGACAGGTACTTGCGCGGCGGGCCGATGTGGCTGTTGGCCTCCACGATGTAGGCGCGCAGCGGCCCGTCAGGCACCCAGCGATGCACGGTCGCCCGCGGGATGACGACGAAATCGCCGGCCTGCACCGGGAGCTCGCCGAACACCGTCTGCACCGTGCCCGAGCCGGCCTCGACGAACACGCACTCGTCGCCGATCGCGTTGCGGTACAACGGGCTCGGCTCGGCCGCGACGACGTAGGAGATGCGCACGTCGCCGTTGCCCAGCACCAATCGGCGGCCGATGACAGCATCGATTCCCCCGCCGTCGATTCCCTGGCCGTCGATGCCCTCGCCCGAGGCGAACAGGTCGTGCAGTTTCAGGTGCCGCGGCATCAACGGGTGGTTCGGCGTCGTGCCCAGGTCGGGCAGCTCCCAGATCCGGGCGTCGACCATCGCCGACGGGATACCCCGGTGGTACAGCAGCGAGGAGTCGGAGGAAAAGCCCTCCTCCCCCATCAGCTCCTCCCGCCGCAGCTGCCCGCCGGCGTCCCGGAACTGGGTGTGCCGCTTCGGGGGGACCTCACCGACGCGCCGGTAGTGGGCCATCACCGCTCCTGGGGTCTAGGGTTCCGCCGTGGCTTCCTGGGTGCCCGGTGCCGCCGGGTCGGGGTTCGACGACGACCACCTGCCGTACGGGGTGTTCGACGCGGGTGCCGGCCGCCGGGTGGGCGTGCGGATCGGCTCCTCCGTGCTCGACCTGGCCGCGGTGGCCGACACCCCTGAGCTGGCCGGCGTTCTGGCGGCCGGTTCGCTGGATCCGCTGCTGGCCGCCGGCCCGGCGACCTGGGCGGCCGCCCGCTCCCTGGCGCACCGGGCGGTGACCGATCCGGACTGCCGCACCCTCGTCGAGTCCCACCTGCACCCGCTGGAGTCGGTGCGCCTGTTGCTGCCATTCACGGTCGCCGACTACGTCGACTTCTACGCCAGCCAGTGGCACGCGACCGCGGTCGGCCGGATGTTCCGGCCGGACGCGGACCCGTTGCCGCCCAACTGGAAACATCTGCCGATCGGCTACCACGGCCGGGCCGGCAGCGTGGTCGTGTCCGGCACCCCGGTCAGCCGGCCCCGCGGGCAGACCCGGTTGCCCGGCGCGGCGCCGACGTTCGGTCCGACGCAGCGGCTGGACCTGGAGGCGGAGGTCGCGTTCGTCGTCGGGGTCGGCTCGCCGCTGGGCTCCCCGGTGCCGGCCGGCGCGTTCGCCCGGCACGTGTTCGGCGTCGGCCTGCTCAACGACTGGAGCGCCCGCGACATCCAGGCCTGGGAGTACCGCCCGCTCGGGCCGATGCTCGGCAAATCCTTTGCCACTTCGGTCGGCCCCTGGATCACCCCGCTCGCCGCGCTGGCCGCCGCCCGGGTCGCCCCGCCGCCGCGCACCCACCGGCTGCTGCCCTACCTGGCCGACGATGCCGGGCTGCCTTGGGGCCTGGATCTGGCCCTGACCGTCGAGGTGAACGGGACCGTGGTCAGCCGGCCGCCTTTCGCCGCCATGTACTGGACCGGGCCCCAGTTGATCGCGCACCTGACCAGCAACGGCGCGCGCCTGCGCACCGGGGATCTGCTGGCGTCCGGCACCGTGTCCGGGCCCGCCCCCGACCAGGCCGGTTCGCTGCTGGAGCTCTCGGCCAACGGGACCCGGCCGGTGCCGCTGGGCGACGGCACGTCGCGGACCTTCCTGGCCGACGGCGACGTCGTCACGATCACGGCGACCGCCCCGTCGACCGGTGGCGGCCGGTTGACCCTGGGCGAGGTGACCGGGGCTGTGCGGCCGGCCGCGGGCTGATGGCCCGGCGCCGTTCACAGGTTCCCGCGGGCCGCCTGCTCCCGCTCGATCGATTCGAACAGCGCCTTGAAGTTGCCCTTTCCGAAGCCGAGAGAGCCGTGCCGCTCGATGATCTCGAAGAAGATCGTCGGCCGGTCGCCCAGCGGCTTGGTGAAGATCTGCAGCAGGTAGCCGTCCTCGTCCCGGTCGACCAGGATCCGGCGCTTCTTGAGTTCGGCGACCGGCACCCGCACCGGCCCGATCCGGGCCGCCAGCTCCGGGTCGTCGTAGTAGGCGTCCGGAGTGTCCAGGAACCGCACGCCCCGATCCCGCAGGGCGTCCACCGTGCCCAGGATGTCGCCGGTGGCCAGCGCCAGGTGCTGGCATCCCGGGCCGGCATGGAACTCCAGGTACTCGTCGATCTGCGACTTGCGCTTGCCGGCCGCCGGTTCGTTCAGCGGGAACTTCACCCGGTGGTTGCCGTTGGCGACGACCTTGCTCATCAGCGCCGAGTACTCGGTGGCGATGTCGTCGCCGACGAACTCGGCCATGTTCACGAAACCCATGACGCGGTTGTAGAAGTCGACCCATTCGTCCATGCGGCCGAGTTCGACGTTGCCGACCGCGTGGTCCAGGGCCTGGAACAGCCGCCGCGGGGCGCCGTCCGGCCGGACCGCGGTGGTCGTGACGGGGCGGAAGCCGGGCAGGTAGGGGCCGGTGTACCGGCGCCGGTCGATCAGCGTGTGCCGGACGTGGCCGTAGGTGGCGATGGCGGCGCTGCGGACGGTGCCGTGCTCGTCGGTCTCGTCGTGCGGTTCGGCCAGGATGCGCGCGCCCTGCCGCCGCGCCTGCTCGATGCACCGGTCGACGTCACCGACCTCCATGGCCAGGTCGACGACGGCGTCACCGTGCTCACGGTGGATGTCCAGCAGCGGGCTGTCCGGGGCCACGCCGCCGGTCAGCACGAAGCGGGCGGACCCGGATTTGAGCGCGTAGGCGACGTCGCCGCGGTGGCCGGTCTCCGGGCCGCGGTAGGCGAACGGGTCCATCCCCCACACCGCCTGGAAGTACTGGGCGGACTGGGTGGCGTTGCCGCAGACGAACACCACGGCGTCCATGCCGAGCACCGGGAACGGGTCGGTGGTCACGTCGTGGTCGACCAGGCCGACCAGGTCGCGCAAGGCCTCGTCGGTGGGTTCATCGGGTGCTGCGCGCCGGGTGTCCTCGAACGACAGGGTCATCGGAATCCGCCTTCGCCTCGTCGCGGTCGTGGATTCCGGTCAGCATGGGCGCGGGTGCTGCTGGTGGGCAATACTGGGTGCCGGCAGGCAACATCCTGTGCAATCTGTTGAGTCAGATAGCAGATTGACTGAGCACTGTGTAGAGGAATTCGGTGACGATCGACCGGCTGGACGCGCAGATCCTGGAGCTGTTCTCGGCCGAGCCGCGGGTCGGGGTCCTGGAGGCGGCCCGCCGGATCGGTGCGGCCCGCAACACCGTGCAGGCCCGGCTCGACCGGATGCAGCGCAGCGGGGTCATCGCCGACCTGGCCCCGACCGTCGATCCGGCCGCGCTCGGCTTCCCGGTGACCGCGTTCGTCACCGTCGAGATCGCGCAGGGCCGCGGCCGGCGCGACGTCGTGGATCACCTGTCCGCCATCCCCGAGGTGATCGAGGTGCACACCATCACCGGCCAGGCGGATCTGCTGGTGCAGGTGGTGTCCCGAGACAATGCCGACCTGCAACGGGTGATCGATGACGTGGTGCGCGATCCCGCCGTGGTCCGCGCGTCGACCGCGATCGCCTTGGACACCCCGGTCCGGCACCGCACCGGGCCGCTGGTGCGCAGCGTGGCCGGCCGATGATCGACCTGCCGCGGCCAGCCCTGGTCGTGCTCGTCGGCCCGTCCGGAGCGGGCAAGACCACCTGGGCGCGAACGCATTTCGCCGCGAACGAGGTCGTCTCCGCGGACGCCCTCCGGGCGACGGTGGGCAGCGGGGAAGGCGATCTGGATGCGTCGGTGGACGCGTTCGCCGTGCTGGACACCGTCGTCGCGGCCCGGCTGCGACGCGGCCTGACCACGGTGATCGACACCCTCGGCCTGGACGGCGACCGGCGCCGGACCGCCGTCGCCCTCGGCCGCCGGGCCGGGCTGCCCTGCGTCGCGGTCGTGTTCACCACCGCGCTGGAGGTGTGCCGCACCCGGAACCGGGCTCGCGACCGGCCGGTGCCGGCCCCCGCGCTCCGCTCCCAGCACCGCCGGACGGCCGAGATCGAGCTGGGTGACGACGGCTTCGATCGCATCCTGCGGGTGGACACCGCCGGCGAGCCCGTCCGGGCGGGCGTCGCCGCCGCTGGACCCGCGCCACCCCCACGGCCCGGGTTGCGGTTCGGCCTGCAGGTGTCGGCATTCGGTTGGGGCGCGGATCCGCGCGGCTGGCTGCGTGATGTGGCGGTGGCGGCCGAACGGGCCGGCTTCGCCGCGCTGTCGGTCATGGACCACCTGCTGCAGATCCCGCAGGTGGGCCGGGCCTGGGACCCGATCCCCGAGGCGTACGTGACGCTCGGCTACCTGGCCGGGGTGACCGAGCGGATCGAACTCGGGCCGCTGGTGACGCCGGTGACGTTCCGGTC
>JBGALY010000074.1:0-9254 GCA_044223435.1 Nakamurella sp.
ACGCCCACCCGGTCGACGACCACGACCCGCGAGTGGGTCATCCGGGGCATCGGCGCCCTGGCCGTGGTGATCGGCGTGGCGATGGCGCTGATCGGGGTCACCCCGGGCATCGCCGGCGGCTGGGGCAAGCTCGTGCTCGTGGCCCCGGGCATGATCCTCGCGGTGGGCGGCTTCATCGCCGTCATCGAGACCACCCGATTCGCCCGCAGCCAGCGCACCAGCCGGCGCCGGTTCGGGCTCTGACGGGCCGGTCGATCAGCGGCCGGACACCGAGAAGTGCTGGTAGTCCACAGGCTCGCGCCAGCTTCCGCCCCAGCTGAACCCGTGGTCGGCGAAGACGGTCACCACCGCGTCGCCGGCGTGGATCACACCCGGCGCGTCCGGCCGGTCCACGAATGCACGGCCCGCGGCCGGCAGCACCAGTGAGCCACGCAGGTACGGGTTCTGGACCGGGTTCACGTCGATGGCCGTGCCGTAGGAATGCTCCGAGAAGCCGACGCCCCCGGTCACCGGGCGGCAGTTGAAGGCCGAGGTGTTGTTGGCCGCCATCGACGCGTCATCGTCACCGCCGAAATCGTCGACCAGCCGCATCGACGCGATCGGGTACCCGATGTCGTACAGCTGCCGGAAGATGGCGACCACGTCGTCCGCGACCGCCGCGGAGACCACCAGTTCGCCCTGCTGGACCGTCCCGTCCGGGCTGCGGTAGGTCAGGCTGAGGTAGCGCAGGTCGGTCAGCGCGACGGGACAACCGGGTCGCCAGCTCGAGGCCATGCGTGCGGCCAGCGCGGCATCGACGGGCTCGATCAGGCCGGTGAACGCCGGGTCGGCCGGGGGCACCGGCCCCGCGGTGGTGTCCGTTGACGCCTCGTCGGTGGTCTCGGGCACGGTCACCGACGGTTCGGCCGTCGCTGTCTCCGCGGCCGCCGGTGGGACCGAGGACGGAGCCGAGGGCGGTGCCGACCCCGTCGAGCCGGTCGACCGGGCCGACGAGGCCGAGGACAGGGCCGAGACTAGCGGCGACCCCGTCGAGCTGTCCTCCGACGCCGAGGCGCCGGTCGTGCAGCCGGCGGCCAGTCCGAGCACCACGATGAGGCCCGCGACCAGGCCGGCGATCAGAACCGCGCGCCTCACCCGTCGGACGGCCCGATCTCGGATGCCTCGCGCAGACCGCGGGCGTCGATCGCCACGACCTTCTCGACCCGGCGGCGGTACTTCTCGTCACCGCCCGGGGCGCCGGGCACGCCCAGCCAGTCGGTGCTCATCTTGCCGCCCAGGCACAGCGCGTTGGTGTCCGAGTGCGACCGCGCGAGCTCGGCGCAGAACGGGTCCTGGCAGACCGCCGCGAACACCCCGCGGACCTTGTTCGCGATCATGGCGCTGCCGTAACCGACGCCGTCGACCATGATCGCGCGGTCCACCTCACCGCGTCCCAGGGCCAGCGCGGCGGGGTAGGCGAAATCGGGCAGGTCACAGGCCTGCTCGTCGTGCGTGCCGAAGTCGACGACCTCGTGTCCCTGGCCGATCAGCCAGTCCTTGATCTGGGACTTCATCGGGTACCCGGCGTGGTCGTTGGCCATCGCGATGCGCATCGGTGCACTCCTGTTCCGGCCCGGCGGCGGGCGGCGACTGGCGCGGGCGGCGCCGATTCGACGGTAGCCCGGCGGGCCCGGCGGGGCGCGCGGTCAGGCGCGGAGCGGGGCCCGGCGCATCAGGATGCGGGGCCCCGCCGCAGCGGAGGGGGACCCGGGTGAGCGCGACGTTGCGCTCAGTGCCGGGCGCCGGTGTGACCGCCGGTCCCGTCGCTGCCGACCGGTCAGGGTCCGGCCGCGCGACGTCCGCCCGCCGCGCCGAGGGTCGAACTCGAACCCACATCCGATGTCACGTCGGGGGAGCGCCGGTCACCCGTCGCCAACCGTCCGTGCCCAATCCTCGGCCGCACCCGGCGTGGCGGTCCGGTTCGGTCCGCAGACCTCCGCGTCGCGCTGCCGGTGTGCAGGACTTGTCTACTCCGGTCCGGTTCGGGTGGCAATGGGTGATCGATTCAGCTGGCGGGACAATGGGCGCATGTCCTCGCCCACAATCGACAGCGTCGTCACCTTCCCGGCCGGTTCCCTGACCGAGTCCGCGGTGGTGCAGCTGACCTCGCCCGGCGAGGGGCAGCTGCACGTGGTGACCGACCGGACGCCGTTTCACCCGCTGGATCCGACCTGGCCCGACCAGGGACCGGATGTCGGGACGATCAGTACCGGCACCCGGTCGGCCACGGTGACGGACTGCCTGATCGGTGCCTGGGACGGGACCGAGCTGTTCGTCGGATCGGCCGTGCCGGTCCGGCGAGGCGAGCCGGGCTGGACGTTCGTGGTGGTCCACGTCCTTGCGGCCGGGCGGCTCGAGGTGGCCACGGGGGACGCGGTCACGCTGACCGTGGACCCGCAGCGCCGGGCCGCCCTCTCGGTCGGACACACCGGATGTCATCTGGCCGCACTCGCGCTCAACGCCGCCCTCGCCGGTCGCTGGCGCAAGCAGCCCCGCGTGGACAGCCTGGGTCACCCCGACTTCGACCAGTCGGCGATCACCTCGTCCCGGATCGAGCCGTTCGGCTCCGTGGACGAGTACCGGCTCGGGCGAAGCCTGCGGCGCAGCGGCTTCGACGCGGCCGGGCTGGCCGACGACCTGCCGGCGCTGACCGAGACGGTTACCGCCACCCTCGACCGGTGGGCCGCGGCCGCCGGCGAGGTTCGGGTGGAGGTCGCCGGACCCGGACTGGCCGATCGCCGCGAGTGGGTCTGCCTCCTGCCCGACGGCCCGGCCCGGATCCCCTGCGGCGGGACCCACGTGCGTTCCACGGCCGACGTCGCCCCGATCCGGGTTCACCTGACCCTGGACGAATCCGGGTCCCAGTTGACCATGCACACCGAGGTCGGCTCCCCGATCCGGTGATGGTCGTCACCGTCCGTCAATGGCGCCGCGCCCGTTCCCAATTTCGAGTGAATTGTCGGTCGGCGGTCAATGATCGACGTACATTGAATTGAATGCCGCGTGCGGCGGGTTTCGATTCACCGCCAAATATCGCGAACGATGCCCAGCGATCACCGCCGACGGTGGCGATCCGGGGGGAGGGGTGGCGTGATGCCGGCTTCCTCCGTGCCCCGATCTGCCTGGTTGCGCCCCGCCCTCCGCGGTTGCGTCGTAGCCGGGTTCGGCCTTGGTCTGTGGCTGTTCGGATCCGCGGTCGCCTCCGCGTCGAGCGGGGATGCCGATCCCGGTGCGGCGGTCGGGGGCATCACGGCCGGCGTGGCCGGCCCGGTCGGTGCGGCGGTGGCGCCGGTCGTGGGCGGCGCCGGTGATGTGGCTCAGCCGGCGGTGGACGCGACCGCATCCCGGGTCGTGGCGCCGGTGGCCGAGGCCGCCGAGCCCGTGGTGTCGACGGTGACCGAGCCCGTGGCCCCGGTCGTCGAACCGGTGGCGGAGGCCGTGGAGCCGGTGGCCGAGCCCGTGGTGTCGTCGGTGGCCGAGCCGGTGGCCCAGGTCGTCGAGCCGGCGGTCGAGGTGGCCGAGCCGGTGGTCGAGGGCGTCGCGCCGGTGACCGATCCGGTGGTCGACGTCGTCGCACCGGTGGTCGCTCCGGTCGTCGAGGCGGTCGCGCCGGTCACTGATCCGGTGACCGATGCCGTCCACCCGGTCGTCGAAGCCGTCGTTACGACGCCCGTGGCTGACCCGATCCTCGATTCGAGCCCGACCGGCGTCGTCGAGGCCATCACCGCGGAAAGCCCCGAGGCCGGCCCTCTGAGCGCCCCGGTGCTCGATCCGGTGCTCGACAACCCGGTGCTCGACAACCCGGGGCTCGAGCTCGCCGGGCGCGGCGTCGCCGGGGGCGTCACTGGGTCGACACCGGTCGCAGTAACCGGGTCCTCCCCGGCGACGACCGATTTCGAGCGGCGCATCACGAGCGTCGACGCAGCCGCCGTTCCGGGTGGCGCCTTCACCGTCGGCCCGCTGGACACCCAGATCGGCTGGCTCGGGTCGGCCGCGCCGACCGGGTCCGGACCTGGCTCCGCCGCGAGTGTGACGGTCGGCTGCGGCGCCAACGCAGGGTCCGGCGGCGGCTCCGGTGGCGCCGGCAGCGCGGGCGCGGCCGAGCTGCCCGCCGGCATGGTGCAGCCCTGCGGCGCGGGCATCCGACCCGCCGCCACCGATCCCACGGCACTGCCGACCCGGGCCTACGACCCGGGATTCTCACCCGACTAAGTCGGTCTCCCCGCCGTCGTCGACGGCAATTTGATGGTGTCACGCGTTCGGCCGATGGCTGCACGCGGAATTCAGAATGCTCTTTTCTCTGACACACATTCCATTGGGGAGATTTGAAATGAACGCTTGGATGAAACGAGGGCTGTGCATCACCGCCCTCAGCGCAGGAACGATTCTCTTGGGGACCGCAATGGCCAGCGCCGACGAGCCGGCGCCGGACGGATCGCTGGTGTCCGTGCCCATCGAGGTGTCCGATGTCGACGTCGACGTGCTGGACAACTCGATCACCGTGTCGATCGAGGACACCACCTCGGTCGCGCCGGCGGTGGGCGACGACGATGCTCTGGTCTCGGTGCCCGTCACCGTGGAGGGCGTCGATGTCGATGTGCTCAGTGACGGCGGCGACGACGCCCCGCCGCCGGCGCAGGCGGAAGTGGACCCGACGCCCGCCGCATCGACCGGCGACCTGGTCGAGGTCCCGGTGGACGTCCACGACGTCGACGTCGACGTGCTGTCCGATCAGGCCGACCACAGCGCGGGCAGCGAACCCGCGCCGGCCCCGGAGGCAGACGCCGGCCTGGTGCAGGCGCCGGTCGAGGTGTCGGACGTCGACGTGTCCGTCCTGTCCGCCGAGCCGGCCGAGCAGCCGGCCCAGCCG
This sequence comes from Nakamurella sp., assembly GCA_044223435.1. Taxonomy (GTDB): domain Bacteria; phylum Actinomycetota; class Actinomycetes; order Mycobacteriales; family Nakamurellaceae; genus Nakamurella. The sequence goes on from JBGALY010000074.1 coordinate 4,910, forward strand.
CAGGCTGAGCAGCCCGCGCCGACCGGCACCGATTCCGGCACCGCACCCGAGTCGTCCTCGGACGGTGCCCTGGTCGATGCGCCGATCACCGTCTGCGGGGTCACGATCGGCGCCGGCTCCACCGAGTGCTCGGTCGCGGAGCCGGCGGGGTCCTCTGCGTTGGTTGATGCGCCGGTGACGGTGTGTGGGATCGGCGCCGGGGTGCTGGGGGATGCCGGTGCCTCGTGTGCGGGGTCGTCGGAGCCGGCGGGGTCCTCTGCGTTGGTTGATGTGCCGGTGACGGTGTGTGGGATCGGCGCCGGGGTGCTGGGGGATGCCGGGGCCTCGTGTGCGGGGTCGTCGGAGCCGGCGGGGTCCTCTGCGTTGGTCGATGTGCCGGTGACGGTGTGTGGGATCGGCGCCGGGGTGCTCGGCGATGCCGGGGCGTCATGCGTGCCGGCATCCGGTTCGGGTGGCGGCGGCACGGTCGATGTTCCGGTGACGGTCTGCGGCATCGGGATCGGCGGGCTGGGCAATTCCTCCGCCACCTGCGGCTCCACCGGCCCGGTCGGGGCAAGCAGCGCCACCGATCCGACCGATCCGACCGGACCGAGCAACCCGGTGAACCAGGGCACCTCCACCGTCCCGGGTCAGACGATCGTCAGCCCGGCCGGGTTGGCCCCGAGCGCGGTGCGGCCGGCCGCAACCGGCGCGATCAGCCCGGTCGTCCTGGGCGCCCCGCTGGCCGCCTCGGCCACCGCGCAACCGCAGCTGACGGCATCGGCCACCGGACCGGAATCCACCCGTCTGGCCTTCACTGGACTGCCGGTCGCGGCCGGGCTGGGACTGGCCGTCCTGCTGCTGCTGGCCGGTCTCGGGCTGCTGGTCGGCACCCGGCGTCGGGGCGTTCGCAGCTGACCGCTGGGTGGGCGTGACGCCGGCGAGGGGTCACGGCCCACCCGCCGGGCTGCAGAACCGGGTGCGCCCGCACCCGGTTCTTCAGCGTCCGATGAGCCGGTTCAACCATTGCGGACCGGCGATGGTCACGGCGTCCGGCAGCCGCGCCCGCAACCCCCGATCGGCGGTCACCACCAGCACCGCCGCGACGGCAACCGAGCCGATCAACTGTGCCGCCTGCGTGGCGATCGTCGAATCGCCATCGCGGGGCGCCGCGATCACCTCCACCGAATGGGAGCCGGCGGGCGCCGCACCCCGGGCGGCGCCCTCGACGACGGCGACCACTCGGGCGATGCGCCGCCGCTGCCCGTCCGGATCCACCACGTCGATGCCGATCAGCGGGTCCAACGCGGTCAACAGCCGGGTCGCGGCCGACCGCCGATCCCGCCACCAGCCATCGGGCCGCGAGCCCATCACGTTGGCCACGTCCACCAGCAGCACGGCCTCCATCGGCCGATCGGGCGTTGGCAGGTGGTCGGTCACCACCGCAACCTATCGGTCGGGGGGCGGCGGCGACCGGACCCGGTAAGCACCGGCTCAGCGGGTGCCCGAGGGCAGGACCGTCGCCACCCGCATCACCGGCCGAACCCGGGGTCGGCCACCTGCTCGGCGGCGTCCAGCACCCGCAGGATGTTGCCGCCGGTCAGGCCAGCCAGGTCGGCGTCCGACCAGCCGCGGTCGGCCAGCTCGGCCAGCAGCGCCGGGTAGGTGGAGACGTCGGCCAGGCCCTGCGGCAGCGACTCCACGCCGTCGTAATCGCCGCCCAGCCCGATGTGGGCCACCCCGGCCACCTCCCGGGCGTGGTCCACGTGATCGGCCACCTGGACCAGCGTCGCGACCGGCGCCGGATGCTCGGCGCGCCACCGCTCCAACTCGGCCAGGGCCGCCGGATCCAGGTGCTCGCCGTCGTGCTCGGTGAATACGGTGACCTGGTCCAGGCCCAGCTCGTGCCGGCGGGCGTCCTCCGCGGCGGCGTGCTCGGCGCATTCCTGGGACACGAAGTGCGGCACGAACGTCACCATCTGCACGCCACCGTTGCCGGCCAACCGGGCGAGCACCTCATCGGGCACGCACCGCGGATGATCGGTCAGCGCCCGGCACGACGAGTGGGAGAAGATCACCGGCGCCGACGAGGCATCCAGGGCAGCGTGCATGGTCGAGGGCGCCACGTGCGAGAGGTCGACGAGCATGCCGATCCGGTTCATCTCGGCCACCACCGCCCGGCCGAAATCGTTGAGCCCGCCGACGGCCGGCACGTCGGTGGCCGAGTCCGCCCACGGCACGTTCTGGTTGTGGGTCAACGTCATGTAGGCGACGCCGAGCCGCCGCAACATCCGCAACGTGCCCAGCGAGCAGTCGATGCTGTGCCCACCCTCCGCGCCCAGCAGCGCGGCGATCCGGCCGGCCGCCATGATCGCGCGAACCTCGGACGCGGTCCGCGCGGCCGCGAAGGTGTCCGGGTACCGGGCCACGAGCCGCAGCACGCAGTCGATCTGCTCCAGGGTCGCCGTCACCGCCGATCCGCCGGTCATCGTGCCCGGCACGTACACCGAGAAGAACTGGGCACCGACGCCGCCGGCCCGCAGCCGGGGGATGTCGGTGTGCAGGGTGGGCTGGTGCTCGGCCAGGTCGCGCCGGTTCAGGTCGTAGGCGACCTGTTTGCGCAGGGCCCAGGCGACGTCGTTGTGCCCGTCGATCACCGGGGATGCGGCCAGCACCCGGGCGACCCGTTCGGCCGGCGTGCTCACGGCATCCCCGCCAGCCGCTGGACGGCCTCGTCGATGACCTCGTCGCGCTTGCAGAAGGCGAAGCGGACGAACGGCGTTCCGTCGGCCGGATCGTCGTGGAACACCTCGTCCGGGATCGCCACCACCCCGGCCCGGGCCGGCAGATCCAGGCAGAACTGCATGCCGTCGGTGGCGCCGAGCGGCCGGATGTCGGTCATCACGAAGTAGGTGCCCTGCGGGCGGCCCACCCCGAAACCGGCCGCGGCCAGGCCGGCGCACAGCCGGTCCCGCTTGCCCTGCAGGCTCCCGCGCAGGTCGGCCACCCACGGCATCTCGTGCCGCAGGGCATGCGCGACCGCCGGCTGGAACGGCGCCCCGCCCACATAGGTCAGGAACTGCTTGGCCGCGCGGACCGCGGCCACCAGGGGCGCCGGCCCGCACACCCAGCCGATCTTCCAGCCCGTGGTGCTGAACGACTTGCCGGAGCTGGAGATGGTCAGCGTCCGCTCGGCCATTCCCTCGAAGGTGGCCAACGGCAGGTGCGGCACGCCGTCGAAGGTCAGGTACTCGTACACCTCGTCGGTGACCACGACCAGATCATGCTCGACGGCCAGCCGGGCCAGACCGGCCAGCTCCGTGGCGTCCAGCACGGTACCGGTGGGGTTGTGCGGCGAGTTGACGATCAGCATCCGGGTGGCCGGGCCGATCGCCGCCGCCACCTCGTCCACATCGAGCGCGAAGCGCCCGCCGGCGTCGGGACGCAGCGGCACCGACCGGTGCCGGCCGCCGGCCATCGCGACGATGGGCGGGTAGGAGTCGTAGTGCGGCTCGATCAGCAGCACCTCCGCACCCGGTTCGATCAGGCCGAGGACGGACGCGGCCAGCGCCTCGGTCGCCCCCACCGTGACCAGGACCTCGGTGTCGGGGTCGAAGACCTGCCCGTAATCCCGCTCCCGAGCGAAGGCGATGGCCTGCCGCAGTTCGGGGATGCCGGGGCCGGGCGGGTACTGGTTGATCCCGTCGGCGATCGCCTGCCGGGCCGCGGCCAGCACCGACGGCGGACCGTCGGTGTCCGGGAAGCCCTGACCCAGGTTGATCGACCCGGTCCGCGACGCCAGCGCCGACATCTCCGCGAAGATCGTGGTGGTGTAAGGGCGCAGCCGGGACACCAACGGGTCCGTCCAGCGGGAGGACCCGCGCCGCGGCGAGGCCAGAGTCATGCCCTATTCCTACCGCGTGGGTCCGACGGGCGCGTGGGCGCGGTGGGTCGGCGGGCCCGCGGGGAACAATGACCGCATGAGCACCACCGAATCGGAGTCGACCACCCCGCCGGTCCCCGGCGGACCGCCGCCCGCCCCCGCTGCGCCGGCGCCCCGTCCGGCCCCGGTGTCGACCCCGGCCGGGGAGTTCCTGAGCGCGTCGGATCAGGTCAAGCGACGGGCCCTGCGCAAGATGAAGGCGATCGCCACCGGGGCGTTGGGGCTGATGGCGGTCATCTTCGTGATCGCCTTCCTGCTCGAGGACCGCTACCCGTGGCTGGGTTACGTCCGGGCGATGGCCGAGGCCGGCATGGTCGGCGCGCTGGCCGACTGGTTCGCCGTCACCGCCCTGTTCCGCCGGCCCCTTGGCCTGCCCATCCCGCACACGGCGATCATCCCGACCCGCAAGGACGCGATCGGCTC
>JBGALY010000075.1:0-8913 GCA_044223435.1 Nakamurella sp.
GACCAGGAGCGTCAGGAGGCCGTCCTGGACGACCCCTACATCCTGCTGTACGGCTCGAAGATCTCGACCGTCAAGGACCTGCTGCCGCTGCTGGAGAAGATCATCCAGTCCGGCAAGCCGCTGCTGATCATCGCCGAGGATGTCGACGGCGAGGCCCTGGCGACCCTGGTCGTCAACAAGATCCGGGGCACCTTCAAGTCCGTCGCCGTCAAGGCCCCGGGCTTCGGTGACCGCCGCAAGGCCATGCTGCAGGACATCGCCATCCTCACCGGTGGCCAGGTCATCAGCGAGGACGTCGGCCTGAAGCTGGAGAACACCGACATCGCGCTGCTGGGCACCGCCCGCAAGGTCGTGGTCACCAAGGACGAGACCACCATCGTCGACGGTGCCGGCGACGCCGAGCAGATCGCCGGCCGGGTCGCCCAGATCCGCTCCGAGATCGAGAAGAGCGATTCGGACTACGACCGCGAGAAGCTGCAGGAGCGGCTGGCCAAGCTGGCCGGCGGCGTTGCCGTGATCAAGGCCGGGGCCGCCACCGAGGTGGAGCTCAAGGAGCGCAAGCACCGCATCGAGGACGCGGTGCGCAACGCCAAGGCCGCCGTGGAGGAGGGCATCGTCGCCGGTGGCGGCGTGGCCCTGCTGCAGGCCGCGATCAAGGCGTTCGAGGGTCTGAAGCTGACCGGTGACGAGGCGACCGGCGCGAACATCGTGCGGGTGGCCGTCGAGGCGCCGCTCAAGCAGATCGCGGTCAACGCCGGCCTCGAGGGCGGCGTGGTGGCGGACAAGGTCAAGAACCTGCCCGCGGGCGAGGGCCTGGACGCCTCGACCGGCGAGTACAAGGACCTGATCAAGGCCGGCATCATCGACCCGGCCAAGGTCACCCGGTCCGCGCTGCAGAACGCCGCGTCGATCGCCGCGCTGTTCCTGACCACCGAGGCCGTCGTGGCCGACAAGCCGGAGAAGGCCGCTGCGCCGGCCGGCGGTGGCATGCCCGGCGGGGACATGGACTTCTGAGTCCTGGCCGGCACTGATCTGTACCGCAGTACCCGTTCCATCCGAAGGGCGGTCCCGGGAGGGGCCGCCCTTCGGCGTTCCGGGGCCGATCAGCACACTCATAGGCGACTGTCGGGGTGGCGCCGGACCAGGCGCGGGTGGAGGGGATGCGGCGATGACCACGACCGTGGCCGGCTTGGCCGAGCTGGCGGACCGGGCGGCGGCGCTCGTCCCCGATCCGGGCCGGGCGATCCTCGGCATCGTCGGCGCGCCCGGGTCGGGCAAGAGCACGCTGGCCGAGCAGCTGCTGACGGCGCTGCGGGCCGACCACGGCCCGGAGTGGGTCGCGCACGTGCCGATGGACGGCTACCACCTCGCCGACGTGCAGCTGCGCCGGCTCGGCTCGCTCGACCGCAAGGGTGCGCCGGACACGTTCGACGCCACCGGCTACGTCCATCTGCTGGGCCGGATTCGGTCGGCCCCGGACGAGTGGATCTACGTCCCCGGGTTCGAGCGGGAGTTGGAGCAGCCGCTGGCCGCGGCGCTGGTCGTGCCGCCGGCGGCCCGGTTGATCATCACCGAGGGCAACTACCTGCTGCTGGACACCCCGTCCTGGCGCGCGGCCCGCGACCGGCTGGACGAGGTCTGGTACGTCGCCGCCGACCCGGCGGTGCGGCAGGACCGGCTGGTGGCCCGGCACATCGAGTTCGGCAAGACGCCGGACGCCGCGCGGCAATGGGTGCTGACCGTCGACGAGCCGAACGCGGCGCTGATCGACGAGGGCGCGGCCCGCGCCGACCTGGTCGTGGACAACGACCCGCGCGGCTGGCGGCTCGTCGGGCTCTGACCGGCCGGTCCTGGAGCTGACCGGCCGCGAGGGAGCCGACCGGCTCGCCCCGCCATGGCCGATCTCGCCGACGGCTCGGCCGGCTGCACCGCGGTTGCGCAGCCAGGGCCCCCGATGCGCAACGGTGGTGCACCCGCGCGATCCGGCCGGCGGGCCGCACCATCAGGGGTGCAGCCCGGCGTCCGGTTCGGTGCGCCGCCAGCGGTGGATGGGTACCCGCAAACCGGCCCGGGTGGGCGCGCAGACGAGCGGACCGGCCTGTGCGTCCAGCTCGGGCGCGAACGGCACCACGCGGACCAGCTGCAATTCCTGCCCGCTCAACCCCGCGCGCACGGTGATCGCGGTGCCGGATCGGCTGGCCCGGACCGTGACTCGGCGGCCGACCCAGTCCGGCACCGGGGCCAGCGACCAGTCGGACATCCCGTCGGTGACCACGGCGCCGACCTGGCAGCGGCCGTCCGCGAACTCGACCCCGGCCTTGATCCACCGCTGGGCGCCGACCCGGACGAACACGCCCGCCTGGTCGAACTGCTCGGTGAACGCCGCGGTGAACTCGACCTCGGCGGCGCTGCCGTCCGGGAACGGCGCGAGCAGGGCATGCTCGCTTTCGTGCACGAAGCCGTACGAGGTGATGCGCCAGGCGTCACTGCCCTCGACCGCGGTGACCAGCAGATCCCCGTCGTGCTCGACGCTCGCCGCCGGTGGATGCGTCCAGCGGCCGTCCGACCAGGCGATCTCGGGCATGGGCGGCACCCTTCGTTTCTTGCGGTTGCCGGACTGGGCCGGCAGCCGGACCATACCGGCCCGGGTCGCGGGATCCGCCCGGGTGGGCGGGGTGCGAGCCGTCCGATCGAAGGGTGCCGGAGCGCCGGCGGCCCGCATCCGGCCGGGAAGGGCGACCGGTAATGCATGGTGCCGGGCGCCCGACGGGTGTGAATTTCCCGCGCCGTGGGTACCGGCGAGCGTGCGGCGCCACGGCGGAGCCACGCCGGAGTCCGCGTAGCCGAAAAGAGATCACCCCATGCCCTTGATGTCCCTGTCCCTGCCGGACGCGCTCGCCCAGGTGCGGGACGCGCCGTTCCTGCTCGACGCGATCCGGTCGTCCGACGCGCTGATCGACGCGGCCGGACGGGACGGTGGCCCGTTCGCGGTCTCGGTGCTGAGCCGGGCGGTCGAGGACACCGACGACCAGCTGACCGCCATCGCCGCCGTGCACGGGCTCGGCGCGGTATTCGACGACGGGGCGGCCGCGCGCCTGTCCGGCCTGCTCTCGGACTCGCGCACGTTTCTGCGTGAGCACGCCGCCTGGGCCCTGGGGTCCCGGTCACCGCGGCTCGACGCGATCGGCCGGCTGGTTGCCGGGGTGGCGGCCGGCGGCTTCGCGACGGTCATCAACCAGCGGGCGCTGCGCCGCTGGGCCCAGCTCGCCCCCGACCACGTCGCGTTGGCCCTGGAAGGCGCGCTGCTGTCCCGGGACGACGCCGCCGGCCGGGCCCGGCTCATCGACACGATGGGCCTGGTGCCCGGACCCATTGCGACCGCCGCCCTGGTGCGGATCGCCGCCGACGAACGCGAGCCGCTGCGCCCGCGGCAGGCCGCGGTCGCCGCGCTGGGTGACCGGCCGGGCGACCGGGCCGTCGCCGAGCTCGTCGCGCGGTTGGCCGGTAGCTCCGGCGACCTCGCCGACGTCGCCCGGCTGGCGGCGTTCGATCTGGCCGGGCCCCCGGCCGGCCGGATGCGCACCGGTTCGGGCCTGGCGGTTGCCCAGCTGTTCCTGCACGCCGACCTCGATCGGGAGCTCAGCCGCGCCGGGGCCGGCGACAACGGCGGCATCGCCACGATGCTGGTGCGACTGGGTGACGCGCTGGTCGCCGAGCCCGGCATCGACCGGGTGCTGACCCTGTCCCGCGGATCGGTCGCGGCCGCCGTCGCGGCCCTCGACGAACCGGCCGCCGCGCACCTGCTGGCTCCCGTCCCGCTGCTCGCCGAGCCGACCGACGCGGCCAACGCCTGGCCGCTGGCCGTCGCCGCCGAACGGGGGATCCGGCGGGCGCTGACCGCCCACGGACGGGTCGACGTGCTGCACCTGAGGATGGCCGACGTCGGCAGCATGTCCGCCGCGGCGGTCGCCGCCCGGCTCGGCATCCCGACGGTGTTCACCCTCGCGCCCGACCCGCACGCCGTCATCCACGCCCTGGACATGACCGGGGCGCTGACCCGCGACACGTTCGGCACGGTCGACGAGCGGGAGCACTACTGGTTCCGCACCGACCTGGTCGCCCGGCTGGCCGCCGGGGCGCAGCACCGGGTGCTGTTCCCGCGGCCCAACCTGCGGGCGCAGCTGCGCGACCTGCTGGGCCTGGACATCGACGGGGACACCGGCGGCGATGTCGCCGGGTCGGTCGAGGGAGCGGCCGCCGCCGGCCCGACGGCGGGTCCGAACCGGTACTCGGTCGTGCCGGAGGGCATCGACATCGCCGTCGCCGCGCGGGCCCTGGACGACGTGCGGGCGGGCTCGCACCCGGCGCTGAACGAGCTGGCGGCGCTGATCCACGCGCTGCCCGAACACCGTTGGGGTCTGCCGCTGGCGGTCAGCGTGGGCCGGCTGCACCGGGTCAAGGGCATGGCGACCGTCGTCGAGGCGTGGGCGGCCGACCCGACGCTCCCCCAGCGGTGCAACCTGCTGATCGTGGGCGGCGACCTGGCCGAACCGTCCGTCGACGAGCGGGAACAGCTCGACCTCATCGCGGGGGTGATCGCCCGGCACCCGGCGGCCGGGGCGGGTCTGCTGCTGCCCGGGCACCGGCCCAACGACGTGGTCGCCCGGTGGATGGCCGCCGCTCAGCTGGGCGTGCCCGGGGTGATCGCGCCCGGCGGCGCGTACGTGTGCGGCAGCCTGAAGGAAGAGTTCGGGCTGGCCCTGGTCGAGGCGATGGCGATCGGCCTGCCGGTGGTCGCTCCGGACCACGGCGGGCCGGCCACCTACATCGAGGACGGCGTCACCGGGTTCCTGGTCGACACCCGATCGCCGCGGGCGGTGGCCGACGGCCTGGCCTGTGCGCTGGATGTGACGGGGCGTCCCGGCGCCGAGCAGCGGGCGGCGCAGGCCCGCGAGATGGTCCATGAACGATTCACCCTGACGGTGATGGCGCGCACCCTGTCCGGGGTCTACGCCGGGGTCGGCGCTCCGGTGGCCGGGTGATCGGGGCATGACGCTGCTGGTGATCAGCCCGGACTACGCCTCGCATCTGCTCCCGCTGGCCACCCTGGGCACCGCCTGGCGGGACGCCGGGGAGCGGGTGGTCGTGGCCAGCGGTCCGGCGACGGCGGCGCTCACCGCCGAGTTCGGCTTCGAGCGCACCGATCTGCGGCTCGGGCGCGGCTCGAACCCCGGGGTGATCCGGGCGCAGGAACAGGTCGCGGGCGAGGACGAGGCGCTGCGCGGCTTCTTCGCGGCCACCCGCCACGGCATGGTGCCGACCCTGCGGTATCAGGCCGATGCCCGCCGCAACGATCTGCTGTGGGATCCGGTGGCCACCGCCCGCCGGGTGCTGGCCGTCGTCGACGAGGTCGGCCCGGACCACGTCATCGTCGACCACCTGGCATTCAGCGCCCGGCTGGCGCTGGCGGCGGGCGGGGTGCCGCACGCGGACGTCGTCCTGGGGCATCCCAGCGCCCTGCCGGTCGGGTCGGAGGTCTACGGCTACCCACCCGCCTGGCCGGCCGCGTTCACCCCGGACTCGGACGAGCTGGCCGCCCTGCACGAGCGCTGCAGGATGGTGCGGGACGCGTTCACCGCCGAGTGGAACGCCGCGCTGGCCGAGTTGGCACCGCAGATCGGGCCGTCCGCCGACGCGTTCGCCGAGCACGGTGACCAGGTCCTGCTGAACTACCCGGCGGCGCTGCACGACCCGGCCCGCACCGCGCTGCTGCCCGCGCACGCCTTCCTCGGCTCGGCGGTCCGGGACCAGACGACGCCACCGGACATCGCCGGCTGGCTGTCCGCCGATCCGTCGAGGCCGTTGGTGTACGTCAGTTTCGGCAGCTTCCTGTCGGTGCGGGCCGACGTGCTGGCCCGGGTGGCCGACGCCCTCCGGGCCCTGCCGGTGCGGGTCGCCCTGGCGATCGGGTCCGCCGACCCGGGCGCGCTCGGCGAGCTGCCCGACGGGTGGCTGGTGCGCGAGTTCCTGCCGCAGGTCGCCCTCCTCGAACACGCCGCGGTGACCGTCACGCACGGTGGCAACAACAGCGTCACCGAGTCGCTCACCGCCGGGGTGCCGATGCTGGTGCTGCCCTTCTCGACCGACCAGTTCGCCGGTGCGGCCGCGGCGGTCGACGCCGGGGTGGGGCTGGCGCTCGATCCGAATGCCGCGTCGCCGGCCGAGCTCCGCGCCGCCGTGCAGGAGCTGCTGCACGGTTCCTGCGCCGGTGCCGCCGCCGCGCTGGGGGTGTCGTTGCGCGCGCGGCCCGGGCGGGAGGTCGCCTTTGCCGCGGTTGCGGACGGGGCAGTGCCGGTCCGGGGCTGACGCCGGGTCACGGGGGCTGCGGAGATTCGGCCGGGCTGTGGCCGGTGGATGTTCCGCGGGGTGCGGAAGGGCGAGGTTGGTCGGGGTGGTTTGCGGAGGTTCGGCCGGGCTGTGGCCGGTGGATGTTCCGCGGGGGTGTGGGAGGGGCACCGACGTGTCGGTGGGGGCGCGCAGCACCACCCGGGGCGCCGAGCCGACCCGGACGGTGACGTTCACCCACCTGAACCCGACGTGGACCTCCTTCGTCCGGGTCGTCGCGTCCGACGACCGGTCGGCCGTCGGCGATGCGCGTCTGCATGGGCCGTCGCCCGCAGTGCCGGAGGGCCGACCGGGATCGGGAAGGATGATCGGCGTGAACGAGACGGACAGTCCGCCGGCCGGGCCGCAGGCGGAGCGGCAGGCCCGATGGCGCCGGATCCTGGTGATGCTGGGCAAGATCGCGCTGGTCGTGATCGGTCTCTACCTGGCCGTCCAAGCGCTGCGGGCGGTCGACTGGAGCCAGGTCGGTGACGCCCTGGGCCGGCTCACCTGGTGGGAGATCTGCGTCATCGTGCTGGTCATCGCGGTCCGGCAGACCGTCAACGCCTCCACCCTGCCGATCCTGATTCCCGGATTGTCGATGCCGCATGCGCTCCAGACGGCGCTGTCCGGCACGCTGATCCAGACGTTCACTCCGCCGCCGGCGGACACGGTGTTGCGGCTGTCCATGCTCAAATCGTTCGGCGTCGAGACCACCCGTGGCGCCGCCGCCCTGGTCCTCGACACGATCGTCTTCTACCTGGCCCGGTTCGTGGCACCGCTCATCGGCCTCGTATTGACCCTGTTCGTGCTGCCCCTGGAGGGCATCCAGATCTGGATGGCCATCGGGGGCCTTGTCGCTGCCGGCCTGCTGGTCTGGGCGATGGTGATGATCAGCAAGGGCGAGAAGGCCGCCGACAGCGTCGGCCGGGTCGCCGCCCGGGTGGTCAAGCGGTTGCGGCCGACGGTCGACCCCGAGGCGTGGGCCGCCGCGGTCGTGCGGTTCCAGAAGGAGTCGTCGTCGGGCATCGTCTCCCGGATGGCCCGGGCGACCCCGACGATGCTCGGATTCGTCCTGGTCGACGCGATCGTCGTGATCATCTGTTTGCGCTTCGTCGGCATCCCGGGCGAGTACGTCGGCTACCTGGCCGTGCTCGCCGCCATGTTCACGCTGTACCCGCTGACGATCTTTCCGTTCGCGGGCCTCGGCGTGCTGGACGCCAGTCTGATCGTGCTCATCAACGCCGAGGGCGTCGCCGACCCGGCCGACCTGGTCGCCGCTCTGGTGATCTGGCGGGCCGCAACCCTGCTGCTGCCGCTACTGCCGGGCGTGATCACCCTGGGACTGTGGCGGCGCCGCCAGGCGGCGGCCGGCTCGGCCGATGCGGTTCAGACGGAGATGTAGGCGGCCATCGTGTGGGCGGCGCCGGGCGCGAGGGTCACCTGGTCCGCCTTGGCGTTCGCCGTCTCGACGCAGACCATGCGGGTCCACTCGTCGTCGCCGAAGTCACCCATGGCGGCGGCCTTGTCGATCCACGGGTTCCAGACGATCGCGCTGTCCGACCCGTCCCGGGCGATCGTCACCGACCGGTCGCCGTCGCGGATGACCGCGGTGGCGCCGGTGCCCTGGAACGTGCGATCGACCTCGCCGGCGAAGGTGATCGGGCCGTCCAGCACGTGCGGGCCGCGGTCGGCGCCGGGCACCATGTCGAGGTAGCTCGACCCGGCCAGACCGTCGACCTCGACGGTGTGGATGTCGCAGACCCCGAAGTAGGTGTGCAGCGCCTCTTCGAAGGTGAACGGTTCGTCGCCGGTGTTCGTGACGGTCAGCAGGAGAGCGAGTTCGTTCTCGCCCATCCGGACCCGGTAGTCGCAGGCGAAGGGGTGTGGCCACAGGGCCCGGGTCTGCGCGGTGTCGGTCAGCGCCAGGATCACCTCGACCCACCGGCCATCGGTGGTCGCGCCGACGAGGCCCCATTCGGTGGTGCGGGCGAAGCCGTGCGCGGGAGTAGCGCTGCCGTCGGGACCGTCGGCGAACCACGGGAAGCAGATCGGGACGCCACCGCGGATCGCCTTGCCGGCCCGGAACACGGCCGCATCGCTGACCCAGAGCACCTCGGTACCCAGCGGCTGCCAGGACGTGACGTGAGCGCCGTGCAGGTACACCTCGCCGGTGCAGGCTGGGACATCGATCTGTACGACGGGCAACCCGCCGCGGCCCTTGGTGACCCGCACACCGTCGGGCAGGGCCTGGTCGGAGGAGGGCACCGTCATGGTGGGCAGGCTACCGGCGGTGGGTCGGGGGTGGGCAACCGCGCGGATCAAGTCGTCGACTCGCGTCCCGCGAGTCACATTCGGGGGCTCTCCTGCCATTTGTGTGGGTCGTTCGTTGGGGTGGGGAATGGCAACACGCCGCCTCCCGCCTAGGTTCTGGGGCTGTCTGAAGGTCCCGGAACGGTGAGCGGAGAAGCGGCGTGCGCGGAAACAGGGTATGGCATCGGGCGTTGGGCCTGGTGGGCACGATCGTTG
>JBGALY010000076.1:0-8583 GCA_044223435.1 Nakamurella sp.
CGGCTGCAGGGGCTGCGCGACATCGGCCCGGCGATCAGCCCGTTCAACGCCTTCCTGATCTCCCAGGGCATCGAGACCCTGTCGCTGCGGGTGCAACGGCACAACGACAACGCCACGCGGGTGGCCGAGTTCCTCGCCGGCCGCGACGAGGTCGAGTCGGTGTCGTACCCGGGGCTGGCCACCAGCGCCTGGCACCCGCTGCAGGAGAAGTACTCGCCGCTCGGCGGCGGCCCGATCGTCTGCTTCGAGATCAAGGGCGGCGTCGAGGCCGGGCAGACGTTCACCGACGCGCTCGAGCTGTTCACGAACCTGGCGAACATCGGGGACGTGCGGTCGTTGGTCATCCATCCGGCGTCGACCACGCACGCGCAGCTCGCGCCCGCCGAGCAGCTCACCACCGGAGTGACGCCGGGGCTGATCCGGTTGGCCATCGGCATCGAGAACATCGACGACATCCTGGCCGACCTGGAGGCCGGATTCCGGGCCGCGAAGGGGCAGTGACCGCGCTGCCGGGGGCGGTGGTCGGAACCGACGGAACGGTCGATCGACGGCGCTACGTCGACATCGGTCCGCTGGTGACCGAGTCCGGCGCGCAGCTGGACTCGGTCACCCTGGCCTACGAGAGCTGGGGTGCGCTCAACGGGGCCGCTGACAACGCGGTGCTGGTGCTGCACGCGCTGACCGGTGACTCGCACGTCGTCGGCCGGGCGGGCCCCCACCAGCCCACCCCGGGCTGGTGGGACGGTTTGATCGGGCCGGGAGCGCCGGTCGACACCGACCGCTACTTCGCGATCGCCGCGAACGTGCTCGGTGGGTGCCGGGGGTCGACCGGACCCTCGTCGATCGCCCCGGACGGCCGGCCGTACGGCTCGCGGTTCCCGCGGGTCACGATCCGCGACCAGGTGGCGGCCGAGGCGGCGCTGGCCGACGCCCTGGGCATCCGGCGGTTCGCCGCGGTCGTCGGTGGCTCGATGGGCGGCATGCGCGCCCTGGAGTGGGCGGTCGGCCTGCCCGACCGGGTGCAGCGGTGCCTGGCCCTGGCCACCTGCGCGTTCTTCACGGGAGACCAGATCGCCTGGGGCACCGCGCAGCTCGCGGCCATCCGGGCCGACCCGGACTTTCGCGGCGGCGACTACTACGGTGGGCCCGCCCCGCTCGCCGGAATGGCGATCGCGCGGCAGATCGCGCACACCACCTACCGGTCGGCCCTGGAACTGGACACCAGGTTCGGGCGGTCCGCGCAGGGCGGCGAGGACCCGCTGCGGGGCGGCCGGTACGCGGTCGAGTCCTATCTGCAGCATCATGGCCACAAACTGGGCCGCCGGTTCGACCCCAATTCCTACCTGGTGCTGACCGAGGCCATGCACTCCCACGACATCGGCCGTGGCCGCGGCGGTGTCGACGCGGCCCTGCGTCGGATCACCGCCGAGCTGACCGTCTCGGTGGTCGACTCGGACCGGTTGTTCCTGCCGGCCCAGGGCGAGCTGATCGCGACCGCGCCGACCGCGCGGCCGCTGGTCGTGATGCACAGCGACTACGGGCACGACGGGTTCCTGATCGAGGCCGACGCGATCGCCGCGGTGGTCCGGCAGGCGTTGGCCGAACCGAGCCGGACGCCCGGTTCGGGCGGCGCGCCCGAACCGGGACCAAAGTCCTGACTCGACACCGGTCGCAAGGCGGCCATCACCCCGTTCACCTGCGTCAACGGCGGATCGGTGGCCACGGCGTCGTAGGCCGGGGGTGAGTCCAGCGCGACCGCGTCGGCGTTCGCCTCTAGTCTTGACGCGGTTCGGGTCCTGACGGCATCGCCGCCGCCGACCCGGACCGGATCACAGTCGTTCCGTATCCGCAAGCGAAGGGATGTGCCCAGTGGCGGCCATCGAACTCATCGGTGCACGCGAGATTCTCGATTCCCGGGGTAACCCCACCGTCGAGGTGGAGGTCGCGCTCGACGACGGGTCGCTGGCCCGCGCGGCCGTACCCTCCGGCGCGTCGACCGGCGAGCACGAGGCGGTCGAGCTGCGCGACGGCGACTCGGCCCGCTACCTCGGCAAGGGCGTGCTCAAGGCCGTCGATGCGGTGCTGGAGGAGATCGGTCCGGCCCTGATCGGCTACGACGCCATCGAGCAGCGCGTCATCGACCAGAAGCTGATCGACCTGGACGGCACCCCGGACAAGGGCCGCATCGGCGCCAACGCGATCCTGGGTGTCTCGCTGGCGGTCGCGAAGGCCGCGGCCGAGTCGGCCGAGCTGGAACTGTTCCGCTACATCGGCGGCCCGAACGCGCACATCCTGCCGGTCCCGATGATGAACATCGTCAACGGCGGTGCCCACGCCGACAGCGGTGTCGACGTCCAGGAGTTCATGATCGCGCCGATCGGCGCACCCACCTTCCGGGAATCGCTCCGCTGGGGCGCCGAGGTCTACCACTCGCTCAAGTCCGTGCTGAAGAAGGCCGGCTTCTCCACCGCGCTCGGTGACGAGGGCGGGTTCGCGCCGGCCGCGTCCTCCAGCAAGGCCGCCCTCGACCTGATCTCCGAGGCGATCACCAAGGCCGGCTTCGGCTTCGGCACCGACGTCGTGCTGGCCATGGACGTGGCGGCGACCGAGTTCCACAACGATGGTGCCTACACCTACGAGGGCAGCCAGAAGAGCTCCGACGAGATGATCGCGATCTACACCGATCTGATCGCCAACTACCCGATCGTGTCCATCGAGGACCCGCTGTCCGAGGACGACTGGGACGGCTGGATCTCGATGACCACCCAGCTCGGGTCGAAGATCCAGATCGTCGGTGACGACCTGTTCGTCACCAACCCGGAGCGGCTGGAGGACGGCATCGCCCGGGGCGCCGCCAACGCGCTGCTGGTCAAGGTCAACCAGATCGGCACGCTGTCCGAGACGCTGGACGCGGTCACCCTGGCGCACAACGCCGGCTACCGCTGCATGATGAGCCACCGCTCCGGCGAGACCGAGGACGTCACCATCGCCGACCTGGCCGTGGCCACCGGTTGCGGTCAGATCAAGACCGGTGCCCCGGCCCGGTCCGAGCGGGTGGCCAAGTACAACCAGCTGCTGCGCATCGAGGAGAACCTCGGCGACGCGGCGCGGTACCTCGGTGAGCTCGCGTTCCCGCGGTACTCTGCCGGTTCCTGAGGCCGGTGGTTTCGCCGGTTCCCGACTGGAGGAATCTGCGAACGAATGAGTGAAACACCGCCGCGGCGATCGGGTTCCGGGTCGCGTCCGACCGGAAGCCGGTCGTCCGCCGCGGGTGGCAAGGGCCGGACCGGGCGTTCCCGGACCGGGTCGTCCCGCCCGTCGGCCGGGCGGCCCGGCACCGGTCCGACGTCGGCGGCGCCGGGCACCGCGCGGCGATCCAGCCGCAGTTGGCGGGCCCCGGTCTTGCCGGGGCGCAGCCTGATGCCTCAGTCGGCCCTGGCCCGGCAGGTCGCGATCCTGGGTCTGGTGCTCTGCGCGGTCGCCCTGTCCGTGGCGTTCCCGCTGCGCAACTATCTGGAGCAGCGAGCCGACCTGGCCGCGGCCGTGGCCTCCCAGCAGGACCTGGAGCAGCAGCGCACCGAGTTGCAGGCCCGGAAGAATGCGCTGCTGGACAACGACTACGTCGCCGCCGAGGCCCGTCGTCGGCTGCAGTACGTCACCCCGGGCGACGTCGTGTTCGTGGTGCACGCCCCGCCGCTGGTGGCCGCCGACGACGGTTCCGCGGTTGCGCCGGCGAACACCGGGCCCTGGTACGGCGGGCTCTGGGACACGTTGACCGAGGAGGGGCAGTAGCGCTGCACATCGCGCCGGCGACGGACGCCGACGTCGCCGCGCTGACCCGCGAGCTCGGCCGGCCGCCGCGTGGGCTGCTGGGTGTGGCCTACCGGTGCG
Organism: Nakamurella sp.; assembly: GCA_044223435.1. Taxonomy (GTDB): domain Bacteria; phylum Actinomycetota; class Actinomycetes; order Mycobacteriales; family Nakamurellaceae; genus Nakamurella. The sequence continues at coordinate 3,892 of JBGALY010000076.1, forward strand.
ACCACGGGGTGCCCGCCGTCGTGCAGACCGCGCCGCGGTTGCCGGACGGCAGCCCGTTCCCCACGCTGTTCTACCTGTGCTGCTCGGTGCTCAACTCCGCGATCGGCCGGATGGAGGCCGGGGGAGTGATGCGCGAAATGACCGACGAGCTCGCGGCCGATCCCGGGCTGGCCGCGGCCTACCGGGCGGCGCACGAGCAGTACCTCGCTCTCCGGAACGCGATCGACGACCTGGGGATCTCGGTGACGGCCGGTGGTATGCCCGACCGGGTGAAGTGCCTGCATGTGCTGGTGGCGCATTCGCTCGCCGTCGGCCGGGGCGTGAACCCGTTGGGCGACCGGGCGGTCGACCAGCTGGCCGAGTATTTTCGCGGGGCCGCCCCGTGCGCCCGGCTCGATCCCGATCCCACACGGTTGCGCTGATCCTTGCGTCGACAAGGCGCCGGGCTTGTCGGGTTGAGCGACCCAAGGATCAGCGCCGCCCGATCGGCCCCCGGACGTCGGCTCGGTCGGTCCGGGTCAGTCCGTCCTCGGCGTGACCGCGTCGACGATCGCCCTGGTCGGGCTGCCGGCCGGCAGCTCGCCGAACACCCGCTCGCCGATTCCGCCCAACCGGGTGGCGCAGTACAGGTCCGCGACCTCCGCGGGGGCATGCCGGATCAGCAGGCCGGCCGCGACGGTGCGCGCGGTCAGCGAGCACAGCCGGCGGGCCGCCGCCGGATCCGGCGGCTGGTGAAGCAGGGCCCTGAGGGCGCCCCGGCCGGCGTCGAACGCCGGGTGACCGCCGGCGGCGGTGTCCAGCTCGGCGAGCAGGGCGTCGGCACTGTCCGGGTTGCGCTGCCATGCGCGGACGGCGTCCAGGGCGGTGACGGTCCCGGACCCCTCCCAGATGCCGTTCAGCGGTGACTCGCGCAGCAGCCGGGCCATCGGAAACGTCTCCAGATACCCGTTGCCGCCGAAACATTCGAGCGCTTCGGCCAGCACCGGCACCGCGCGTTTGCAGATCCAGAACTTCGCCGCGGGCAGCGCGATCCGCAGCAGCGCGGCGGCCGCTGCCGACCCGCCGGTGGACGCGTCGACCAGCCCGGCCAGCCGCACCGCGGTCAGCGTCGCCGCCCACGACTCGACCGCCAGGTCCGCGAGCACCGCCGTCATCGGCGCGTGGTCCACCAGGGGGCGGCCGAATGCGTGGCGACCGGCGGCGTAGAACGCCGCCTGGGACAGGCCGGCCCGGATCTGGCCGGCCGAGCCCAGCACGCAGTCCAGCCGGGTCATCGTCACCATCTCGAGAATGGTGGCCACACCACGCCCCTCGTCGCCCAGTCGGCGGGCGAAGGCACTGTCGTACTCGAGCTCGGCCGAGGCGTTGGAGCGGTTGCCGAGCTTGTCCTTGAGCCGGACCAGGGCAACCGCATTGCGGTTCCCGTCGGGCAGCACCCGCGGGACGACGAAGCAGGTGACGCCGCCCGGGGCCTGCGCCAACGTCAGGAAGACATCGTTCATCGGGGCGGAGGTGAACCACTTGTGCCCGGTCAACCGGTACTCGCCGGCCGGCCCGGCCGGGACCGCGACGGTGCTGATCGCCCGCACGTCGGAACCGCCCTGCTTCTCGGTCATCGACATGCCGGCCAGGAGCCCGGCCTTGGCGGCGGCCGGCCGCAGTCCGAAGTCGTAGGCGCGGGCGCGCAGCCCGGGCTCGAACTCCGCGGCCAGGGCCGGGTCGTGGCGCAGCGCCGGGACCGCGGCGTAGGTCATCGACAGCGGGCACATCTGACCGGAATCGGTCTGCGTCCACAGGTAGAAGCCGGCCGCTCGATGCAGGTGCGCGTGCACCCCGGCGTCCGGCGCCCACGGCGCGGCCTGCAGGCCGGTGGCGACCGCCCGGGTGAGCAGGGCGTGCCACGACGGGTGGTACTCGACCTCGTCGACCCGGCGGCCGGCGCGGTCGTGGGTGTGCAGCACCGGCGGGTGCGCATCGGCGAGCCGGGCGTGCTCGATCCACTCGGCGGAGCCGGCGTCGACGGCCAGCGTTCGCAGCTCCGCGGTCGGCCCGGTGCCGGCGGCGGCCAGCCCGGCGGCCAGCGCGGGGTCCGCGGCGGCGGCGTCGAAGCCGACCAGCGGATCGACCGTATTGGTCACGACGTGAGTGGGCGGCATCAGACCAGTCTCACCCGGCCCCGGGCGGTCCGACCCCGTGCCGGTCGCCGCCGCGGCCCCGACTCGCCACATCCGCAGGTTCGGCATGGCCGGGAAGGTGCGGATGGGGCGAGTCGAGCGATCCGGGCGCGGGGTGCGGGGATGGCGGCTGCCAGGTCGGGGGCGGGTACCGTCCGGTCCGTGACGACGACGGCGACCGCGGCATGACGGCGGAGTGCGGTTCGCGGGTGGCCGCGATCGACTGCGGGACCAACTCGATCCGGCTGCTGGTCGCCGATGTGGCGCGGGACGCGGATGGCCGGGCCCGGCTGGTCGACGTGCACCGGGAGATGCGGGTGGTCCGGCTCGGCCAGGGGGTCGACGCCACCGGTCGGCTGTCCGAGGATGCGCTCGACCGGACCTGGCGCGCGCTGGCCGATTACGCGGCGGTGATCGCGACGTCGGGTGCGGTGCGGACGCGGATGGTCGCCACGTCCGCCACCCGGGACGCACAGAACCGGGCGGACTTCGTGGAGATGGTCCGGTCCACCCTCGGGCAGGAGCCGGAGGTCATCACCGGGCAGGAAGAGGCCGAACTGTCCTTCGCCGGAGCGGTCGGCGACCTCGACCCGGCAACCGGGCCGTTCCTGGTCGTCGACATCGGCGGCGGCTCCACCGAGCTGGTCGTCGGCGAGCGGGACGCTGCGACGAACCGGTTGGCCGGAGGCATCAGCCTGGACATCGGATGCGTACGGATCACCGAGCGGATCCTGCGCAGCGATCCGCCGACCACGGCCGAGCGGGACGCGGCTCGCCGGTGGGCCCGGCAGATCCTGGCCGACGGTCTGGATCTCCTCCCGATCGAGCGGGTGCGCCGACTGGTGCCGGTGTCCGGCACGGCCACCACCGTGGCCGCGGCGGCGTTACGCTTGCCCACCTACGACCCGGCCCGGATCCACCTGGCCGAGATCCCCGCCGATCGGGTGCACGTCGTCGCCGACACGCTCCTCGGGGCCACCCGGGCGCACCGGGCCGCCCTCGGGTACATGCATCCCGGCCGGGTGGACGTCATCGGCGGCGGTGCGCTGATCCTGTCCACGATGGTGGCGCTGGTCGCCCGCCGGGTCCGGCGACCGCTCGAGACGGTCACCGTGTCCGAACACGACATCCTGGACGGCATCGCCCTGTCCTTGGGCTGACGACGGTCGACCACCGGGCCCGGCTCGAGGGAGCCGGAAAATCCGGCTCGACCTTCGTCGCCGGATCGCCTCGAAGGAACCCCGCCGGTGCTCGGCGGTGGCCTCGCACGCTCGGCCAATTAGGCTGCTCCCGGACGCCCCCGTAGCCCAATCGGCAGAGGCAGACCACTTAAAATGGTTGCAGTGTGGGTTCGAGTCCCACCGGGGGCACCGTGGCCCGGTCTCGCCGGACGAAGCCGGCGATCGACCATCGTTCCCGGACTCGCAGTCGAGGGAAACGCTCCTTGGGGAACCAACCGGGCGTTGCCTGCGTTGCACTGATCGGGAAGCCCGAGTTGTCACCGCACGGTGATCTTCGTCGGTTAGGTTCCCAGGCAGTCCGCTCACAGATCGTCCCATCGCCTCATCGGAGGGCAGCGTGCAAGGCTCCAGCAATCCCGCCTTCAGAAACATGGAGAAGGTGATCGGCTCGCAGCAGCAGGCGGCACCCAGTGCCCAGTACCTCGACCAGATGTACAACCAGCCTGCCTATCAGGCGCCTGCCCGCGAGCGGTTCCTCACCGTGGACGACGTGGTCACCAAGACCGCCGTCATCCTTGTCCTGGCCGTGGTCACCGGCTTCGCGACCGCCTGGTTCCAGGCGTACTACCTGGCCCTGCCGGCCGCGCTGATCGGCTTCGTGCTGGCCCTGGTCATCATCTTCAAGCGGATGATCAGCCCGCCGCTGATCCTCGCGTACGCGGCGGTCGAGGGTGTTTTCCTCGGCGCCATCACCGGCGTGTTCAACCAGTGGTACCCGGGCATCGCCGCGCAGGCGATCGTGGGCACGCTGGGTGTTTTCGGCGGCATGCTCGTCATCTACAAGACGGGCGCGATCAAGGTCACCCCGCGCTTCACCAAGATGATCATCGGCGGCATCATCGGCGTCGCCGTGCTGATGCTGTTCAACCTGGTGATGGGCCTGTTCGGGTTCGACATGGGGCTGCGCAGCGGCGGGCCGGCGGCGATCATCTTCTCGATCATCTGCATCGCCCTGGCGGCGTTCAGCTTCCTGATCGACTTCGATGCCATCGACGCGGCGATCAAGCAGGGCGCGCCGGCGAACACCGCCTGGTACTTCGCGTTCGGCCTGATGGTCACCCTGGTCTGGCTGTACCTGGAGATTCTGCGACTGCTGGGTTACGCGAGACAGTAGGCATTCCGCGCAGTTCCTGACGGACTGAACGGCCCCGCCCGGGTGACCCGGGCGGGGCCGTTTCACGTTCGCATCACGCCGACAGCGGCTGGATGAACCCGGCGTCCGGGGGATCCAGGTCCGCCAGCTCGGCGATCGCGGCCGGCACGAGGACCCGCATGGC
>JBGALY010000077.1:0-8273 GCA_044223435.1 Nakamurella sp.
CAGGACGCTGATCCGGCAGATCGCCCAGCACGCCCATTCGGAGATCATCGGCATGCAGCCGGAGGGCAACTGGATCACCCGGGCACCGAGCCTGCGCCGCAAGGCGATCCTGATCGCCAAGGTGCAGGACGAGGCCGGCCACGGGCTCTACCTGTACTCGGCGGCCGAGACCCTCGGGGTCGACCGGGAGGACCTGCTCGACCAGCTGCACACCGGCCGGCAGAAGTACTCGTCGATCTTCAACTACCCGACGCTGAGCTGGGCCGACATGGGTGCGATCGGCTGGCTGGTGGACGGTGCCGCGATCATGAACCAGGTGCCGCTCTGTCGCTGCTCCTACGCCCCGTACGGCCGGGCGATGGTGCGGGTCTGCAAGGAGGAGTCGTTCCACCAGCGGCAGGGCTTCGAGATCCTGCACACTCTGTCGCACGGCACCCCGGCCCAGCACGCGATGGCCCAGGACGCGGTGAACCGGTTCTGGTGGCCATCGCTGATGATGTTCGGCCCGCCGGACGGTGACTCGCCGCACTCGACGCAGTCGATGGCCTGGGGCATCAAGCGATTCGGCAACGACGAGCTGCGGCAGCGGTTCGTCGACATGTGCGTGGACCAGGCCAAGGTGCTGGGTCTGGAGCTGCCCGATCCGGAGCTGCGCTGGAACGCCGACCGCGGGCACCACGACTTCGGCCCGATCGACTGGGCGGAGCTGGACCGGGTGATCCGCGGCGACGGCCCCTGCAACGCCGACCGGATGGCCCGTCGGGTCGGCGCGCACACCGACGGCGCCTGGGTGCGGGAGGCCGCCGACGCCTACGCCGCCAAGCACTCCGACCGCACGGGTGCCGCCGCATGACCGGGCCGGCGCAGCGGGGAAGTGGGGAGCCGGTGAGCGACTCGACCACCCCGCCGGCCCGCCGGAAAGGCTGGCCGCTCTGGGAGGTGTTCGTGCGGGCCCGCCGGGGCCTGTCCCACCAGCACGTCGGCAGCCTGCACGCACCCGACGCCGCGATGGCGCTGCGCAACGCCCGGGACGTCTACACCAGGCGCGGCGAGGGCGTGTCGATCTGGGTGGTGCCGGCGGTGGCCATCACCGCGTCCAGCCCGGACGAGAAGGACCCGTTCTTCGACCCGGCCCTGGACAAGGCCTACCGCCACCCGACCTTCTACGACGTGCCCGATGGGGTGTCGCACCTGTGAGCGCACCGACCGCCCCCACCGCAGCAGCACCGGCCGGCCCGGTCGACCGGCTCGCCCTGAGCCGGTACCTGATCGGCCTCGGCGACGACGCCCTGATCCTGTCCCATCGGCTCGCCGAATGGATCACCCGGGCGCCCCAGCTCGAGGAGGACATGGCCCTGGCCAACATCTCCCTCGACCTGCTCGGCCAGGCCCGCACCCTGCTCGGCTACGCCGGGGAACTGGAAGGGCGGGGTCGGGACGAGGACGACCTGGCCTTCCTCCGCAGCGAACGCGAGTACCGCAACCTGCAGATCGTCGAGATCGACAACGGCGACTTCGCCGTCACCATCGCCCGCCAGCTGATCTTCTCGGCCTACCAGTTCGAGCTCTACACCGCGCTGGGCGCGGCGGCCGACGAGACCGTCGCCGGGCTCGCCGCCAAGGCGGTGAAAGAGGTGGCCTACCACCGCGACCACGCCACCCAGTGGACGCTGCGGCTGGGTGACGGGACGGCGCAGTCGCACCGCCGGATGCAGGCGGCGCTGGATGCAACCTGGCCGTACGTCGAAGAGATCTTCGACCCCACCGACATCGCCGGCGAACTCGCCGCGCTGCCCGGCGTCGCGGTCGACCCGTCCACCCTGCGGGCCGGCTGGACCGCCTTCGTCCGGCCGGTGCTCGTCGAGGCGACGCTGGCCGAGCCGGCACCCCACCGGCGCACCCGCGGCGGCCGGCAGGGCCTGCACACCGAGCGCCTGGGCCACCTGCTCGCCGAGATGCAGAGCCTGCACCGGGCCCACCCGGGGGCGTCGTGGTGACCGCGACGCCGGTCGACCGGGGGATCGGCATCGACCGCCTGCGCGCGGTGGCGGGTGCGGTCGGCGACCCCGAGATCCCGGTGCTGACCCTGGACGACCTGGGCATCGTCCGCGACGTCCGCTGGGGCGATGGCGATCTGACCGGCACGGTGCTGGTGGAGCTGACCCCGACGTACACCGGGTGCCCGGCCACCGAGGTGATCGCCGCCGATGTCACGGCGGCGCTGCGGGACGCCGGGGCGCCGCGGGTGCGGGTGCGGACGGTGCTCGCGCCGGCCTGGACGACCGACTGGATCAGCGACGAGGGGCGGCGCAAGCTGCGCGAGTACGGCATCGCCCCGCCGGGCGCCTGCCGGCCGGCGGGCGCCGGCCCGCGCGGGGTGGCCCTGACGTTGTCCGTGCGATGCCCGCGCTGCGGCTCCGGCCGGACCCGCGAGGTCAGCCGGTTCGGTGCCACCCCGTGCCAGTCGCACTGGACCTGCCTGTCCTGCCTGGAACCCTTCGACTCCTTCAAGGCGATCTGATGACCGTCACCGATACCCCACCCGCCGGCGATCCGGCGGCCGTCGCCGCCGGGCCGGCTCGGCGGCACGCCGTGTTCCACCCGCTGCGGGTCGCCGCCGTCGAGCGCCTGACCGAGGACGCCGTCGCCGTCACCTTCGACGTGCCCGACGACCTGCGGGCGGAGTTCGCGTTCAACCCGGGTCAGCACCTGTCGGTGCGGGCCGCGGCCCTGGGCGACGACGTGCGCCGGAACTACTCGATCTGCGCGCCAGCTACCGGTGGGCCGCTCCGGATCGGGGTGAAACGCATTCCCGACGGCGTCTTCTCGGGATTCGTCGCCGAGCGGCTGCGGCCCGGCGACACCCTGGACGTGATGACGCCGACCGGGACGTTCTCCACCCGTCTCGACCCGGCGCAGGCCAGGCGGTACGTCGCCGTCGCGGCCGGGTCCGGGATCACCCCGGTGCTGTCCATCCTGGCCACGGCCCTGGAGGTCGAACCGGACAGCACCGCCGCGCTGGTCTACGTGAACCGCCGGACCTCGACCATCATGTTCCTGGAGGAGCTGGCGGACCTGAAGAACCGGTTCCCGGACCGGTTCCACCTCATCCACGTGCTAGGCCACGAGATGACCGAGGTGGAAATGCTTTCCGGCCGGCTGGACGTCGACCGGTTCGACCGCATCCTGGACACGATCCTGCCGGTCGACGACGTCGACGACTGGTTCCTGTGCGGTCCGCTCGCGCTGACCGACACCGTCCGGGGCGTGCTGCTGGACCGCGGGGTCGACCCGGACCATGTGCACCGCGAGCTGTTCCACGTCGGCGCCGTCCCCCGCCGCCGGACCGTCGCCCCCGAGGTGCCGGTCAACGGCGCGAGCGTCACGGTCATCCTGGACGGCCGCTCGGTCGACCTGACCGTGCCGGCCGACGGCGACTCGATCCTGGACGCGACCCTGCAGGCGCGCTCGGACGCGCCGTTCGCCTGCAAGAACGCCGTCTGCGGCACCTGCCGGGCCCGGGTCACGCAGGGCCGGGTCGAGATGGACGCCAACTACGCCCTCGAGCCCGACGAGCTCGCCCGCGGGTTCGTGTTGACCTGCCAGTCGCACCCGGTCACCGACCGGGTCGTCGTGGACTTCGACCAGTGACCGCCCCGGTGAACACCGCCGACGGGGGCGACACCGCGGTCCGGTCCGTCACGCTGCAGCGGCGTGGGCCGGTGACCCTGCTCGGGCTGAACCGGCCGGCCAAGCACAACGCGCTGGATCAGGCCATGGTCGACGAGATCGACCGCGTTCTGATCGAGATCCGTTCCGAGCCATCGGTGCTCGTCGTGCACTCGACCTCGCCCGGGGTGTTCGCGGCCGGCGCGGACATCGCCGAACTGGTCGCGCGGGACGCCGACGCCGCGCTGCGCGGCATCAACGCCGGGCTGTTCGACCGGATCGAGGCGCACCGCTGGCCGACCGTCGCCGCGATCGACGGCCCGGCGTTCGGCGGCGGCTGCGAGCTGGCGCTGGCCTGCGACCTGCGGGTGGGCAGCCCGCGGGCCCGTTTCGCCCAGCCCGAGCTGGGACTGGGCATCCTGGCCGGGGCCGGCGCGAACTGGCGGCTGCCGCAGGCCGTCGGCCTGCCGCTGGCCCGGCGGATGCTCTACACCGGGTACGTCCTGGACGCCGACGCCGCCATGGTGGCCGGCCTGCTCGACGAGCTGGCGCCGGCCGACGAGCTGCTCGACCGGGCGGTCGCGCTGGCCGAGCGCATCGCGCAGCGGTCCTGGCGCGCCCTGGAACTGACCAAGCTGGCCCTGCGGGCGCACCGCCCGGCCACCACGCCGCTCGACATGGTCGCCCAGGCACTGCTGTTCGACGGGCCGGACAAGAGGGCCCGGATGGGCGCCTTCCTGGACGAGCGGGCCGCGCGCCGGGCCGCCCGCACCGCGGCGTCCGCCGGGACTCCGGCCGCCGCCGCGTCCTCGACACCGGCGGAGCCGGAGCCGGTTCTCCCGCTGCGGGTCCGGCCCTTGACCATCGAGGACGGCCTCACCGTGGCCGGCTGGAGCAACCCAGGCGCGTGGCGCATCGAGGACGCGCTCGAGGCACCCGAGCCCGACGAGGGCTACTGGGCGGTCGTCGACGCCCGGGGCGAGCTGCTCGGATTCTGCTGTCTGGGGGCCGCCGCCCGGGTCCCCGGTCAACCCACCGACGACTGGGTCCTGGACGTCGCCATCGGCATCCGGCCGCAGCTGGCCGGCCGGGGCTGGGGCGGGGACCTGGGACGCGCCGCCGTCGCCCATGCCCGCTCGGTCGCGGTGGACCGGCGGGTCCGGACCACGGTCCCGGACTGGAACGTCGCCGGGCAGCACACCGCCGGGCAGGCCGGCTTCGTCCACTCGGACACCCGCACCTATCAGCAGCAGACCTACCTGGTGTTCGAGCAGCCGGCCTGAACCCACCGGCCCGCCCGCTCGTGTCAACGACCCGAAGGAGTGTCCCACCGTGACCAAAGCCGTCGCCAGTTACATCGCCGGGCGCTGGCAGGACCCGGTCGGTGACCGGATCGCCCTGCTGGACGCCAGCACCGCCCAGCCGGTCGCCGAGATCGGCACCGCCGCAATCGATCTCGCCCCGGTGATCGACCATGCCCGGTCGGTCGGAGGTCCCGCCCTGCGCGAGCTGACCTTCCATCAGCGGGCCCTGGCGCTCAAGGCGCTCGCGCTGCACCTGAACGGCCGGCGCGACGAGTTCTACGCGCTGTCCACCCACACCGGTGCCACTCGACACGACTCCCTGGTGGACGTCGACGGTGGGATCGGCGTGCTGTTCACCTACGGCAGCAAGGGTCGCCGGGAACTGCCCAACACCACCGTGCTGCTGGACGGACCGACCGAGAAGCTCGGCAAGGCAGGCCAGTTCGTCGGGCAGCATCTCTACACCGCCCGGCGCGGGATCGCCCTGCAGATCAACGCATTCAACTTTCCGGTCTGGGGCATGCTGGAAAAGCTCGGCCCCGCGTTCCTGGCCGGGGTGCCCACCGTGGTCAAGCCGGCGTCCCAGACGTCGTACCTGACCCAGGCCGTCGTCGCCGAGATCATCGCCTCGGGCCTGCTGCCCGAGGGCAGCCTGCAGCTGGTGGCCGGCGGATCCCGCGGGCTGCTCGATCTGCTCGACGAGCAGGACACCATTGCGTTCACCGGGTCGGCCTCCACCGCGGCGGCCCTGCGCACCCATCCCCGGGTCCTGACCGGCGGCGTCCGATTCGGCTCCGAGGCCGACTCGCTGAACTTCTCCGTCCTCGGCATCGACGTCACCCCGGGGAGTACGGAGTTCGACCTGTACGTGCGGCAACTGGTCACCGAGATGACGGCCAAGGCCGGGCAGAAGTGCACCGCCATCCGCCGCGCGCTGGTGCCCGAGCCGTTGGTCGGTGCGGTGGTCGACGCCGTCCGGGCGCGGATCGAGGACAAGGTGCGGGTCGGCAACCCGGCCGATCCGGCGGTCACCATGGGCGCGCTGGTGGGCCTGGCCCAACGGGACGAGGTCCGCAAGAGCCTGGACGCCCTGCAGTCCGCGGCGCGGATCGTCGTCGGTGACCCCGACCGGTTCGACCTGGTCGACGCCGACCCCGATCGCGGCGCGTTCCTGCCGCCCATCCTGCTGCAGGCCGACGACCCCGGGCGCGACGAGCCGCATGACATCGAGGTCTTCGGGCCGGTCAGCACCGTCATCGGCTACCGGGACAGCGCGCATGCGGTCCGGCTGGCCGCTCGCGGCCGGGGCAGCCTGGTCGGGTCGGTGGTCTCGGCCGACCCGCAGGTGGTGCGGGAGCTGGTGCTCGGCGTCGCCCCTTGGCACGGGCGGGTTCTGGTGCTGGACGCCGAGTCCGCGCCCGAGTCGACCGGCCACGGCTCGCCACTGCCCACCCTGGTACACGGCGGGCCCGGCCGGGCCGGCGACGGCGAGGAGTTGGGTGGCATCCGCGGCATGAAGCACTACCTGCAGCGCACCGCCGTTCAGGGTTCGCCGCGGGCGGTGTCGGCCGTCACCGGCACCTGGGTGCCCGGCGCGCCCCGCACCACCGAGGGAGCTCACCCGTTCCGCAAGAGCCTGGCCGAGCTGCGGATCGGCGACGCGGTGGTCGCCGGACCCCGGGTGATCACCCTCGACGACATCGAGGCGTTCGCCGACCTGACCGGCGACACCTTCTACGCGCACATGGACGACGAGGCGGCGGCGGCCAACCCGTTCTTCACGGGGCGGGTCGCCCACGGCTACTTCGTCGTGTCGATGGCCGCCGGCCTGTTCGTCTCGCCCGAACCCGGTCCGGTGCTGGCCAACGTCGGCCTGCGGAACCTGACGTTCACCGTTCCGGTCTACCCCGGTGACGCCCTGACGGTGACGCTGACCGCCAAGGCCATCTCCCCCCGCGTCGACTCCGACTGGGGCGACGTCACCTGGGATGCCATGATCACCAACCAGAACGGTGAGACGGTCGCCGCCTACGACGTTCTCACCTCGGTCGCCAACACCTGGCCGGCATCGTGACCGTCACCGGCGCAGGCAACCGCACCGGCACCGCCCCCGATGCCGACCCGGCGGTTCGGCTCGAGATCGACGGGCCGGTGGCCGAGGTGGTGCTCGACCGACCCGACCGGCGCAACGCCCTCGACGAGGCCGCGATGGACCGGACCCGGGCGGTCTTCGTCGGGCTGGCCGCGCGGGACGACCTGCGGGCGGTGCTGGTCCGGGGGACCGGCCCGGCGTTCTGCGCGGGACGCGACATCAGTGGCGTCGACCCGGCCACCGACGACGCCACCGCGATCCTGGCCGACCGAGTGCATCCGCTGCTGCAGGCCGTACGGGACGTCCCGGTGCCGGTGGTGGCCGCCGTCCAGGGTGCCTGCCTGGGGGTGGGCCTCGGACTGGCGGCCGCGGCCGACATCATCTATGCCGCCGAGAACGCCCGGATCGGCTCACCGTTCGCCCGGCTCGGCGCGGTCCTGGACTCCGGCGGTCACGCCCTGCTGGTCGATCGGCTCGGTCCCTTCCGCACGATGGAGCTGATCGTCACCGGCGAGTTGCTCGACGGGGTCGAGTGCGCGCGGACCGGCCTGGTCAGCCGGGTGCTGCCCGATGCCGAGCTGCTGCCCGCGGCGCGCGCGCTGGTCGCCTCGATCGCCGCCGGCCCGACCGCGGCCTTCCGCGAATCCAAGCGGATCATCTCCGCGCTGGGCCGGCACGCCGGCTTCCTTGACGCCGAAGCCCTTGCGCAGGGCAAGGTTTCGGCCACCGAGGACTACCGCGAAGGTTTCGCCGCCTTCCAGCAGCGCCGGGTCCCCGCATTCACCGGCTGCTGACCGCGGCCGCCGGCCGCGCCCACCCCGCCGCCCGCGCCCACCCGCCGCGGCCGTCTCGACGAGGAGAACTGCCACCATGGAAGACCGCACGCCCGACCCCCAGTCGCTGGACGCGATCGAACGCGCATCGGTCGATGAACTACGTGCCCTGCAGCTGCACCGGCTGCAGTCCTCGCTGCGGCACGCGTACGAGAACGTGCCGCACTACCGCCGGGCCTTCGACACCGCCGGCGTCCATCCGGACGACTGCCGCGACCTGAGCGACCTGGCCGGGTTCCCGACCACCGCGAAGGCCGACCTGCGGGCCAACTACCCGTTCGGCATGTTCGCGGTGCCGCGCGAGCGGATCTCCCGCATCCACGCGTCGTCCGGGACGACCGGGCAACCGACCGTGGTCGGGTACACCGCCGACGA
>JBGALY010000029.1:0-61094 GCA_044223435.1 Nakamurella sp.
GGCAGCGTGCAAGGCTCCAGCAATCCCGCCTTCAGAAACATGGAGAAGGTGATCGGCTCGCAGCAGCAGGCGGCACCCAGTGCCCAGTACCTCGACCAGATGTACAACCAGCCTGCGTACCAGGCGCCTGCCCGCGAGCGCTTCCTGACCGTCGACGACGTGGTCACCAAGACCGCCGTCATTCTCGTCCTGGCCGTGGTCGCCGGTTTCGCAACCGCCTGGTTCCAGGCCTACTACCTGGCGCTGCCGGCCGCCCTCATCGGCTTCGTGCTGTCGCTGGTCATCATCTTCAAGCGGATGATCAGCCCGCCGCTGATCATCGCCTACGCCGCGGTCGAGGGCGTCTTCCTCGGCGCCATCACCGGCGTGTTCAACCAGTGGTACCCGGGGATCGCCGCACAGGCGATCGTGGGCACGCTGGGCGTGTTCGGCGGCATGCTGGTGATCTACAAGACCGGCGCCATCAAGGTGACACCGCGCTTCACCAAGATGATCATCGGCGGCATCATCGGCGTGGCCGTGCTGATGCTGTTCAACCTGGTGATGAGCCTGTTCGGGGTCGATATGGGGCTCCGATCCGGCGGCCCGGTCGCGATCATCTTCTCGATCATCTGCATCGCCCTCGCGGCGTTCAGCTTCCTGATCGACTTCGACGCGATCGATGCGGCGATCAAGCAGGGGGCGCCGGCCAACACCGCTTGGTACTTCGCGTTCGGCCTGATGGTCACCCTCGTCTGGCTGTACCTGGAGATCTTGCGGCTGCTCGGTTACGCCAGACAGTAGGCAGACCTCCAGCCGGCAGTGTCGGCAACGGCCCCGTCCGGGAGCGCCCGGGCGGGGCCGTTTCGCGTGCCGGGTCAGGCCGATAACGGGTGAGCGACCTCGGCGTCCGGCGGGTCCAGTGCCTCCAGCTCCGCGATCGCGGCGGGCACCAGCACCTGCATGGCTCGTCCGTAGCCCGCGCCCGACGGGTGGAAGCGGTCGGCCGCGAACAGGTCCGGTTGTCCGACGAACTGCGGGCTGACCAGGCGGGCCAACGCGACGGGCCGGCCGCCGGCGGCGTCGACGGCCCGCTCCTGCATCGCCGCCAACCGCAGTGACCACGTGCTCAGGACGGTGCGCAGCGGTTGTGGGATCGCGGTGATGACACCGAAGTCCGGGCAGGTGCCGACCACGACCGGGATGCCGCGGCCGGTCAGGGTGGCCACGGCCTGTCCGAGCTGCGCGGCCGACCGCCACGGCGGAACGCGGTCCCGCAGGTCGTTGCCGCCGATCAGGATCACCACGATGTCCGGGCCGTCGGCCACGCAGAGTTCCAACTGACGGGGCAGGTCGGCTGTCCGCGCTCCGGTGAGACCGTGCGAGCGCAGCCGCACCGACCGGCCCAGATGGGTGGCCAGGCCCCGGGCGATGATCACCCCCGGCAACTCGTCCGCGGTCCGGACGCCGTATCCCACGGACGTCGAGTCGCCCAGCATGATCAGGGTGAGCGGCCGCGGGAACGATTCGTCGGCCTCGCCGGCCGGGCGTCCGTCGGATCGGTAGACCCCGTCGCCCTGGGGGAGCCGGACGTGCACGAGATTGTCGGCGACCTGTTGCTGGGCAACGGTCGCACCGGGCACCGGTGGTGGAACCAGCGTGCCGTCCGCCAGCGCGGCGGCCAACGCGGCCTTCTCGATGGACCGGGTGGTCGTCCAGGCCTGCCCGATCAATCCGACGACGGCGCTGCTGAGGCCGGCCAGGAAGCTCAGTCCGGCGACCGCGGCCAGGCCGCGACCGGGAATGCCCCTGGGCATGGATCGTGACAGTGCGGAGTACTCCGCCGATCCCGACGCCCTTGTCGGGAAGATGCTCATCAATCCCCTCCCTTCACCGCGATGTGCTCGCCGGGCCTTCGTGGGTCCGGGACCGCGTCCCGTGCAACGCCCGCCAGCGCCCGATGTTTCCCGTCGTTCACTTTTCGACATCTAGTGTGCGCCGGAGTGGCCTCACCGCGCTGCTCCACGAAATGACGAGAAGACCCCGGTTGGTTGTCGTTCCGACGCGGCCGATCGCCCGTTCATCACTCTGACGAGTGGTGGAGTTGGTGACCCTACGTGCTCGATCGGTGAGTGACGGTCCCCCCGAGCCCCTCGTCCATCAAGAGCGGTGGGGGTTCTCCGCTGATACCGAGGGGTCGCGACGCCGGCCGTGCCCGCCGGCGTGTGTCCGAAGGTGGCCTCGGGCCTCGGCCGGGCGGAGTGCCTCGGCGGCGTCCGGCTCCTGGGTCGCCGCATGCCTCCGGGCACTCCTGCTGTGTTCGATGGTGGCCTCGCATGCTCGGCCGGGCGGAGTGCCTCGGCGGCGTCCGGCTCCTGCGTCGCCGCATGCCTCCGGGCACTCCTGCTGTGTTCGATGGTGGCCTCGCATGCTCGGCCACTAGCCTGACGGGCGTGCGCTACGCCCAGTCCGTCGTGGACCTCATCGGCAACACCCCACTCGTCAAGCTCGGTCCGCTCGCCGCCGACGTCGCTCCGTTGGTGCTGGCCAAGGTCGAGTACGTCAACCCCGGGGGGTCGGTCAAGGACCGGATCGCGACCCGCATGATCGACGCGGCGGAGCGGTCCGGAGCCCTCCCCGCCGGCGGCACGATCGTCGAACCGACCAGCGGAAACACCGGCGTCGGCCTGGCCCTGGTGGCCCAGCAGCGAGGCTATCGGTGCATCTTCGTCTGCCCGGACAAGGTCAGCGAGGACAAGCGGAACGTGCTGCGTGCGTACGGGGCGGAGGTCGTGGTCTGCCCGACCTCGGTGGCCCCCGAGGATCCGACGTCGTACTACTCGGTGTCCGACCGCCTGGTCCGCGAGACCCCGGGCGCCTGGAAGCCGGATCAGTACTCCAACCCGGAGAATCCGGCCAGCCACTACGCGTCGACCGGACCGGAGATCTGGCGGGACACCGACGGGCGGATCACCCACTTCGTCACCGGGGTCGGCACCGGCGGCACCATTTCCGGCACCGGCCGGTACCTCAAGGACGTGTCCGCCGGTCGGGTCCAGGTGATCGGCGCCGATCCCGAGGGATCGGTGTACTCCGGAGGTACCGGCCGGCCGTACCTCGTCGAAGGCGTCGGCGAGGACTTCTGGCCCAGCGCCTACGACCGGACCGTCGCCGACGAGATCATCGCGATCTCCGACGCCGAGTCGTTCGCGGTGACCCGGCGGTTGGCCCGGGAGGAGGGTCTGCTGGTCGGCGGATCCTGCGGGATGGCGGTGGCCGCGGCCCTGCGGCTGGCGCAGCGGCTGACCGCCGCCGACGTCGTGGTGGTGCTGCTGCCCGACGGTGGCCGCGGCTACCTGTCCAAGATCTTTTCGGACCCCTGGATGGCCTCCTACGGGTTCCTGGCCCGCGAGGGTGCGGCCACCGTCGGCCAGGTGCTCCGCGCCAAGAGCGGTGAGCTGCCCGCCCTGGTGCACACGCATCCCAACGAGACGGTGCGCGACGCGGTCGAGATCATGCACGAGTACGGGGTGTCCCAGATGCCGGTGGTGAACGCGGAACCACCGGTGATGTCCGGTGAGGTTGTGGGTTCGGTGTCCGAACGCGAACTGCTGGACGCGCTGTTCGCCGGCACCGCGTCCCTGGCCGACGCCGTTGCCAAGCACATGGCCCGGCCGTTCCCGCTGGTCGGCTCCGGGGAGGACGTGCCGACCCTGCGGACCGCGTTGCAGGACCGCGACGCGGTCATGGTGATCGACGACGGCAAGCCGGTCGGCGTGCTGACCCGCGCCGACCTGCTCGCGTTCGTCGCCTCGGCCTGACATCGACCCGTCCGGAACCGGCGCGGATTACGATCGTGGTGGTGACCGGGGCCGCCGGCGCGGCGGCCCTTCAGCGTCCGCAGGAGGCGTCGTGACCTACCTTCCCGCTCCCTACGAGACGCCGCAGCAGGATGATCTGGCGGCAACGCTGGCGGCCGTGCTGACCACCACCGTGGCCGGACTGACCGCCTGGATTCTCGGATCGTCGGCCTACTCGACGATCCGCTCGCTCTACGACGTGTTCACTGTCAACGATCCGCCGGACGCGTCGTCCGGGCAGGTGGAATCGGGCGTCGTCGCGGCCGGGTGGGGGGCCGCCGCGGTGTTCCTGGGCCTGGGCGCCCTCCTAGTGCTGTTCCGTCGCGGCCGGAAGGCGGCCGTCTGGGGCGGCTTGATCGCCGCCGGCACCACGGCCCTGGCCCAGTTCGGCTTCGGGTACGGGGACACCGGAGCAGCCGTGCCGATCGAGAATTGGCCGCTGTACTGGGGCGGCGTTGCGGTGGTCGTGCTGGCCCTGCTACCGGCCACCGGCCGGTGGGTCGGGCGCAGCCGGCGGACCCGCACGTCCACCGAGGTGCTGGGCACCACCGCGTCCGGCGCGATCCTGTGGCCCGGGACCTGAGCGGGTCCGGTTCGGCGGGGCACCCGCCGTCGCCGCCTCCTCCGGCCTCCTAGGGTGGCGGTATGACAGACGCCGCCGGGCCTCGCGCCGCGCACCTCCCGGGCTTTGCCACCCGCGCCATCCACGCCGGCCAGGAGCCCGACCCGCTGACCGGGGCGGTCGTGGTGCCGATCTACCAGACCTCGACGTTCGCCCAGGACGTGGTGGGCCAGACCCGCGCCGGGTACGACTATTCCCGCGCCGGGAATCCGACCCGGACCGCGCTCGAGCAGGCCCTGGCCGCCCTGGAGGGCGGCCGATCCGGGTTCGCCTTCGCCTCCGGCATGGCCGCCGCGGACACCTACATCCGAGCGGTGCTCCGTCCGGGTGATCACCTGATCCTGCCCGACGACGCCTACGGCGGCACCTTCCGGCTGGTCGACAAGATCTGCGTGCCTTGGGGTCTGACCTACACGACGGTGCCGCTGGGCGACCTCGACGGGGTCCGGTCCGCGATTCGCCCCACCACCCGCGTGATCTGGTGCGAGACCCCGACGAACCCGTTGCTGAACATCGCCGACATCGCCGGGCTCGCCGAAATCGCTCACGGCGCCGGCGCACAGCTGTTGGTGGACAACACCTTTGCCTCGTCGTACCTGCAGCAGCCGCTCACCCTCGGCGCGGACGCGGTGCTCCACTCGACCACCAAGTACGTCGGCGGGCATTCCGACGTGGTCGGCGGTGCGCTGGTCACCGACCGCCCCGACCTGGCGGAAGCCCTTGCCTTCCACAATAAGTCGATGGGTGCCGTGGCCGGTCCGTTCGACTCCTGGTTGACCCTGCGCGGGCTCAAGACGCTGGCGGTGCGGATGGACCGGCACTGCGACAACGCCGAACGGGTCGTCGATCTGCTGACCGGGCATCCTCGGGTCAGCCGGGTGTACTACCCGGGCCTGCCCGGTCACCCCGGGCATCAGGTGGCGGCGCGGCAGATGCGGCGCTTCGGCGGCATGGTGTCGTTCAGCGTGCGGGACGGCCAGGAGGAGGCCCTCAAGGTCTGCCGGCGCACTCAGCTGTTCACGCTGGGCGAGTCGTTGGGCGGGGTGGAATCGCTGATCGAGCACCCCGGGCTGATGACGCACGCCAGCGTCGCCGGGTCGGCGTTGCAGGTGCCGGACGACCTGATCCGGTTGTCGGTCGGCATCGAGGACGCCGACGATCTCATCGCCGACCTGCGCGACGCCCTGGACTGAGCGCAGTCGGCCGCCGGCACCTCCTCGGCCCGCGCGGATCCGCTGCGCGGGCGCGGATGAAGGCGTCAACTTCTGTCCCACCGGTCCAATCGGCGGCAGTTGATCCGCGCCGATGCAGTTGATCCGCGCGGGGATCCGATGCCGGCGCCCGGGCTTGATGCGCGCGGCGCCGGTGCGGCAGGGCGACCGGTGCGGCCGGGGCGGCGGCCCCGGGACCGCTGGGGCAGGATGCTCGGCATGGAGCGGGTCGATGTGGCGCAGGTCCGGGTGGCCGCTCAGGCGCTGGCGGGGATCGCTCGCTACACGCCGATGGAGACGTCCCGGCCGCTCCAGGAGGCGGTCGGCGGCCCGGTGTTCCTCAAGTGCGAGAACCTCCAGCGCACCGGTTCATTCAAGATCCGCGGCGCCTACCTGCGAGTTGCCCGGCTGTCCGACGCGGACAAGGCGGCCGGGGTGGTCGCCGCCTCGGCCGGCAATCACGCGCAGGGGGTGGCCCTGGCCGCGTCCCTGGTCGGTGCCGCGGCCACGGTGTTCATGCCGGTCGGCGCCTCGATCGCGAAGCTGACCGCGACCCGGGCGTACGGCGCGCACGTCGAGCTGGCCGGTCAGACCCTCGACGAGGCGCTCGACGCCGCATTGGAGTTCGCGGCGCACACCGGGGCGGTGCTGGTGCACCCGTTCGACCACATGGACGTGCTGCTCGGGCAGGGCACCGTCGGGCTGGAGATCGCCGAGCAGGTGCCGGACGTCGCCACCGTCGTGGTGGCCGCCGGCGGCGGCGGGTTGATCTCAGGGGTCGCCGCGGTCCTCAAGGAGCTCAATCCCGGCGTCCGGGTGGTGGGCGTCCAGGCCGAACAGGCCGCCGCCTGGCCCGGTTCGCTCGCCGCCGGCCGCCCGCTCCGGCTGCGGGAGATGTCCACCCTGGCCGACGGCATTGCCGTTGGCGAGCCGTCGGCACTGACGTTTGCGCACGTCTCGGACCTGGTGGACGAGATCGTCACGGTCTCCGAGGACGAATTGTCCCGGGCCATGCTGCTGTGCCTGGAACGGGCCAAGCTCGTGGTGGAGGCGGCCGGGGTGGCGGCCGTGGCCGCGATCATGGCCCGACCGGAGATGTTCACTCCACCGGTGGTGGCGGTGCTGTCCGGCGGCAACATTGATCCGTTGGTGCTGCTGCACGTCACCCAGCACGGACTGGTGGCGGCCGGCCGGTTCCTGTCCCTGCGGGTGGACATCGTCGACCGGCCGGGTTCGCTGGCCGCCCTGCTGGGGTTGGTCGGCGACCTGGGTGGCAACGTGCTGGACGTCGAACACTCCCGGGTGGGCTCGTCGCTGTCCCTGGGGGATGTCGAGGTGGCGCTTCGCCTGGAGACCCGGGGCACCGAGCACTGCGACAGGATCGTCGAAGCGCTCGGCCGCGCCGGGTTCCGGGTGCTGGAGCGACGGTGAAGGGATCGATCAGCCGCTGAACGGCTTCGCCTCGACCACGCTGACCTTCTGAGTCCGGCCGTTGGGCAGGATGTATTCGCGGGACTCGCCGCGGCTGGCGCCGAGGATGGCCTGGCCGAGCGGCGACTGGGGGGAGTACACCGGCAGCGAGCCGTGCACGCCCTCTTCTCGCGAACCGAGCAGGAAGGTCTCGCGGTCGTCGTCGTCGCCGTCGTAGGCGATGGTGACGACCATGCCCGGCTCGACCACGCCGTCGTCGGCGGGTGCCACGCCCACCTGGGCGCTGCGCAGCAGCTCCTGCAGGTGCCGAATGCGGCCCTCCTGCTTGGCCTGCTCGTCCCGCGCGGCGTGATAGCCCCCGTTCTCCTTCAGATCGCCCTCTTCGCGCCGCTCGTTGATCTCGGCGGCGAGCACGGGGCGATGCGCCACGAGCTCGTCCAGCTCGTGCTTGAGACGGTCGTGGGCCTCCTGGGTCAACCAGGTCACGCCGGTGCCGGTCATGGCAACTCCTCTACTACAGATCACCGTCGGTAGCGCCGAATTCCGGCGATACCTGCGCGGGTGCCGCGAGCCGGTCGCGACGCGCGTGCCCGCACTCGATTTGGCACAGAAACACAGGACGGCCCCCTCGGGGGCCGCTTTGTTGAACCCATCGTAACACGCCGGCCAGGCGGGTGTCCGATTCCGCCGGGTGCCCCGGGACGGATCGGCGGCGCCGCCGAGCGCCACCAAGGGATCCGACTGAACCCTCCCACCTGCGACGATGCCGGATCGAAGGCGTCGGTGTACCGGTCCCGGGGACGCTGTCGGTGGAGCCGTGGACAATAGGTGACGGTCTGCGGACGGCCGTGCTCGCGGACCGTTCCTCCGGGCCGCGCCCGGGAAGGAAAGGACGGACAGATGGTGAGCGATGCGATCCCCGCACGCGAGGCCGTGGATGCGGAGCATCCGGTCGCGCACACCGACTCGGAGGAATTGATCGCCACCGGCGCCGACACGGCCATGGTCGACGCCGCGCAGGCCCGCGACGAGGCCGCGCTGGACGCTCCGCTGCGGCTGATGGCCGTGCACGCGCATCCGGACGACGAATCCAGCAAGGGCGCCGCCACGCTGGCCAAGTACGCCGCCGACGGAGTCGGGGTCGTGGTGGTCTCCTGCACCGGCGGCGAGCGTGGCGACGTGCTGAACAAGAAGCTGACCATCGACAGCGCGGAGATACCGGCCCTGCGGGTCCGGGAGATGGCCCGGGCCGCGGAGATCCTCGGGGTCGCGCACGTGTGGCTCGGCTTCCACGACACCGGATACCACGAGGGCCCGCCGGATTCCTGGGACCTGCCGGCCGGCTCCTTCGGCGTCCTGGACCCGGATGTGGAGATCGAGGCGCTGGTCCGGGTGGTGCGCCGGTACCGGCCACACGTCATGACCACCTATGACGAGACCGGCGGGTACCCGCATCCGGACCACATCCGGTGCCACGTCGTGTCGGTGGGTGCGTTCGAGGCCGCCGGTGACCCGGAGGCCTATCCCGACGCCGGCGAGCCCTGGCAGCCGCTCAAGCTGTACTACAACATCGGCTTCACCCGGTCGCGCATCGTCGCGATCAACGAGGCGGTCCGCGCCCAGACCGGTGAAGGGCCGTACGACGAGTGGATCAAGCGGTTCGCCGACAATCAGCGTCCGGACAACAGCACGCGGATCACCACCCAGGTCGCGGTGGCCGATTACTTCCACGTCCGGGACGACGCCCTCCGGGCGCACGAGACCCAGATCGACCCGGACTCCACCTGGTTCGCCGTGCCGCGGGACCTCGAGGCGCAGGTGTGGGCGACCGAGGATTACGAGCTGGCCCGCTCGCTCGTCGACACGACGCTGCCCGAGAACGATCTGTTCGCCGGTGTGCGGGAGAAGGTGGCGCCGTGAACCTTCTCGCCGCCGTCGCGCTGGCCGCGCCGCAGCCGGGGGACTACGACCCCAGTACCGGCAAGGGTTCCGAGTGGGGCAAGGCCGCACCGATCGGGCTGCTGGTGATCCTGCTGCTCGGGATCGCGGTGTTCTTCCTCCTCCGATCCTTCACCCGGCAGCTCAAGAAGGTGCCGGTGACCTTTGACCCAACGGACCCGGGCGGGGCCGCACCGGACGAGCCCGCCGCAAGATCGGCCGCGGACCCCGCCCGGGTGGCGGTGCCGCCGGACGACGGCCCGGAGCGTGACGACGGCCCGGCGCCGGGCGTCCGGGGCCCGGCCGGGGCCGCCGAGCCGCCCGGCTGAGCGGGGGGCGCACGTCACGGCGTCGCGGCTGACCCGGTCGGCTTCGACCAGCACTCCGATCAGCCGGCAGGACTGGTGGCCGTCAGTCGGCGCAGACCCCTCACCGACGGCGCGGCCGTGACGGCGATTCCGTACGGATCGCCGGTGACGCAGATCGCCGGTGACGTCGACACTCCGCTGCCGCCGCCCTGATTCTGCGGTCTGGCGACCCCACCGGGCCTGCGCCGCTCCGGCGGCACGCCGGCGGCGCCGCCGCCAGCAAGCGGTCACCGATCGCGCAGGTTCGTGATCGACCCGCCGGCCGCCGCTGGCGCACCGCCGGCGTCCGGTGCCCCGGCCGCACGCGTGCCGGGGATTTGTCTGTGACCCGGCCGGTGACCGATCGACGACGTCGTCCTCCAGCTGTCCCCGTGACGCCCATCCTGTCTCCCTGACGCACCTGCCGCGGGCTGCGGGCCTTGGGCGCGCGCCGAACCGGGCCGGTTGAATCCAGGCTTGCTATGACGTGCATCACATCCCGTGGAAGGAATGATCGATCGCGATGGAACGTAGTAATTGGTGTAACGCTGTAATCAGCAACGTCAAGAACGAAGGAGGAGATCCCATGAGAGGGAACTTCGCAGCATGGACCGAGGGCGAATCGCCCGACGGTCCCGAACAACGTGGCTCGCACGGACGCGGGCGTGGCGGACGAGGCGGCCCCGGCGGACGGGGACGTGGACCCGGTGGTCCGGGATTCGGGCCGAGCCGGGGCATGGGTCCGCGGGGGCGCGGGCGTGGTGGCTATCCCGAGGCGCCCGACGCGTCGGATGCGCCGGGCTGGTTTGCCGGGCGGCTGCCGAGCGACTGGTTCGTCGGTGCGCCGGACGTGCGGACCGACCGCGACGAGATCATCGTGGTCGGACAGCTGCCCGAGCTGAGCGAGGAGTTCGCCGATGACGCGGCCCGCGCGGCCGCCGAATCCGGCCGGATCTCGCGGTTCCGGGAACAGACCCGTGAGCAGCGGATCGAGATCGCCCGGCAGGCCCAACACCGGTACGGCCGGGACATCTCCTGGGGAGCCCGGCTGGGTGCGACCGAGGAGCTGTTCACCACCCTGTCGGCCCCGGTGATGACCCGGCTTCGGCAGCCGGAGCGGCAGGTGCTCGACACTCTCGTCGACGCCGGCGTCGCCCGGAGCCGATCCGACGCCCTGGCCTGGGCGGTCCGTCTGGTCGGTGAGAACGCCGAGAACTGGCTCGGCGACCTGCGCCAGGCAATGCAGGAGGTCAACCGCCTCCGCGAGTCGGGCCCCGACCTGGGCTGATCGACGCCCATGGGGCCGCGCGGACCATCTGAGCCGGCGGGATGAAAGTCCGCCGAATGGGCCGGGTGGGACGCAGGACGATCCGTTCATCCGCACGGAACCCCGTGCGGATGAACTGTCGCCGAATGTGACCAGTCGAGAAGAAGTCGGCCGGTCAGCCGCGCCGTCGGAAATTATCCGCGCGGTCAGGTGACGCGGAACAGGACCAGCCAGATCGCCACACAGTGGCACAGGGCGGCCAGTGACACGCAGGCGTGGAAGTACTCGTGGTAGCCGAACGTCGCGGGCCAGGTGTTCGGCCGGCGCGTCGCGTAGAAGATCGCGCCCAGCGAGTACAGCAGCCCGCCGGCCACCAACAGGACCAGCACCGCGACGCCGCCGCTGGCCAACAGGTCGGGCAGCACGAACACCGCTACCCACCCCAGGGCCAGGTAGAACGGCACGCCGACCCACGCGGGGGCGTGCGGCCAGAACATCTTCAAGGCCACGCCACCCGCCGCGCCCACCCAGACCGTCGTCAGCACGACCGTGCTGGTCGGCGGATGGAGGGCCAGCACCGTCATCGGGGTGTAGGTACCGGCGATGAACAGGAAGATCATCGAATGGTCCGCGCGGCGCATCCAGGTCCGCGTCCGCTTCGATTTCCAGGTGTGCCGGTGATACGTCGCACTGACGGTGAACATGCCGATCAACGTCACCGCATAGATCGAGCAGGCGAATGCGGGGCCGGCGCCGGCGAATACGCCGGCCAATGGAATCAGCGCCAGGCTCATCGCCGTGGCGATGAACGCCGAATACACATGGATCCAGCCCCGGGCCCGGGGTTTGACCGGCACCGGGGCGGCAGGCACCGTCACGCTCATGCCTTCATCCTGGCGGAGATTCCTGTGACTGGTCACGTCGGACGGGCGTGATTCTTCCCCCGGAACCGGCTGGGTGTCCGGAGCAACCTGGCCAGCACCTGCGCGGGGCCGCAGCGGCCCGACCGCCCGCTGCGCCAACCCGGGCTCGCCCGGCTGCTGTATCGACCCCGGGCGCGCCCGGCTGTGTCGACCGCGGACTCGTCCCCCCACCCGGCTAGGGTCGAACCTCGTGAGGCTGCCCGCTCTGGTCTACCGCGTCTACGAGCGCCGACTCACCCGGAACCTGGTGGGGGCGCAGATCCCGCACCACGTCGGCGTCATGCTCGACGGCAATCGCCGCTGGGCCCGCAAGGCCGGTTTCTCCAATCCCACCGAGGGACACCGGGCGGGCGCGGCGCACATCGCCGACCTGCTCGAATGGTGCCAGGAAACCGGAATCGGCATGGTCACCCTGTGGCTGCTGTCCACCGACAACCTGCGCCGGCACGACGACGAGCTACAACCGCTGCTGGAGATCATCACCGATGTCGTCGACGACCTGGCCGCGCCGGGCCGGCCGTGGAAGCTCCGCATCGTGGGCGCCCTGGATCTGCTTCCGGAAACCATGACGACCCGCCTGCGGGCCGCGGAGATGCGCACCCAGCACCGCGCCGGTCTGCAGGTCAACGTCGCCATCGGCTACGGCGGGCGGCAGGAGATCGTCGACGCGGTCAAGTCGATGCTCGGGGCCGGCATCGAGCAGGGCCACGGCATCCAGGAGGTCATCGACTCGCTGGACGTCGAGGCGATCGGCGAGCACCTCTACACCTCCGGCCAGCCCGACCCGGATCTGGTCATCCGGACGTCGGGGGAGCAGCGGCTGTCCGGCTTCCTGCTCTGGCAGAGCGCCCACTCGGAATTCTGGTTCTGCGAGGCCTACTGGCCCGACTTCCGCAAAGTGGATTTCCTTCGGGCACTGCGCGACTACGCCGCGAGGCACCGGCGATACGGGGAATAGCGGCCGGTCACCATCGATGGTCGGCCAGCCGCAGATCCCCGATGGTGCCCTGGCTCGTCCGGACGCGTGCGGCCGGGATCAATTCGCTGGTCACCAGGCCCCGTTCGCTGGTCAGCTCGTCGATGATCGGGAAGATCGCGGCGATCCGGTCCGGGGTGTCGATGACGACGGTCAGCGTCGGCACCCGCCGGCCGATCTGGAAGGGACGATCACCGTGCGGCGGGCGATCGCCGTGGAACCCCCAGATCCCGCGCAGCGTGGTGGAGCCGCTGGCACCGGCCCGGCGCAGCCACCGCGTGAGCTGCCGGTGAATCGGCCGGCCCCCGTAGTTCGCATCCTCCGAGGTGAAGATCATGACCTTCTGGAACAGCGGCCGGCCCTGGACGTCGGCGACCGGCAGGGATTGCATCCGGTTGACCAGGCGTCCGTCGCGCTTGCAGATGCGCAGCCGTTCCAAGGTGAGCAACGGTTGCCGCAGCATTCGATCCAGCTCGGGAAGCACTGCCGCGATCCGGTCACCGCTGCCCACCGCCAGGATCATCACCGGCACGTCGGTGTTGCGGCCGAAGAACTGGGCCCGCTGCCGCTGCCCGCGGGCGGTGCCGTCGACGCCGAGCAGCACCGTCGCGCCGTCGATGCCCCGGCTGTGCAGCAGGTCGCAGACCGCGACGAACGCGGGAACCCGGCCCACCCGTTGCTGGCGGCCGAGGTAGATGGTCAGCCGGGTGGCTTCGGCCAGATCGTCGGGCAACTGCACCCGGGCCGCACCGTCATGCAACAGGCGGGCCCGTTCGAGCGTGATCAGGCCGATCGCCGGGATCCTGGCGACCTCGTCGACGACCGACTCGATCCGCGGGCGAAGGTCCACGGCGATCGCCACCGCGGGCAGATCCTCGGACAGCGTGAGTGAGGTATCGGTCCGCAGGCCGTGCTTGAGGCCGAATCCCTCGACACCGCGCATCATGATGCTGGTGGCCAATTCTCCGCGGCCGAAAACGTCCAGCAGTTGATCGGCGACGAATCCGGACGCCACGCGGTGCCGCTCGCCGAAGTAGCAGGTCAATTTGAGGCATTCGGCATTCACAGGGCGGCCCCCACGGCCTGGCCGGCAGCGGCGGCCGCCACCCCGAGGATCAGACTGACCCCGATGTTCAAGGCCGCACCGCGGACCTGCCGCTCCTCGGTGAGCCGCTGCGACTCCAGCATCCAGGTGGAGAACGTGGTGTAGGAGCCGACCGCCGCAGTCCCGGCCAGCAGCGCCGCGTCGCCGGACAGGGCCAGGCCCGTGAGCAGACCGAGCACGACCGCCCCGCTGACGTTGACCACCATGGTGCCGTAGGGAAAGGCCCGGCCGGTGCGCGACGACACCATGCCGTCCACCAGGAACCGCAGCACCGAACCGACCCCCCCGATGGCCATCAGCCCGACCCAGACCAACACGCTCATCGGCGGATCCGGACCCTGCGCACGGCGGCCGTGGTGAGGTGGATGCCGGCGTACCCGGCGACCACGCTGGCCACGGTGTAACCCGCGGCCAGCAGGAACGCCCCGGCCTCGAGCATCTTCAGGATCTCCACCTGCATCGTGGAGAAGGTCGACAGGCCGCCGCAGATGCCGGTGCCCAGCAGCGGGCGCCGGTAGCTGGACAGCGGCAGCCGCTCCTGCAGCCGGGTGACGAAGTAGCCGAGCAGGATGACCGCAAGAACGTTGGCGATGAACGTGGACCACGGCCACTGCGTGGGTGAATGCGGCAGGGCTTCCGATAGGCCGGCCCGCGCGAGGGTGCCGATCGCGCCTCCGGCGAAGATTGCCGCGAGCTCCCGTCGGTCGAGCTTGGGAAGCCAGCGCGCCTGCCGCGGCGGTCCGGCGAGGGCCGCCGGACCGCCGGCCGCCGTCCGGTCATCCGGCGACGGGGCCGCTGGGTTCACGCGCAGCCTCCTGACGACTGGTCCGGTTCGCGGGTCCGCGCGGTTCATGATGCACCTACCCGGAGCGGCTCCGGTGTGCCGTCGTCCGGCGGCGCCCAACCGATTCGTCCGGCGGGATTTCTCCGGCGGGATTTCTCCGGCTGGATTCGTCGGGCGGGGATCGGCGGAGTCCCTGGCCGTTGCTGCGGGTCGGCCGGATGGCGGGCTGGCCTACGGTGGAACACCATGGGCACGGTCGACAACCCCGACGGGGCCGCCGACGAGGCGGTCACCGACTATCTCAAGCTCGGCCTGCGATTCGGCCGGGTGGTCGACGGCTTCGTCGACGCGTTCACCGGTGACGAGAATCTGCGCCGGCAGGTCGACGACGAACCGGCACCCGACCCGATCGAGCTGTCCCGTCAGGCGGCGGCCCTGTCCGCCCGGGTGTCGGAGGCCGGCCTCAGCCAGGCCCGCGCCGACTACCTGACCGCCCACCTGGACGCCCTCGCCGTGGCCGGCCGCCGCCTGGCCGGCGAGCCGATGCCCTTCGTCGACGAAGTGCGCAGCTACTTCCAGGTCGACATCGATCTGGTCGACACCGACGTCTACGCCGCCGCGCACGACGAGATCTCAGCGCTGCTCGGCGGTTCCGGCCCGCTGGCGGACCGGTTGCGCGCGGTGCGGGAGGCCGAGGCCTGCCCGCCGGACCTGGTCGAGACCGTCGTCCGGACGGTTGCCGCGGCGCTGCGGGAACGGGTCGCCGGGCCGACGGGCATCGCCGCCGTCGCCGAGCACATCGACTTCGAGATCGCCCGCGACGTCGCCTGGAGCGGATTCAACTACTACCTCGGAGACTTCCGCTCGCGGGTGGCCGTCAATGCCGACATCGGGCACCGGATGAGCCAGTTCGGGGTCCTGGTCGCGCATGAGTGCTACCCGGGGCATCACACCGAGCATTGCCGCAAGGAGGACCTGCTGGTCAATCGCGGTGGCGAGCGCGAACATCAGATCTTCCTGGTGAACACCCCGCAATGTGTGATGGCCGAGGGCCTGGGCGACCTGGCGTTGACCGCGGCGGTCGGCCCGGGGTGGGGTCGGTGGCTGGCCGAGGTCCTCGACGGGCTCGGCCCGGCGTTCGACCCGGACCTGGTGGAGGCCCTCGAGATCGCCTCCCGACCGCTGAACACGGTGCGGCAGAACGCGGCGATCCTGCTGCACGACCGCGGGGCCGATCCGGAGGAGATCGTGGCCTACCAGCAGCGGTGGGGCCTGGCCGACGAGAAGCAGGCGCGGCAGCGGCTGCGGTTCCTGACCGATCCCCTCTGGCGCGCCTACACCTCCACCTACGTCGAGGGCGACCGGTTGCTGCGGCCCTGGCTCGCGGCGCGAGGAGAGGGCCAGCCGGCCCTGGACCGGTTCCGGCGACTGCTGGACGAGCCGCTGACCCCCCGCCAGATCCGTCGTGAACTCACCCTCGTCGGATGAGCCGCGCGTGCCCGCTCCCGTGTCCCTCACATGAGATTCTTGCGCTCTGTCGGGTACGGGTGCGATCAACTGGAGCCGCTGGCCGTGCCCGTCGCGGCGGCCGTTGACGAGGGGAAACCGTAGACATGAGTAGTGCGGCCAGGCTCCTGGTGGTCGATGACGAGCCGTCGTTGCAGGACATCGTGGCGACGTCGATGCGGTTCCTGGGCTACCAGGTCGCGGTCGCCGGGACCGGCCGGGAAGCGGTGCGCATCGCCACCGACAGCCACCCGGACCTCATCATCCTGGACGTCATGCTGCCCGACTTCGACGGGCTCGAGGTGATGAAGCGGGTGCGCGCGGCCGGCGTCGAGTCCGGCGTGGTCTTCCTGTCCGCCCGGGACACCCCGGCTGACAAGATCGCCGGGCTGACCGCCGGTGGCGACGACTACGTCACCAAGCCCTTCGGCCTCGAGGAGCTCGCGGCCCGGGTGGCGGCGGTCCTGCGCCGGATCAAGCCGGATCCGACCGATGACGGGGTCCTGCGGGTGGCCGATCTGGAGCTGGATCCGGAGACTTATCAGGTGACCCGGTCGGGTGTGCCGATCGAACTGGCGCCCACCGAGTACAAACTGCTGCGGCACCTGATGGTGAACGCCAACGTGGTGCTGTCCCGTCAGCAGCTGCTCGACGCGGTGTGGGGCACCGACTTCTACGGCGACGACTCGGTCGTCGCCACCTACATCTCGTACCTGCGGCGCAAGGTCGACGCGACCGGGGAGCCGCTGATCCACACCCACCGGGGGTTCGGCTACGTGTTGCGTGGCCCGCGAAGCTGACCGCCAGGGGCTGACGATGGACCCGACGCTGCAATCTCCGGCACCGTCGCCGCCGCCCGGTGGACCCCTGCGCCCGGGGGAGCCGGGCGTGGCGGGACCGGCCGATCCCGGCCGGGAGCCGGCCAAGGAGCGATCGGGCCGCCGGCGGACCGACCCGACCGGCCAGCCGCGTCGGCGGTGGACCCTGCGAGCCCGGCTGATCGCCCTGGTCGTCGCGACCGCCGCCGTCGCCCTGGTCGCGGTGGACATCGTGGTGCCCCTGGTCGTGCGGTCGGAGTCGATCAACTCCAAGGACGTCACGCTCGCCGCCGCGAACGCGCGGGCGAAGCAGGGCCTGACCATCAACGACCAGCCCCCGGCCATGCTGAACGACGACTCCGGACTCAAGGGCGAGGTCGGCTGGTCGTTCGTGACGCTCGGCGGGGTGAGCCGGGTCCTGCTGGCGCCGGCCAGCGACGAGGACGCCAACCCCGACATGAGCAGCGGGGCCTGGCTGTACGAGGCCACCACCGTCGGCAGCGCCTCCAACAACGACCAGCGGTACCGCGCGTTGGGGTTCTCCGGGATCACCTACAACCAGCAGCCGGGGTACCTGGTCGCCTGGATCCCCATGAGCGACCTGGACGAGCAGTTGCGCCGGTTGGTGCTGGCCGAGCTGTTGATCACGGCCGGCCTGTTGGTGCTGCTCGGGGCCACCGCCGGGCTGGTCATCCGGCGGGAGCTGCGGCCGCTGGAGTCGATCGCCTCCGCCGCCGACGCGATCGCCCGGGGCGACCTGACCAGACGCGTGCAGGAATCGGACCCCAGCACCGAGATCGGCCGGCTCGGGTACGCCTTCAACGACATGCTGGACGGCATCTCGTCGCTGCTGGACGAGCGCCGGCGCAACGAGGACAAGCTGCGCCGGTTCATCGCCGACGCCTCCCACGAATTGCGCACGCCGGTGGCCGCGGTGCGTGGCTACACCGACCTGTACCAGGCCGGCGCGCTGCCCGACGAGAGTTCCGTCGACCGGGCGATGGAGCGCATGGGCTTCGAGTCCCGACGGATGGGCGCGCTCGTCGACGACCTGCTGACCCTGATCCAGGCCGACGCCGAGCACGCCGTCGGGCACGAACTGGTCGATCTGAACGTGCTGCTCACCGGTGTGGTCGACGATGCCGCGGTGATCGATCCGACCCGCACCTGGCGACTGATCGCCGGCAACGAACCGGTGGACGTGGTCGGTGACCGGCTCCGCCTGCACCAGGTCTTCGCCAACCTGCTCTCCAACATCCGCACGCACACCCCGGAAGGAACCGTGGCCACCACCTCGGTGCTGCCGGGATCCGGCGAGATCGCGGTGAGCGTCAGTGACAACGGGCCGGGGGTGAGCGACGACGACCTGGACCGGTTGTTCGACCGGTTCTACCGGGTGGACCCCTCGCGCAGCCGGGAACGCGGCGGGACCGGCCTCGGTCTGTCGATCGTGGCCGCGATCGTGCGCGGCCACGGCGGTCGGATCGCGGCGTCGCACGCCCCCGGCGGCGGCCTGACCGTGACCGTCGTGCTGCCCCGGGCGTCCGGAACGGCGGCGGTCCGGACGACCCCGTCGGGCCCGGCCGACGACGACCCGCGCACCGTCGGGTGATGTCCCGGAAACCTGATGTTCACCGGGTTGTTTTGCGTGTTTGACGGGAGCTTGTCGGGGGCGGGGGTACCGTCCGGAATGTGGGCAGCGAGCCCACACGGGAGGCCCCGAATCGTGCGTGCCGCGAATGCAGCACCGAGCGCGAGGGGGCCGGTCCGGGCCCCCAATGCCCGCCGGCAGAGTGCCGATCCGGGTTTCGGGGAACCGCCGGCCCGCCTCGAGAAGCCGGATGTGGTGATCCGCATCCGCCAGGGAGCCGTCCGTGGTCACACACAGGTCTGCCCGAGAGAACGCCGCCGCTGATCAGACGCCCGTGCCCGGCGTGCTGGAGGGGTCGCGCTGCACCTATGTCATCGACACGTCCGTCCTGCTGTCCGATCCCTGGGCGCTCAACCGCTTCGACGAACACGAGGTGGTGTTGCCCCTGGTCGTCATCGGTGAACTGGAGGCCAAGCGGCACCACCCCGAGCTCGGCTACTTCGCCCGGCAGGCGCTGCGGCTGCTGGACCAGCTACGCATCGAACACGGCCGGCTGGACGCGCCGGTGCCGGTCGGCACCGCGGGCGGCACCCTGCACGTGGAGCTCAATCACACCGACGCGGCCGTGCTGCCGGCCGGGTTCCGCAACGACAGCAACGACTCGCGCATCCTGGCCTGTGCGCTGAACCTGGCCAAGGAGCGGCCGGCCGGCCGGGTGATCCTGGTCTCCAAGGACATGCCACTGCGGGTCAAGGCGTCCGCGGTGGGGCTGGCCGCCGACGAGTACCGGGCGCAGGACATCGTGCCGTCCGGCTGGACCGGGATGGCCGAGGTGCCGGTCACCGCGGAGCAGGTCGACACGTTGTTCCACGCCGGCCTGGCCGATATCGACGCGGCCCGCGAACTGCCCTGCCACACCGGCATCAAGCTGGTCGGGCCGTCCAGCTCCGCGCTCGGCCGGGTGACCGCCGGCAAGCAGGTACGACTGGTGCGCGGCGAGCGGGAGGCGTTCGGGCTGCGCGGTCGGTCCGCGGAACAGCGGATCGCGCTGGACCTGTTGATGGACGACGAGGTGGGCATCGTCTCGCTCGGTGGCCGGGCCGGCACCGGCAAGTCGGCGCTGGCCCTGTGCGCCGGGCTGGAGCTGGTGATGGAACGCCGGGCGCACCGCAAGGTGGTGGTCTTCCGGCCGCTGTACGCGGTCGGCGGGCAGGAGCTGGGCTACCTGCCGGGCAGCGAGAACGACAAGATGCAGCCCTGGGCCCAGGCGGTGTTCGACACGCTGTCCGCGGTGGCCTCGCCGGCCGTCATCGACGAGGTCATCGAACGCGGCATGCTCGAGGTGCTGCCGTTGACGCACATCCGCGGCCGATCGCTGCATGACTCGTTCGTCATCGTCGACGAGGCGCAATCGCTGGAACGCAACGTGCTGCTGACCGTCCTGTCCCGGCTCGGCACCAACTCGCGGGTGGTGCTCACCCACGACGTCGCCCAGCGGGACAACCTGCGGGTCGGCCGGCACGACGGGGTGGCCGCGGTCATCGAGACGCTCAAGGGGCACCCGCTGTTCGCGCACGTCACGCTGACCCGTTCGGAACGGTCGCCGATCGCCGCCCTGGTCACCGAGCTGCTGGAACTCCCCGAACACGGCTGACCCGCCGACGCCGTTCGCTGACCGTCCGCCAACGGGACCACGCCTATTCTTCGCAGGTGCGGGCGGGCCGTCGATGATCGACCGAGGTGGATCGGGCGGGGCATCGTCGCGCGCGGCGAGCCCGGCCCGCCGGCCGCCGTACGCAGTCATCGTGGGTTGCTTCGCGGTGCTGGCCGTCGTCGTCGGCGCGATCGGGGTCCTCGCGATCGCGCACCGCGCACCGGACAGCGTCAACACCGAAAGCCGTGCCTGGATCGACGCCTGGCTGGTCGACGACGCCCGCTGGTACCAGTCGATCGCCGCCGGCGGCTACTCCTACACCCCGGGCCAGCAGTCGTCGATCGCGTTCTTCCCGGCCTTCCCGCTGACCGTGCGCGGGCTGGGGTGGCTGCTCGGCGGTGACTTTCCGCTGGCCGGCTGGCTGGTCGGGCTGTGCGCCGGGCTGGCCGCCGTCCTGCTGTTCGCCCGCTGGGTGTGGGACCGGCTGACGCCGGCCGCCGCCGGCACCGCGATCGCGGCGGTGATGGTGTACCCGTACTCGATCTTTCTGTACGGGCCGGAGATGAGCGATTCGTTCTTCCTGCTGCTGGCCGTGGGCGCCTTCGTGCTGCTCGAACAGCGGTGGTTCTGGGCGGCCGGGCTGGTCGGCGCGCTGGCCACCGCGGGCCGGCCGGTGGGGATCGCCGTCGCGATCGGTCTGGTCGTGCGGACGCTGGAGCTGATCGCCGAACGCCGATCCGCAGCCGCCGCGCCGGTCGGCCCGACCGTCGACCGGGTTCGATGGTGGCCGGCCCATGCCGGTGGGCGCGACCTGTTCCGGGCGGTCGGCGGGGTGCGTTGGCGGGAGGCCGGGGTGCTGCTGTCCGGCCTGGGGCTGGCCGGCTGGATGGTGTACCTCTGGGTCGATTACGGGGACCCGCTCGCGTTCAACACCGTGCAGGCGGCGCCGGGCTGGAACCAGGGCACCGGGCCCCGGACGTGGCTCAAGTTCGATTACGTGGGCACCCTGCTGTGGCGGTCGCCCGATCTGGCCGCTCGGCTCACCGCCCAGGCGCTGATGATGCTGGTCGCGGTGCTGCTGCTGCGTCGGGTGTGGCGGCTGTTCGGCTGGGGTTACCTGGCGTACGCGGTCGTCGTGCTGGCCATCCCGTTGCTCGGCACCAAGGACTTCATGGGCACCGGCCGGTACGGGATGGCCGCGTTTCCGGTGATCGCGGCCGCCGGGCACCTGTTGGCCACCGCACGGCACCGCTGGCTGCGTCCGGTCGTCCTCGGCGCCTGTCTCGCCGGGATGCTGACGATCGCCTTCGTCTTCGCAACCGGCACGTCGGTCACCTGAGCCCCGTGCGAGCGGCGGGCGCTCGATGGTGGCCGCGCAAGCTCGGCCAATGCGGGGTGCCCCGAGCATGTCGGCTCCTTCGTCGCCGGCATGCCTTCGGGGAACCCCGCCGGCGCTCGATGGTGGCCTCGCAAGCTCGGCCAGTGCGGGGTGCCCCGAGCATGTCGGCTCCTTCGTCGCCGGCATGCCTTCGGGGAACCCCGCCGGCGCTGGATGGTGGCCTCGCCAGCTCGGCCAATGCGGGTGCCCCGAGCATGTCGGCTCCTTCGTCGCCGGCATGCCTTCGGGGAACTCCGCCGGCGCTGGATGGTGGCCTCGCCAGCTCGGCCAACTGGCTAGGGTTTCGGGACGAAACCTGCGCTCCCGAGGAGACCGACCGCATGTCCACCGCCCCGCCTGCCCGGACGACGGACGGCCCGACGGACCGGTCCACCCGGCCTCCGGTTGCCGGGGTGCTCGCCGCCTACGCGGCCGTCGCGGTGCTTTGCACGCTCATGGCCACGGTGGGTGCGGGCAGCAATCCGAACCGGGTGCACGCCGACGACCGCAGCTGGATCGACGCCTGGCTGATCGGCGACGCCGGCTGGTACCAGTCGATTGCGACCGGCGGGTACTTCTACCACCCCGGCCAGCAGTCGTCGATCGCGTTCTTCCCGACCTACCCGATGGCGGTCCGGGGCGTCGGCCTGGCCTTCGGGGGCGACTTCCAGCTCGCCGGGTGGCTGGTGTCGCTGCTGGCCGGGGCCGGCGCCGTCGTCGCGTTCACGGTGTGGGTGTGGCCCCGGTTGCCCCGCCCGGCGGCATTCACCGCGGTCGGGCTGCTGCTGCTCTACCCGTACTCGTTCTTCCTGTACGGCGCGCTGTACAGCGACTCGGTCTTCCTCCTGCTCGCGATCGGCGCGTTCCTGGTCGTGGAGACTCGCCGGTACTGGACGGCCGGGCTGGTCGGCGCGCTCGCCACGGCGGGCCGGCCGGTCGGGGTGGCGGTGGCCGCCGGGCTCGTCCTCCGGACCCTGGAACACCTGGCCGAGCGGCACTGGCCGCCCCGGCCAGGCCCCGAACCCGGCCGGTGGCCCGGCCACCCGCGTGTGACGGAAGTGATCCGGGCGGTTCGCGACGTGCGCTGGCGGGAAATCGGCGTCCTGGTCGCCGGCCTCGGGTTGGCGGGCTGGACGGTGTACCTGTGGACCTCGTTCGGCGACCCGCTGGCCTTCGCCACCGTGCAGGCGGCGCCGGGTTGGAACCAGGGCGGCGGCCCGCGGACCTGGTTCAAGTTCGATTACGTCGGCACCCTGCTGTGGCGCTCGCCAGATCTGGCCGTCCGGCTGACCGCGCAGGCGCTGATGGTGCTGCTGGCCGTCCTGCTGCTGCGGCGGGTGTGGCGGCTGTTCGGCTGGGGCTACCTGGCCTATGCCGTGGTGGTCCTGGCCATCCCGCTGCTGGGTACCAAGGACTTCATGGGCACCGGCCGGTACGTGCTGGCCGCGTTCCCGGTGATCGCGGCCGGTGGCCACCTGCTCGCCACCGTGCGGTACCGGTGGGTTCGCCCGGTCGTACTTGCTGCCTTCGGGGCGGGTCTGCTGGTCGCCACCTACGTGTTCGCCAGCGGCGTCCCTGTCACCTGACGGCCGGTCGGGAGACCGGCGAGATCAGCCGATCGGCAGGGTCGCGGGTTCCTCGCGGCCGTCCGCGCCGGCCTCGGGCGCGCCGAACCGGGCCAACGCGAGCGCACCGACCAGCACCAGCGCGAACCCGGCGGCCGCGGGGACGCCCAACCCGGGAGCGGGCCGGTCCCCACAAACCAGCATGCCCAACACCGAGCCCAACACCGTCTCGACCGCCACCATCGCCGCGGTCACGGTGACCACCGAGGCCCGCTGCAACGCCAACGCACCACAGAGCAGGCCCAACGCGCCCGCTGTCGCCATCGCCCAGGCGGCCGGGTCGGCCAGCATGGTGCCCGGGTCGAACCCGCGCAGGATCCGAGCGCCGAGGGCCAGCAGGCCGAAGCAGCTGCCGGCCGTCACGCCCAGCAGCAACCCGGCCCGGGGCAGGTCCCGCATCCGCAGCAGCACCGCCGCGACCGGCAGCAACACCAGCACGGCGACCAGCAGGGTCACCCGGCCGGCGGCGCCGACGTCCGCCGCGGCCTGCTCGCCGGCCGTCCACCCGACCACGATCAGGCCGGTGCCGATCGCCAGCACTGCGACCAGTTCGGCCCGGCGCAACCGGACGTGCAGGACCAGCACGGACAGCACCGCGGTCACCGCCAGGCTGGATGCCCGCCCGGCCTGGACCACGAACAGCGGCAGGCTCCTGAGGGCGACGAACGACAGAACGAAGCCGATGGCGATGAGCCCGAGCGCGGCGAGGTAGCGGGGGCTGCGGGCCAGCCGCACCACGAAGCTCCCGCGGACCGACGTGGCCCGGGGCAGATGCGCGACCGCGGACGCCTGCAGGACCGCTGCCGTGCCCGAGCAGAGCGCGGCACCGGCCACCGCCAGCAACGAGAGGTTCATCGCCGACATGGTTTCATGGTCCGAAATCGGAACGAGGGGAACGAATCGGCGATGCTGCAGGAACCGGCCCGACGATGACGCTGCCCCTGGAGCCGGAGCGGTTCGCCAAGTTGTCGATCTTCTTCCCGATGTGGAACGAGGAACAGTACATCCACCGGGCCGTCCGGGCCGCCAAGGAGATCTGTGACCAGCTGGTGGCGGACAAGGAGGTCGGAGACTACGAACTGATCGTCGTCGACGACGCCTCCACCGATCGGACCGCGGAGTACGCCGACGAGCTGGCCGAGGCCGATCACCGGATCCGCGTGGTGCACCACGAGCGCAACCGCAAACTGGGCGGCAGCATCAAGAGTGGGTTCGCCGCGGCCACCGGGGATGTCGTGTTGTACACCGACGCCGACCTGCCGTTCGAGATGATCGAGCTGGTCCGGGCGATACGGGTGCTGCGCAATTACGAGGCCGACATGGTCAGCGCCTACCGGCTGGATCGCACCGGCGAGGGGTTGCGCCGGGCGATCTACTCCTGGGTCTACAACTGGTTGATCCAACTGTCCTTCGGCACCCGGCTGCGCGACATCAACTTCGCGTTCAAGCTCTGCCGCCGGCGCGTTCTGGACGCGATCACCCTGTCCAGCGAGGGCTCGTTCATCGACGCCGAGCTGGTCATCCGGGCGCAGAATGCCGGGTTCACGATCCTGCAGATCGGCGTCGATTACTTCCCGCGGACCCGGGGGGTGTCGACGCTGTCGTCGCCGGCGGTCATCCGCACGATGCTCGGCGAGATGAGCCGGCTCCGTTCCGAGCTCAAGACCCCGACCGCGTGATCATTCGCGAGGCGTGTCGCCCAGGTTGGCTGATCAAATCCGCGCACGAATCGGGTGAATCGGGCAGCTGGCCCGGCATTGATCAGCGAACGAGGTCGGGCCGCCCGGGTTGGCTGATCAAATCCGCGCGCGAATCGGGTGAATCGGGCAGCTGGTCCGGCTTTGATCAGCGAACGACCGCGCGCGGTCCGGGCGAGCCGGGATGACCGCGCTGCTGATCGTCTCGGCGGACGACTTCGGCCTGACCGACGGGGTCTGCCGGGCGGTGTTGCGCGGCTACCGCGATGGGGTGGTGACCGCGACCTCGCTGCTCGCGGTGGGCCGGTCCTTCGATCTGGCCGCCCGCATGCTCGCGGACCATCCCGGGCTGGACGTGGGCGCGCACCTGGCGATCGTCGGGGAGGACGCGCCGCTGCTGACCGCCCGGGAGATCCCGACGCTGGTCGACCGGCGCGGCGCGTTCCCGCTCTCGTACCGGACCGTGGTCGCCCGGGGCGCAACCGGGCGG
This sequence comes from Nakamurella sp., assembly GCA_044223435.1. Lineage (GTDB taxonomy): Bacteria > Actinomycetota > Actinomycetes > Mycobacteriales > Nakamurellaceae > Nakamurella. The sequence continues at coordinate 25,203 of JBGALY010000029.1, forward strand.
CTCGACCCGGACGACGTGCGCCGCGAATTCGCCGCCCAGCTCGACCGGATCTCCGCCGCCGGGGTGGCGATCTCGCACCTGGACACCCATCAGCACACCCACCTGTGGCCCTCGGTCGCTGCGGTGATCGTCGATCTGGCGCTCGAGCGGGGAGTGCCGAGCGTGCGGACCCCGCGCAGCGCCCGGCTGCTGCCGGTCGGCGCGCCGGTCAACCTGCTGTCGGCCCGGCTACGCCGCCGGATCGCCCGGGCCGGGCTGCTGACGACCACGACCTATGCGGGCCTGGACGAGGCCGGCGGGATGGACACGGTCGCGTTCCGCCGGGCCGTCACCGGCCTGACCGGGGCACTTCCGATGATCGGCGGTTCGGTGGAGGTCAACACCCATCCGGGGGAGGCGGGCGACCCCGACCTGGGCCGATTCGACTGGGGCGGGTACCGCTGGTCCGAGGAGCTGGACATGCTGACCGACCCGGCCACCGGGGCGTTGGTGATCGGCCTGGGCTACACCGTGGGGTCGTTCCGGGAGCTGGCCGGCGGTGCGGCACAGTGATCGTGTGCTGTTGATCGATCGTCGTCCGGTGGGTGCCGGCCGCGCCGCCTTGCGGGCGTTTCGCGGGCTGCCGGTGTCGGCCCGGGTCCATGCTGCCGTGCGGTGGTGGAGCGCGCCGCTGCCCCCGGTCGAGGGCGCCCTCCCACCGGCCGGACGGGTCCTGGAGATCGGCTGCGGTCACGGGTTGTTCAGTGCCTTCGCGGCGCTGTCCGGGGCCCGGCCCGGCGGGGCACGCTCCGTCGTCGGGGTCGACATCGACGCGGACAAGATCGCCCTGGCCCAGCGGATGGCCGCGAACCTCACGGCGGTCGACCTGACGTTCCGGGTTGCGGAATCCGGGGCGGTGCCGGCCGGCCCGTGGGACGCGATCGTCATCGTCGACGTGCTCTACCTGCTGCCCGCGGACGCGCAACGCTCGCTGCTGGCCGAGGCGGCCGCGCAGCTCGCTCCCGACGGAGTGCTGCTGATCAAGGAGATGAGTCCGACGCCCCGCTGGAAGGCCCGTTGGAACCGGTGGCAGGAGACGATGGCCGTCTCCGTGCTCGGGATCACCGAGCGGGACACCGGACCGGATGCGGTCGAGCCGTTCGCGTTCGTCGACCCGGTGACGATGGCGGGCTGGTTGGGGGACCAGGGACTGTGGACGGCACGGCAACGGCTGGACCGGCGCCGACTGCATCCTCACCACCTGTTGCTCGCCCGTCGGTCCGACCCGGGGGTCGTCGTGACGGCGGGTCGAGGTGCGTCGGCCGGGGCGGCCGGGCACAGTGTGCGCCAGGAATCTCCGGGGTCGGTCGACCCGGCCGACCGAGCGATCGAGGGATGTCGATGATGCGGGCACGATTCGGTGCGTTCGGACTGGCCATCGCGGCCGCCGGAGCGCTGGCGGTCACCGTTGCGCTCACCCCGGCCCAGGCCACCCCCACCCTGGGCGCGGCGCCAGCGGCCGCCGCCGCCCCGGTGACCGGGAGCAATGGCGCGGCGAAGCTTGTCGTGGACCCCACCACGGACCTGCCGGACGGCGGGGCCACGATCACCGCCAAGGGCTCGGGCTATCCGGCGGACACGAAGGTGTACGTCGCGATCTGTCCGTCGGGAGAGCGGGCCCCGGCCAACCTGACCGGATGCATCGGTGGTCCGGCCAGCGGCGAACCGGCGAGCGGGCCCTGGGTCGTGGCCGAGAGCGACGACAAGGGCGCCTTCACCGCCACGCTGAGCCTGCCGTCGGACGCATCCGCGTCGGCCGCCTGTGTGCCCGACAAGTGCGCCCTGTTCACCGTGAAGACGGATGGTCAGACGGGCGCCGACATGAAGGTGCCGGTGGCGTTCAAGACACCGGCATCGTCGAGTTCGGTGCCGTCCACCCCGTCCAGCGCGATCGTGCAGCAGGTGGCATCGGCGACAATCGCGCCGGGCGCCACTCAGCAGGTCATCTTCTCCGGGTTCCGCGGGGGCGAACAGGTCAACCTGACCCTGTTCTCCGAGCCGGTGACGCTGTCGCCGGTGACCGCCGACCCGACCGGCGTCGCCCGGGTGGACTTCGTCGTGCCCGCCGACTTCGTGGACGGAACCCACCGGCTCGAGGCGATCGGCGCCCAATCCGGGACCGTCGGGGTGGCCAGCTTCCAGGTGGTCGTGCCGACCCCCACCCCGTCCCCGACGCCGTCGCCGACGCCCTCGCCGACCCCGTCCCCGACGCCCTCACCGACCAGCGTCAGCTCTTCCGCGTCCAGCAGCGTGGCCCCGACGACGGCGGTCACCACGACGTCGGCGGCGGCCGGCGGCGACGGCGGCAGCAGCAACTGGTGGATCTGGCTGATCCTGGCCCTGATCGTGCTGGCCGGCCTGATCACCTGGTTCGTGGTGTACCGGCGGAACAAGGAGGCGGCCCGGGCCGAGCAGGAGCAGCAGTTGGCTACCGCCGCGTCGCGCCAGCAGGCCTACGATCCCAATGCCGATGCGCCGACGATGGTCCTGCCGCCGACCAACCCGCCACCGGGCGGACCGCCGGCCGGTGCCGATCCGTACGGGCTGCTGTCGGGCCGCAACCATCCTTACGGGGTCGACCCCAACGCTCCCACCCGATATGACCCGCCGCCTGCCGGTCCCACCCAGGTGATTCCGCCCGGGCCGACGCAGTTCATCCCGCCGGGCTCGCGCGGTCCGGGCGGGCCGGGTGCATCCGGTGGCCCGGGCCGGACGACCCCGCCGACCCGGCCGAACCCGCAGCAGCCCGGTCCCGGGCAGCCGGGCGGCACGCCCCCGGACTGGACCGTGCCGCCCGAGTTCGCCGGCGGCGCGCCGGGCAGTGGTCCCGGGCCGGGTCCGTCCGGTCCGCCGGCCGAGCCGCGCACCCAGCAGTTCCGGCCGGACTTCGATGACGACGACAATGGCGATGGCGATACGGGCGGGGGCCCGCGCCGCTGACCCCGAGCGCAGCGCCCGGGCCTGCTGCGCTGATCCACGCTTCACTGAACCGGACATATCCGGCGCGAAAGCGAGGCGTGGATCAGCGCGGGGCGGCGGTCTGCGTGGCCGGCTCAGGACGGCTCACCACGGCGAACGGGCCGGCGTCCCGTCGGGTGTCCTACGGATGGGTCATGGACAGCACGTCGAGAGCGGCGTCCAGCTGTTCGGCGGTCAGCTTGCCGTTCTCCACGTGACCGCGCTCCAGCACCACCTGCTTGATCGTCTTGCTCTCCTTGAGGGCGAGCTTGGCGATCTTCGCCGCCTCCTCGTAGCCGATGTACTTGTTGAGCGGCGTCACGATCGACGGAGACGATTCGGCGTAGGCCCGGCACCGGTCGACGTTGGCCACGATGCCGTTGATGCAGCGGTCGGCCAGTACCCGGCTGGCGTTGGCGAGCAGCTTGATCGATTCCAGCAGGTTGCGCCCGATCACCGGGAACATCACATTGAGCTCGAAGTTGCCCTGTGACCCGGCGAACGCGACCGTGGCGTCGTTGCCGATCACCTGGGCGCACACCATCAGCGTGGCCTCCGGCAGCACCGGGTTCACCTTGCCCGGCATGATCGAGGAGCCCGGCTGCAGGTCGGGCAGGGAGATCTCACCGAGGCCGGCGGTCGGACCCGAACCCATCCACCGCAGGTCGTTGCAGATCTTGGTCAGGCTCACCGCGATGGTGCGCAGCTGGCCGGACGTCTCCACCAGGCCGTCCCGCGAGGACTGGGCCTCGAAGTGGTTGCGGGCCTCGGTGAATTCCAGGCTGGTCAGCCGGGACAGCCGGGCGATGACGGCGGCGGAGAAGCCGGGCGGGGTGTTGATGCCGGTGCCGACGGCCGTGCCGCCCAGCGGCAGCTCGGCCAGCCGCGGCAGCGATGCGTGCAGCCGCTCCTGACCCAGCCGGATCTGCGCGGCGTACCCGCCGAACTCCTGGCCCAGCGTCACCGGCGTCGCGTCCATCAGGTGGGTCCGGCCCGACTTGACGACATCGGCCCACTCGTCGGCCTTGGCCTGCAAGGCCTTTTCCAGGTGGGCCAGCGCGGGCAGCAGCTGATAGACGACGGACTCGGTGGCCGCCACGTGGATCGAGGTGGGGAACACGTCGTTGGAGGACTGGGACGCGTTGACGTGGTCGTTGGGGTGCACCTTTCGGCCCAGCGATTCGGTGGCCAGGGTCGAGATGACCTCGTTGGTGTTCATGTTCGAACTGGTGCCCGAGCCGGTCTGGAACACGTCGAGGGGAAAGTCCTCGTAGTGCTTGCCGCCGGCGATCGCGGTGGCGGCCTGCTCGATGGCCGTCGCCACATCCGCCGGGATGACGCCGAGGTCGGCGTTGACCCGGGCGGCGGCCGCCTTGATCAGGGCCAACGCGCGCACCTGGGTGCGTTCGAGGGCGCGTCCCGAGATGGGGAAGTTCTCCACCGCCCGCTGGGTCTGGGCCTGGTATTTCGCGTTCTTGGGGACCCGTACCTCGCCCATCGTGTCGTGTTCGATGCGGTACTCGGTCGTCACGTCGTCGTGTTCAGCCATGGGGCAAACGCTATCGGGAGTGGTCGGGACCGGGCTCGGTGCACCGGGCAAGGCCACAGCGGATTTCGGTCACACCTGCGCGCGGGCCGGGTCGGGTGCCGACGCGTGGGACGATGGGCCTGTGGCAGTCACCCGCCCCAAGACCCTGAGCAGCATGGCCGTGGCCGCCGCCGTGCTCGGCCTCATCGCGTTCGGGTTGATGTTCCTGTACGGCAACGCGAGCTTCGCCCCGGCGGGCCCGAGCGACGGGCAGGCGCCCACCGCGGACGTCGACGGCGGACTCACCCGGGCGGCGCCCCTGGTCGGCTTCCCGGTCCTCATTCCCGCCGGTCTGCCCGATGGCTGGCACCCCAACTCGTTCTCGTTCACCGCCGCGCCGGGTACCAAGGATGCGCCACCCGCGGTCCGCGCTGGCTGGCTGACCGAGCAGGGTCGCTTCGTCACGGTTGTCCAGTCGAACGGGCGGCTCGAGGACGTGCAGCAGGCGGAACTCGGCGAGGTGACCACCGCCACCGGCCAGGTCGATGTCGACGGGGTGACCTGGACCGAGGTACCCGGCCGGCGGACCGAGGCGGCCTGGGTGCGCACCGCCGGCGACGTGAGCTACCTGATCACCGGGAGCGCGTCGCCGGACGATTTCCGAAAGCTCGCGGCCGCGGTGGCCGGGGGCACCCCGGCCACGTCCTGACCTGCGGCCAACCCGGGTGGCGCGACGCAAGGCCGGGTTCCGACCTCTCGCGCCGTTTCCACCGCCGGCGTCCCGTCCCGACCGGGGCAGCCGACGGAGTGAGCGGCGGGCAGCCGGCCGGGCCGGGCTGGTGGTCAGGTGTGACGATTGGTCCAGGCCATCAGCCGGTCCAGCGGCCACGTGTTGACGATCCGGTCGACCGGGACGCCGCACTCGGCGGCGCGGGCGCAGCCGTACTGCTGCCAGTCCAGTTGACCGGGTGCGTGCGCGTCGGTGTCGATGCTGAACAGGCAACCGGCGGCGACCGCCTGGGTCAGCAGCTTGCGGGGCGGGTCCAGGCGCTCCGGCCTGCTGTTGATCTCCACCGCCACCCCGTGTTCGGCGCAGGCGGCGAACACGGCGGTGGCGTCGAACTGGCTCGGTGGTCGGGTGCCTCGACCGCCGGTGACCAGCCGCCCCGTGCAGTGTCCGAGGATGTCGGTGTGCGGATCGGCGATCGCCTTCAGCATCCGACGGGTCATCGACGCGGAATCCGACCGCAGCTTGGAGTGCACCGAGGCAACGAGCACGTCGACCGCGCCGAGCATCTCCTCGGTCTGGTCCAGGGTGCCGTCCTCGTTGATGTCGCACTCGATGCCGGACAGCAACCGGAAGTTGCCGAGATGCTCGTTCAGGGTGGCGACGATGCCCAGTTGCCGGCGCAATCGCGCCACCGACAGTCCGTTGGCAACGGTCAGCCGGGGCGAGTGATCGGTCAGCGCCTGGTACTCGTGCCCGAGTTCCATTGCCGTCACCGCCATCTCCTGGATGGGGCTGCCGCCGTCGCTCCAGTCGCTGTGCGAGTGCAGGTCGCCGCGCAGCAGATCGCGGATCTCCTCGCCACCGGTGGCCAACGGCCCCACCCGGGATTCCAGATCGGCCAGGTAGTCCGGCACCTCCCCGGCGAGCGCCTGGGCGATCACCGTCGACGTGGTCTTGCCGATGCCCGGTAGGTCGGTGAGAGTGCGGTCCGCGGTTCGCCGATCGAGTTCATCCGGACCGAGGCCGGCCAGGGTCAGGGCCGCGTTGCGGAAGGCTCGCACCCGGTAGGTGGGAGCCCGCTCGCGCTCCAGCAGGAAGCCGATCCGGCGCAGCGCAGCGATCGGGTCCATGGCTGCAGATTAGGCGACGATGTAACGGCAGGACCGCGAGTCGACCTCCGGAGCGCACCGGTGCCGAATCGCGGAGGCCGGCGTGGGCGGGTGGGCATCGATCGCCGCCCGGGCCGGAGATCCGGCTCCCGAACCCGGCGGCGCAGGGCACCGCCGGTGGTGTCGCGGGGGAAACCGACGAAACCAGGGCGTCCGCCGGCCGATCTGTGGCAGCATCGGAGCCCGGCGAACGGCACGCGCTCGACGGCTCCAACTCAGGTGAGAGGTCCAGGCAATGGATCAGGTTCGGGTGGCCGTGGTCACGGGCGGCGGGAGCGGAATCGGCCGGGCGGCCGCTCTGGCCCTGGCCGGCGACGGATGGACGGTGCTGCTCGTCGGCCGGCGGGTCGAGGCCCTCGAGTCGGTGGTCGCCGACGGCGGGAACCTCTCCGGCCGGCTCGTGGCGCGCCCGGCCGACGTCACCGACGAGTCCGCGGTGGTCGGCGCGTTCGACGGCGCGGTCGCCGACTTCGGCCGGGTCGATCTGTTGTTCAACAACGCGGGGACGTTCGCACCGTCGCGCGACATCGACGAGATCCCGCTGGCCGAATGGAATTCGGTTGTCGCGGTGAACCTGACCGGCGCGTTCTTGTGTGCCCGGGAAGCGTTCCGGGTGATGAAGGCCCAGGATCCGCGAGGTGGCCGGATCATCAACAACGGCTCGATCTCGGCCCAGGTGCCGCGGGTCAAGGCCGTGGCCTACACCGCCACCAAACACGCGATCACCGGTCTGACCAAGTCGCTCTCGCTGGACGGCCGGTCCTACGACATCGCCTGCGGGCAGATCGATGTCGGTAACGCGGCGACCGATCTCACGGCCCGATGGGAGAGTGGCACGCCGCAGCCGAACGGCACGGTAATGGTCGAGCCCAGGATGGACGTGCGCGACGTCGGCCGGGCGGTGGCGTTCATGGCGTCGCTGCCGTTGGATGCGAACGTGCAGACGATCACGGTGATGGCCACGGCGATGCCGTTCGTCGGGCGGGGTTGATCCGGGCGCGGGGCACACCGTCCAGGGCGATTCGGCCGGCCGCCGACCCGCGCCCGCGAACCGGTGGTGTGACCACACTCACCGCAACCTGGGGGCAACGTGCCGTAATACTGATAGCGCCGCGGCAACGTCGCCGCGGTTCCCACCACAGCTCCGACCGGACCCGGGAGGCGTGATGTTGCGACCGATGTTGCTCGGCAAGATCCACCGGGCCACCGTCACCGAGGCGAATCTGGACTATGTCGGGTCGATCACGATCGACTCGGACCTGCTGGATGCCGCCGATCTGCTGCCCGGCCAACAGGTCGACGTGGTGGACGTGACGAACGGAGCCCGGCTGAGCACGTATGTGATCGCCGGGGATCGGGGAAGCGGGAAGGTCGGCATCAACGGCGCTGCCGCCCATCTGGTGCATCCCGGCGACATCGTCATCATCATCGCCTACGGGCTGCTCACCGACGCCGAGGCGCGGTCCCGGCAGCCCCGGGTGGTGTTTGTGGACGCTGCGAACGGGATCGTCCAGCTCGGTGCCGACCCGGGCGATGTGCCCCTAGGATTCGGGCTCATCCCGACCGGCATCGGTCGTTCCTGACCGGAGCGCCTGATCGACCCGCTCCCGGGCGCCGTCCAGGAATCGGGTGCAGATCGCGGCCAGTTGCTCGCCGCGCTCCCACAACGTCAACGACTCGTCCAGCGACAGCCCCCCGGACTCCAGGCGCGCAACGACCGCAGCGAGTTCGTCGCGGGCGTGCTCGTAGCTGGCCGCACGGTCCGCGGGGGGCTCGGTGTCGTCGGCAGCGGTGGCCATCGGAACTCCCTGGTCAATCGGTCGGGGTCGGTTCGGGTCCGGAGCTGACGGCCAGCACCGCACCGTCGGTGACCCGGATGCGCAGGTCGGCGCCGGGCGGTGCGTCGGTGATCGACCGCACCACGCGGCCGTGGCTCTGCACGACCGCGTAGCCGCGGGCCAGGGTGGCGGCCGGGCCGAGCGCGTCGAGCTGGGCCCGACGGTGCGCGATGTCCCGCTCGATCCGTTCCAGGATCGTCCCCACCACCGCGCGACCGCGGTCGCGGAGACTCCCCACCTCGGTTTCCCGGCGGTCGATCGGCGTGAGCGGATCGACCAGGACGGCCGCGGACGTGAGGCGGCGTAGCCGCGCCTCCTCGGTCGTCACCCACCCGGAGAGTGCGCGCCGGGCGCGGGCTTGCAGCTGCTCGACCTGCCGCCGTTCGGCCGCTGCGTCCGGCACCACCCGCTTGCCCGCGTCGGTGGGCGTGGAACAGCGCACGTCGGCGACGTCGTCGACGATCGGGTGATCCGGTTCGTGCCCGATCGCCGAGATCACCGGTGTCCGGCACTGTGAGACCGCACGGCACAGCGCCTCGTCGGAGAACGGCAACAGGTCTTCCATGCTTCCGCCGCCCCGCGCGAGCACGATGACGTCGATCGACGGGTCCGCGTCGAGCCGGGCCAGCGCTTCCATGATCTGCGGCACCGCCGAGACACCTTGAACGGCCGGGTTCTCCACCCGGAAGCGGACCGCCGGCCAGCGCGCGCGAGCGTTGGCCAGGACGTCGGACTCGGCGGCGCTCGCCCGGCCGGTGATCAGGCCGACGACCCCGGGGAGGAACGGCAGCGGTCGCTTGCGCTCCGGCGCCGTCAGTCCTTCCGCGGCGAGCAGCCGGCGCAGGCGCTCCAAGCGGGCCAGCAGCTCGCCGATGCCGACCGGGTACACCTGGTCGACTCGAAAGTTCAGGCTGCCCCGAGCCGGGTAGAACTCGAATCGGCCGTGCACGACAATCCGGGAACCCTCGGACGGAGGGGGTTGCATCGCGGTCAGCAGGGTTCGCGAGCAGACGACCTGGACCGACATCGGCACGGACGGGTCGCGCAGCGTGACGAACGACATCTGCGACCCCGATCGAAGGTTTACCTGTGCGATCTGGCCCTCGATCCACGCCGCCGGTGACCTGGCGATGTACTCCGTCATCCGCTGCGCCAACGTCCGCACCGGCCAGGGGTTCTCCCGCGTCGTGTCACCCGCTCGTGCGGGCAAGGGCGGGCGGGCAGGGTCGGGCGGGCGGGCAGGGTCGGGCGGGCGGGTTTGATCGGGCGGGCGGGTCACGACTCCCGGGCGCCCAGAGTGACCAGCCGGTTGGACAGCAGGGTGAGGAACGGCGCTCGGTTGTCGCCGGACTGCTCGTAGTCCAGCAGCGTGCCGACGTCGGCCGCCGACAGCTCGCGCAGGTGACCCCGGACCTGCGCCAGCGTCATCCCGTCGTATCCGGGCAGCACGGCGGGACCGGCCGTGGCGCTGTCCTCGGCAGCTTCCCGCGCGGCCTCGTCGGCGGTGCCGTCGGTGCTTCCGGACGCCGATTCCGCCGTTGCGTCCGCGGGCGTCGCCGGGTCGCTCGCGGGTGTCGACGACCCGGCCACGGCATGGGTGGCCAGCTCGACGACGGCGTCGTCGACTTCTGCGGCCGCCTCCCGCGCCGTGGTGTCCGGATCGGGGAGCGAGGACGCTTCGGGTTCCGGGCGGGCGCTCGGCCCGGTCGCCGATTCGGCGGGGGTGCCGGGCGACGCCTCGCGCTGCCGTGAGGCGGCGACCGACGGCGCCGGACGCGCCCGTTCGGGCGTCGGGCGGGCCGGTTCTTTGTCCTCGTCGAAAGTCGCCCAGGCGGGGCTCTCCTGCGGCCGACCACCGACCAGGCCGCCGAGGAGTTCGTCCCCCCGGGTCGCCAGGGCGGTGATTTCCTGCTGCACCTTCATCGACAGGCGCATGGCGTTGCCGACCAGGGCAACCGGGATCGCCGGCAGCTCCTCGGGCAGCGAACGGACCAGGTGGATGCCGGTCGCGACGATGCCGGCGGCGACCCGGACCGGAAGGGGCAGCGTGAAGGCCATGGTGACCAGCCTGCCGCATCGCCGGCCGGGCCCGCACGCCGGTCGGCAACGGATCGGCCCGATCGGCGGTCGCACCTACGATTGAGGCATGACTGCACCGACCGCTCCACCCGTCAAGCGCGTCCTGCTGGCCAGCCCGCGCGGCTATTGCGCGGGCGTCGACCGAGCCGTGGTGACGGTCGAGAAGGCGCTCGAGCAGTACGGCGCCCCGGTCTACGTGCGGAAACAGATCGTCCACAACAAGCACGTGGTGGCGAATCTGCAGGATCGGGGCGCGATCTTCGTCGAGGAGACCGATGAGGTCCCCGAGGGTGCGTTGGTGGTGTTCTCGGCGCACGGTGTCTCACCGGCCGTCCACCAGCAGGCGGCCGATCGTCAGTTGCGTGTGATCGACGCCACCTGCCCGCTGGTCACCAAGGTGCACAAGGAGGCCCGCCGGTTCGCGGCGGAGGATTACGACATCCTGCTGATCGGGCATCGCGGACACGAAGAGGTCGAGGGCACCCAGGGCGAGGCGCCCGAGTCGATCCAGCTCGTCAACGACGCATCGGACGTCGACAACGTCGCGGTACGCGATCCGGAGAAGGTGATCTGGCTCTCGCAAACCACCCTGTCCGTCGACGAGACCCTGGGCACCGTCGACCTGCTGCGCAAGCGTTTTCCGTTGATGACCTCGCCGCCCAGCGACGACATCTGCTACGCGACGCAGAACCGCCAGGAGGTCGTCAAGCAGATCGCCCCGGACTGCGACCTGGTGATCGTCGTGGGGTCGAGGAACTCGTCGAACTCGGTGCGTCTGGTCGAAGTAGCCAAGGGAGCCGGCGCGGACGCCGCGTACCTGGTCGACGACGCCAGCGAGATCGACGAGGCCTGGCTCGACGGGGTCAGCACGGTCGGGGTGACCAGCGGTGCGTCGGTGCCGGACGATCTGGTGGCCGGCGTCCTGGAGCACCTGAAGGACCGCGATTTCCCTGAGGCCGAGGAGTTCACGGCCGCCACCGAGACCCTCACGTTCTCGCTGCCCAAGGAGCTGCGCCGGCCGGTGGACCGGGACCGGAACTGACCCGCGGACGACCTGCGTCAGCCGTGGGCGGGCGGTGCGGTCCGCGAGGATTTCGGTCGCAGCGGCTGGGCCACGATCCGGATGAGCCCGATCAGGATGGCGGCCGCCGTGCCCATCGCCATCGTCGGGAAGGTGGCGATGATCCGCAGCGCCGTCCCGTACAGCCCGCCGATGTTGGTGAACAACATGCCGCCGATCACCAGTCCGACCACGAGCACCAGCGGTGGCTGGACCATCGCGGTGAAGATCGACGCGCGTCGCACCAGCAGGGCGGCGCCCAGCACACCGACGTAGAAGCCGATCCGCAGCCCCCAGGACAGCACGCCCACGGTCAGCCCGTCGATCGCCGCACCCGCCAGGGTGCAGCCGAGCGCGAGGACGATGACCGCCCAGGACGGCCAGCCCCGAACCGAGGACACCACCGAGGCGTCGGCGAGGCGCGGTCGAGCCGCGGCGTTCGTGGTCACCCGTCAACGGTAGCGTCCCGGATGCGTGGCGGGCGGTCGGACAAACGCGCGACATACAACGACTCGGCCGCTTCCCGCTGCAGGGCCGCGTCGGCGGTCGCGTTCGCGGCGGCCGTGACCGGGTCGGGCGGCCGGGCGTCCTGCGGCACCAGCGGGGCCGTTTCCACCTGGCCGGGCGTTGGCAGGTCCTCGCCGGTCACCCCCAGATCGGCCATCCGGCGGGCGGTCACCAGCACCCGCGACTCGAGCGAGCGGACGGAGCTGTTGTACGACCGGACCGCCCGGTCCAGGCCGGTCCCGACGGCCGCCAGGTGGCCGGACAGCGTCGCCAGCCGTCGATGCAGCTCGCGGCCCAACTCGTAGACCTGCGTCGCCGTGACCGACAACTGTTCCTGCCGCCACACATGCGCCACGGTGCGGAGCAGGGCGATGAGCGTGCTGGGTGTCGCGATCACCACGTTGCGGGCGAATGCGTAGTCGGTCAGTGTTCCGTCCACCGACAGCGCGGCGTCCAGCAACGGATCGCCGGGCACGAACAGCACGACGAATTCGGGGGCGGGCTGGAAGTGCCGCCAGTAGGCCTTTGCGGCCAGCGCATCGACATGGCCGCGCAAGGCGCGGGCGTGCGCGGCCAGCAGGGCGGTCCGGCGGCGTTCGTCGGCACAATCGGCGGCCTCCAGGTACGACGCGAACGGCACCTTGGCGTCGACCGGGATCTGCCGACCACCGGACAGCCGGATGATCATGTCCGGCCGTACCCCGGCCGCCTCCGGGTCGGTCGATCGCGCGCCGACTTGCACATCGAAGTCGCAGTGCTCGACCATCCCGGCCAGTTCGACGACCCGTTGCAGCTGCATCTCGCCCCACCGCCCCCGCAGCTGGGGGGAGCTCAGCGCGCCGGCCAGGGCGCGGGTGTGCCGGTTCAGGTCTGCCGAGGTGAGATGCAACGCGGACACCTGCTCGCGCAGCCCGGCAAAGGCCGCGGCCCGGTCCCGCTCCACGTCGTGCAGGTGCTCCTCGACACGGTGCATCGCGTCCGAAGCCGGGCCCAGCAGGGCGTCCAGGGCGGCGCCGGCGGTCCGGTCACGCGGATAGGCGCGGCCCAGCAGCACACCGATGACGATGCCGGCGACCAGCAGGAGCCCGCCGACGAGAAGGGCCGAGGTGTCCATGGCCGTGATGATGCCCGGACGGTCCGACACTGCCGGGTCGGCGCGGCCGGTGGGCCCCGGCGCGGAGGAAACGGCCGGATATATCCCACCAGTGACGGACGGCCACGAGTTCATCCGCGCCGTCGATGATCCGCGCGGGGTGACGGCGATGCCGGGCTCGGAGTGGGGAGCGGGGTGGGGATGCGCTACGCTCCCCGGCCATGGTGAACGAGGGCCTGCGGCTGGTCGGCCGTCGCGAGGTCGACCTCCTGCGCGTGGCCAGCGCCGCCTGTTCCTGACGCCGTCACGGTCCGCCCGCCGATTCCGGCATCGTGCGCGGATCGCCGCCTTCTCATCGCCCCGCGTTCCGTGTGCATCGTCGCGCACCCGTGTCGTCCGTCGAGACCGGAGTGACCTCCCATGGCCTTGCCCGATTTCCTCATCATCGGCTCACCCAAGTGCGGGTCCACCGCACTTCATGACGCCCTGATCCCGCATCCCGAACTGTTCCTGTCGACACCCAAGGAACCCAAGTTCTTCATGTGCGACGGGCGCAAACCCGACCCGGCGCACCAACGAGGACCCGGCGATGCGCACAGCGCCCAGGAGTGGGTCTGGGACCGTGCGGCGTACGAGAAACTGTTCGACCCGGCTCCTTCCGGCACCTTGCGGGGCGAGTCCACTCCGTTCTACCTCTGGGACACCGCGGCGCACCGCCGGATCCGGTCGTTGATCCCGGACGTGAAGATGATCGCCGTGGTGCGGGATCCGGTCGACCGTGCCTATTCGAACTGGGTCCACCTGTGGTGCGACGGGCTGGAGCCCGAAGCCGATTTCCTGACCGCCTGCCACCAGGAACCGCAGCGGGTCGCGGCCGGTTACGCGCCGTTCTGGCGCTACCTGGAAACCGGTCTGTACGGACGTCAACTAGAACACCTGTACGGTATTTTTCCGCGGGAGCAGGTATTCGTCCTGCGCTACCGGCAGCTCATCGACGACACGTCGGAGATTCTCGATCGGATCACCGAGTTCCTGGGCGTGCGAACCGGGGTGGTCCGGACCATCCCCGGCGCCAACGTCAAGGATTGGGTGCCCGACACGGCGGTCAACCGATTGCTGCGCCACGGGATACGGGCGGGCGCGGCGGCCGGGGCGTTGCTTCCCCCTCAGGTGTGGCGGCAGGGGGAGAAGGTCGCGCTGTCGGTACTGCAGCGCGGGCACCACCGGCGTCCGTCGTTGTCGCTGGAGCAGCGCGCCGAACTGCTCCCGTACTTCAAGGACGACAATGCGCTGCTGTCCGAGCTGACCGGCGTCGACCATTCCGACTGGCAGAACCCGAAGGGTCGCGGCGCCTTCACCGACCGGACCTGAACGGTTCCGGCCCGCCGGCAGGCCGGCGGGCCGGAACGAGGTGCGTCGGCGGTCGATCAGCTGCCGTCGGGCGGATCAGCGTGGCGTGCCGGGAATCCAGTTGAACTCGTCCGGGTTCGGTCCGGTGCGCTCGTCCCGGTTCAGGGCCGAGATCAACGCCATGTCGTCCGGTGCCAACTCGAAGTCGAAGATGTCGAAGTTCTCGGCCATCCGCGCGGGTTTGAGCGACTTCGGGAAGACGATGTTGCCCAGCTGGATGTGCCAGCGCAGCACGACCTGGGCCGCGGTCCGGCCGACCCGGCCGGCGATCTCGCCGATCACCGGGTCGTCGAGCACCAGCCCCTGGGCGATCGGCGACCAGGCCTCGGTGGCGATCTCGTGCTCGGCGTCGAAGGCCAGCAGCTCGGTCTGGGTCAGGTACGGGTGGACCTCGATCTGGTTCGCCGCCGGCCGGACGGTGAACTCCTCGTGCAACCGGCGCAGGTGGTGCGGCTGGAAGTTGGAGACGCCGATGGCCCGGAGCTTGCCGTCGGCGTAACCCTTCTCCAGCGCTCGCCAGGCATCGTCGAACCCGACCTTGGGCAGCGGCCAGTGGATCAGGAACAGGTCGATCTGATCGCGTTGCAGGTCGGCCAGGCTCGCGTCGATGGCCCGCAGCGCGTCGTCGTAGGCGTGGAAGCCGTTGTTCAGCTTGCTGGTCACGAAGACGTCGGCCGGATCGATGTCGTAGGCCTTGATCGCGTCGCCGACCTGCTTCTCGTTGCCGTACATCTCTGCGGTGTCGATGTGCCGGTAGCCCGCGTCCAGGGCGGCGGTCACCGCCTGCACGGTGTCCTGCGGCTTGATCTGGAAGACGCCGAAGCCCAGCTGGGGGATCTGTACGCCGTTGTTCAATGCGATGGTGGGGACGGTCATCCCGATGTTCACCTCTCGTCGACTGCGTGCAAACAGCCCCGACCGTACGCCCGCCGTGGCTCAGGACGGCACGAACACCGTTCGCAGGTCGTTCGCCCCGTCCGCGCGCTGCGCCTCGAAGTACACCTGCAGCCCGCCCGGCACCCGGGCGATCGAGACGTACCGCAGGGTGTGCCCGTCGCGGTCGATCGGGCCGGCCACCGGGGTCAGGTCGTCCGGCGCCGGGCCGGCCGCGAAGCCGGTCCGCTCGAACCAGTTCTCGGCGGCGCTGGCCCGGCCGTCGTAGCTGGCCAGCCAGGTGTCGTCGGATCGCCAGGCGCTGGTCACGCGTACCCCGCGGGAATCCCAGGACTCCGCCGTGGGCCCGAGCGCGATCCGTTGCGGGTCCCAGGACAGACCGTCGGTGCTGGTCAGGTAGACCGAGCGCATCCGGTCGGCCTCGTCGTCGCCGAGGTCGAGCAGGTGCTCGCACGCCCACATCCGCCAGTCGTCGCCGTCGCGGGTGACCACGACGTCCTTCCAGGCCGATGTCGCGTCACCGGCCAGCACGACCGTCCGGCTGCCGGTCGCGAGCCCGCTGATGTCACCGCCCGGAGCGGTGTCCACGGCCTCGACCCACCAGTGTTTGGACCCGAATGTGGAACAGCTCACATAGAGCCGCCAGCCGCCGTCGGGCCGGCGGATCAAGGCCGGCCGCTCCAGCGAGGCGCAGTCGAAGGTCTCGGCGGCGATCGTCGCCACGGTTTCGAAGTGGATTCCGTCGGCCGACCGCGCGACAACGTTGGCGTATCCGCGACCCTGATCGACGGGCCGGCGCAGGCGATAGGCCAGGTAGAACCATCCATCGTCGTGCACGATGCTGGGCCCGCCGGCCCAGAATCCGGTCCCCCGGCCGGGCGGCTGGACCACCACGGTCGCCGGTTCGACGGACAGGGCGTGACTGATCCGGTCCACGACGGTCAGGCGGGTGAGCACGCGGCTGAGCATACGTATCGTGAAGCGGGGTGTTCGCCGGGTCGCCCTGTTCGGCCGATCGGTCGGTGCCGGCATTACCGGTATGATCTGGTCCATGTCTGACCAGGGAGTGCTGTTGGTGTGCCGCCGCGAGGTCGACCTCGTGCGCGTCGCCAGCGCTACCTGTTGCCTCGCCGCCTGACAACCCGCCGCCGCACCCTGCGCCGGGCTGTCGTGTCCGGCGCGGCCGCCTACCAGCGGAAACATCGTGTCGGCCCGATGGCGCCCGGCTATCCCGTCAAGGATCCCGATGCCCACCGCACAGCCTGCCACCGAGACCTCGACCGGTCACGCCCCGCAGCCGACCGACCCCGCCGCGCAACCGGCCGCCGGGCGGCCCGCCCGACGGGCCGCTCCCGCTCGGGACGGCGCCGGAGCCCCCGGCGCGGCGACCTCGGCGGCGGCCGCCCGCGGTGCCCGGGCCCACCGCCGGCCGGGTGGGCAGGGCCAGTGGGCGCTGGGGTACCGCGAGCCGTTGAATCCCAACGAACGGATGAAGAAGGACGACGACGGCCTGCACGTCCGGGCCCGGATCGAGAACCGGTACCGCCACACCGGGTTCGACGACATCGACCCGGGTGACCTGCGGGGCCGTTTCCGCTGGTGGGGTCTGTACACGCAGCGGGCCCCGGGCATCGACGGCGGCCGCACCGCGGTGCTGGAGCCCGAGGAGCTCGAGGACAAGTACTTCATGATGCGGGTGCGCATCGACGGCGGCCAGCTGTCGGTGGACGCGCTGCGCACCGTCGGCGAGGTGTCCCAGAAGTACGCGCGGGACACGGCCGATCTGACCGACCGGCAGAACATCCAGCTGCACTGGGTTCAGGTGCAGGACGTGCCGGACATCTGGGAGGCCATCGAAGGGGTCGGCCTGACCACGGCCGAGGCCTGCGGCGACGTGCCCCGGGTCATCCTCGGTTCGCCGTTGGCCGGCGTCGCCGCCGACGAGATCATCGACGGCACCCCGGCGGTGCACGAGATCCTGCGCCGGTACATCGGCAGCGAGGAGTTCTCCAACCTGCCGCGCAAGTTCAAGACCGCCATCTCCGGATCCCCCCGGCAGGACGTCGCGCACGAGATCCATGACATTGCCTTCGTCGGCGTCGTGCATCCCGAGCACGGTCCCGGCTTCGACCTGTGGGTCGGTGGCGGCCTGTCCACCAACCCGATGCTCGGCCAGCGGCTGGGCGCGTGGGTGCCGCTGGACGAGATCCCCGACGTGTGGGCCGGCGTGGTGTCGATCTTCCGCGACTACGGCTACCGCCGGCTGCGTAACCGGGCCCGCCTGAAGTTCCTGGTCGCCGACTGGGGTGTGCAGAAGTTCCGCGAGGTGCTGGAGACCGAGTACCTCAAGCGGACGCTGATCGACGGGCCCGCCCCTGAGGACTACGACGGTCCGCGCGACCACGTGGGGGTTCATCCGCAAAAGGACGGCAAGTTCTATGTCGGGGTCAACCCGACCGTCGGCCGGGTCAGCGGCACCTTGCTGGTCCAGCTCGCCGAGCTGGTGCAGGCGCACGGTTCCGACCGCGTCCGGATGACCACCGACCAGGGCCTGGTCATCCTCGACGTCGAGCCCGATCGGATCGACTCCCTGGTCTCCGGGTTGGACGAGCTCGGCCTGTCCGTCAAGCCGTCGACGTTCCGGCGGAACATGATGGCCTGCACCGGCCTGGAGTTCTGCAAGCTGGCCATCGTCGACACCAAGGCCCGGGGCATTGCCCTGGTCGACGAGTTGGAGACGCGGCTGGGCGACCTGGCCACGGAATTGCCATCCATCACGATCAACATCAACGGGTGCCCGAACGCCTGCGCCCGGACACAGATCGCCGACATCGGGCTCAAGGGCATGATTGTCACCAACGACGCGGGCGAGCAGGTCGAGGGCTTCCAGGTCCATCTGGGCGGTGGACTGGGCCTGGACGCCGGCTTCGGCCGAAAAGTGCGTGGTCACAAAGTGACCGGCGACGAACTGCCCGACTTCGTCGAGCGCATCGTCAAGTCTTTCGACGCCCAGCGCGAGCAGGGCGAACGGTTCGCCCAGTGGGTGGCCCGGGCCGACGAGACGGTATTGCGTTGATGTCGGAGAACCGGGCACCCGCGCAGTACTGCCCGTACTGCGGCGAGACGAACCTGTGGCCCAGTGAATCCGGCCACGGCGCGTGGAGCTGCCGCGACTGCCTGCGGGTGTTCTCGGTCAAGTTCATCGGGCTGGCCGGCCGGACCTCGACCGTGCCGGTTCCTGAGCAGGTGAGTCCATGACGACCGCGGCCGCGCTGCGGTCCCCGGCCGAGCTGGAGGCGATCGCCTCGAAGGCGGCGGTCGAGCTCGCCGGCGCCTCCGCCGAGGAGATCCTGCGATGGGCCGCCGACACCTTCGGCGCGGCCTTCGCCGTCGCCGGGTCGATGCAGGACAACGTGCTCGTGCACCTGGCCTCGACGGTGATTCCCGGTGTCGACGTGCTGTTCCTGGACACCGGGTACCACTTCATCGAGACGATCGGCACCGCCGACGCGGTCGAGGCCGTCTACCCGGTCACCCTGCGCCGGCTGCTGCCGCTGCAGACGGTGGCCGAGCAGGACGCCGAGCACGGAAAGGACCTGTTCGCGCGGGATCCCGACCTGTGCTGCGCGCTGCGGAAGGTGGCGCCGCTCAACCGGGCGCTGGCCGGTTACGAGGCGTGGGCCACCGGCATGCGCCGGGTGGAATCCCCGACCCGGGCCGGCACCCCGGTAGTGCAGTTCGACCCCAAGCGGCGGCGGGTGCGCATCTCGCCGCTGGCCGCGTGGACCGACGACGACGTCGCCCACTACATCGAGCAGAACAACGTCCTGGTCAACCCGCTGCTGTCCGACGAGTACCCGTCCATCGGGTGCGAGCCCTGCACCCGGAAGGTGCTGCCGGGCCAGGACGCCCGTTCCGGCCGGTGGGCCGGGTTGACCAAGACCGAATGTGGGATCAACACATGACGACGACCCAGACCGCGGCGCCGCCGGCGCCGGCCCTGGCCGGGCATCGCGACCGGCCGGGTGCCACCCTGTGGCTGACCGGCTTGCCCAGCGCGGGCAAGACGACCCTGGCCAAGGCCCTGATCGAGGTGCTCGCCGACCGCGGCGTCGACACCGAACTGCTCGACGGCGACGAGGTGCGCACCCACCTGTCGGCCGGTCTCGGCTTCAGCAAGGCCGACCGCGACACCCAGGTCACCCGCATCGGTTTCGTGGCCGAGCTACTGGCCCGGCACGGCGTGCTCGTGCTGGTGCCGGTGATCGCGCCGTACGCGGACGCCCGGGACCGCGTGCGCGCCCACCACGCCGACCGGGGGACCGCACTGCTGCAGGTGCACCTGTCCACGCCGGTCGAGATCTGCGCCGACCGCGACGTCAAGGGGTTGTACGCCAAGGCGTTCCGCGGCGAGATCAGCTCGATGACCGGCGTCGACGACCCGTACGAGATCCCCGCCGACCCGGACCTGCGCATCGACACCTCGGCCGTCGACCAGGAGTCGTCGGTGGCCCTGCTGCTGGACCTGCTGACCTCCCGGGGACTGATGTGACCGCCACCGAAGAGAAGTTCGCCACCCGCCGGGTCGACAGCCCGCACCTGCGGGCCCTGGAATCCGAGTCCATCCACATCCTACGCGAGGTCGCCGGCCAGTTCGACAAGCCGGTCATCCTGTTCTCCGCCGGCAAGGACTCCGTCTTGGTGCTGCACCTGGCCCGCAAGGCCTTCCACCCCGCGCCGCTGCCGTTCTCGCTGCTGCACGTGGACACCGGGCACAACTTCCCCGAGGTCATCGCCTACCGGGACCGCGTGGTGGCGGCCGGCGGCCTGCGTCTGGCCGTGGCCAAGGTGCAGGACTGGATCGACGACGGCCGGCTGGCCGAGCGGCCGGACGGTACCCGCAACCCCCTGCAGACGGTGCCCCTGGTCGACACGATCGCCGCGGAGAAGTACGACGCGGTGATCGGCGGGGCCCGCCGCGACGAGGAGCGGGCCCGGGCCAAGGAGCGGATCTTCTCGCTGCGCGACGCCTTCGGCGGCTGGGACCCGCGCAAGCAGCGGCCCGAGCTGTGGGGGCTGTACAACGGCCGGCACGCCCCGGGCGAGCACGTCCGGGTCTTCCCGCTGTCCAACTGGACCGAGCTGGACGTGTGGAACTACATCGAGGCAGAGAACATCGACCTGCCCGAGATCTACTACGCGCACCGGCGGGACGTCTTCGCCCGCAACGGCATGTGGCTCACTCCCGGCGAGTGGGGTGGCCCGGCCAAGGGCGAGGCCCTGCAGAACCGGTGGGTCCGGTACCGGACGGTCGGCGACATGTCCTGCACCGGCGCGGTGGATTCGCAGGCCACCGATGTCCGTGCGGTGATCGAGGAGATCATCGCCACCCGGATCACCGAACGCGGGGCCACCCGGGCCGACGACAAGCTGTCCGAGGCCGCCATGGAGGACCGCAAGCGTGAGGGGTACTTCTAGATGACGACCGCCATCAACGGTTCGCCCGACCTCGAGGCGCAGGCCCACGAGCTGGCCGAGGAACTGTCCCACTCGCGCGGCCTGCTCCGGTTCGCCACCGCCGGCTCCGTCGACGACGGCAAGTCCACGCTGGTGGGCCGGCTGCTGCACGATTCGAAGTCGGTCCTGTCCGACCAGCTCGACGCCGTGCAGCGCACGTCGGAGGCCCGCGGTCTGGAGACCGTCGACCTGTCGCTGCTGGTCGACGGCCTGCGGGCGGAGCGCGAGCAGGGCATCACGATCGACGTCGCCTACCGCTACTTCGCCACCGGCGTGCGGACGTTCATCCTGGCCGACACCCCCGGACACGTGCAGTACACCCGCAACACCGTCACCGGGGCCTCCACCGCCGACCTCGTGGTCATCCTGGTCGACGCCCGTACCGGCGTGGTCGCGCAGACCCGCCGGCACGCCGCGGTGGCCGCGCTGCTGGGCGTGCCCCACCTGCTGCTGGCGGTGAACAAGATCGACCTGGTCGACTACGACAAGGCCGTCTTCGATGCGATCGCGGCCGAGTTCTCGTCCTACGCCAAGGGTCTGGGCATCCACGAGATCACCGCGATCCCGATCTCGGCGCTGCACGGCGACAACGTGGTCACCCGATCCGAACGGATCGGCTGGTACGACGGCCCGAGCGTGCTGGAGCACCTGGAAACGGTTGACCTGGAGAACGTCTCGGCCACCGAGGATCTGCGCTTTCCGGTGCAGTACGTGATCCGGCCCCGCTCGGACGAGCTGCCCGACTACCGGGGCTACGCCGGCCGGGTGGCCGCCGGCACCGTCCGGCCCGGCGACGCCGTCGTGGTGCTGCCGTCCGGCCGCCGGACGACCGTCACCGGGATCGACACCGCCGACGGCCCGCGCGATCTCGCGGTTGCCGGGGACTCGGTGACCCTGCTGCTGAGCGACGACGTCGACCTGTCCCGGGGTGACCTGATCGCCGCGGGCGACGCCCCGGAGCCCGTCACGCAGTTCACCGCGACGGTGACCCAGCTTGCCGAGAAGCCGCTGAAGCCGGGCGCCCGCGTGTTGCTGCGGTACGGGACCACGGTGACCCGTGCGCTGGTGACCTCGCTGGATCACCTGCTGGACATCGGCACCCTGACTTACGGCCCGGCCCCGGAGTCGTTGGCGCTCAACGACATCGCCCAGGTGACCGTCCGCACGGCCGACCCGGTGCCGGTGGAGGCCTATCGCCCCGGCGGTGCCGTCGGCTCGCTGCTGATCATCGACCCGGCCGACGGGACCTCGCTGGCCGCCCGACGACGAGGAGGACTGGCTGTCATGACCGCCCGACCCGACCTGCGACCGGACCGATGTCGATGCCGTCAGGCCACCGCCGGTGGCACCGTGCTCGACACCGACAACGTTCACACCCCCGGACCGTGATCCGGGCTTTCGCGCAAGGACTTTCCGTGCCCCTCCCCGCCCTCTCCCGCCCCCGTCGCCGGACCTCCGCCCTGGTCGCGGCCGCCGGTCTGGTCGCCACCCTTGCCCTCTCGGCGTGCTCCTCCTCGTCCGCCGAGTCCGCGTCCTCGTCCGCGGCTCCCGCCGGCCCGGCCGCGACCCTGCGTCTGGGCTACTTCCCGAACGTGACCCATGCCGCCGCCGTGCTCGGCGTGAAGAACGGGACGTTCCAGGAGGCCCTGGGCGACACCAAGCTCGAGACCACGACGTTCAACGCCGGTCCCGCCGCCACCGAGGCGCTGCTGTCCGGCGCCATCGACGCCACCTTCATCGGCCCGAACCCGGCGATCAACTCCTTCGCCAAGTCCAACGGCGAGGC
This sequence comes from Nakamurella sp., assembly GCA_044223435.1. Lineage (GTDB taxonomy): Bacteria > Actinomycetota > Actinomycetes > Mycobacteriales > Nakamurellaceae > Nakamurella. Next base: position 47,811 of record JBGALY010000029.1, read on the forward strand.
CATCCGGATCGTGGCCGGGGCCACCGACAACGGTGCGAGCTTCGTGGTGGCCAAGGACATCAACGGCCCGGCCGATCTCGCCGGCAAGACCCTGGCCACCCCGCAGCTGGGCGGCACCCAGGACGTCGCTCTGCGGAAGTGGTTGCTGGACAACGGGCTCAAGACCCAGACGACCGGCGGCAGTGACGTCGACATCGTCAACCAGGAGAACTCGCAGACCCTCGACCTGTTCAAGTCCGGCGAGATCGCGGGCGCCTGGTTGCCCGAGCCCTGGGCGTCCCGCCTGGTCAACGAGGCCGGCGGCAAGGTGCTGGTCGACGAGAAGACGCTGTGGCCGGACGAGAGGTTCCTGACCACGGTGCTGATCGTCTCGACGCCGTTCCTGGAGCAGCACCCGGAGACGGTCAAGGCGCTCATCGGCGGTGAGATCAAGGAGATCAAGGCGATCGAGGCCGATCCCGCCACGGCGCAGACCGATCTGAACGCCGCGCTGGCCGATCTGACCGGAAAGCCGCTGGCCGACGCCACCATCGCCTCGGCGTTCGCCAACATCGAGCCGACCTGGGATCCGCTGGCCGGCACCCTGAGCACGATCGCCGAGAACGGGCTCGCGGCCGGCACGCTCACCAGCAAGCCGGATCTGAACGGGATCTACGACCTGCGTCAGCTCAATGCGGTGCTCGCCGAGCAGGGTGAGCAGCCGGTCAGCGCGGCCGGACTCGGCCAGGATTAGGGGAGACAGCGATGACACTCGTCGACGAGTCGGAGATCGGCTACGCCGCGGACGACCCCCGGGTCGTGCCCCTGCTGGCCGATCAGGCCGAGAGCGGCGATACGGCCGTCCACATCGATCACGTCACCAAGGTGTTCCGCGGTCGCCGCGGCGCCGTCAAGGCCTTGGACGACGTGAGCCTGACGGTGGCTCCCGGCGAGTTCGTGTGCCTGCTGGGTGCGTCCGGGTGCGGCAAGTCCACGCTGCTGAACCTGATCAGCCACCTGGACACGCCGACCACCGGCACCGTGACCAGCGCCGGCCGGCCGGCGCTGATGTTCCAGGAGTCCGCCCTTTTCCCGTGGCTGACCGCGGGCCAGAACATCGCCCTGGCGCTGAAGTATGCCGGGGTCGCGCGCAAGCAGCGGGGCACCCGGGTCGAGGAACTGCTCGACCTGGTCCGGCTGTCCGGTCACTCCGACCGGCGGGTGCACGAGCTGTCCGGCGGCCAGCGCCAGCGCGTCGCGCTGGCCCGCGCGCTGGCCCAGGACAGCGAGGTCCTGCTGATGGACGAGCCGTTCGCCGCGCTCGACGCCATCACCCGGGACGTCATGCACGACGAGCTGACCCGGGTCTGGAAGGCGACCGGCAACAGCATCGTGTTCGTCACCCACAACGTGCGGGAGGCGGTGCGGCTGGGCCAGCGGGTCGTGCTGCTCTCGTCCCGCCCGGGCCGCGTCGTCGGCGAGTGGGAGATCAACATCCGCGGTCCGCGGACGATCGAACACCCCGCGGTGGGCGCGCTGGCCGCCGAGATCACCCTGCGGCTCCGCGAGGAGATCGCCAGCCACGCCGCCTCGGTCGGGCCGGGCGCCGCCGGCCTGCCCCACCAGCTCACGAAGGACGACAGCCATGCCCGCGCTTGACGACTCGGTCATCACCAAGGACGAGGTCGAGCGCGAGGACACCGCGGCGGTCGGCGCCGGCCTGGACGCGCTCGAGGAGCCCGAACGCCATCGCGACCCGTGGTGGAAGCGGCTGGGCACCTCGATCGTGCCACCGTTCCTGGCGCTGATCCTGGTCCTGGTCATCTGGGAGATCGTCTACCTGCTCGGCGTCAAGCCGGAGGTGATGCTGCCGTCCCCGGCCGCCGTGTTCAGCGAGCTGGGCCGGCTGCTGGAGTCGGGCCAGGCCTGGCAGACGATCTGGACCAGCCTGTCCCGCGGCCTGTTCGGCTTCGCCATGGCCATCGTGCTGGCCGTGCCGATCGGCCTCGCGGTCGCCCGGTTCAAGTGGATCCGGGCGTCGGTCGGTCCGTTGCTGTCCGGTCTCCAGTCGATGCCGTCGGTGGCGTGGGTGCCGCTGGCCATCCTGTGGTTCCAGATCAGCCCGGCAATGATCTACATGGTCGTGCTGCTCGGCGCCGTGCCGTCGATCGCCAACGGGCTGGCCGCCGGCATCGACCAGGTGCCGCCGCTGTACACCCGGGTCGGCAAGGTCCTGGGTCTGGGCTGGTGGGGGCAAGCCCGGCACGTGCTCATCCCCGCCGCGCTGCCCGGCTTCCTGGCCGGCCTGCGGCAGGGCTGGGCGTTCTCCTGGCGCTCGCTGATGGCCGCCGAGCTGATCGTGACCTCGTCCAAGCTCGGGTTCGGCCTCGGCCAGTTGATGAACCAGGGCCGCGACCTGTCGGACGCGCCGCTGCTGTACGCCGGGCTCATCCTCATTTTCGTGGTCGGGGTCGGCGTTGAGCTGATCATGTTCCGGCCGCTGGAGCGGGCCATCCTCGAAGCCCGGGGGCTAACCGGCAATCGCTGATCACTGCTCGCCGCAGGGGCCTGCCCCGGCTTCGCCGGGACCGATCCATTGATCACTGCTCGCCGCAGGGGCTTGCCCCGGCTTCGCCGGGACCGATCCATTGATCACTGCTCGCCGCAGGGGCCTGCCCCGTGATTTGGATCGTTGGATGGCTGGAAAGCGGGTTCGGTTCGCCGGGCCTGCCTTCCCGTCCTAGCCTGTTCGGGTGACCGTTCGCCCTCTCCCTCCGCTGATCGGGTTGGCGCACGGCAGCCGGGATCCGCGCGCTGCCGTCGTCATCGGGCAGGTCATGGAGGCGGTCGCCATGATGAAGCCCGGACTGCGGGCGATCCCGGCGTTTCTCGACCTGTCCGAGCCCGACCTGGTCACCGCGATCGCGACGGCTCGGCGGGAATCGGATTTCGATGCGGCCATCGTGGTGCCCTTGCTGTTCACCGACGCCTTTCACGCCACGGTGGACGTACCCACGGCGGTGGGGAACGCCCAGCTGGACACCGGCGTGGCGCTCCGGCTGTCGAGCATCCTGGGGATGGGCGAGGAGGTGCTGCTCGCGCTGGAGGACTCGGCCGCCCGCGCGCACATCGCCGCCCATGAGGCGATCCTGCTGTACGCCGTCGGCTCGAGCCGCGACTCGGCCAACGCCGCCGTGCACGACCTGGCCCGCCGGTGGAGCGAACGGCGACTGGGGCCGGTCTGGGCCGGTTTCGGGACCGTCGGCTCGCCGTCGGCGGCCGAGGTACTGGACCGCGCCGCCACCGAGGGCCGCCGGATCGGGGTGGTGCCCTTGTTTCTGGCGCCGGGACTGCTGCTCGACCACGTCGCCCGGTCCGCCGTCCTGATCGGGGCGGAGGTGGCGGCGCCGCTGGGTACTGCGCTGAGCGAACTGGTGCTCATGCGTTACCTCGAGGCGCTGGCCGCCTCGCCCTGAGGATGGGAATCGCCGCTACAGGGCGGTGACGATGATGAAGATCAGCGCGATCACCAGCACCACGGCGATGCCGATCCAGATCCAGAACTGAACCTTGGGCCGCGCTTCGACCTCGGCGCCGATCCACTCGAGTTCCTCGCCGGCGGATCGATGGTGCTCCTCAGCCGGCTTCTCGTCGTCCGCCGCATTGCCGTCCGGAGTGGTCGTCACGGAGCGGAGTCTAGTCGGACGGGCGGAAGGCGGTCGCCGACCGGCCTGATGGGCGCGGTGGAAGGTGCCCGAAGGCCCGTTGCGGTCCGAGTCGCCAATCCCCGCGGTTCATCACGTCCGTGCCGGTTCACCCGGACGCGGCCCACAGATGCATCCCGGCATGAGCCCGAAAGGGCCGCCAGGCGAGGCCGAGCGCGGCGAGATCCTTCGGCTGGTCGGGCAGGCCCAAGGCGGCCGCCCCGCGGCGGATCGCCAGGTCATCCACCAGCAGCACGTCGTGGTCGCCGAGAACTCGCATCGCCAGGTAGTCGGCCGTCCACGGCCCGATCCCGGGCAGGGCCAGCAGGGTGCTTCGAGTGGGCGGGAAGGCGGGGTCCAGGGTGAGGTGCCCGTCCGCCATGGCCCGGGCGACCCCGACGATCGCCTCCGCCCGGGCGCGCGGTCCGGCGAAGGCCGTCGGTCCGAGGGCGGCGATCCGCGCCGGTTGCGGAAACAGGTGGGTGAGTCCGTCGATCGGCTCGGGCAGCCGGTCGTCGGCCATCGCGACGAGCCGGGTGGCCACGGTTCGGGCGCCGGCCACCGACACCTGCTGGCCGAGCATCGCCCTGACCAGCGTCTCCTGGGGGTCGGTCGTGCCGGGAACCCGCAGGCCGGGACGCTGCTGCACCGACGCCCGCAGGCTCGGGTCGGCGTGCAGCACCCGGTCCACCGCGGCACCGTCGGTGTCCAGATCCAGAAGGTGCCGGCAGCGGTCGAGGGCCGCCTCGAGCTGCGTCGCGAATCGGATCGTGGCGTGGACGACCGGCGGGTTCGCCGGGCCGGGCAGGCGCAGCCGGATCGTGCCGACCTCCGCGTCATCGCCCGAGCCGATCCGCAGCGCCCGGGCGTACTCCCGCCCACGGACGTACTCGACCCCGGGAACCGCACGGCGACTCAGAAAGGCCAGCATCTCGTCGGCGGCGAACGGACCGGTGACGGGTAGGTCGACGACAACCGGGTCGGGCGGGGCGAGGCTCACCCGTGCCATCATGCGCCGGTGACCGATCAGCCAGCACCGCCGACCCGCTGGGAGCTGACCGTCGTCGGCGAGAAGTGGGACTGGTACGTCGATCGATTCGACCGGCAGTACCGCGAGGGCGCCGACCTGGACGGGGAGGCCCGGTTCATCGACATGATGGCCGCCCGCGGGTCCAGGATCCTGGACGGCGGCTGCGGCACCGGCCGAGTCTCCGGTGCGTTGCACCGGATGGGGCACCGGGTGATCGGCGTCGATCGGGACGCCGGATTGATCGATATTGCCCGCTCCCGGTATCCGGGGCCGTCCTTTCTGGTCTCGGACCTGCTGCGGGCGCCGGCGGCGCTGGCCACTTCGGGGGAGCCGGACTCGTTCGACGTCATCGCGCTGCCGGGCAACGTGATGGTCTACCTGGCGCCCGGCACGGAACGGGACGTGCTGCGGGTGCTCGCCGGCCTGCTGGTGCCGGGTGGGCGGTTGATCACCGGATTTCATACCGACCGGGAGTACCGCGTCGACGCCCTGGACGCCGACGCCGCGGCCGTAGGACTGGTCGTAGAGCACCGGTTCGCCACCTGGCATCTGGACCCGTGGCACGACGGCGCCGACTGGGCCGTCACCGTCTTGCGGCGGCCGGCCTGACTCGCCGTCGGGTGGTCGATTCATCAGCAGGTGTGTGCTGCGCGCAGGCCGGCTGGTGCGCTGATCAAAGCTTCGGCAAAACCGACATTCCGGGCGTGATAATGAGGCTTGGATCAGCGCGGGACGGTTGATGCGGGCGGCGGCGTCGGTTCGGTCCGACCGTAGACTGACGCCTCGTGAGTCTGACCCTTGGCATCGTCGGCCTGCCCAACGTCGGCAAGTCCACCGTGTTCAACGCCCTGACCAAGGCCAACGTGCTGGCCGCGAACTACCCGTTCGCGACGATCGAGCCGAACGTCGGGGTGGTGCCGATCCCGGACCCCCGGCTGGACCGGCTGGCCGAGGTCTTCGGCTCGGTCAAGACCGTGCCGGCCACCGTGTCGTTCGTGGACATCGCCGGGATCGTGAAGGGGGCCAGCGAGGGCGCCGGGCTGGGCAACAAGTTCCTGGCCAACATCCGCGAGGCCGACGCCATCTGCCAGGTGGTCCGGGTGTTCGCCGATGACGACGTGGTGCACGTCGACGGCCGGGTCGACCCGCTGTCGGACATCGAGACGATCAACACCGAGCTGATCCTGGCCGACCTGCAGACGCTGGAGAAAGCGATCCCGCGGCTGGAGAAGGAGGCGCGCAACGCCAAGGATCGCGCGCCGGTGCTGGCCGCGGCGAAGGCCGCCAGCGACGTACTCAACGACGGTCGGACGCTGTTCTCGGTCCGGGACAAGCTGGATCTGACGCTGCTGCGCGAACTTTCGTTGTTGACCGCGAAGCCGTTCCTGTATGTATTCAACGCCGACGAGGCCGTCCTGACCGACGAGGCCAAGCGGGCTGAGCTGTCCGCCGCGGTCGCGCCGGCCGACGCCGTGTTCCTGGACGCCAAGGTCGAGCACGAGCTGCTGGAGCTGGACGAGGAGTCCGCGCGGGAGCTGCTGGAATCGGTGGGGCAGTCGGAGCCGGGTCTGCATGCGTTGGCGCGGGCCGGGTTTCACACCCTCGGCCTGCAAACCTACCTGACCGCCGGGCCCAAGGAATCCCGGGCCTGGACAATCCACAAGGGCGACACCGCGCCGCAGGCGGCCGGCGTCATCCACACCGACTTCGAGCGAGGCTTCATCAAGGCCGAGATCGTCTCGTTCGACGATCTGATGGCCGCCAGGTCGATGGCCGCGGCCAAGGCCGCCGGGCGGGTGCGCATGGAGGGCAAGGACTACGTGATGGCCGACGGTGACGTGGTCGAGTTCAGGTTCAACGTGTAGCAGCTGCGTCTTTCATTGACCACGTCTCGGTGAGGGGGATTGCTCTCCAGCGATCGGGGGGGGGAATCGTGGCCGTCACCACCGTCGACCTGGGCCCGCGGTTGATCTAGTGCGCCGAGGCGGTGACGGTGGAGGGCTCGAACCGGGCGGTCATCGACCTCCTGGGCCGCGAGCGGATCTCGCGCGGGTTCGCCCTGAGCGCGCACCGGAAGAGTCGCTGGTCCTCGATATTCCGAGCGGCCGGTGCGAATGGGGGCCTCGTTCGTGCGGTTGGGTCGCTCGACTTTCTCATCGCGGGGTACGCCATGGTGAACAACGCCACGGCATTGGCGACGGACCAGGACTTCGACCACATCGCTCGGGTCACCGAAGCAGACCGAGTGCATCGCGTCCTCGTCGTGACGCTGCGCCGTCACGAAAGACCGCGCCCTCGCTCAGGTGCCGTTGTCGGCCGTCTGCCCCAGCGCGACCGACACCTACCCCGGGTCTGACCTTCCGGCTTAATCGTGGTGTGAATGCGAGCATCAAGGTGCCGGTCGAGCTTCGTGACCGACTCGATCGGGATGCCCGGGAGCAGGGCGTGACGGCCGCGGGCCTGATCGAGAAGCTGCTCGATGCCTACGAGCGTCGTCTCCGAATGGAGGCATTCGGTCGCGCGTTCCGCGCCGCCGACCAGGAGTACCGGGACGAGTCTGGGGAATGGGACGTCGCGTCGACCGACGGAAACCGTGGCAATTGATTTCCGGCGAGGGATCGTCGGGTGAGTGTCGAGCTCTATCCGGCGCGCGGGAGGGGCGAAGCCGGCGGCCACCCCATGCTGGTGATGACGGCGACCGCGACCTGCAACGGGCCGACACGTTGGCGAGGATCGTCCCGGTGGCGCCGGACAATCGGGGGTGGTCGAACCACGTGCCATTGAGGGCCCCCGGCCCGGCCCTCGATCGGCCGAGCTTCGCGATAACCGAACAGCCCAGGGCGGTCACCCGCGACCGTCTCTTCGACCTCGCGGGAGCGTCGACGGGGCACGACCCCGTCACCTGGGTCCATGGCGTCTGCTGGTGGGCTGGGCCGGCCAGCCGCGGCGGTGCCCTCCGGCGCCGCCGGGCGCGGCGGTCGTGCTCGTCCTCTGGATGCGGCGACCGGCCGGCTCAGGACGCCAGCCGGCCCAACTGCTGATCCCGCTCGACCCGATCGGTGACGTCGAGTTGATAACCGACGTAGTGGGTGAGCCGGCCGGCCGGGTTGCGCACCGGCGAGAGGTGGAACTCGTTCCAGAACGGTCGACCGTCGCGCCGGTAGTTGCGGATCAGGGTGTCCACCGCCCGGCCGTCGGCGATTGCCTGCCGGATCGCGGCCAGTTCCTGCGGGTCGTGGTGACCGGCCTGCAGGAACCGGCAGTTGCGACCGATGACGTCGACCGCCTGGTAGCCGGTGAGCAGCTCGAACGCCGGGTTGGCGTAGACCAGAGGCTGGTCGGGCGCGGTGACGTCGGCCACCGTGATGGCCACCGACGCGTCCTGGGCCGCTCGGGTCAGGATGCCCGGCAGCAGCGCGTGCGGGATGAGCCCGGCACTGGCGAACGCGGAGTCCGCCGCGGGTCTGGTCCGCCCATACTCCGGCCGGGGCGGGCTGCCCAGATCCGTGAAGACAGTGGCCAGGCGCTGGCGCAGGGCGAGCGCCGGGTCGGCCGCCGCCAGCCCGTCGATCAACGCTTCCGACAGGTCGCGCAGCTTGCGGTTGCTGTGCGAGGAGTGCCACTTGAGCAGCGCGAATGCCTGCTCGGCATTCACGTCGAAGGCGGCCATCACGATGCCCTTGGCCTGGTCGATCTCGCTGCGCGTCGCGGCCGACGCCCGCACCGCCGCGCCGATCTCGACGTCGGTGGCGGCCTTGAGCCGATCGCTCAGATCGGTGATCACGCCGGTCACCGAAACCACTTTGCCCTGCCGCGAATGGGCGGTCAGGGTGGTCGTCGCGGATCGCTCGCCGCGGTCGGCCGTCACCAGGCGGTGATCGATCACCAGCGGCCGTCCCGTCTCCAGGCATCGCTTCACGCCGGCCTGCCAGCGCGGTCGATCGTTCGGGTGAACATGCGTGGTCAGCATCATCGCGGTCAGCACGACGTCACCCGGATTGAATCCGAGGACCATGGCCAGTTCGTCCGAGCCGGCCATCCGGGCGGTTTCCGCGTCCAGGACGAATGAACCGAAGGTTGCCCGCTCGGCGGGACGGTCAGCAAACACGAGAAGCCTCGTTCCAGCAAGTCTCGTACACCGACCGGCACGCTGTTTGACCGGTACCCGACCAAGAGTAATGGGCCGTCGAGCTTGATCGAGTCGGAGCTGCGGCCGGCCGGGTCCGGCAGCCGACCGGTTCGCCTGTCGGGCAGACTGATCGCGTGCGGGGCGACGGGAATGGCTGGGCCAGGTGCGGGCTCGGTCACCGGCACTGGGGTCGATTCGGTGCGGCCGGCCTCCTGCTCGTCCGGCCCGTCATCGACGGGTACCAGGTCCTGCTGCAGCATCGCGCGTCCAGGCGGCCCTGCGGGAGGCCGCCGAAGAGGCCGGCATCGTTGCGGACGATGTCGAGGTCGCCGGCCTCTGGCACGACGACCACGACGGCTGGGAGTACGTGACCGTGGTGGCGTCCGCGCTGGCCGAGATCATCCTCGAGCCCAACGCAGAAAGTGCCGACCTGCGCTGGGTCGAACTGGGCGAGGTTGAAACCCTTGATTTGCATTCGGGTTTCGCCAAAACCTGGCCTCGGGTGCGGGCGACGTTCCTGATTCGCTGACGACGGACGGCGCACCCCGGGACTTCGGGGTGCGCCGTCCTGGGTCGCGCTGCGGTCAGGTCACGGCCGGACGTGCACCCGGCTCGCCGCCCGGGGTGTCGGTTCCATCGGGCGAACCCTCGGCCGCACCGGGGCCGCCGACCAGGATCAATTCGGCCTCGCGGCGTTCGAACTCGCGGTGCAACGCGTCGGCGGATTCGGCTGCCTTGTCCGTGACGTACTGGTGCACCGAGTACGCGATCGCGGCGGCCCAGATGACCAGGATCGGGCCGTAGAACAGCCACTGCACGGTGCTGGAGGCATCGATCCAGTCCGAGCGCAGCAGGCTGCGGGTGTTGGTGAGGATGATCATGCCGCCGACCAGGGAGCCGAGCAGCCGCGGCGGAACGTGCCGCACCAGGTAGGCGGCGAGCGGCGCGGCGGCCACCCCGCCCAGCAGGATGGCGCCGGCCCACGCCCAGTTGATTCCCTGCGAGCCCAGGCTGAACAGGAAGCCGAGGCTGGCGGCCAAGGCGACCAGAAACTCGCTGGTGTCGATGGAGCCGATCACCTTCCGCGGCTCGATCCGGCCGCTGGCCAGCAGGGCGGGAGTGCCGACCGGGCCCCAGCCGCCGCCGCCGGTGGCGTCGACGAAGCCGGCGAACAGGCCCAACGGTCCGAGGAACCGCTTGCGCAGGGGCTTGCCCAGGTTGCCCTTGGGCAGCCCGAACGTGGTGAACCGGACGAGGATGTAGACGCCGAGGGTCAGCAGGATGATCGCCATGATCGGTGCGGCGATCTCGGTGGACAGGTTGGACAGCACGGTCGCGCCGACGAAGGCGCCGATCGCCCCCGGGATGCCGATCTTGGCGACGACCTTCCAGTCGACGTTGCCGAACTTCCAGTGGGACGCGCCGGAGACCAGGGTGGTGCCGATCTCGGCGAGATGGACGGTGGCGGACGCGGCCGCGGGGTTGGTGCCGATGGCCAGCAGCAGGGTCGTGGTGGTGACGCCATAGGCCATGCCGAGGCTGCCGTCGACGAGTTGGGCGACGAAGCCGACGACGGCAATGAGCAGCAGTGTGGGCATTGAAGACTCCAGTGAACGGGTGTGCGGTAGGGGAGTGCCCTGACGGCGATCCGGCTCCTTCGTCGCCGAATCGCCGTCAGGGCAACCCTTTTCGGTGCTCGATGGTGGCCTCGCGAGCTCGGCCAACTGAGGCCCGCAGTTCATGGGAGCCGGCCGGACCGTGCCGTCGCCGTCCGTCATGAACCCGGGAAACGTTCCAGATTCTCGGAGGCGGCGACGTTGCCGCGGATCGTCAGCGACCCGGACAGGCGGCGGAGGTCACGCGCCCGAGGTCGACAGCCCGGCGGCTGACGAGCGGGACGCGTGCAGTCATGCGGAGCTTTCTACCAGGGCCCGGGACCCATTCCAAGCCGGCACCCCGGACGGCGCAAAGCGGCCGGTGCACAGTTACGCACGGTCGATCTTGGCGACGCTCAGCAGGATGACCGCGTCAGCCAACGCGTGCAGGGCGTGCCGGGTCGGCGGAACCAGCAGCAGGTCGCCCTGGCGGCCCTCCCACTGGTGCCCGTCGGCATCGAGCCGGACCCGGCCGGACAGCACCTGGATGGTCGCCTCGCCGGGATTGGAGTGCTCGGCCAACTCGGAGCCGGCGGTCAGCGCGATGATCGTCTGCCGCATGACGCGCTCGTGACCACCCCAGACGGTCTTGGCGCTCCGGCCGCTGCCGGTGGCGTGCGCTTGTTCGAGCTGGACCCGGGCCAAGGCGGTCAACGACAGTTTCTGCACGGGTCCAGTGTGGACCGGTATGCCCACGGAGTCGACGCCGTGTCGATCCGCTGGCTGCGACGATCCAGCGGCCGACACGACCGGTTCTCCGGACGTTTCCGCGGCCGGGTCGATCCGTTGTGATGCACTGGCCCGATGGCCGCACCGTCCGGCCCCGGGCCGGGGCGCGTCGCCGTCATCGGCGACGTCGGTGGGCAGCTTCCTGCGCTGGTCGACCAGCTCGCCGCGTTGGGCGCCGACCCGGTCACGTTCACCCTCCCGGCGGACCTCACGGTCATCCAGGTGGGCGATCTGATGCATCGCGGTCCCGACTCGCCGGGTGTCATCGACCTGGTCGACCGGGTGATGACCGAGCAGCCGGATCAATGGGTGCAGCTGGTCGGCAACCACGAGGCGCTCTACCTGAGCCTTCCCCAGTTCCACTGGCCCGAACGGCTTCCGGGGGCGTTCCAGGAGGTGATCAATCGGTGGTGGGGGACGGCCCGGTTGCGGATCGCCGCGGCCGTCGAGGTCGGCGGCCAGGACGCGCAGTGGCTCGTCACGCACGCCGGGCTGACCCAGGGCTTCTGGCGACACTTCCTGGGCATGCCGGGCAGCGGCGTCGATGCGGCACGGGCGCTCAATCGGCTGGTCGGCAGCCTGCACGAGAAATGGTTGTTCCGCCCGGGCGTCATGGTCACCGAAACCATCGACCTGTCTGCCGGGCCGATGTGGGCATCGGCGCCCGATGAGCTGATCCCGTCCTGGCGGGAGGCGGCCCTGCGGATGCCGTTCCAGCAGGTGCACGGGCACAGTTCGCTGATCGACTGGGCGACGGGGCGGCATCTCGGTGTGCCCGACCGGGTCGGGCCGTTCGCGCAGGACGATCGGTTGCGGCATACCACGTCACTGATCGGGGATCGGCGGATTATCGGGGTCGATCCGGGGCACGCTCGTCGGCCCGCGCCGACCTGGGGTCCGCTGGTGCTGGACGGCGCCCGGGTGGTCGCGCGCTGACGAGCGGACCGACGATCGGCCCTCACCCAGTGGGAACCAGGCATCGGGTCGCCAGGCCGAGCCGTCGAAGGCGATCATCGTGACGCCGCGGACCGGTGCGGTGATCGGCAGCAGCGGTTCGACCGCCCGGCGGGCGGCGTCGGCGTCGACGTCGGTGGCGGTCTCGGTGACGGTCAGGTGGGGCGTCGGGTCGTCGATCAGCCCGCCGTAGGGCGGGCACTGCGGCCAGCGGGCGGCGATCGACGCGGTCAGCCGGCGGAACGGGTCGGACGGCGACGGCACCAGGTAGAGAATGTCGGGGGCCGGATCGTCGACGGAGAAGGTCCCCCAGGCGCCCAAGGTCACGGTGAAGGCGGGCTCGGCGGTGACGAGGGCGGCCAGGTCCGCCCGGTCGGCGACGGTCACCGCCGGCAGCGTCAGGAACGGAAAGAGGACGGTCACATGCGGCCCGACGCCGGCCGCGGCGGACGTGTCGAAGCGGGCCCGCCAGGCACCGACCGCGGCCCGGACCTCGGGAATCTCGACCACCAGGGCCGTCTGGCCCGGGCGGAATCGCGACGGCGGATCGGACATGGGTCCATCGTCGGGTTCGGGTCCCCACCCGCGCCAGCGGATTCGACGCACGAACAGGGCCCCGACCGGGTGGTCGGGGCCCTGTTCCGAGGTGCGCTCCGGCAGGCCGGCGAGGTGGGTCAGCCGACGGGCTCCATCGAGGTGGACCGATCCGCGGCGACCGGGTCCTTGTCCGAGGTGCGGGCGCCCAGCGGCTTGGCCCGGTTCCAGATGATCTGCGCCTGGAAGGCCACCATCAGCGCGATCATCAGCAGGACCTCGCCGAAGCCGCCGCCGTCGCTCAGGCCCAGGAAGTAGGCGGCGGTACCCATGGCGAACTTGGTCAGCACCAGCAGCAGGAACAACGAGATCGTGAACGCGGTGCCCTGGCTGTAGACCCGACCGTCCTGCGCCCACACGCGGGTGTACTTGCCGCGGATCAGACCGACCCCGATGCTCAGCAGCAGGCCCACGACCAGGAAGCCGATCTCGAACGGTTGGTCCGGCAGGTTCAGCCCGCCCATGACCAGGCCGACGATCCCGTAGATGATGGCCAGCTTGAACCGGCTC
>JBGALY010000030.1:0-59169 GCA_044223435.1 Nakamurella sp.
GGACCTGATGACGCCCGTAGTGGTAACCCTTGATGGCGGTCTGGTGTTGGTGCCAGGCCAGAGCTATGAGTGGCGGATCACCGTGGGAACGGCGAGGGATCCCAGGATGGCGACCAGTCGAGCCGGGTTTGCCGTGCGCCAAGTGTGAGCCGCCGCCAGCGGCCGATTCCAGCCTTCGCCATTCCGTTTGCCGAATGGACTTGTTGCCTGGGCGCACAAGCCGCCTCGGCCGGTGAAGACTCGGATGGCCGAAATGATTGAGGCGCGCGAGCGACGAGGTGACCCAGCGACTCGCAACGGCCTTCCCGGACGCGGAACAAGGCGCTGTCCGGGTGCGCGTCCCCACCGCGCGGCAAGCGTTCGACGGCCGGCCAATTTGGGACTTCGTTCCCGTGCTGGCCGGGCGTCGGCGCGGATACGCGCCGGCTGGGAATGGAAGAAGGAGTCCCTGGGCGCAGGCCCTCAAGACTGACGAAACCCCCCGAGTGCCCGTAGGCGCTCGCAAGGTCATAGCGGGCCCGGGTGACCCAGGCCTGACGTAGGCGAACAACAACGGCCAACCTGCGGACGGTGCGCCCGACCGTCGCATGCCTGTAACCAGTCACGTCGGGTGACGGGGGATGAGCCCGCCTGTAAGCCGGGTTCTGTTCCCGGGCGCCTCGCGGCGATCCCGTTCGGCGACCATCCATCTCGACGTGCCGTCGCCGACACGCTCCAGCGGTCCACCCGCAGGCTCGGGCGGGCCGCCCTCGAACGCCTGCGCACCTCGTCCGGATCGATCCGATCCGACCGGGGCTTTTCGACCTTGCTCCGGGTGGGGTTTACCGAGCCGCCCCGGTCACCCGGGGCGCTGGTGGTCTCTTACACCACCGTTTCACCCTCACCAGGCACCCGTGGGTGCCGGCGGCCTGTTCTCTGTGGCACTGTCCCGCGGCTTGCGCCGGGTTGTCGTTAGCAACCACCCTGCCCTGTGGAGCCCGGACTTTCCTCGACCGCCGAGCCCGGACCGGAGTCCGGACGAGCACGGCCGCGGTCGCCCGGCGGACTCATCCGCCCGAGATCGTACGTCAAGCAGGCGAGCACCTCCTCGTCCGTCGTCTGCCGGAAGTCGTCGTAGCCCTGGTGGACCGCCCGGAACGGCCGGGGGGTGAGCGCGCAGACGACGTCGTCGGCGGCCCCACCGGCGGAGCTCCGCAAGGCCGCGCACGTCTCGGACGCGCCGACCGGAACCGCCACCAGGAGCGTCGCGGGGCCATGCCGGCGCACCGCCGCGACCGCCGCACGCATCGTCGCGCCGGTGGCCAGACCGTCGTCGACGATGATCACCGTCCGGTCGCGGACCGAAGGCGTCGGCCGGTCGTCCCGGTAGGCGCTGGCCCGTCGACGCAATTCGACCATCTCCCGCTCCAGCCCGGCCCGGAACACCGTTTCCGGGATGCGCAACCGTTCCAGGACGGCGTCGTTGGTGACGACCTCGACGGCCGGTCCGGCTCCCGACCCGACCGCCGCGACCGCGCCCATCGCCAGCTCCGGCTGCCCGGGGACCCCGATCTTGCGCACCACCAGGACATCCAGCGGCGCGCCGATGGCCCGCGCCACCTCGGCCGCGACCGGCACCCCGCCGCGCGGCAGGCCGAGCACCAGGACGCCGCCGCCGGAACGGCCACCGGCATCGAGCCGCTCGGCCACCAACGCACCCAACGCCCGGCCCGCGTCCGTGCGGTCGGCGAACCGCTCGGCGCGGCGGTCCAGGTGCATCGGCCCAGTCAAGACCGAAGCACGGGTCCGGGCAACCGATCGCGGGCACCATGGCGGGCATGGGCATCTATCGCGACCGGGTCCTGCCCCGGATCCACAACCGGGTGCTGGACGACGACGAACTCCACCGGATCCGCGATCGGGTCTGTGCGCCACTGCACGGCAGGGTGATCGAGATCGGGTTCGGCTCGGGGCTCAACGTGACCCACTACCCCCCGGCGGTGACGACGGTGCACGCGATCGAACCGTCGACACTGGCCCGGCGGCTGGCCGCACCGCGGATCGCCGCGGCCCCGGTGCCGGTCGAGTTCGACGGCCTGGACGGACAAAGCCTGCCGTTGCCCGACGAATCGGTCGACTGCGCGTTGCTGACCCTCACCCTGTGCTCCATCGCCGACCAGACCGCCGCCGCCCGCGAGCTGTACCGGGTGCTGGTCCCCGGCGGGTTCGTCGGGTACCTCGAGCACGGCGCCAGCCCCGACCCGGACGTGGCCCGGTGGCAGCGTCGGATGAACGGGCTGAACCGGCGCCTGTCCGGTTGCCGGTTGGACACCGCGGTGCCGGCGGTGCTCCGGTCCGCCGGCTTCGACCTGACCGGCGAGCACGCGTACTACCTGCGGGGCGCACCCCGGTGGAGCGGCTACCTCTACGAGGGGGTCGGCCGCAAGCCCGCCTGACCGCGCGGGTCACTGCAGGTGCGCGGTCTCGTTGACGGCGCGGACGACGATCCCGCCCGCCTCGTCGATGTCGACGGCGGACAGCGAGCCGGTGTCCACCCGGAGCCGGTACGCGACGACGGGATCCACCTGCAGCGCCGTCACCAGGATCATCTTGGCGACGGCCGCGTGCGTCACCAGCACGACGGTGTGCCCGCGGTAGGTCCGACGCGCCTCGGTCAGCAGGGGCCGGACCCGCTCGCGGACCTGCAGGAACGACTCGCCGTCCGGTGGTGCCGCCGCCGGGTCGCGCCGCCAGACGGCCAGCTCCGCCGGCCAACCGGCCTCGATCTCATCCACCCGTAGGCCGGTCCAGCGGCCCAACCGCTCGTCGAGCAGCCGATCGTCCTCGATCACCAGCGCGCCGGCCCGACCGGCGATCGCCGTCGCCGTGTCCCGGCAGCGGACCAGCGGCGAGGTCAGCACCACCGCCGGGGTCTGGGACCGGATCCGGTCGGCCACCGCGGCGGCCTGCCCCCGGCCGGTGTCGGTCAGCGGCGGGTCCTCCCGTCCGGTGAAGCGGCCCCGGGCGCCGTAGGTGCTCTCGCCGTGCCGGACGAGCAGGAAGCGGGTCGGATGACCGTCCCGGGGCACCGGCAGGGCCGCGGCCGGGTCGGCCGTCACCGTTTCCGCGGTGGCCGTCGCGGTCCACACCCGGCCGGCCGCGGCCTCGTCCATGGCTTCGTTGGCCAGCCGGTCGGCGTGGGCGTTCCGCTCGCGCGGGATCCAGGTGAAGGTGACCTCGGCGAAGCGGCCGGCGAGCGCGGCCGCGCGGGCGGCCAGCGGCCGCATGTCCGGGTGCTTGACCTTCCAGCGGCCGGACATCTGCTCGATGACCAGCTTGGAGTCCATCTGGACGGCCACGATGCCGGCGCCCAGGTCGAGCGCGGCCTCCAGGCCGGCGATCAGGCCGGAGTACTCGGCCACGTTGTTGGTCGCCCGGCCCAGGGAGGCCGCCCGCTCGGCCAGCACCGTGGTCCCGTCCGCGGCGAACACCACCGCGCCGTACCCGGCCGGGCCCGGGTTGCCACGGGACCCGCCGTCCGCCTGGACGACGACCCGGTCGCTCACGTCCTGATCAGGATGGCGCCGCACTCCGAGCACCGGACGACGGCGTCGGGCGGCGCGGCCCAGATGTCGTTCAGCGCGCTGCGGTCCAGGTCCATCCGGCAGGCCTCGCAGCGCCCCCCGTTGAGCGCGCCGGCGGCGGTGCGGCCGCGGCCCCGGATCTGCTCGTAGAGCCCGATCAGGTCGGCGGGCAGGCCGTCCAGCAGCCCGGCCCGCTCGGCGGCGGCCCGCCTGAGCTCGTCGTCGATGTCGGCGACGGCATCGTCGCGGCGCTGTTCGGCGGCCGACACCTCGCCCTGCGCGGCGGTGAGTTCGGCCTCGATCCGGCCGGCCTCCGTCTCGGCCTCCTCGCGGCGTTCCATCAGCTCGAGCGCGTCGTCCTCGAGGGTCGACTGCCGCCGCGCCAGGGACGTCAGCTCGTGCTGCATGTTCTCCAGGTCCTTGGCCGGCGCGCTGCCGGCGGCCAGCCGGTCGTTGTCCCGCCGGGCCCGGCTGCGGACCGCGTCGATCTCCTGGTCCAGCTTGCGGGCGTCCCGGTCGAGGTCACCGATCTCGGCCTGCTTGAGGACCAGCGCCCCGCGCAGCCGGTCGACGGTGGCGGTGCCGTCGGCGATCCGGGCAAGTTCGGGCAGCGTGCGCCGGCGGTGCTCGGCGGCCGCGACCGTCTGGTCGATGCGCGCGATGTCCAGCAGCCGACGCTGGAGGAACGGATCGGCTTTGGCAGGCACGGCTCACCATCCAGTTGTCGGCCCCGCTGGTTGACCCAGTCGTCGGACTGGCGTCCGACGCTACCGGACCGGGTCGGCGGCGGCGCGCACGGTCCACGGATCGGTCCGGGTGGTCGACACCGTGACGGACAGCTCGGGGTGGGCGGACCGGAGCAGGTCGGCGGCGGCCGGCAGCCACGGCCATTCGCCTGCCCAATGTGCGACGTCGACGACCGCCGGGTTGCCCGGGTCGGCGACGAACTCACCCACGACGTGGTGCCGCAGGTCGGAGGTCAGGTACACGTCGGCGCCGGACGCGGCGGCCGCGGACAGGTAGGAGTCGCCGGCGCCGCCGCAGACCGCGACGGTGCGAATCACCCGGTCCGGTGCACCGGCCGCCCGGACCCCGCCGGCGGTGGCCGGCAGCCGATCGGCGACCAGCGCGGCGAAGCCGGCCAGGGTCATCGGGTCGGCCAGCGCACCGACCCGTCCGCTGCCGGTGACGCCGTCCGGGTGCGGCACCAGCGGCCGGGTACCGCCGAGGCCGAGCGCGGCAGCCAGCGCGTCGTTGACGCCGCCGACCGCGGTGTCGGCGTTGGTGTGCGCGGCGACGTGCGCCAGGCCGGACCGGATCATCCGGTGCACCAGTGCCCCCTTGGCCGAGTCGGCGGCGACCGACTGGATCGGCCGGAACAGCAGCGGGTGATGGGTGAGCAGCAGTTGCGCGCCGGCGGCCGCCGTCTCGGCCACGGTGACCGCGTCGGCGTCCACGGCAAGCAGCACGCCGGCCACCGGATCGCCGGGATCGCCGCAGGTCAGCCCGATGCCGGTGTCCCAGCTCTCGGCCAGCGCCGCCGGGTAGGCCCGCTCCAG
The DNA here is from genome assembly GCA_044223435.1 of Nakamurella sp. Classification (GTDB taxonomy): domain Bacteria; phylum Actinomycetota; class Actinomycetes; order Mycobacteriales; family Nakamurellaceae; genus Nakamurella. The sequence continues at coordinate 5,123 of JBGALY010000030.1, forward strand.
GGTGTCGAGAACGTCACGGATGGTCGTCACGCCCGCAGTGTGTCAGGTGCCCTCGGGCCTGAGGGACAATGGCGCCGTGACGTCCGAGCTCCAGATCGACCCCGTCCGGGCCCCCGCACCGACCGACGACCGGTTCCACGTCTGCGTCGTCTGCACGGGCAACATCTGCCGCTCCCCCATCGGCGAGCAGGTGCTGCGGCGGGCCGTCGAGGATGCCGGCCTGGCCGATCGGGTGGTGGTGACCAGTGCCGGCACCGGTGACTGGCACATCGGCGCCGGTGCCCACCAGGGCTCGGTCCGGGTGCTGTCCGACGCCGGCTACCCGACCGAGCACACGGCCCGCCAGCTGACCCGCGCCGACCTGGCCGGCATCGACCTGGTGCTGGCCGCGGACCGGGACCATCGGGCGCTGGTCAAGCGGATGCTGGCCGAGCCGGACCGCGGCAAGGTGCACCTGCTGCGGGACTTCGATCCGGCCGCGGACGGCGACGAGATCCCCGACCCGTACTACGGTCCGCACGAGGGATTCGTCGAGGTGCTGGCCATGACCGAGGCGGCCATGCCCGGCGTCATCGCCGAGATCCGCCGCCGGCTGGCCGAGCGCGGCTGAGCGAGGACGGGACGGGCTGATCGGGGCGTGATGAAACGGCTGGCGTTCCTGCTGCGGCCCGGCTGGATCGCGGTCATCCTGGCCGGCCTGGCGTTCGCCGGTGCCTGCTTCTTCGTGCTCGCCCCCTGGCAGTTCAACCGCAACGCCGAACGATCGGCGCAGAACGCCGCCATCGCCGCGGCCCTGTCCGCCGACCCGGTGCCGGTCGCCGAGCTGATGTCCCCCGCCGGGCAACCGTCGGCGGCCGCGCTGTGGCACGTGGTCACCGCGACCGGCACGTTCGACCAGTCGCGGCAGGTGCAGGTCCGGTTGCGGCAGAACTCGGCGGGCCAACCGATCTCCGAGGTCGTGCTGCCGTTCCGGCTGACCACCGGCGAGACGCTGCTCGTCGACCGGGGTTCGGTCTCGTTCCTGGAGGTCGACAGGGGGGTGCGCATCCCGCCCCCGCCGGCCGGTGAGGTCACCATCACCGGGCGCGTCCAGGACGACCAGCTCGACCCGGCGCGCCGGCCGCCGACCGTACAGAACGGGCAGGTGCAGGTCACCGAGATCAGCGCGGACATGATGCGGCAGGCATTCGACGGGCCACCCGACGAGCCGTTCCTGGCCGGGTTCGTCCAGCTCACCGGCCCGAGCCCGGGAGCGCTCACCCCGATCGAGGTCCCGCAGACCGACCCCGGCCCGTTCCTGTCCTACGCGTTGCAGTGGGAGGCGTTCGGGGTCATCGCGCTGGTGGGCCTGGCGATCTTCGTCGTCCGCGAGTACCGGGATCCGCGCGCCGACGAGCCGGACGAGCCATCGATGGATCCCGCTCCGCCGGCGGCGCCCGAGCCCGCCCCGGTGCCCGCCGGCCGGCGCCGCCGGTCCCGGGACGGATACGACCGCTCCCAGCTGTGGGACGACGCACCCTGACCGCCGACCCCGCGGAACGCGCCGCCGCGGCCGAGCGCGCGGTGCGCTCGCGGCACCTGCACCGGTTCGTGGGGCTGCCGGGCACCGCGCTCGGAGTGAACTCGTGGCCGGCCCGGTGGCCCGACCGGCTGTTCCTGCGCTGGAACTACTGGTGGCAGGCGCACCTGCTGGATTGCCTGCTGGACGCCGAACTCCGCGCTCCGGCCGAGATCCGCCGGATCACCATCGAACGGCTTGTTCGCGGGATCCGGCTGCGCAATCTCGGCCGGTGGACCAATGCCTACTACGACGACATGGCCTGGCTGGGCCTGGCCCTGGAGCGGGCCGAGCGCCTGTTCGGGCTGGGCCGGCCGGCCGCCGTCGGGACGCTGGTGGATCAGCTGCTGGCGGCCTGGACCGCCGAACTGGGGGGCGGCATTCCCTGGCGGCGCGGTGACGAGTTCAAGAACGCCCCGGCAAACGGCCCGGCGGCGGTCCTGCTGGCCCGCACCGGGTTCCTGGACCGCGCGGTCGCCACCGCCGACTGGATCGACCGGTTGCTGCGGGATCCGGCGACCGGGCTGATCCGGGACGGCGCGCGGCCCGACGACCGGCCCGGCGCGGACCCGATCCGGATCGAGACGCCGATCTACACCTACAACCAGGGCGTCGTGCTGGGCACCGACCTGGAACTGGCGCTGCGGTCGGTCGCCGGCGATCGGCCGGCCGCCCGGGCGCGGCGGCTGGTGGACGCCGTCGCCACCGGGCTGGCCCCGGCCGGGGTGCTGGCCGGGCTCACCGGGGGTGACTCGGGACTGTTCGCCGGCATCCTCGCCCGATACCTGGCGCTGGTCGCCCGCGCGTTGCCGGGCCAGGACGCGGCGTCGGCCCGGACCCGGGCCCGGGCCGCGACCCTGGTCCGGAACTCCGCGGACGCCGCGTGGGCGGGCGCGGCCTGGACCGCCCGCGGCGGCCGCACCGGACGCGCACCGGTCTTCGCCCCCGACTGGGGCCGCCCGGCCCGGCCGCCGGCCCGTCGGAACGCCGAACGCGACCTGTCCGTCCAACTCTCCGGGTGGATGCTCTTGGAGGCGGCGGCGACCCTGGACCGGTGACCGGGAGCGCCCGCGGCGTTCCCGCGGAAACGCCGATCCGGACATCGGACGCAGATTCGCCGCCCGCGACGTTCCCGCGGATCCGTGAAATAGGACAATCGGCCGGCCGATCGGGGCCGGGCGCGGACTAGGTTGGGCCGGTGACACCCGCCGCCACCCCGTCCCGCCCGCCGGCCGGTGCGCTCGGCTTCGCCGCCGCGGTCGGCGCTGTGGCCGGCGCGGCGTTGACCGCCCGGAGCGGGCGCCGGGCGTCGGCCATCGGTGTCTCGGTCGGTGCGGTCGCACTCGCCGCGTCCGAGGCCCTGGCCCGCCGGCTCCAGCGGCCGGGTGAGATCCCGCCGCTGTTCCAGCGGATCGCGGTCAGCGCGGCGCTCGTCACTCCGCTCGGCTGGGCCGCCGAGCGATTGGGCGCCGGCCCACGCACCATCGCGACGGCCACCGGGACGCTGGGCGGGCTGCTCGGCGTCCGGCCGCAGAAGATCGCCTTCGGTCCGGTGCTGGGCGCGGCGACCGGTGCGCTGCTGGGCCGAGCCGGCGCCCCGGGCGCCCTGGCCGCGGCCGTCACGATGGCCGGCTACCGGACCTCGTCGGCGCTGCTGTTCCGCGACGCACAGGTCAGCCTGCTCGCCGACCGGGTGCCGGCCGCCGACCTCCCGTTCGTCGTGCCTCGGGCCGCCCGCACCCGCTACGTGGGGACGGGGTACCTCAAGGACCTGGCCGAGCAGCTCGCCGCCGACTACCACCCGGACGTCGCCGACATCGGCATCGTCGCGTCGTTGGACGAGCTGGCCGGACCGGAGTTCGACCCGGCCGCCGCCCACCCGCTGGTCCGCGAGTTCTACGAGCACACCACCCGGTTCCGGCTGGACATCGACCCGCAGTGGCGGACCTGGATCCGGCCCGGCTACCTGCTCTACCGCACCGTGGTCGCCCGCCCGCTGGGCCAGGCGAACGTGCCGATGAACCAACGCGACATCGAACGCGGGGTGCGCAGCCGGATCGACACCATCACCCGACCCGGACCGGCGGGGACGGCCGGCCGGCCGGAGACCATCCGCTGCTGGATCCGCGCCTACGCCGACACCGACGACCCGATCTATGTCGGCATCTACACCACCTACCGGGACGCCGACCGCGGCTACGTCAGCGTCGGGTTCCCGGTCCCGCAGGGCAGCTTCACGGCCACCCTGCTGCCCCGGTCCCGGGCGGGCGGCGGGCTGGTCCTGACCAGCGGCAGCGACCTGCCGCACCCCGGGCACTACCTCACCGCGATCGATCCGGAGACCGCCGACCTGACCGTGCTGGCGGTGCACGGCTTCGGCGAGCGCCTCGACGTGTACGTGCAGGACGGGCACCTGCGCGCGGAGCACGCGTTCGCCCTGTTCGGCATCCCGTTCCTGGTGCTGCACTACCGGATGCACCGCAAACCGCCGGCCGACCCGGAGTAGCGTCCCCACGATGCGTGTCGGCGTCGTCATCCTGCCCCAGTTCACCTGGCGCGAGGCCCGCGCCCGCTGGGCGTCGATCGAGCAGCGGGGCTTCGCCCATGGCTGGACCTACGACCACCTGTCCTGGCGGGACCTCAAGGACGAGCCCTGGTTCGGCACGCTGCCCACCCTGGTCGCCGCGGCCACGGCGACCACCACCCTGCGGCTGGGCACCTGGGTGATGTCGCCGAACTACCGGCACCCGGTGACCACCGCCAAGGACCTCATGACAATCGACGACGTGGCCGACGGCCGGCTGATCGCCGCGATCGGAGCCGGCGGCACCGGATGGGACGCCGGCGTGCTGGGTCAGGACCCGCTGGCGCCCCGGGCGCGGGTGGCCCGGCTGGCGGAGTTCGTCACGCTCACCGACCTGTTGCTACGGCAACCCGACACCACCTGGCGCGGCGACTGGTTCCAGGCGGTCGACGCGAAGATGATCCCGCCCGGTAGCCGGAGCCGGATCGAGCTGGTGGTGGCCGGGAACGGACCGCGGACGATCGGCCTGGCCGCCACGCTCGGCGACGGCTGGGCGACCACCGGACCCGAGTCCGAGAATGTGACGACCGACGCGTGGTGGGCCCGCGTGGCCGGACTCGCCCGCACGTTCGAGGACGCCGCCGCCCGGGCCGGTCGCGACCCGGCCACCCTCCGGCGCTACCTGAACCTGGACTCGGCGCCGGTGCTGTCGGTGAGCAGCCTGGCCGCGTTCACCGACGCGGCCGGCCGGGCCGCCGAGCTCGGCTTCACCGACGCGGTCATCCACTGGCCGCGGCCGGCCGGCGTCTACGCCGGCGACGAGCACGTGCTCGATCGGATCGCCGGCACGCTGACCGCCGGCGCGTGGAGCGGGCGGTGACCGACCCGAACGCCGCGCCGTTGACCACCGTCGCGCAGTACCTGGCGTCGCTGCCCGAACCCGCCCGCGCCTGGGTCACCGAGTTCGTCGACGACACCGCGGCCCACTACCCGAGCATCCCGCTGGTGATGTTCCGGCAGCGGCCGATGTTCCGGTTCGGCGCGACCTACCGGCAGGGCTACGTCATGTTCACCGCGGCGAAGACCCACTTCACCGTGCACTCCGTCGAATTCGACCTGATCGAGCAGCTCGCAGCACGGCTGCCCGACGCGCGGTTCGGAAAGGGCAGCGTCAAGGTGCGCTTCGCCGACGAGGCCACGAAACCGGTGCTGCGCGACTACGTCGCCGCGGTGATGGAGCGGCACGGCGTCGAGCGGGTCTGACGGTCACCCGAAGGCCGGCATCACCTGCTCGGCGACCAGCCGGATCTGGGTGTTCACGTCGGCGACCCCGTCGATCTCCCGGCCGGTGAACGCCTTGACCAGACCGGCGTCGGTGATGGCGAGGATCATGTGGTTGACCCCGACCGGTTCCAGCGTCTTGAGTTTCGCCGTCACCTCTTCGGGGGTGCCGGCGACGGAAAGCTTCTCGGCGACCTCCGGCCGGGTCGCCGCGTAGGCGCCGGGCAGGTCGCCGGCCCCCAGCGCGGCCAGGACGGGCGCCATGTCGTCGGCGGTCACGCCGTTGCGGGCGAGGAGTTCCGTCGGCATCGAGGACGCGTAGATGCCGACCATGCTGCGCGCGGCCTGCTTGGCCGCCTCCCCGTCGCTGCCGACGGCGAACACCATCCAGGCGCCGATATCCAGCTCATCGACGTTCTTGCCCGCCCGGTCCGCGCCGATCTTCATGTTGTCGTACATGTACGAGTAGGCCTGCGGGGTGTACCCGAGCGCGTGGTGGCAGCCGTCGGAAAACTCGGCGGACACCTGGAACGACTTCGGCCCCCGCATTGCCCCCATCTTGATCGGCAGGTGCTCCTGCACCGGCCGGGCGAAGGTGAACAGCCCGTTGTAGGAGAAGAACTCGCCGTCGTGGGTGATCGCCGAGTTGTCGATGAAGGTGCGCATCACCTGCGCCGATTCCTTCACCCGGGAGAGCGGTTTGGTGCCCTTCCAGTCGATGTTGTACTGGGCGAGCAGGCCGAAATTGCCGCTGCCCAGCACGGCCTCGGCGCGGCCGTCGGACAGCTCGTCGAGCGTCATGACCGCCTGCGCGATCAACGTGGGCTCACGCAGGGTGACCGGCGAGACACTGGGCCCGAACCGGATCCGCGAGGTCTGCCCGGCCGCCGCGGCGAACAGCAGCCACAGGTCCCGGTGCCAGGTCTCGTCCGCGGCATACACCGCGTGGAAGCCCAGCTCGTCGGCCAGCCGGATGGCCGCCAACGACTCGGCGAGCGGATAATCGGGCAGCAGGACGTAGCTGAACTTCACTGGTCGCCTCCGGAAGCGTCTGGGGTTGCGGACTGAGCTGGGTCGGAAGAGTCGAGTTCGGCCAGCACCGACGAGCCGTCGATCACCCGGGTCGCGAAGTGACGGTGCATCCAGTCCAGGTGGTCGTGCCGAGAAGTCATGATTCGCAACGAGTCCCAGTTCGGGAACTCCTGCTGCAGCACCCACGTCCGCATCAGCCGCGGGTCGACCTCGTAGACGTGCTCGAACGTGGTCCGGGCGACGTCGGAGACCGGGGTCGGCTCCGGCGGCGTGCGCTGCTCCGGGTACCGGAAGGGGTAGGCCCGGGTCATGATCCGGCTCCCTGCGGGTAGGCCCGATCCAGCAGGTACTTCCCCGGGTTCATGATGTTGTGCGGGTCCAGGGTCCGCTTGATGTCCAGCATCACGTCGAACCCGCGGCCGAGTTCGTCGGGCACCAGGTCCACCTCGCCCTCCCGGCACGATCCGTGGCACGCGCTGATCGACCCGCCGGCCGCGATGGCGACCGACGCGATCTCGCGTTTGGCGTTCACCCACAGGTCCCAGGCGGCGTCGTCGAGCTGCTGCTCCCAGATGCCCACGTCGATCTCGGTCAGGTAGTCGGCCCCGGTGGCGCCCTGGGTGTAGGCGAACATCCCCCAGTCGTCGAACACATCGGTGCGCCGGCGCAGGTCGGCCACGATCTGGTGCCACGCCTTGGTGACCCGGGGCAGTTCGCTGAAGTTGATCGCGGCGTCCTCGCAGTGCCAGCTCATCGGTACCACCTGACCCTGCTTGGTGCGGCCGTGCAGCGGGGTGGCGTACCGATCGTGTCGGGCCGCCCAGTCCCCGGCGGAGATCTCGTCGCCCAGGTACCGGGCGCCGTGCTCCCGAGCGATCCGGAACAGCCGCTTCCCCCCGGCCCGCACCTCGTCCTCGTAGCCGTACATCACCGCGCAGACCAGCGCTCGCACGTCCGACGGCTGCGGGATGTAGGCCTCGTCGTCCCGGCGCAGGTACGCGACCTTGTGCTCGTCGAACAGCACCGCACCGGCGAAGGTGGCCACCCCCGCCCGGGCCAGCGCTCCGGTGCAGGCATGAGCGTCGTCGTAGTTGTCGAACGCCCAGAACGGCGAGAGTTCCGCCTCGGGCTTGCCGAAGAGCTTGAGCGTGGCTCGGGTGGCGATGCCCAACGTGCCTTGGTGACCCATGAACAGGTGCTTGAGCTGGTACCCGCTGGAACTTTTGGTGATCTTGCGACCGATCCCGTCGCCCACGTGCAGGATGTCACCGGTCGGCAGCACGAAGTCGAAGCTGAGCACCAGGTCCCGGGTGTGCCCGTAGCGGGCACCGATCAGCGACCAGCCGGACGTGCCGATCCGCCCGCCGACCAGCGAGCAGGGGTAGGACGCCGGGTCGTCCGGATAGAACAGCCCGTGCCGGGCCAATTCCTCGTTCAGCTTGAGCATGTTGATGCCGGTGCCGACGGTGACGGTGCGGTTGACCAGATCCAGCTCGTGGATCTGGTTCATCCGCTTGACGTCGACGACGATGCCGCCGCGCAGCGGCACCGCCCCGTCGGTCAGTCCGGTCCCACCGTCCCGCGGCACGATCGGGATCCGCAGGTCGTTGGCGATCCGGACCACCGCCGCCACCTGCTCCGTCGTGGTCGGCAACACCGCCAGGTCGGGCAGCCGTTCGGACCACCGGTGCACGGGGAACGGGGCGGGCACCCGCGCCCGGTTGTACCGGTCGGTTTTGGACGTGAGGATCTGATCCGGCGCCAGGACCGACGCGATCGCCGTGACGACCTGGTCGAGCCGATCCAGCGACAGGGTCATCGCGCACCGCCCCCGACAGCGGTGCCGATGTCCAGCCCGAGCGACTGGGCCAGCAGCTCGTGGATGTCGATGACGTCGATGTTCTGCGCCTCGCCGGCCGCGGCCAGCGGACGCTCCGACCACGGGCAGGCACTGACCAGCGTGTCGACGGCCAGCTCGCGGGCCTTGGCCACCCGGTTGGCGCTGATCGCGGCGGTGAGCTCGGGCTTCTCGATGGGCAGCCCGCCGCCCCCGCCCGAGCAGTACGACCACTGGGTGACCCGGTCCACGTCGGTGAACGCCAGACCGGGTATGGCCCGCAGGATCTCGCGCGGCTCGGCCCAGATGCCCTTACGCTTGTTGAGCCGGCACGGATCGTGGTAGGTAATCGCCCGATCGATCGACACCGTCGGCGTCAGCCGGCCCTGCCGGATCAGATCGGCGAAAAGCTCTACCACGAGCACGATTTCGATGTCGAAGTCGGCGCCGAAGTACGTGGGGTAGTCCTCGGTGAAGCTGATGTAGTCGTGCGGGTCCAGCACCAGCACGCGGACCGTGCCGGTGGATCGCCAGTTGGCCAGGTTGTGCTCGGCGAACCGGCGCGCCTGGTCGACGTAGCCCATCTCGGCGGCCGGCCCGCCACAGCACCATTGCTCGCCCATCAGGCCGAACTCGTACCCGGCCAGCCGCAGGATCTGGGCGACCGCCCGCGGCACCGAGGTGCGATGGAAGGCAGCTTCGCAGTCCACGAACAGCACGGTCTCGCCGCCGATCGGCAGATCCAGCCCGGCCGACCAGTCCCGCACGTGCTCCTGACTCACCCGGGTATCGCCGAGCACCGGTTCATGGGTGTCCAGATCGGTGCGTTCGTTCCAGGTGCGCCACCCCGGCTGGTGAATGCCGTGCTCGACCGCCAGGCCCCGCACCGCCTTGACCACGTCGACGGTCCGGGTGCGGAACCGGTAGAAGTCGCCGGTGAACAGCGTGTTCGGGCACCGCAGCTCGCAGGCCCCGCACTGCGTACAGTTGACGTAATCGGCGGCCACGTCGGCGATCTCGAGTTCACCGCGGTCCATCGCGACGACATTGGCGTGGAACGCGGTCGGCGTCCACGACTCGTTGCGGGTCACCTGCATCACCGGGCAGACCTCCCGGCAGAACTTGTGCCCGGACGAGTAGCAGTTGTACGAGGCGTTGCGCCACTGTTCGGTGAACTCGGCGGTCCGCGCATCAGGGGCCCGGCTGGTCAGCGGCAGGGCGATTGTCTCCGGGAAGTCGGCGAGACCGGCCGGGTTGTCGGCCATCCCCGGGGTGAAGGGTGTACTCAGGGAATCGGCGGGCGCGTGGTCGGGGTCGAGCTGGGTCACGAGGCGTGTCCTCCGAGCGGTGGCTGTCGAGGATGTGACGCACGACACAATGCTAAACCTATGGAACCATAGTTCAAACGATTCGGTAAGGGCCGGGATGGGGTTGAGGACGAGATGACCGGCCGATCGGCGGATGGTCGACCATGACGCACCTCGCGGTGTTCGCTCCACTGGACGACGGAGCGGTGCGATCCGAAGCCGTCGTCCGCCGGCTCGCGGGCGCCATCGCCCTCGGCCTCATCGCCGACGGCGCGCAGCTACCCCCGGAAGCCGAGCTGGCGACCTCGCTGCGGGTCGCGGTCGTCACCCTGCGCGACGCGCTGGCCGACCTGCGCCGGCGCGGGCTGGTGGAGACCCGCCGCGGTCGCGGCGGCGGCAGTTTCGTGCGTTTCTCCGAAGCGGCACTGACCGAACTGGCCCGGCGCAGATCCGCCGAGCTCGGCAGCACCGACCTGCGCGAGCTCGGCGAGTTCCATGCCGCGGTGGCCGGTTCAGCGGCCCGGCTGGCCGCCGAGCGCGCCGGCGCCCACGAGCTGGCGCGGCTCGACGCGACGCTGGCCGCCTTCGCGGTCGCGGATCGACCGGCGGACCGGCGGCGCCTCGACGGCCGGCTGCACATCGAGATCGCCGCGGCGGCCCAGTCGGTGCGGCTGACCCTCACCCAGTTGGAGATCCAGACCCAACTCGCCGAACTCCAGCTGTTCCCCGCCGACCCGGCGGGTTGGGCCGCCGACACCCTCACCGCGCAGACCGCGGTGCTGGGCGCCATCCGCGACCGGAACGGCTCATCGGCCCGCCGGCTGGCCGAGGAGCACATCGCCCGGCAGACCCGGACGCTGGTCGAGCAGCGCCTCACCCGCGGCACCGCGCCCGGCGACAGCGCCCGCCCACCCGTCGAGAACCTGATCGACCGGGTCTTCGACGCCGTGGACCGGCTCCGGGACCAGGTGCACGGTGGCTCGGTCGATCCTGCCGCGGTCCAGTCCCGGGTGCGGGAGTTGCTGGCCGAGCACGCCGAACTGATCGTCGGCATGGGCATGATCATCGCGCCGGGTGTCGCCTCCGGTGGCCGCCGCCGGATCCTGTGGTGGCAGGACCTGGGCGGGCCCGAGCCGACCGCTCTCCAGGTCGACCTCAACCCGCACAGTCTCGCCTTTTACGACTACGGCACCGCCGACTGGTTCAGCGTGCCGCGAGACCTCGGCGGGCGCTACGTCGACGGACCCTACGTCGACGTGCACGGCACCAACCGCTACCTGCTCACCTTCACCATGCCGGTGGTCGTCGCGGGCGAGTTCGTCGGGATCGTCGGCGCTGACGTGCCGGTCGGCCGGCTGGAGACGCTGCTTCTGCGGGCCTGGGCGGGCCTCGGGGTCGACGCGGTGGTGGTCAATGCCGACGGGCGGGTCGTGGTCGGCAACACCGCCGACGCGCTGCCGGGAGTCCGGCACCAGCTCGACGGCGCCCCGTCGGTCGCGGTCTCCGACATCGGCTGGCGACTGTCGGTGACGCCGGTCGGCGGAGTGCGTCGGACGGTCGGGTGAAACCCGGCGAGACTGATTGTCGGATGCATGAACCGCTGGAAATGTGCGTGTGTCACACATACGCTTGGGTTCATGACGACGACTCTGCAGACCAAGCTGAAGATCGAGTCCTGGGACGAGCAGCCCTACCGGGAGCTCGCGGCCGGGGCGAAATTCACCCGGGCCGAGGTCGGGCTCGGTGGCGACGGGTCGAGCGGCGAGAGCACCATCCGAACCGCCGCCTACGAGGGGTTGATGTACTACGCCGCCGACGGGACCAGCACCTACGTCACGATGATGCAGGTCACGGGCACCATCGAGGGCAAGTCCGGCAGTTTCGTGCTGACCGGGTCCGGGACGTACGACGGCTCGACGGCGGCCGGCGCATCGACGATCGTGCCCGGCTCTGGAACCGGCGAACTGGCCGGCATCACGGGGTCCGCGAGCAGCCGGTCCACGCACCAGGACTACCCGTACATGCCGCTGACCATCAGCTACGACCTGCCCTGAGCGACCGGCCGATCGGGTGACCGAGCTGGATCGAGTCGCCAACGTTCTGGGTGCTTTGGCCGGCACCGTCACCGACCAGACGGTGGCGGCCATGTCCCTCGCCGCAGGGCGGGCGACCAGGGGATCGACGACCGCGCTCGCCGCCCTGTCGGCGATGGCCGAATTTCTCGACTCCCCGACGGTCGACGGGGTCCGCCAGGTGCTCGGGCTGACGCCTTCCGGCGCCGTGCGGTTGATCGACCGGCTGGCGGCCGATGGCCTGGTCGTTCGGGGGCCGGGCGCGGACGGCCGTTCCCGGTCGGTCAGGCTGACCGCGGCGGGCCGGACGGCCGCCGACGATCTCGCCCGGGCCCGCCGCGAGGTGCTGGTGACGATGCTCTCCGGGTTCTCGCCCGACGAGCTCGCGGCCATGGAAGGACTGCTGGCCCGGCTGATGCGCAATGCGGTGTACGCCAAGACCGGTGGGCCGTGGATCTGCCGGCTGTGCGACCTGACCGCTTGCGACCGGGCGGGCGGCCACTGCCCGGCCCACACGGCGGCGCTGGCGCGCTTCAAGCCCGACCACGACCCGCATCACGACGCGGATGCCGGAGCCGATCCCGGTGGCGATCCCGGTGGCGCCGACGCTCAGCGGGGCTGAATGCCCCGCCGCACCGGACGGCTGACCGGCGTATCGATCCGTCCCGCGAAGATCGCCACCGCGGCGATGAGCATCAGCGCCCCACCGATGGCGGTCAGCCAGGGTCCGAACGCGGCCGTCGTTTCCCCGTCGTCGAACACCGACGCGTCACCCGGGACCAGGCCACGCCACAGACCGAACCCGAGACAGACCAGCCCGCACAGGCTCAGCACCGCCGCGGTCACCCGGTGCGGGCGGCTCCCTTCGGGCAGGTGGACCATGATCACCACGCCGGCGATCGCGGCGAGCACGCCGAAGATCAGCCCGATCAAGCCCGGCCGGTAGCTGCCGGCCCCGTTCAGCACGTCGTTGAGGTTGGTGCCGGCGATCTGGCTGCTGCCGGTGATCCCGCCCCACCCGGTGATCGACGTGCGCCCGCCGTCCTCGGTGGCGGCGGACAGCCAGGGCAGGAACGTCGCCACGAAGACCAGCAGCCCGCCGAGCAGGGCCACGGCCCCGACGGCGATCCGGGTTCTGCGCGCCCGGTCGGTCATGGCCGCACGTCGATCAGCACCTTGCCGACGATCTCCGCCTCCACCGCCGCGTGCGCGTCGGCCGCCCGCTCCAGCGGGAAGTGGTGCAGCGGCAGCCCGGCGTCGCGTCCGGCCCGGATCCCGCCGGCCGCGAGCGCGGCCGCGACGTCGCTCACCGCCCGGGCCTTGGCGGGCGCCGGCGCGGTGTAGATCAGCACGAACTGCCAGCGCGCGTTCGGCAGCATCTGCGTCCCGACCGGCACCGTGACGTCCGCGCCGCCGTTGGTGGCGTAGATCGCCACCGACCCGTGCGGGGCGATCACCGCGGCGTCGATCGCGGCGTTCTGCGCCGGGGCCACCTCGACCACGGTGTGCACGGCCGGGACCAGCTTGCCGATCTCGGCGACGACGTCCTGCCGGCGGTAGTCGATCACATGGTCGGCGCCCGCGGCCACGGCCAGCTGCGCCTTCTCCGGTGAGCTGACCGTGCTGATGACGGTGGCGTCGCTCCACCGGGCGAGCTGGATGGCGGCGTTGCCGACGGCCCCGGCCCCGCCGGCGACCAGGACCACCCGGTCCTGCAGGGTGCCCGGACCCAGGGTGATCGGGCCGTCCTCGGTGACGGTCAGGCAGCGGTGCGCGGTCAGGAACGGGATGCCCAGGCCGGCACCGAGGTCGAACGTCGCCTCGTCCGGCAGCGGCACGACCTGGGTGGCCGGGACGACCGTGGACTCGGCGGCCGTGCCCCAGGGCCGGCGCCAGGCGGCCTCCCAGATCCACACCCGCTCGCCGACCAGCGCTGCGTCGACGCCGGAGCCGACGCCATCCACCACCCCAGAGCCGTCCTGCCCGGGCACCTGCGGCGGGTCGACGGGCCCGCCCGCGCCGACCGACCCGGTGCCGCGGCGGGACTTCCAGTCGGTCGGGTTCACCCCGGACCGGTGCACCCGGACCCGCACCTCACCGGGACCGGGGTCGGGCTCCGGCCGCTCGACCAGAGTGAGCACGGACGGGTCGCCGGTCCGGCGGTATTCGATGGCACGCACATCAGAAACGGTAACCGCCGACCCGGGGCGCGTCCGGGCGACCGAGCCTGGGAGCCGCCTATTCTGGCCGGCGTGGACGGGCGCCCGGTGGTCGCGATGACGCTGCCCGGTGTCGCGTACATCGACGACCTGGCGGTGCAGGCGTTCGCCCGGCACCTGGAGACGGCGATGGATCCTGGGGTCCCCGGCCGGTCGATCGTCGCCGGCATGCGCGCCTTTCTGGAGGACAAGCCGCACCTGGCGCCGGCCCCGCCCTGGCGCCGGCCCCCGGCGACGGGCTACCGGGCGGTCGAGCTGCTGGCCACGGCGGCCGGCCTGTCGTCGGCGCAGATCGAGCACGGCCGCCGGGCCTCTCGGATCGAGCTGGCCGGCTCGGCCTGGATCCTGGATCCGGCCGACGGGCTGCCCGAGCTGCTCGACCTGATGACCGACCGGGCCGACGTGGTGCTCGTCGCCGACGCGGACGATCCGGCCACCGGCCCGGTGCTGGAGGCCCTCGACCTGGCCGGTCGGTTCCCGGTGATCCGGCCGGCCGAGCCGGTGCCGATGGGGCCCGACCGGCCGACGCTGCTGATCGATGACGACTGGTCGCCGATCCTGGCCGCGGCGTTCGCCCGGGGCACCGGGACCGCGCTGGTCGACCGTTTCGGCGCCGGGAGCGGGACCCCGGAGCTGCGGGCCACCGACCTGCCCGGACTGCTGCCCGGCGTCGCCGACTGGCTCGACCGGCATGCCCGTACGGAAGGAGAACGATGACCTGGTCGACCCCTGACGGCTTGCCGCCCGAGCACCCGAGCTACGTCCTCGCGCACCTGTCGGACACCCACCTGACCGCGCCGGGGGTGAAGTACAACCAGGTGCTGGACGCGGACGCCGCGCTGGACCGCGCCGCGTCCGTGCTGCGCGCCGCTCGGGCGGACGGGCGAACCCTCGACGCCGTCGTCCTGTCGGGCGACCTGACCGACACCGGCGATTCCGACGCCTACCGCAGGCTGCGGGACGCGGTCGAACCCTTGGGCGTCCCGACGATCTACGCGACCGGCAACCATGACGTGCGCACCGAGTTTCATCGCTGCCTGCTGGGCCGGGACGACACCGGACCGGTGCTGCAGGTCCACCGCATCGGCGGGCTGCGGATCGTGGTGCTCGACTCCACGATCCCGGGCGCCGGGCAGGGCCGGCTGTCCGAGGAGCATCTGGCCGAGCTCACCGTCGAACTGGCCGAGCCGGCGCCGGACGGCACCGTCGTCGTGCTGCACCACGCACCGCTGCCGCCGCCATCCCCCCTGTTGAGCTACTTCGCGCTGGAAACGGGGTCCCGGCACGCGCTGGCTCGGGCCGTCGAGGGCACCGATGTCCGGCTGATCCTGGCCGGGCACCACCACCTGGCGCAGTCCGGGATGCTCGGCGCCGTCCCGGTCGCGGTGGCCGGGTCGACCGCGATCCGCAGCGACCCGTTGGGCCCCGACGGGCACGAGCGCACCTGGGCCGGCGGCGCGTTCAACCTGGTGCACGTCCACCCGGACACCGTCGTGGTGTCGGTGATCCCGGTGGACGGCGCGCCGGTCGTCTTCGACCTCGATGCGGACGGCTGCCGGGCGGTGATCGACGCCCATCCGGCCCGGTCGTTGGTTACCGCGCCGGATGCACCGTCTGCCGGCCGGTGACCGACTGGACGACGACCCGGATCCAATGCATGCGGTCGACGAGATCCGCCCAGGGCCAGACGCCGAGACGGTTCAGCCGGGCGATCGCCTCGACGTCCTCGATGGTTTGCACACTGCCCCGAACCAGCACGCTCCACCCCGACCGCCGGTCGACGTCGAAGCCGTCGACCTCGAACGCGACCCGCAGCCCGGCGTCCCCGGCCAGCAGCTTGGCGCCCCGGGTGGTCCGGAACACGATCGACTCGCCGTCCACGGCGTGGTTGACCGGCAGGATCACCGGGTCGCCCTGGCTGACAAAGGCCAGGCGCCCGACCCGGGCGGCGCGGAGCCGCGCCCAACACTCCTCGGAGCTCAGCACGCCCATCCCCGAATGGTCCAACGGCAGCGTCGTCGTCATGGACCGACAGCCTGCCGCACCGGCCGCCGGCGGAACAGGGTCCAAAGCCTCGGCCAACCCTCAACCTGTTGTAAAGGGTTACACAGTCAGGCGGACAACGCCGTCGGCAGCGCGAGCACGAGCCAGCAGGCGGCCAGCAGGCAGGGCCCGAACGGGATGGCCGACGTGAGCGCGAGCCGGCGGGTGGCCAACCCGGCGATGGCAATCAGCGCACCGATGACGAACGCGAGGATCAGCCACCACAGCACGGCCGGGACGGACAGGTAGCCGGCCGACATCGCCAGGGACGGCACGAGCTTGACGTCGCCGCGGCCCATCGCGCGCGGCGCGGCGAGCGCCAGCCCGGCGAAGAGTGCGGTCGCGACGAGGGCCGCGACCAGCGCGGTCCGCGGATCACCGGACGAGGGTGCGGCCGCCCAGGTACCGAACACGAGCACCGCAGTGATCGGGATGGCCGGCAGGGTGAGCGCGTCCGGCAGCCGGTGCACGGCGATGTCCACCGCGCCCAGCACCACGAGCAGCAGGCCGGCCCACCCGACGAGCACGATCGTCGGAGCCGGCCAGGACAGCCCGGCGCCGACCGCGGTGATCAACGCTGCGGCGACCTCCAGGACCGGCGGTCGCAGCACCACGCCCCGGCGCAGCCGGCCGAGCAGGACCCGCCCAGCCCAGCCGGCCGGCGCGCCGAGCACGGCCCCCAGGGCGGCGGCGAGCAGGGAGGACATGACGAGCACGGTCTCACGTTCGCCGGACCGGGTACGGAGTTGTCCACATGTGCCGGAACCCGTCTTCGCGGACGTCGATGACCTGCTGCCCTGCGCGGCGAAGGGCTCCCGAACACATCACCGGTTCAACCGCTGATCAAGGTCGCGACCCGGGTTGTCGACACACAGCTGATCAGGCAGCGCTCCTTCGCGTTCTGGAGGAACTGGGCAGTCCAGTTCACGAATCCGCCATCGCCCACCTCGACCTCCGCGCCGCCGTCCTGCGTCGTGATGTCGATCGCGGCCGGCCAGTAATAGCCCGCTCCTCTGGTGCGGTCCGGATGTTCGGCGAACCTGGTCACCGCGGCGGGATCCAGCGCCGGCCGGACCGTATCGCCGATCCGATCGTCGAGTGCGGACGGTGCGAACAGCGTGTACCCGACCCGTGACCGTCGATGCGGGAGCAGGTCGGCCAGCGCGGCCTGCCAGAAACCGACGTGGTCCAGCAACATCTGCGCCTCGCTGATGCCCGACCCCTTGTCGCGGCTGGACGAAACCAGGGCAAACAGCCGGAAGTGCGCCGACGCGGCCGGCGCGTCGAACTGTTGCGCCCGCAGGACGCGGTGTGCGGCGGCGAGGTCGATCCGGTCCCCGGGACGGCGCCGGCGCCGCCACGACGCTTCCAGGGCGAGTGCATTCGTCGGATCGCTGACGACCTCGGTGCCCCGGACCGTGCTGACGATGCGGTTCTGGTCGACCGCGGCGACCGCGGAGCAGGTGCCCACCGGTGCGACCGGGGACAGTTCGACGCCGACGAAGTGCGGCGGAAGCAACTCCCACAACCGGCTGTCGATTCTGGCCAGCACGCGGCTGTCGGTCGCGGCCGGCGCGACGAACCTGTCCGCGGCCCACCGTCTCATCAACGACGCCGGCGTCGCCTCAGCCGCTCTGGTCCTGGCCAGGTCGATCTGCAGGGTGCGCAGGTCGGCAGGTGTCAACTCGAACTCCAGAGCGCGTCGGGCAGCGACGGACAGATGGCGCCACACCCGCTCGACCGGGCCGGTCTCGTCGTTCGTCATCCGCCGAGGTTGCCCCAGAAGCAGCCGGCTCGCGAGCTGCTCGGTGCTGGATCCACGGATGCCGGATCAGACCGGCAGCGGCAGGTCCGTCCCCGAACCGGCACGCAGCCCGTCGCGCATCGCGTGCACCGGCGCCGGCACCCCGGTGATCAGCTCGAACTGCCGGAACGCCTGGTGCAGCAGCATGTCCAGTCCGGTGACGGTGATCCGACCGGGTACCCCGCCGGCGGCCAGCGGGGTCGGCCACGGGTGATAGATGACATCGAAAAGTACGGGCACAGCACTCAGCACCCGCGCGAAGTGGTCCGCGCCGCCGGCCGGCACCGTGGACACCACCAGGTCCGCGGCCGCTCCGGCCTCGCCCACCACGTCGGTGTCCCAGCCGATCACCCGCAGCGGCACGCCCAGGGTGGACGCAACGTCGACGGCCGAGGCGGTGGAGGACGGCCGCCGGCCGGCGATCGCCACCTCCGGGGTGCCCAACTCGGCCAGCGCGGCCAGCACCGCCGCCGCGGTCCCGCCGCCGCCGAGAATCAGCGCGGACTTGATGACGGGTGCACCCGCGGCGCGCAACGCGCCGATCAGCCCGTCCACGTCGGTGTTGTCGGCGAACCAGCCGCCGTCCCGGCGAACCAGGGTGTTCGCCACGCCCAGCGCCTGCACCCGGGCCGACCGGCGATCCGCCACCGCGGCCGCCGCCGACTTGCCGGGCATCGTCACCGAGAACCCGGCCCATTCCGGCCCGCGGGAGCGGACCAGGCCGGGCAGCGCGTCGCCGTCACACTCGATCGGTTCGTACTGCCAGTCGGTCAGGCCGGCCGCCGCGTAGCCCGCGCGATGCAGGGCCGGGGACAGCGAGTGCCCGACGGGCGAGCCGAGCACCGCGGCCCGATGGACGACCGGCGAGGTCATCCGAAGACCCCGTTCGCCCGGGCCTGCGCGACGCACGCTTCGTGCTGTTCGACGGTGATCGAGAAGCAGGACGCGCCCGTGTTGTCGATCTTGACGAAGAACATCCAGGAGCCGGCCGCCGGGTCGAGGGCCGCGGCGACGGCGTTCGGTCCCGGCGAGGTGATCGGGGTGGGCGGCAGGCCCGGCGCGTAGTAGGTGTTCCACGGGCTGGGGTTGGCCCGGTCCGCCGCGCTGGTCGCGATGGACGCCCGGTCCAGCGCGTAGTTGACGGTCGAGTCCATCTCCAGCTTCATCCCCGCCGCGAGCCGGTTGTCGATCACCCGGGCCACCTTGGGCATGTCGGCGGTGATGCCCTCCCGCTCGACGATCGAGGCGATGGTCGCCGCCTGGTAGGGCGTGATCCCGAGCCGGGCGGCGTCGGCGATGATGTCGGTGCCGTTCCACATGGCCGCGGACGCGCTGACCACGGCCTTGAGCGCCTGCTCCGGGGTCGACCCCGGCGGGATGTCGAAATCGCCCGGCATGATCGTGCCCTCGAGCCGCTTGCGCGGGTCGGGCGAGGCCCGCACGCCGTCCGCCGCCCATTCCACGACGCCCAACGACGCCGGGTCGGCCGTGGTGGCCACCTGCCACAGGTCGTCGGCCGTGAAGCAGTCCTGCTGGCCGTTGAGCGGCACGCAGGCGGCGGCGGCGATCTCGGAGATGTAGCCCGGCACCACGCTCTGCGTGCCATCGGTGCCGACGGCGGTGACGTCGGTCAGTTGCCGGCCCGGGATGAGCCGCAGGTGCCCGACCCGGTTCTCCTTGGCCACCAACGCATCCGCGGCCGCCTGGGCGGACGAATTCTGCCGCACCTTGTAGTACCCGGGCTTGAGCGCCTGGACGTCGCCGTCCAGCGCCGCCTGCTGCTCGAACGCCGTCGTGCTGGCCACCACCCCCGCGGTGACCAGGGTCTGGGCGATGTCCTTGATGCCGTCGCCGCCCTGGATCCGGACGACCACCTCGGCATCTCCGGTCCCGGCGTAGTCGGGGACCTCCTCGGTGCCGGATTTCCAGACGATGAACCCGGCGACCAGGCCGGCCACGATGACCAGCAGCACGACCACCGCGAAGATCAGCCAGGTCCGGTGCCGCCGGCGGGCGATGCGGGCCCGCTCCTCCGGGGTCGGTTCCGGGGCGCTCGCGGCCGCCTCGTGCCGGGCGTCGTCCGGACCGGGATTGGCCGCCAGGGCCGCCTTGAGCTCGTCGACGTCGACGTCGCCGGTCTCGCCCGGTTCCCGGCCGAAGATCAGGTGGTCGCTCATCCTCGCCACCTCGCGGCCAGTTCGTCGAGCCGGTTCTGCAGGATGCGGGTGGCGGCGAGTTGGTCGACCACGGCCCGCCTGGCCTTGCCCCGCACCCCGGCCTCGGTGAGCAACCGGTCGGCGGTCACGGTGGTCAGTCGCTCGTCCACGTACACCACCGGGATCGGGGCGATCAGGGTCGCCAAGGCCGAACCGTAGGCACGCGCTGCCGCCACCGCCGAGCCCTCCTTGCCGCGCAAGGTCGTGGGCAGGCCCACCACCACTTCCACCACGTCGTGCTCGCCGACCAGGTCCTTCAGTGCCCTCAGATCCGGGGCCGGATCTGCGGGTTCACCGGGCGCCGGCCGGGACCCACCCGGAGCGGAGCGCTTCAGGGTGGTCACCGGTGTCGCCAGGATTCCTGCGGGGTCGCTGCGGGCGACGCCCACGCGAACGGTACCGACGTCGACCCCCAGACGCACGCCTTTCGGGGGTGCGTCATCCGAAGCATTTTCGTCGTCAACGTCAGCCATGTCGATGCGTGGGTATCGTTCCTCGTTCGGGGCGGAACCGGCCGGGCGGCCGGTCCGCGAACTTGGACGCCAGTGGTCCGCCGGGGGTTGCCTGCCGACGCCCGGTCGGGCCTCAGCCGGCCTGCTCGAGCACCGCCGCGCGAAGGGCGTCGATCGCCTCCGGCACCCGGTCCGGCCGGCCGCCGGAGCCCTGCGCCAGATCCTTCTTGCCGCCACCCCGGCCCTCGATGACCGGCAGCAACGACTTGGCCAAGTCACCGGCGGCCAACCCCCGGCCGACACCGGCCGGGTTGACCGCGACCGCGAACGGCACCGATCCGTGTCCCGGCGCGAACAGGGCGACGACGCCGGGCCGCTCCCCCAGCCGGCCCCGGACGTCGGACGCCAGGGTGCGCAGGTCACCGGCGGCGGTGCCCTCGGGCGCGGAACCGCCGACGAACGCGACCCCGCCGACGTCGATGGCCCCGGCCGCCAGCGTGCCGGCCACGTTGCCCAGCGCCGCCTGCCGCAGCCCGGCGAGTTCCTTCTCGGCCGATTTCAGCTTCTCCAGCAACGCCTCGATCCGGGCCGGCAGCTCGGCCGGCTGCACCTTCAAGGTGCCGGCCAGCTGGCTGACCAGGGCCCGCTCGGCGGCCAGCCGGTGGAACGCCTCGATACCGACAGCCGCTTCGACCCGGCGCAGACCGGAGCCGACCGAGGATTCGGCGGTAATGGCCAGCGGCCCGATCTGCGAGGAGTGCTCGACGTGCGTCCCGCCGCACAGCTCCACCGACCACGGGCCGCCGATCTCCACGATCCGGACCGTGTCGTCGTAGGTCTCACCGAACAGCGCGATGGCGCCCATCGCCTGCGCCTCCTGCATCGAGCCGTAGACGACCTTCACCGGCAGGTCGGCCCGGACCGCCCGGTTGCTGACCTCCTCCAGTTCGCTCCGGGTGGCGGCGGACAGTGCCTGGTCCCAGGAGAAGTCGAGCCGCAGGTAGCCGGGCTTGTTGTACGAACCGGACTGCAGTGCGTCAGGGCCGAGCACCTGGCGCAGCGCGGCGTGCAGCACATGGGTGCCGGAATGCGCCTGCCGGGCGCCGATCCGCCACTCCGGGTCGACCGTGGCCAGCACCTCGCTGCCGGTGGTGAACTCGCCGTCGGTGATGCGGATGCGGTGCACGTACAGCTTGCGGTCGACCTTTTGCACATCGAGCACCTCGGCCGCCCCGTTGGCCCCGACGATGGTTCCGGCGTCGGAGTCCTGCCCGCCGGACTCGGCGTAGAGCGGGGTGCGGTCCAGGACCAGCTCCACCTCATCGCCCTCGGCCGCGGCCTCGACGGCCCGGCCGTCCCGCAGCAGGCCGCGGATCCGGGCCTGGGTCTGCAGTTCGGAGTAGCCGGTGAACTCGGTGGGACCCTGGTCGAGTAGCCGCCGGTACTCGGTGAGGTCGGCGAACCCGCCCTTGCGGGCCTTGGCGTCGGCCCGGGCCCGCTCTTTCTGCTCCTTCATCAGCCGCTCGAACTCGGCAACGTCGACCTTGAGCCCGGCCTCGGCGGCCATCTCCAGGGTCAGGTCGATCGGGAAGCCCTGGGTGTCGTGCAGCGTGAAGGCGGTGCTGCCGGGCAGCACCGTCGCCTGCTGGTCGGCCAACTCGGCCGCCGCGACCTCGAACAGCTTCGAGCCGGAGGCGATGGTCCGCAGGAACGCCTTCTCCTCGGCCGCGGCGACTTTCACGATCCGGTCGAAATCGGTGGCCAGCTCCGGGTAGGACGGGCTCATCAGGTCCCGCACCACGGCCATGATCGTCGGCATCACCGGCTCGGTGACGCCCAGCAACCGGGCCGACCGGATGGTGCGCCGCAGCAACCGGCGCAGCACGTAACCGCGGCCCTCGTTGCCCGGGCTCACCCCGTCACCGATCAGCAGCATGCCGCTGCGCGCGTGGTCGGCGATGATCCGGAAGCGCACGTCCGACCCGTGGTCGGAGCCGTACGTGACTCCCGACAGCTCCTCCATCGTCGAGATGATCGGACGCAGCAGGTCGGTCTCGTAGACGTTGTCGACGCCCTGCAGCAGGAAGGCCAGCCGTTCCACGCCCAGCCCGGTGTCGATGTTCTGCTGCGGCAGGGGGCCCAGGATGGCGAAGTCGGCCTTCCCGCCCGCGCCCGATCCGGACCCCGACTCGCCCCGCATGTCCTGCATGAAGACCAGGTTCCAGATCTCCAGGTAGCGGTCCTCGTCGGCGACCGGGCCGCCCTCGACGCCGTACGCGGGGCCGCGGTCGTAGTAGATCTCCGAGCACGGGCCGCACGGGCCGGGAACGCCCATCGACCAGAAGTTGTCGGCCATGCCGCGGCGCTGGATCCGCTCCGCCGGCAGCCCGGTGATCTCCCGCCACAGCCGCTCGGCCTCGTCGTCGGACTCGTAGACGGTCACCCACAACCGGTCCGGGTCCAGGGCGTACCCGCCGTCCGCCAGCGACGACGTCAGCAACGTCCAGGCGTGCTCGATCGCGCCCGCCTTGAAGTAGTCGCCGAAGGAGAAATTGCCGGCCATCTGGAAGAACGTGTTGTGCCGGGTGGTGATCCCGACGTTGTCGATGTCTCCGGTGCGCACGCACTTCTGCACGCTGGTGGCCCGCGGAAACGGCGGGGTGCGCTGACCCAGGAAGTACGGCTTGAACGGCGCCATGCCGGCGATGGTGAACAGCACCGTGGCGTCCTGGCTGATCAGGGACGCGGAGGGGACGACCGTGTGGCCGGTGCGCTCGAAGTAGTCCAGGAAACGGCGCCGGATCTCATGGGTCTGCACTGGGTGATTCCTCGCTGACGGTGCTGGACGTGCTGGACAAGCGCGGCGGGCCCCGGGTGCCGGGGTCAGGCTGCCCACGACGCTACCGCCGACCCGGGTCGGGCCGGCGCCAAGGGCGGCGACGGAGCGGGCCGGCTCAGCCGGTGCCGATCACGCGGTGCGCCGCACCCGCCGCGCCTCGGCACGGGCCGCTGCGGGGTCGGCCCCGGACACGTGGGTGCGGGCCACCGGCCGGGTCGGCGGCAACCCGCCGGGGATTCGCGGCTCAATGGGTTCGGGCGCGGGTCCCAGCGCCTCCGGCGGCACCATCACGACGGCACCGCTGGCGTTGTCGATCAACGGCCGGTAGCTGGCCCGGCGGTTCACCGCGCCCTGCCGGACGTCGGAGGCGAAGGCGCCGATCGCCGTGCCCAGCTCGGCGATGGCGTCGGCGACGTCCGCGGCGATCGCCGACGGGGTGAGCTTGGCCTTCATCGCCGCCGCGGCGGCCTCCTTGGCCCGCCGGGTACGGCGAGTCGCGGCCACTCCGAGGGCCACCCCGGCACCGAAGACGTAGACCTTCTTCATCCCTGGCGTGTCCCTTCCGGCCGGCACGGGATCGAGTGCCGAAGCCCCGATGACCCGGCGATCGTGGTCGTCCCGCTGTGGTCGTGCGATCAGCCAGAGGGTACCCGCCCGGGCGCCGCCGAACCGGCGCCGACGCCGCCGGACCGAACCCTTCGTCCGGTCCGTTCGTGTTTCAGGGAGCCGGTGCCGGACGCGGCGACGATCGGGGAGATGATCACGACATGCTCAACGAGGTGAACGGCCTGCCCACCCACATCCTGCTGGTGCACGCCGTCGTGGTGCTCATCCCGCTGGCCGGGCTGCTCACCGTGCTGGCCGCCGTCTGGCCGGCCGCCCGCCGCCGGCTCGGCATCATCACTCCGTTGGTGGCCCTGGCCGCGCTGATCGTCGTGCCGCTGGCCACCGAGGCCGGTGAATGGCTGCAGGCCCGGGTGCGGATGACGCCACTGATCTCCGAGCACATCGAACTGGGCGACACGATGCTCTGGTTCGCCGTCGCGCTGTTCGTGGTGGCGCTGATCGCCTGGGGCCTGCCGACCGCGGTGGTCAAGAGCACGGGACGGCCACCGGCGCCGTGGCTGGGTGTGGTCATCGCGATCCTGGCCGTCGTGGTGGCGGGCGCGGCGACGTTCCAGGTCGTCCGGGTCGGCGAGGCCGGGTCACGGGCGGTCTGGGAGGGCAGTTTCTGCTCGGTTCCGCTCGACTCCGCCGGGACCTGCCCCGCCTCCTGACCCACCCGGGCAAACGGCCTGGGTATGGTCGGCGCTGGACCTGGGCCGGTGGCGCCCCGGCCGGGTGAGGGAGCACGGGAATGACGCGAAAGCGCGAGGTCGTCGTCGGCATCGACGGCTCGGACACGTCGACCGCGGCGGCCGGTTGGGCGGCCGGTGAGGCCCACGCCCGTGGCGCCACGCTGGTCCTGCTCTATTCCTTCGAGCTGTACGCCTACGGGTCCAAGGACGCCGCGCTGCCCGGCTCGATCCCCTACGAGGAGGCCCAGATCGCCGCGGCCGAACTGGTCGACGGCGTGGTCAAGCAGGTCGCGCAGAGCCATCACGGCCTGCATGTCGAGCCGCGGATCCTGCACGAATCGGCCGGCACGGCGCTGCTCGAGGCCAGCGGGGAGGCCCTGCTGACCGTGGTGTCCTCGCAGGGTCATTCGGCCCGCACCGAGGAACTGATCGGGTCGTTCGCCATCCACACCGCCGAGCACGGGCTCGGCCCGGTCGCGGTCGTTCGCGCCCCCGGGCCGGGCGCCGGACCGATCGTGGTGGGTGCCGACGGGTCGGACGTCTCGGACAACGCCATCGACTACGCCTTCGCCGCGGCGCAGGCGCACCGGGCCCCGCTGCATATCGTGCACTGCGCCCACGGATCGGCGGAGGACCGCGGTCGGGAGGAGCTGGAGGGCGCCGTCGCCGACCGCCGATCCGCCTACCCTGCCGTCGAGGTCGTCACCGCGATCGAGTCGGGCAAGCCGCAGCACGCGCTGCTGGACTACGCCGCCGCCCACGGCGCCGCGCAGCTGGTCGTCGGCACCCGCGGGGTCAGCGGTTTCGCCGGCATCGTGCTCGGTTCGGTCAGCCGGTCGCTGCTGGCCCACGCCCCCCTGCCGGTGGTCGTCGTGCGTCCGGAGGCGGCCGACGGGTGACCGGAGGCACTTCGGCGGTCCGCCGTCGGGACGGCGGAGGGACCGGCGCCCGCCCGCACGGCTGATCGTCGCCGGCGCGCGCTCGCTGGTGCGCGCGGTGGCCTGACGCCCCGCGACGGCCTCCTTCGGCGCAGGCGTACCCGGCCCGGCACAAGTGTCCCCGCAGCCCCGCCCGGCCGGTCAGCACTCTGACCGAACCCCGATTCGCCGGGCCCGCTGCGCCATTCCGCATGACAGACTATGCGCAGCAACGGTTATCGCTCATGAAGGGCCAGGGTGGCCCGAATGGCCGGGGTCAGGACCAGTTCGACCTCCTCCGGGGAGAGCGCGGTCACGGCCGGCAGCCGCAGCAGGTACCGGGTCAGCCCGAGGCCCAGGAGTTGGGCCGCCACCAGGCCGGCCGTCCGGCGAGCGAGGTCGTCGCCCACCGCCCGGGCCAGCGCCGGAGCGACCTGCTCGGCGAAGACATGACGCATCCGCTCGGCGGCATGGTCGTTGGTGACCGCAGAGCGGAGCAGGATGAGCAGGGCGTCGTCGGCCGGGTCGCCCTCCCACCGCTGGAGGAACAGCCGCACCAGCGTCCGCGGTAGTTCGTCCGGGGCGACGTCGGCCAGATCGGGCAATCGCAGGTCGATGTCCAGCGCCGCATCGAACAGGTGCGCCTTGGACACGAAGTACCGCATCACCATCGACGGGTCGATGCCGGCATCGGCGGCCACCGCCCGGATGGTCGTGCGGTCGTAGCCATGGCTGGCCAATCGCAACCTCGCAGCCCGCAGAATCGCGGCCTTCGTTCGATCGGAGCGCTTCTCGGTGGGGGCGCCCGCATCCTCCGCCATCATGCCAACAATTGTAGGCCATCACCTGTTGACTTACGCGACCATCGGGGACAAGATGTCTACAACCGTTGGCCAACATTTGTTGGCACAGTTCAGGGAGAGGGACATGACAGCCACCACCGCACTTCCGGACCGCACCGAGGTCGCCATCGTCGGCGCCGGCCCGACCGGGCTCACCCTCGCCGTGACCCTGGCGTCCGCCGGCATCGACTTCGTCCTGCTCGACCAGTTGGCCGAGGGTGCCAACACGTCAAGGGCCGCCGTGGTGCACGCCCGCACACTGGAGGTGCTCGACGACATCGGCGTCGCCGAGGCGCTGATCGCCCGGGGCCTGCCGATCACGAAATTCGCCGTCCGCGACGGGTCCCATCGGCTGCTGACCGTGCCGTTCGACCGGCTGCCCACGCGGTACCCGTACACGCTGATGGTGCCCCAGTGCGATACCGAAGCGGTGTTGCTCGATCGGCTGCGAGCGCTGGGCCGCGACGTGCACCGGCCGTACCGGGTCGACTCCGTGGCCCAGGACGGGACCGGGGCGACCCTGACCCTGAGCTCCGGGCAGACCCTGCGCGCCGGGTACGTGGTCGGTGCCGACGGCATGCACAGCGCCGTCCGGGCGGCCTCGAAGATCGGCTTCACCGGCGACGCCTACGACGAGTCCTTCGTCCTGGCCGACGTCACCATGGACTGGGCACCGGGACCCGATGAGGTGTCCCTGACTTTCGCCGCCGAGGGCCTCACCGTTGTCGCGCCGCTCCCCGGTGGCCACTACCGGATCGTGGCCACCGTCGACGACGCCCCGGCCACGCCCGACCTGCCTTTCATCCAGCAGATCCTGGACCGGCGGGCACCCGGTCGCGGGCGGGTCACCGGCCTGTCCTGGTCGTCCCGGTTCCGGGTCCACCACCGGGTCGCCGACCACTACCGCGACGGTCGGTTGCTGCTGGCCGGGGACGCCGCCCACGTGCACAGCCCGGCCGGCGGCCAGGGCATGAACACCGGCATCCAGGACGGGTACGCCCTGGGCCGGGCCTTCGCCACCGACGATCTGGACGGGTACGAAGAACGACGCCGGCCGGTCGCCCAGCGGGTGGTGGCGTTCGCCGACCGGATGACCAGGATCGCGACAGCCCACAACCCGGCAATCCGCGGTGTTCGCACCATCACGCTGCCGGTGCTCGGCCGCATCCCCGCCTTTCGCACCAAACTCGCCACCGAGCTGGCCGAACTGAACTACCGGTAGCAGGGGCGACGGCTTGGATCATTCGGGGCCCGTCGAGAGGTCGACGCCCGCTCGACCGGCGCCGACATCCGAGTACCTGCATGCCTCGGCCGGTAGGTGACGGGCGCCGCGAGCAAGCAGTCGAGAGGAGCTCGGGCTCTCGGCTTCGACGACGCATGATCCCGGTGTCCCGTGTCGGGCCGGCCGCGGACCGCCGCCTCCCGGGTGCCCGTCGGACCGTCTTGGGAAGGTGGCCGCATGCGGCGGCGGTGGACGAGAAATCCGGCCGGTCGCACCTGCTGGGCCGGATCTCCTGGGTCGGGTCGCTCAACCCGGCACGGGGTGCCCGGCTCCGGGCGATGTTCGACGAGATCGATTGGGCGGCTGAGCCCTCCATACCCTCGGATCCGGCCTGCGGCGCGCGGACCCTACCGGGAGGGCGTCTCGTCGGCGTCGCAGGACAACCACGACCGCCACGAGCGGGCTGCCGGAATCAGCGTTTCGCGGGCTTGCTCGTCGTTGCGCGGACCGTGCCTGACGCTCGCGCAGACGACTGGCGCATGCTTCGGCCGAACCACCCCCCGTCGGACATCCGCGCTCGGTGTCGAGGGTCAGCCGGTCGGCGCCCGCCGACCGGCGACGGCCGCGGCGAGCTCCACCCGTGTGGTCAGCCCGAGTTTGGCCAGCGCGTGCGAGACGTGTGTCTGTACGGTGCGCGGGGAGATGAACAGGGACTTGGCGATGTCCGGACCCGTCCGCCCGGCCCCGATCATTTCTGCGATGGAGTGTTCGGTGGGTGTGAGCGACTCCCAGCCGGACTTCGGGCGTCCGCGTCGCCCGGTGACGCCGATGCTGATCCCGGACTCGCGCAGCCGGGCAGTGAGGGCCCGGGCGCGGGCCGTCGCGCCGACGGCAAGCAACGCCTCCTGGGCCAGACGCCCCAGGTCCCGCGCGGTGGCCCGGCTTGCATGATCGGCGGCCACCACGGCGGCCACTGCCCGGGCTCGCGCGGCGTCCCGTACGTTGCCCAGCGCGGCCAGCTCGCCCGCGGCCGCTGCTGTCCGGGCGCCGTCCTGGGCGACGGCGCCGGCGACGACCTGGGCCACCGGCCCGGCCGCCGGGAGCCGCGCAACGTCAAAGGCGTCGACGCCGTGCCACACCCGGTTCAGCAGCGCCGACTGCCTGGTGAATACGGCGATCTCGGCCGTACGGATGGCGGACACCAGGTGCCACAAACGGTTCCCGGCGTCGTCGGCCAGGTCCCAGGACCGGGTCGCCAGCGTCGCTGCCCGGTCCGGGTGGCCCTGGCTCAGGGCAATCTCGGCGTCGACGAGTTCGAAGACGGGCAGACCCAGACTGTTGGGCAGGTTCCTGGCGCGGAACTCCTGCATCCGACGCCGAGCGGATTCCAGGTTTCCTCGGTCGACGTCGATCTCGCAGCGGGCGGCCGTGCTGGTGGACGTCCACCCCAGGCTCGCCTCGAGGTCGGACTCCAACGCCGCATCGATCTCGGCCGCTGCATCGTCGATGCGGCCAGCGGCCAGCGCAAGACTGGCCGACACGAACTGGTGGTAGGGCTCGACCCAGACGTCGTCGCGGTCGGCCGATTGCCGCCGCCAGTGGTCGATATAGGTTGCGGCGTTGGTCGTACCGTAGGTGAAGTGGCGAAAGATCGGCGGCCACAGATCCATCGAGGCGACTTCGCCGGCGTTGATCTTGGCCAGTTGCGCGTGTCCTCGCGCTGCTCGTTCGGCCCACTGGACCGCACTCACCCCGTCCCCGTCGAGCATCGCGGCGAAGGCCGCCGCGCCGATCGGCGCGACTCCAGTCTCCGCGGTGATCGCCAGCCCGGTGGCCTGGGTGCGGTCGATGCCGGCGACCTCCCCGGCCAGGATGTGCGGCCATCGGCTGTTCCACAGCAACCGTGTCCGAGCCGGTTCCGGCACGCGACCGGAGGCCAGGACGTCGGCGATCAGCGCGTCGACCGCGGCGATCTGCCCCCTGGTGCTGTGCGTGAGGATCAGGAGCCTGATCAGGGCCGCGGCGTCCGGGCCGGCGGCGCCGGGAAGCGCCTGCCGGGCCACCCGGGCCGCCTCCTCGATCCGCCCGGCCTTGAGCAGTGCTTGCGCTCGGTCCACCGCGATGGCGGTCGAGGACGCCGAGTCCTGTCCGGCCAGATTCGCTGCCGTGGCCAGCATGTCGGCCGCGACTCCGGGCGAGGACAGGCTGGCCGCTCGGCGCAGCTCGACGGTGAGGGTGGGCGTGTCGACGGTGCCGGCGGAGCGTTCCAGGTGATAGGCGGTCAGTTCGGTGGCGTTCCGGTGGGTCTCGAGCATCTGCGCGCAGGACCGATGCATCATCTGCCGGGTGCGGCTGTCGATCGTGTCGTAGCTGACGTCCCGGATGGTGTCGTGAACGAACATCACGTCCTCGCCGGACCATTGCAGGAGCCGGGCATCGATCAACTCGTCGACGGCCGTGGACAGCTTGAGCACGGTGGTGTCCAGGAGCCGGGCCAGTTCGGCAGGTGGAGCGGGATGGGCCCACACCGCCAGCACCCGCAGAAGTTCACGGGCCGGCCCGGACGCCGAGGCGATCTGTTCGGAGACCGACTCGAGGAATGAGACGGCGGTCAGCGGCCCGTCCTCGGTGACGTCCAGCGTCGCACCCACCCGGATGAGCCGGCCCTGCTGGTCGAGGTGGCGGATGAGGGCCGTGACGTGCAGCGGACTCCCACCGGCCGAGGCCAGGGCGGAGAGCAGCCGCGGCGACGGATCGGCACCGGTTTGATCGGTCACCAAGGCGGCCGTCTCCGCGTGGGTCAGCGGGCTCAGATCAATCTCGGCGGCGTGACTTCTGGTCGCCAGGAGCGTGAGCAGCTCTCGCGGTGGTTGCCGCCGGCGGGTCAACAGCAGGCGGATGGGCAGGTCGGTGGCGGCCAGACCGAGCCGCCACAGCACGGTCAGCGAGTCGGCATCGGCGCGATGGGCGTCGTCGACGACGAACAGCACCAGCCGGTCCCGGCTGAGTTCGGCGGCTCGCTCCAGGATCAGGTCCGGAGTGCTGGACGGCGGGGGCAGCACCACGGGCAGCCCCATCAGGTCGAGGACCGCTCCGAACGGCGACCGGACCGAGGACTCGGCCGCTCGGGCCCAGCGCACGTCCACGCCGGCGGCGCGTACATCGGCGGCGACCACGGCGACCAGCGAACTCTTGCCGATGCCACCGGGCCCGCCGAGGATGACCGTCCGCGGGCCGTCGGCGCCCAGCAGCATCGTGACGACCGCCGTGGCGAGCTTCTCGCGGACACGGGCTGGCATATCGGAACGATAGTGGAGCTGAGGATCCCGGGCGGATCGCCGGCGGGGCGGCCGTCATGACGATGCGGAAATCTCCGCGTCTTGACGGATGTTCCGTCGCTGCGACTCCGGCAACGTAGGTCAGGTCGTTGTAACCGACTCCAGAAGGGATGTCTTCCGATCATGAACACCAGCCCCACCCCGCCGGCCCTGCCCGGCCTCGCCGACCTGCCCGCCCGGGACCAGGCCGCCATCGCCGCCACCCTCGGCCGGCTGACGCGCGGTTTCACCGAACGGAACGCGGATCTGCTCGATGGCATCTACAGCGACGATGCGGACTGGGTGAACGCCTTCGGGAGCGTCAAGAAGGGCAACGCCGAGATCGTGGGGTATCTCCGCGGCCTGTTCGGCGACGCGAATTTCAACGCCGGTCAACTCGTCGCCCCGCCGACCAGCCATCTGCAGAAGGTGACCGAGGACGTGGTCGTGGTGTCCACCGCGCTGCAGGTCACCGGTCAGTTGCTGGTCGGGGGCCAGGAGATCGCACAGCGGGACAACCATTCGGTGCACGTCCTGGCCCGGCGCGGCGGCGGGCAGTGGCTGATCGTGTCCGAGATCTACTCCGACTCCCGGACCGACCAGTCCTACATCCACCACTCCTGAACGACAGGAGCCCGGCGACCGCCCCCACCCATCGAGGGGCCACCTCCCGTCGCTCCCTCCACCCCGGAACGACCGCACGTGGCCCCTCGACCGGCGGCGCATGCGAGTGCGGGTCAGTCACCACCCACCTGAAGGAGACACGATGACCACCCACCACCTGTTCTTCAGCAACGAGCTCTACGACGGGCAGCTCGAGCGCACTCTCGGTGCGGTCTACGCCGGGATGGCCGACCTCGGCGAAGCGTTCGCCGCCGCCGCAGAGGTCGGCAAACCCACCCCGGACAGCTGGTACGACGCCTGGTCCGCCCGCGCCGCCGTCGCCGAGGCGCAGGCCGCAGCCACGGATCAACCGGCCGGCCGCCGGGACGCGCTGCTGCGGGCCAGCGAATACCACCGGCAGTCCTACTTCTTCCTCCGCCACGACCTCGACGATCCGCGGCTGCTCACCGCTTACCGAGCCCACGTCGATGCCTTCCGGGCCGCCCTCCCGCTGCTTCGCTGGCACACCGAACAGCTCGCCGTCCCGTTCGAGAACCACGAACTGACCGCTTACTTCTTCGCCCCCGATGACAGCGGGGCGGTTCGGCCCACCGTGATCATGCCCGCCGGGTACGACTCCACTGCCGAGGAGGGCTATGCCTACATCGCGGCCGCCCTGGAATACGGCTACAACGCCGTCACCGTCGAAGGCCCGGGACAGGGCGCCTGCCTCTACCGCGACCGGATGTTCTTCCGCCCTGATTTCGCCGCCGTCCTGAGTCCCGTCCTGGACGCCGTGCTCGCGCTTCCGCAGGTCGACCCGGCCGCCCTGGTGCTCGTCGGGCGGTCGATGGCCGGCTACCTCGCGCCGCAGGCCGCGGCCTACGACCACCGGATCGCCGCGCTGGTCTGCGACCCCGCCCAACCCGACCTGGCCGCGCACATCCCGGGCGGACTCATCGGCAAGGTCGCCGGCCCGGTCGGCGCGCTGCAGATGAAGGTGTCCGACGACCGGGCCGAGTTCCTCGGATCCCGGATGGCCACCCACGGATGCCATACGCTCGGCGATTACCTGACCACACTGCGCACCTTCACCATGATCGATGTCGCCGACCGGATCAGCTGCCCGACCCTGATCATCGAGTGCGAAGGCGACTTCGCCGGGGGCAACGGCCAGGCGCTGGCCGATGCCATGACCGCTCCGGTCACCCTCGTGCATCTGACCAGCGCCCAAGGCGCCGGCGGGCACTGCGCCGGCCTGGGCCAGAAAGTCTGGGAGAACACCGTGTACCCGTGGATCGCGGACGTCCTGAGCCGGCAGAACTCACTCGTGCGCTCCTGAGAGCAGGACCGCCACCCCGCTACCTACCCGCCGCAGCGACCGAAGCCGAGAGCGATGCGCGTGGTTGCGGGATCGAGACCACGCAGGTTCTCGAATGGGACGGCGAGGCGGCCGGTCTCGAGAACCCGACGAGCGATCGGGTCGTCCTCCACGTCGATCTGACGTTGCAGGTCCGCCAGGACGCCGTCCGGGAAGCTGTCCAGAACGATCTCGTATCGGCCTCCGGTCTCTTCCAGCACCTCGCTGAGCAACCGGCCCTCCCAGTTCGGAACGCCCGCGGCCTCGCGGTCGCGAGCCAACTGTCCGGTCACGACGTGGGCGAAGGGTCGCAGCAAACTGGATTGGAGCTCATCGCTGACCATCTGCTGCCTCCGGACGCCATCCGTTCCCTGGCTGTCCAGCTGATCGGGGGTCCCCGGGCTCGTCCCCCGTTGAGCGGGCAACCCAGACTCCCTGGGGGCCGGGATCAGCGACACCGCACAGCCCGAAACGCGACCACTTCCGGTCGACCTGTCCACGACCAGTTCCGTGCAGGTCCCGCCCGGTCGAACCGGGTTGGCATAGGTTGGCCCGATGCTGCGTGAGCGAATCCGCGACCTGATGCCGCAGGCCAAGGCCGACCTGACCGAGATGATCACCTTCCGGTCCGTGCACGACGCCGCCCAGTTCCCCGTCGATGGCTGTGACGCCATGGTCGACTGGCTGGTCGACGCGTTCACCGCGGCCGGACTCTCGGCGGTGGCAGCTCACGTCACCGCGGACGGCTCCAAGGCGGTCACCGGGGTTCGGCCCGGTCCGCCGGGCGCCCCGACCGTCCTGCTCTATTTTCATCACGACGTGCAGCCGCCACTGGACGACGCGGCCTGGCAGAGCTCCCCCTGGGAGCTGGTCGAGCGGGACGGCCGCTGGTTCGGCCGGGGCACCGCCGACGACAAGGGCAGCATCGCCGTCGTCCTGACCGCGCTGCGCGCGCTGGGGGACGACCTGCCGGTCACGGTGCGGATCGTGGGCGAGGGCTCGGAGGAGCAGGGCACCGGCGGGCTGGAGGACTTCGTGCCCCGGCACCCCGACCTGCTCCGCGCCGACGCGATCCTCGTCCTGGACAGCGGCAACGTCGCGGTCGGCCGGCCCACCCTCACCACCTCCCTGCGCGGGGTCGCTGACCTCGTCGTCACCGTCGAGACGGCCCGGACGGTGCTGCACTCGGGGATGTTCGGCGGCCCGGCGCCCGACGCGTTGGCCGCCCTGGTCAAGATGCTGGCCACGCTGCGCGACGACGCCGGCAACACCACCATCGACGGGTTGGACGCCACCGGCACCTGGGCCGGCGCCCAGTACCCGGCCGAGCGGTTCCGGACCGACGCGCAGGTCCTGGACGGCGTCGAGCTGCTCGGCGGCGGAACCGTGGCCGACATGCTCTGGGCCCGGCCGGTCGTCACCATCCTGGGCATCGACTGCCCGCCCGTCGTCGGCTCGTCCGCGGCGATCCAGCCGTCTGCCCGGGCCCGGCTCAACCTGCGGGTGCCCCCGGGCACCGACCCGGCCGCCGCACGGGACAAACTCATCGCCCATCTGCGCGCCCGGGCCCCCTGGGGCGCCCGGGTGGGCGTCGAACCCGGCGGGATCGGTGCGCCGTTCGCCGGCACCCTCGGCGGGCCGGCCTATGACGCGATGGCCCGGGCCATGGCGGCCGCCTACGGTCGGGACCTGGAAACCCAGGGCCAGGGCGGGTCCATCCCGCTGTGCACCGTGTTCCAGGAGACGTTCCCGGACGCGGAGATCATGCTGTTGGGGGTCTGCGAACCGGAGTGCCGGATCCACGCGCCGAACGAGAGCGTGCATCCGTCCGAGGTGGAGAACATGGCGCTGGTGGTCGCCGGGTTCCTGCGGGAATTCGCCGGTTCATCCGGCTCGGAGTGATCCGCGGCACACTGTTCTGAATCGATCAACCTCTCGGTGGGGACCGCGTCATTGCCCGTATTACCCGGCCCGACCCACCCCACCACCCAGTGCAGAGAGGTGCCTTGATGACGCTCGAGGAAACCACCGTGACCTTCACCGAGCTGACCGCCGATCTGGAGACCCCAGGTCCGGACTGGCGCCGGACCGCGGTCGTCTACCAGATCTACCCGCGCTCGTTCGCCGACTCCAACGGTGACGGCATCGGGGACCTGCCCGGCATCACGCACCGGCTGCCGGCGCTGGCCGAGCTGGGCATCGACGCCATCTGGCTGTCCCCGTTCTACAAGTCCCCGCAGGCCGACGCCGGCTACGACGTCGCCGATTACCGCGACGTGGACCCGGTCTTCGGCAGCCTGTCCGACTTCGATGCGATGCTGGAACGGGCGCACGGGCTGGGCCTGAAGGTGATCGTCGACCTGGTGCCGAACCACTCCTCCGACGAGCACGAGTGGTTCCAGGCCGCGCTGGCCGCCGGTCCCGGCTCGCCCGAGCGCGAGCGCTACATGTTCCGCGACGGCCGCGGCGAGGACGGCGAGCTGCCGCCCAACAACTGGGAGTCCTGCTTCCGCGGACCCGCATGGACCCGCACCACCAACCCGGACGGCACCCCCGGTCAGTGGTACCTGCACCTGTTCGACACCAAGCAGCCCGACTGGAACTGGGAGAACCCGGAGGTCCGGGCCGAGTTCCTGGACGTGCTGCGGTTCTGGCTGGACCGCGGCGTCGACGGGTTCCGGGTGGACGTCGCGCACTCGCTGATCAAGGCCCCCGGCCTGCCCGACCAGGAGGAGGCCGAGAAGGCCGCCGACGACGCGGTCGATACCGAAGGCTTCTTCCTCACCGGCCCCATGTGGGACCAGGACCGGGTGCACGAGGTGTACCGGGACTGGCGGGCGCTGCTGGACACCTACTCCCCCGACCGGATCCTGTGCGCGGAGGCCTGGGTGCCCTCGCTCGACCGGCTGGCCCGGTACGTCCGGGACGACGAAATGCACCAGGCGTTCAATTTCGGCTACCTGGAGAGCGAGTGGGACGCTGCCCACCTGCGCGCGACGATCGACAAGTCGGTCGCCGCGAACGAGAAGGTCGGCGCGCCGACCACCTGGGTGCTGTCCAACCACGACGTGGTCCGGCACGTCTCGCGGCTCGGCCTGCCGGCCGGTCCCCGGCCCAACGGCATCCGCGCCGGTGACGTGCAGCCCGACCACGAACTCGGCCTGCGCCGGGCCCGCGCGGCGACCCTGCTCATGCTGTCCCTGCCCGGATCGGCCTACGTCTACCAGGGTGAGGAACTGGGCCTGCCCGACCACACCTCGCTGGACGACGACCTGCGGCAGGACCCGACCTGGTGGCGCTCGCAGTTCACCGAGGCCGGCCGCGACGGCTGTCGGGTCCCGCTGCCGTGGGAAGCCGACGAGCCGGGCCTGGGCTTCGGCCCGGGTGGCGCCACCTGGCTGCCGCAGCCGGCCGAGTACGCCGAACTGGCCCGGGACCGGCAGCACGAGGTCGAGGGCTCGACCCTGGAGATGTACCGGACCGCGCTGGCCTTCCGGCGGGCGTTCGCGCTGGCCGTCGGCGCGATCGAATGGGTCGAGACCGCGCCCGGGGTTCTGCAGTTCGTCAACGGTGAGCTGACCATCGTCGCGAACACCGGCAGCGAACCGGTGCCGATGCCCGAGGGCGAGCTGCTGATGAGCTCGTCCGAGCTGGCCGACCACACCAGCCTGCCGACCGACACCACGGTCTGGCTGCTGACCGAGGTGTTCAACGAGTCGCAGTCCTGACCGACCGGGACCACCCGCGCCGAGGGCCGGGGTCGCGCCGTCCGGCGCGACCCCGGCCCTTCGCCGTCCTGGGCCCGGGCGAGCCGGCGCGGGCGAGCCCGGCGCGGCCGGGCCTCGGGTTGCCCGCGGAACATCCGCCGCCCCCAGCCCGGCCGAAGCTCCGCAGATACCCCGCCCCGGCACGCACCCACCCCCACCAGCCGCGGGCGCCCGCCCCGCCCGACCACGGTGGGCGACGCCCCGGGCACGGCCCGTCGCTGCGGCTGTCGGACCGGCCGCGCATGATGGGCCCCATGAAGGCTGCCGTGCTGTCCGGTCCCCGCGATCTCCGCGTCGACGAAGTGCCGGATCCGACGCTGCTCACCCCCACCGACGCGGTCGTACGGATCACCGCGAGCTGCATCTGCGGGTCCGACCTGTGGCACTACCGGGGGTTCACCGAGAAGCGGGGCCGCATCGGGCACGAATTCGTGGGCGTCGTCGAGCAGGTGGGTGCCGACGTCACGACGGTGCAGCCCGGGGACCTGGTGATCGCGCCGTTCGTCATCTCCTGCGGCGTCTGCCCGCCGTGCCGCAACGGCTGGCCGACATCATGCGTGCGCGGGACGGGCTGGGCCGGCGACGACCGGGACGGCCACCCGGTCGACGGCGGGCAGGGCCAGTACGCCCGGGTCCCGCTGGCCGACGGCACGCTGGTCGCTGCTCCGGTCGAGCCGGACGATCCCCGGATTCCGGCCCTGTTGTCGCTGTCCGACGTCATGGGCACAGGTCACCACGCAGCCCGGTCCGCAGGCGCCGGGCCGGGCACCACCGTGGCGGTCGTCGGCGACGGCGCGGTCGGGCTGTGCGCCGTGCTGGCCGCGTCCCGGCTCGGGGCCGACCGGGTGATCCTGCTGTCCACCCACGCCGACCGCGCCGATCTGGGCGTCCGGTTCGGCGCCACCGACGTGGTGGCCGCGCGCGGCGCCGAGGCGGTGGCTGCGGTACAGGAGCTGACCGACGGGCTCGGCGTCGCCGGCGCCTGCGAGTGCGTCGGCACCGCCGCCTCCTGGGACACCGCCCTTGATCTCGTCCGTCCCGGGGGAACGGTCGGTTGGGTGGGCGTGCCGCACGATGTCAAGGACGGGCTACCGATATGGAAGTTGTTCGGGCGCAACATCTCCGTGCGCGGCGGCGTCGCGCCGGCCCGGGCCTACCTGCCGGACCTGCTACCCGAGGTGCTCGCGGGCGGACTCGACCCCGGACCGATCTTCACCGACACCGTCGCCCTCGACGACATCGCGGCCGGCTACCGGGCGATGGACGAACGGCGGGCGATCAAGGTGTTGGTCCGGCCGTGAAGGCGACGTGAGGAAATTCGAGCAGTATTGCCCAGATCCGACCGAATTGCGCCGGCGACGTCTCTGACGCCGACCCCCGATCCTCTGTACAACAAGACCCCACCGACCCGAAGGCGGCGACGCGATGGTGCCCAGCATTCCTCCGATCCCGGAACTCCCCGACACCGACCCGCTGGGCCTGCCCACATTCGGCGGCGCGCCGGTGGCGACGACCGGCCGCTTCATCGTGGTGTTCGCCGAGGGCACCGATGCCCGGGCGATGCTGGCCAGCACCGCGGGGCTGGGCAACGTCGCCGACTCGCGCGACTTCGCTGCGCAGGCCGTCGATTTCGGCCAGACCGCCGGCTCGGACGCGGTGTGGTTCGACAATCTGGGGGTGGCCGTGGTGTCCGCCGAGCCGGCCCAGCTCGGGGCGTTGCGGACCGTGGAGGCCGGTGACGGCGCCATCGTGTCCGTCTCCCCCGAACTCATCCACCATGTGCTCGCCGACCCTGGTTACGTCCAGGGTTACCGGGACGGGGTCAACGACCTCGCCGGCCGGCTCGGTGCCGCCGATCGCCCGGTCGAGGACGCCGCCGCGCCGGCCAGGCCGCCGTTCGCCGACAACGCCCAGTTCACCTGGGGTCTCCAGGCCACCGGGGCGGCCACGTCACCCCGGTCCGGAGCGGGCATCAAGGTCGCAGTGCTGGACACCGGATTCGACGTCGGCCACCCGGACTTCGTGGGCCGCACGGTCACCACCCAGTCGTTCGTCGCCGGCGAGACCGTACAGGACGGGCACGGTCACGGAACGCACTGCATCGGCACGTCCTGCGGATCCAAGACCCCGGGCACCGGCCCTCGCTACGGGGTGGCCTACGGCGCCGAAATCTTCGCCGGAAAGGTGCTCGGCGACAACGGCTCCGGCTCGGACGGTGGCATCATCGCCGGCATCAACTGGGCCATCGAGAACCAGTGCCACATCGTCTCCATGTCGCTCGGCGCCGATGTCGCCCAGGTTCATCCGCCGTACACGGTGGTCGGCAAGCGCGCCCTGGACGCCGGCACGCTGATCGTGGCCGCCGCCGGCAACAACGCCGACCGGCGGGTGGGCAATTTCGGCTTCGTCGGCACCCCGGCGAACAGCCCGTTCATCATGGCGGTGGGTGCCCTCGACCAGAAGCTGGAGATGGCATTCTTCTCCGCCCGGACACTGCCGGACGTGCAGGGCGGCCAGGTCGACATCGCCGGACCCGGATTTCAGGTGTACTCGTCCTGGCCGATGCCCACCCGGTACAAGACGATCAGCGGCACCAGCATGGCGACCCCGCACGTGGCCGGCATCGCCGCACTATGGGCCGAGGCCACCGGCTACCGGGGCCGGGAACTGTGGGCGACCCTGGCGCAGGACTCGCAGCGCTTGCTGCAGCCTTCGGTCGACGTCGGTGGCGGGTTGGCGCTCGCCCCGCAATAACGGACGTCGGGATCACGCACCGCGAAGCCCGGTCGTCGCTTCGACAACAGCAACGTCCGGGCATTCCGGCCTGGGATGCGCAGCACCTACAGTGAGGGCATGACTCACGTCAGCGTGACCGTCGACGACACGCACCTGCGGTCGATCGGGACGGTGGCCCGCTCGCTGGAACAGACCGGGATGCGCGTCGACAAGGTGATGGCGGCGGTCGGCGTCATCACCGGTTCCGTCGACGCGGGGGCCGAATCGACGCTGAGCCGGGTCCCCGGCGTCGCCTCCGTCGATCGGGACCACAGCTACCAGCTTCCCGCACCGGGCTCCGAGATCCAGTAGGCCCCGCGTCCCTCCCCGCCGCACCTCCTCGACACCCACAGCACGGCCACCTACGACAACGCCCCCCGGCCGGTTTCCCGGTCCGGGGCGTCGCCGCGGTTCGTCCTCGGTGCGCCGCGAGCAAGCGGCCCGGGTCGACCGGACCCGATCAGTAGTCGGTCAGGTCGTTGCCCATGTAGCAGAACGACTCGGCCTGGTGATCGGAGTAGGAGTAGTACTGCTCGTAGGTGTCGATGTACTCACCCGAGAAGTCGAAGTCGGCGCCGTTCCACTGCGCGTACTGCACGTACACCATGTAGTAGCCGGGATCGAACGTCAGATCCGCGAGGTTGTACGAGGCGTAGTAGTCGGCCTCCACCCACAGGTCATCGGTCACCCACTGCTGCGTGTAGGTGTCCCACACCCAGATCTTGGCGTAGCTGCCGTAGTCGGCGTCCGAGGTCGTGGTGAACACCAGCGAATCCCCGCCACACTCGACGGTGGTACCGAACACGGTGCTGCCCGCAACCGTGTCCGCATGCGCCGGGGCGGCGTTCCCGGCGACCGCGAAGCCCAGGAACAGGGCCGCGGTGGCCACGACGATCCCGGCCAGCCGACGGACCAGGGTCCGGGCGGTCCGACCGACGAAACCGGTGCTGGTGGTGGTGCTCATGGCGTCCTCCTGGACTTCGATCTGTTCGCGCTCTCGCTGACAGATCAAAGAATCGGCCCACCCACTGAAGACCCACCTAAGAACGACTGAAGGGCGGCCAGTGACCGCGCGGGTCAGTCCGGATGGCGGCGGTCGTACCGGGTCCGGGCCGCCTTGTGAGCGCCACGCAGCAACGCCAGCACGTCGGACCGGGTCGCCGCGCCCGGTTCGACCACGGCGAGCCAGCCGAGGGCCCCGTAGGTCGGGTGGGCGGCGACGACGTCCGGCACTCCGGGGTTCACGGCCGGCGCCGCAGGGTCGCGCGGACCCCGGCCGGTCCGGGCCCGGAACTCGACCTTGCCGGCAGCGACGTTCAGTCGGAACGCTCCGGGCCGGTCCAGCCCGGCAGCCGGTTCGTCCGGGTAGTCCTTGGTGACGATCGTGGCGAACGGCTGGCCGGGCGGCACCACACCGTCCGGCGAGTAGTAGAAGAACCGGTCGCCCCAGGCCAGCTCCGGGGAGCCGTCACCGGGCCCCGGCCGCAGCGTCACCACGCCGCCGAGCGACTCGATGAATCCGGTGATCTCGTCGATGGTCATGCCCTCGAGCCTGTCATTGACCGACCCGGTGAGACCTGATCCCGGCCGCGAGCGCACGCGACGCCCGCAACCTTCAAACCGTCTCCCCGCGCCCGACGTCTGCGCCACCACGTGCACGCTGATCACACACGCTGATCACATCGGCGAAGACGCAACAGGGTGGGCGCCCCGCGGCGAGCTGATCAGCCCGACCTCACCGGCCCGCTGAGCTGCGCACCGGTCCGGGCCGGACACGAGCAGGTCAGGCCCGGCCGGCTGGCGCGGCTCCCCCACCGGGACCGCCGCAGGGGTCGGGACAGGTGGCCCGGGTCAGGGGATGAGGACGAGCTTGCCGGTGGTCCTCCGGCCGGCCAGTTCCTCCTGCGCCCGCGCCGCCTCGGCGAGCGGATACCGACCGCCGATGCGCACGTCCAACCGACCGTCGGCGATCCAGCCGAACACGTCGGCGGCCCGGCTCACCATCTCCGCATGATCGGCGACGAAGTCGTACACCTTCGGCCGGGTCAGCTTGAGCGAGCCGCGCTGGTTGAGTCGCTGGATGTCGAACGGCGGCACCTGCCCGCTCGCCCCGCCGAACAGCACCATCATCCCCCGCCTGCGGATCGACTCCAGCGAGCCGTCGAAGGTGGCCGCGCCGACCCCGTCGTAGACGACGTCGACGCCTACTCCGCCGGTCAACGCCCTTGCCTGGTCGGGAAAGTCGTCGTAGCCGAGAACTTCGTCGGCGCCCGCGGCCCGCGACAGCGCCGCCTTCTCCGGCGAGGACACCGTGGTGATCACCCGGGCACCCTTGATCTTGGCGATCTGGGTCAGCAGCAGCCCGACCCCACCGGCGCCGGCGTGGATCAGCACGACATCGCCCGGCTCGATCCGGTAGACGTCGGTCGCCAATGCATGCGCGGTCAACCCCTGCAACGTCACCGCCGCCGCCTGCTCGTCGGATACGTCGGCCGGGACCAGGATGAACTTGTCGGGCGTGTCGACGGCGACCTGCGCGTAGGAGCCGAACACATCGAGCCAGGCCACCCGGTCGCCGATCTGGAACGCGGACACCCCGTCGCCGACCGCGATAACCCGGCCGGCCCCTTCCAGTCCGAGGACCCGTGGCAGCGGCAGGGGGTAGACGCCCTGCCGGTGGTAGATGTCGATGAAGTTCACTCCCGCGGCGGCAACCTGCACGGCGAGCCGGCCCGGACCGGCCTCCGGCGCGTCGACCTCGGTGTAGTGCAACACCTCCGGTCCGCCGTTCTCGGTGATCTGAATGGCGTTGATCAGTCCCTCGCCCATGCGGTCAACCCTTCTGCCGGACGCCCGGATCGGACGTCGTGTCGGTGTTATCGCCACTGCGGTTCTCGGCACTGCGGTTCTCGGCACTGCGGTTCTCGGCACTGCGGCCGCGAACGGTGCGGCGCAGCTTCGGCACCCGCTCGGCCAGTACGCCTTCCGCGCCGTAGCCGGTCGGCTGGTAGTAGTCCCGGCCGATCAGCTCGTCCGGCGGGTATTGCTGCGCGACAACCGCACCGGGCCGGCCATGCGGATAGACGTACCGCTGGGCATGACCCAGCCGCTGCGCCCCCGGGTAGTGCCCGTCGCGCAGGGCCGGCGGCACGGAACCGGCCCGACCATCGCGGACGTCGGCCATCGCCGCGTCGATCGCGGTGATCACCGCGTTCGACTTCGGCGCGGTCGCCAGGTGAATAGTGGCCTGCGCCAGGGCGATTCGGGCCTCCGGTAGCCCGACCAGTTGCACCACATGGGCGGCCGCGACCGCCGCCGGCAGGGCGGTGGGGTCGGCCATGCCCACGTCCTCCGAGGCGTGGATCATCAGCCGGCGGGCGATGAACCGGG
Source organism: Nakamurella sp. (assembly GCA_044223435.1). GTDB lineage: Bacteria > Actinomycetota > Actinomycetes > Mycobacteriales > Nakamurellaceae > Nakamurella. Next base: position 47,798 of record JBGALY010000030.1, read on the forward strand.
GGTCCTCCCCCGCCTCGATCATCCGGGCCAGGTAGTGCAGCGCCGCATCGACGTCACTGCCGCGGATCGATTTGATGTACGCACTGGTGACGTCGTAGTGCTGGTCGCCGGACCGGTCGTAGCGGACGGCGGCCCGGTTGACCGCCCGCTCCACGGCGGCCAGGTCGATCGCCCGGGGTCCCCCGGCCGGTGCGGGATCGTCGACCGCGGGTTCGTCCAGCTCCCGGACCGATTCAGCGGCCGCCTCGAGTGCGGTCAGTGCCCGCCGGGCGTCCCCACCGGCCAGCGCGACCAGGTGGGCGGCCGCCTCATCGGTGACGGTGAACGCGCCGCCAAGCCCCCGCTCGTCGGCGACCGCCCGGCCGATCAGGGCACCGATGTCGTCGTCGGTCAGCGGCTGCAGCTGCAGGATCAACGACCGGGACAGCAGCGGTGACACGACGGAGAAGAACGGGTTCTCGGTCGTCGCGGCGACCAGCACGATGGTGCGATCCTCGACGGCGGCGAGCAGCGAGTCCTGCTGGGTACGGGAGAACCGGTGCACCTCGTCGATGAACAGCACCGTCTGCTCGCCGGTCGACCGCAACCGCGCGGTGGCCTCGGCGATGACCGTGCGGACCTCCTTCACCCCGGCGGACACCGCGGACAGCTGGGCGAAGTGCCGCCCCGTGGACCCGGCAACGAGAGTGGCCAGGGTGGTCTTCCCGGTCCCGGGCGGGCCGTAGAGCAGCATCGACGACGGCGCCCCGCCCTGAACCAGCCGACGCAAGGGGGCACCCGGTCCCAGCAGATGCTGCTGGCCGACCACCTCGTCCAGCGTCCTCGGCCGCATCCGCGCGGCCAGCGGGGCGTGCGGATCGACAGTGCGGTCCGGCCGCCCCGATCCCGGGCCGGCTCCGGCCGGATCGGCGGTTCGGCCCGGCTGGCCACCGACCGCGAACAGGCCCGGGTCCTCCACACTCACCTCCGCGACGCTACCGGTCCCGCGAGCCGGCCACGAACGGGTCGGCGCGGTGCCCGAAAGGGCAGCCAGGACTGCCCGCCCGCGGCCCCCGTGAAATGGCAGAGTCACCGTCATGGGCCCGACGCACGGGACGCCGGAGACTGTGGCGCCGACCGACGCTGCCCGCACCCGGCCGGGCCCGACCGCCGGCCCCATCACGGCCGGCGCCACCGGGCAGGTGACGTCCGAGCGGGATCGCGGCTCCCGAGTGCTCTGGGCAGGAGCCGTGCAACGGACCGCCGGCAACCTGGCGCTGACCCGGCTCATCGTCCAGCGGCAGAGCCGCCCGGCGACACCGCCGGCCGACCCGGCGACCCCGGCCGCCGACAAGAACCCCGAGGACCTGACCGGCACCCCGTTCGAATCGCTGGATCCCACGCTCAAGACCAAGCTGGCGGACAAGAGCGTCTACGACTGGAAGGGCAAGCCCACCCTGGCCGAGGCGCTCAACGAGGAGTCCAACGCGAACCTGGCGGCCATCGCCCGGGTGGCCGCGATGATCACCGCCTCGGCGGCGTTCCTGTGGAAGTACGTGTCCAAGATCAACGGCGCGTGGGTGACCGACAACTTCGGTGTCGGATTCAGCTGGAACGACCCTGGCTCACTGACCGCCGACCTGGCCGGCAGCGGCAACTTCTGCAAGGACAATCCGGTGACCGCACGGTGGTACCACGGCTCACCCAACGCGTTTCGGCAGATTCCGAGTTCACCGGGCAGCCCCAGCCTGCATGTCATCACGGGCGGCCACACGGACGTGCACATCGACCTGCACCAGCCCATCGAAGGCAAGGAGACCGGGTTCTTCGCCGGCCAGTGCAACCTGGACCTCGGCGCCTGGTGGGATCACGCCGGCGACGTGGTCAGCGGCGGCGGCGCCACCGGCACGGCCGTCGGTCGGTTCGGTGTCGCTCGCGGCACTCTGTCCGACCTGCGGAGCGGTGCGGTCGAGGAGGAGACCCGGCAACTGGACGTCGCGAAGGGCAAGCTCGATTCGATCATGTACGTGGTGCAGAAGTATGCGGCAATGGGGGCCATGGTCGGCAACGAGTTCGAGGGCGACCGGCAGATGCTCGCCGACAAGGCGACGATGAAGGCGCTCGAGGAGGCCGAGGGCATCCTTGCCCAGGTCCGGACCGACCGCACCGCCCGGCGGCAGCGCGAGATCCGCGAGGAGGATCCGTACCGCTTCGGACCCAAGTACTGATCCGGTCGGGCGAGGAGCGTCGTCGCCACCCAGGGACATCGGTGGTGGCGACGACGCCGCCGGATCAGGCGCCGACCGCCGCGTTGACCTCGGCCGGCGTGTTCTCCGCGGCCACCAGCTTGTGCACGAGCCGCATCTTCTCCAGCACGGCCGGCGGCAGCACGAACGGGTAGAGGTCCTTGTGCCCCATCGATCGGTTGATCATGTTCAGCGACCAGGCCAGCGGCAGCCACAGCGCGATGATGCGATCGAAGCCCACATCACCGGGCAACGCCTGGGTGGCCGCCGCCCCGGCCGGCGCGAACCCGAACGCGGCCGCGGTGTCGATGGTGTCCCGGATGTGCAGGTAGTGGGCGAACGTCTCGGCCCAGTCCTCGGCCGGATGCATGGTCGCATAGGAGGAGACGTAGTTCTCTTCCCAGCCCTCCGGCGCACCCTGGGAGTAATGCCGGTCCAGTGCCTCCTGGTAGTCCAGGTCCGGGTCGCCGAACAGCCGCTCGAACTCCTCGCGCGCGGTGCCGGTCTCGGCCAGCACGAAGAAGAAGTAGTGGCCGGTCTCATGCCGGAAGTGCCCCAGCAGGGTCCGGTAGGGCTCGTCCATGGAGATCCGCAACTGCTCGCGGTGCACGTCGTCGCCCTCGGCCAGGTCCAGCGTGATGACGCCGGAGTCATGACCGGTGATCACGTTCTCGTGCTGACTGGACAGCAGGTCGAAGGTCAGGCCCGTCTCCGGATCCGCCTCCCGGTCATTGATCGGCAGGCTGAGCTCGACCAGTTCGACCACCAGCCGCCGCTTGGCCGCCTCGGCCTCGGCGAAGGCCGGTAGCGCCGGGTCCCCGTCGGCCGGTCGGGTGCGGGTCAACGAACACGAGCGGCACAGCGGCCCGCCGTCCACCGGGATCAACCAGTTGCACGCCGCGACGTGCAGGTTGCCGCACATCTTGCGGGCCGGACCGGTGGTGGTCACCCCGTCCGATCCGACGACTGCAAAGTCTCGGGCGGCCAGGTCGAAGCCGAGGGAGTTGCCGCAGTTCAGGCAGACCGAGTTCTCGAAGGCCAGTTGCTGGCCGCAGTGCGGGCAGGCGAAGTCGCGCATGGGTGGTTCTCCAGTTGTCCGGATTGGTCGCTGTGGCATCCCGACGCTGGGAGGTGCGACATGACGGCAGCCCTACTGTAGTAGGCCCGCCACCTCGGGGTACCCCGCTGCGGACATCCCAAACCCGCCGGATCCGGAGCGTCGTTCGTGTTCGCACCCGGGGCCGCAAGCCCACCGCGCGCTCCGCCCGCCCAACTTCGGACCCTGGGTCGACCGCGGCGGCTCACCGGCCGGTGGGTGTCAGCCCAGGACGCCGGCCAGGGTCAGCACCACCAGGGTGGCGGGCCAGATGGCGGTCGCCGGCGGGTCGATGTGCGTGTTGCCGTGGTCGTGGAACAGGCGGGCGCCGAGTTCGGCGAACCAGGCCGACATCATGCCGAACAGGGTCCCGATGGCCAGGGCCAGCAGGTCGTTGTCGTTGACGATCGGCAGGAAGGTGATCGCACCCAGGGCGGCGATGATCGTGATGTGGTGGGTGACCGGGAAGCTCAGGCCCAGACTGAGGAACAGCAGGGAGGCGGCCGACAGGCCGAAGGTGAGGTACAGCGTCGGTCCCAGGGTCTCCGGATACAGCTCGTGCAACTTCAGCGCGGTGCCGGCCGCGAAGAGCCCGGCACCGAGGCCGAGAACGCTGTTGGGCAGGAACTTTTCGTGGTAGCGGACCCAGGCGGTCTCGTCCTTGGGCGCGAACCGGCCCCAGCCGGCCCCCTCGGGGAGATTGCCGAAGATGCTGGCCCGGCCGATGAACAGGCGCACGATCAGCGCGGAGATGAACACGGTGACGGCCACGGTGTCGGTGTGCGTGCCGAACCACGGAATCTTCGCCACGCCCAGCTGCACCAGGTAGCCGCCCGCGCCGAACAGCGCACCGACGATGAGCACGTCGGGCCTCTCGATGGAGATGAGCGGGACCGCGATGTCCTTGCCGCCGACGTCCTTGGTCCGGCGGGCGGCGTAGGCGGCCGCCGCGACACCGCCGGCGAAGGCGATGTGCGGGCCGAAGACGGGACCGAAGGCGACCGTGGTCAGGAAGTCCGCCGAGCCCCCGGACAGGATGATGCCGGTGCCGGCGATGACCATGAAGCCGGTGAAGATGAACGAATGCAGGGCGCCGATCGCCGCGGCGAAGAATCCGCCGCCGAGCGCCAGCAGCAGGGAAACGACATCGAACATGGGTGGCCTTCCGTACTCGTACCACGGTGTCAGGGACGGAACTGTGCCCCGTCGCTGTCGGTCGGCGCGGTCGGGGGAACGAACAGGTACGCACCAGCCCGTCCCCGGCGTGACCGGGCACGGCTGCGGCAGCATCCGGCCCACGGGGTGGACGGATCCGCCTTGCCGACCTGCCGTGCGCAAGGCACGGCGAAGTCCTCGTCGAGCGGCGACGAATCACCGCTGCGGACCGGACCTTTGCCGGGGTCTCCGGCCAGCATCCGGGTCCCGATCATGGCCCCACCGAGCGATCCGGGCAAGCCCGGCGCAACCCCGGTGCAACGTCTCGACACCGACGACCCGCGCTGCCGAAATGCCTTCGCGAGCGGGCGTCTCATCGCCGGCACAGGACCCATCCCACCGGCCTGGACCGAAGATCTCGGTACCCGGCCGATCTCCCCGGACGACCGATCCGGGACAGTCCGGCGTCCCCGGGCACCGCGGCCGGTGCGGCGCCGGCCGCCGCGGACCGACGACGTGGCGGACTGATCGGCTCGTTGCCCACCATCCACACCCGACCGACCCGAATGACCGCTTCTGGCGCAATCTGCTGCTGCTGAGGAACTCTCGGGTGCAGCGTCGTGACATCACCGGACCGCGAACGCCGTGGTGATTGAGTCCGAGCAACCTCGCCCCGACCTGCTCGAGCACGCGACCGGTTGCCGGCCCTGGGTTTTCGATCTTTCCCGGGGGTCGTCCAACGACTGACCGGCGGCCGGGGGGCGTCGGCGCCCGGCCCAGGTCCAGGGGCCAGGACCGCCGGGATGGAGGCGGTCGGCCGGAACACCCCGAGAGGAGGACGGTCGCGCCACTCCCACCGCCGAAGGTTCCTTCGAGGTGGTGAGTTTCGCTGNAGGTCTCCGGCCAGCATCCGGGTCCCGATCATGGCCCCACCGAGCGATCCGGGCAAGCCCGGCGCAACCCCGGTGCAACGTCTCGACACCGACGACCCGCGCTGCCGAAATGCCTTCGCGAGCGGGCGTCTCATCGCCGGCGCACGACCGATTCCACCGGCCTGGACCGAAGATCTCGGTTCCCGGCCGATCTCCCCGGACGACCGATCCGGGACAGTCCGGCGTCCCCGGGCACCGCGGCCGGTGCAGCGCCGGCCGCCGCGGACCGACGACGTGGCGGACTGATCTGCTCGTTGCCCACCATCCACACCCGACCGACCCGAATGACCGCTTATGGCGCAATCTGCTGCTGCTGAGGAACTCTCGGAGGCAGCGTCGTGACATCACCGGACCGCGAACGCCGTGGTGAATGAGTCCGAGCAACCTCGCCCCGACCTGCTCGAGCATGCGACCGGTTGCCGGCCCTGGGTTTTCGATCGTTCCCGGGGGTCGTCCAACAACTGACCGGCGGCCGAGGGGTCGTCGGCGCCCGGCCCAGGTCCAGGGGCCAGGACCGCCGGGATGGAGGCGGTCGGCCGGAACACCCCGAGAGGAGGACGGTCGCGCCACTCCCACCGCCGAAGGTTCCTTCGAGGTGGTGAGTTTCGCTGGCCCGCCCGGGAAGTCGGCCGGTCTCATGCACGAAGGGGCCGCGGGAGTCGTTCCCGCGGCCCCTTGCCGGTGGTGCCCTTGGTGGCGGCCAGGTCAGGCGTTGGCCCGGCCGTTGGTACAGGTCAGGCGGCGACCCGCAGGCTTTCGTCCTCGGCCTCGGCGGCGGCCCGCTCGACCGGTCCGAAGGTCTCGCGGGTGAGCAGGGTGGTGATCAGGCCGATCAGGCCGTAGAAGCCGAACAGGGCGGCGGCGCCGATCCAGCCCCAGGCCGAGTACAGCAGGGTGACCACGAACGGGGTGAAACCGGAGACGACGGCGGAGAACTGGTAGGCCATCGACGCGCCCGAGGAGCGGGTGTTGGCGTTGAACAGTTCCGGGAACCAGGAGCCCTGGGCACCGGCGAGGGAGTTCTGGCAGACGGCGTAGGCGATGACCACGGCGATCACGATCAGGACGGCGATGCCGGTGTTGACCAGCAGGAACATCGGGATCGCGAAGAGCACCATGAACAGGGTGCCGAACAGGTAGATCGGCCGGCGGCCGAAGCGGTCGGTCGCCTTGCCCCAGTTGTAGGTGGCGAAGATGCCGATCGCGGAGGCGATGCAGATCGCGGTCAGGGTCAGGGTGTTGTCGGCCAACTTCTCGGACTTGAGGTACGAGAGCATGAAGGTGATGGCCACCGCGTACCCGGCGGTCTCGGCCACGCGCAGGCCGATGCCGCGCAGGATGTTGCGCCAGTCATCCTTGAGCACCTTGGCGATCGGGTTCTTGACGATCTCGCCGCGGGCCTTGACCTCTTCGAAGACCGGGGACTCGGGGACCTTGGACCGGATGACCAGGCCGACGATGACCAGCACGATCGACAGCAGGAACGGCACCCGCCAGGCCCAGGTGCCGGGCAGGTGGACCGAGACCAGGAACACCAGGTTGGCCAGCAGCAGACCGACCGGGAAGCCGGCCTGCACGATGCCGGTGTACTTGCCCTTGCGCCGCCACGGCGCGTGCTCGTAGGTCATCAGGATCGCGCCACCCCATTCGGCGCCGTAGGCCAGGCCCTGGATGACGCGGACGGTGACCAGCAGGATGCCGGCCCAGATGCCGACCGTGGCGTAGGTGGGCAGCAGGCCGATGCAGAAGGTGGCCAGGCCCATCAGGATCAGGCTCGCCACGAGAACGGGCTTGCGGCCGACCTTGTCGCCCAGATACCCGCCGATGACGCCGCCGAGCGGGCGGACCGCGAAGCCGACGCCGAGGGTGGCGAAGGACAGCAGGGTTCCGGTGAGCGGATCACCGGAGGGAAAGAAGTCGGTGCTGAAGTACAACGCCGCCGCGGTGCCGTAGCCGATGAAGTCGTAGGCCTCGATCGTGGCCCCGATCCCCGAACTGATGGCCACCTTGCGCGTGCTGGTGGTCCCGTGGGCGCTGCCCTCCAGGGAGTGCGAGTGGGAGGTACTCACCGTCGAGGCTCCAATCTGTCCGCCTCTGTGCGGACGAAGGTCTTCGCTGACCGACGGCCCGCGAGGGCCCTGCCGGATTACTGTTGACTGTCAACAGTGGTACGGAAACTATGACGCACCCTCGCTCGACTGTCAACAGTCAACATTGGGCGTGACCGATCGGGATCGGGGATCGGCGTGTGCCCACGGAACGACCCACGGACGGGGGCGCGCGACCCGATCGTTCGCTCCACGACGAGCATGTCCGGGGTCCGGCGGGCCCTGACACCCGGTCACCGTGGCGCGCGGGCGGCACCGCTGCAACCGGGACGGGCGGTGCGATGACGGGCCCGAACGGCGGATCAGGCGCTGAGCGCGTCGCCGTCGCTGTCGCTGTCGCTGTCGCTGAGCAGATTCTGCGCGGCCTCGCGCATGTGCTCATCGACGGCCTCGCGCGCCGCGCCGGGGTCACCGGTGGCGATCGCGTCGATGATCTGCTGGTGCCGGGGCACGGACATGTTGGTGACCGCCTTGTCGGTACCGGCGAACATGATCGACATCCGGATCGATCCGGCCAACGCCTCCCAGGTGCGAACCAGGGTGGTGTTTCCGGTCAGTTCACACAGCACCCGGTGAAACTGCAGATCGACCTCGACCATGTCGTTGATCGATCCTCGAGCCGCCTCCAGGGCGTCCAGTGCGGCCTGCAGGCGTGGAACCAGGGTGGGGCGGTCGGGCAGACCGGCGATGACGGCGGCGGCCAGCCCCTCGAGAGCGGCGCGCACCGCGAACATGTCCAGGATCTCGGCGTCGGACAGGGTGCGGACGGTCAGCCGGCCCCGCTCCCCCGCCTCGACCAGGCCTTCCTGTTGCAGTTGGCGCAGGGCCTCACGCAGCGTGCCTCGTGAGATGCCAAGAGCCGCAGACAGTTCCGTCTCCACCAGGCGGGTGCCTGGTTTGATCTCACCGGACGTGACCGCGTTGCGCAGCTGATCCAACGCCTGCTCGCGCAGACTGGTCTTGGCCAGCCCGCCGAGGCCGGCGCCGCTCAGCTCGAACCCGGTCGCCACGGTCAACCCCTTCCGTCCCGGGAGATCGTACCTGTCGAGCGCCACCGGTCGACAGTCGACACTGTTCGCCACTCGCCCGCGTTGTGGATGACCGACCGGGCCGGATCCGGCCCGAGGACAGCACGCTGCGAACACACCCCTTGGCCCGCCGGCGGCTCGTCCGATCCAGTTCGATCGGTCTCGTGCCCGGAGCCTGGGCGCTGCGGTCAGCCCGACATCGTCCGCACCGCCGGCGGCTGACAAGAAATTGCCTGTTGACTGTCAACAGTCGACCGTGCCAAGATGGTCGCACTCGGCCACCGCGGCCCGAGGTACTCGGGAGCCGCGGGTCTGTCACCGCTTTCGTGCCGCCACGGCGGCCGGCCTTCCCAGGAGGAATCCATGACCAGCACCCAGCGCACGGCCGTCATCACCGGGGTAGGGGCCGAGCGCGGCATCGGCCGGGCCACCGCACACCGCTTCGCCCGGGACGGGTGGGCGATCGCCGGCCTGGACCTGGACGGCCAGGCCGCGGAGAAGCTGGCGTCGGAACTGACCGAGCGCTACGGGGTGCCCGCGTTCGGCGCGGCCGTCGACGTCGCGTCCGAGGAATCGGTGCTCTCGGTGCGGGACGCGATCCGGGCCGCCGGCCTGCCGACCGTCGGGGCGGTGCTCAACATCGCGGGCATCACCTCCCCGGTGCCGTTCCTGGACACCACCGTCGAGCTGTGGAACCGGATCTTCGCGGTCAACGTCACCGGCACCTACCTGGTCACCAAGGCGTTCCTGCCCGAGATGATCGACGGCGGCTACGGCCGCGTCCTGAACATGTCGTCGGTCTCGGCGCAGCAGGGCGGCGGCGTGTTCGGCAAGACCCCGTACTCCTCGGCCAAGGCCGCCGTCCTGGGCTTCACCAAGGCCCTGGCCCGTGAGCTCGGCCCGACCGGCATCACCGTCAACGCCCTCACCCCGGGCGCGGTCGACACCGACATCCGCGTGCACGGCACCACCCCGGAGATCGAAGAGGCCATCGTGAAGTCGATCCCGCTGGGCCGGCAGGCCTCGGTGGACGACGTCACCGCACTCTTCGCGTTCCTGGCGTCCGAAGAGGCCGGTTACCTCACCGGCACCACCCAGAACGTCAACGGCGGCTCCTACTTCTCCTGACCCCCACCCAGACCCCACCAACCGAAGGACATTCGCAATGACGCACACCGTTGACCGGGGCACCCGAGTGGCCGACCTGGCCGCCGCCGCCGACCGGATCCGCCACCACATCCTGGACATGGGCGAAGTGCAGGGACAGGGCTACGTCGGGCAGGGCCTCGGCTTCGCCGACGTCCTCGCCGTGATCTACAAAGACCTCGCCACCCTCCGTCCCCAGGACCCGGAATGGTTCGACCGCGACCGGGTCCTGCTGTCCATGGGCCACTACGCGATCGCCGAGTACGCCGCCCTGGCCGAAGCCGGCGTGATCCCGGTCGAGGAACTGCAGACCTACGGCTCGGACGACTCCCGGCTGCCGATGTCCGGCATGTCGACCTACACCCCGGGCATGGAGATCTCCGGCGGCTCCCTCGGCCACGGCCTGGGCGTCGCCGTCGGCATGGCCCTCGGACTGCGGTTCCAGGGCAACCCCGCGCGGGTCATCAACATGATGAGCGACGGCGAACTCGACGAAGGCTCCACCTGGGAGGCCGCGATGGCCGCCGCCCACCACGGCCTGGGCAACCTGCTGTGCGTGGTCGACATCAACCAGCTCCAGGCCGACGGCCCCACCGCCGGCGTCCTGCGGACCGAACCGCTGATCGACAAGTGGCAGGCCTTCGGCTGGCGCACCGTCCGCGTCGACGGCAACGACATCAGCGCCCTGATCACCGCCTTCGAGTCCGTCCCGGCCGGCGACACCCCCGCCGTCGTCCTGTGCGACACCCGCATCGGCCGGGGCGTGCCCTTCCTGGAGACCCGGGAAAAGGCGCACTTCATCCGCATCGACGAACACGAATGGGACCTCGCCCGCCAGGCGCTGCGCGCCGCCAACCCCGCCGGGAGCAACTGATCATGACCAGCACCCCCACCAACGTTCCCACCGACGCCGCCGCGGCTGCCGCCGACGCCGAGGTCAAGCCGGCGAAGAAAGCCCGGGTCAAGACCTCCGCGATGATCGCCAGCATCGCCGAACCCGGCCAGCGCACCGCCCCCGCCCCGCTCGGCCACGCCCTGGTCACGGTGGCCGAACAGAACCCGAAGATCGTCGGCCTGTCCGCCGACCTGGCCAAGTACACCGACATGCACATCTTCCGGGACCGCTTCCCGGAGCGGTTCTTCCAGGTCGGCATGGCCGAACAGGTGCTGCTCGGCGCCGCCGCCGGCCTCGCCGAGACCGGCCTGGTCCCATTCGTGTCCACCTACGCGGTGTTCGCCGCCCGCCGCGCCTACGACTTCCTGTGCCTGGACATCGCCGAACCCAACCTGAACGTGAACGTGGTCGGCGGGCTGCCCGGCCTGACCACCGGATACGGCCCCAGCCACCAGGCCACCGAAGACATCGCCATCTTCCGCGGCATGCCGAACCTGACCATCGTCGACCCCTGCGACTCGGTCGACATCGAACAGGCCGTCCCCCAGCTCGCCGCCGCCGAAGGCCCGTCGTACCTGCGGCTGCTACGCGGCAACGTGCCCACCGTGCTGGACGAGTACGACTACACCTTCGAACTCGGCAAGGCCAAGGTCCTGCGACCCGGCACCGACGTCGTCCTCATCTCCAGCGGCCTGATGACCATGCGCGCCCTGCAGGCCGCCAAGGCCCTGGAAGCGCACCACGTCGACGTCGCCGTCGTGCACACCCCCACGATCAAGCCGTTCGA
>JBGALY010000031.1:0-59393 GCA_044223435.1 Nakamurella sp.
ACGTGGCGAGCAACCTGGCGCTCGCCCGCCGGCCGGCAGGAGTCCAAGACCTTCCGCACGAAGCGGGATGCCTCGGCGTTCCTGGCGCAGATGAGAACGACCGCCGTCACCGGTGCATACGTCTCCCCGCATGCCGGACGGACACCGTTCGGCGAGCACGCCCGTCTCTGGATGGCGTCATGGAACACCGAGGTCACGACCTCGGCGCGCGACGAGTCGATCATGCGGGTGCACGTGCTCAAGCAGTGGGAATCGTGGCCGCTGGCCAAGATCGACCACCTGGCCATCCAGACGTGGATCACCGGACTGAGCCAGCGGTTATCACCTGCGACCGTCGCGGAGTGCCGACGGCTCACGGCGGCCGTGCTGCGGTCTGCGGTGCGAAATCGGCTGATCGCCCACAACCCGTGCGACGACATTCGGGTCCCGAAGCGACGCAAGCAGGACACCGACGAACAGGTCATCGCCCGCGACGTGTTCCGACACAAGCTGCTGCCGGCCGTACCGGACCGCTACCGCGGTCTGGTCGCCGTCGCTGGTGGGGCTGGCCTGCGTTGGGGCGAGGCCGCCGGTCTCTGCGCCGACGCCGTCGACCTGGACGCCGGCCGGCTACGGGTCATCCGCACCGTCGTCGAGGTCTCCGGTCACACCCGATTCAAGGGCTACCCGAAGTCGACCGCCGGCCGGCGCACCATTCCCCTGCCCGGCTGGCTCGTGGAGATCATCCGCGCCCACACGGTGCAGTACGGCCTGGGCGAAGCCGACCTGTTGTTCTCGAACGGGGTCGGCGGCGCCCACCGGCGGACTCTGTTCCGCGCCAGGCAGTGGCGACCGTCGCTGGTGCGAGCCGGCCTGCTCGGCTCGGTGACACAGGACGATGGTCAATGGGTCGCAGCATGGTCGGACGAGGACGGGAAGCGACACCGTGTCCTCTGCGCCACCGAAGAGGCCGCCGTCACGCAGGTCGCCCGTCGGCAGTTCGGCGGTTTGCGCTATCACGATCTAAGGCACTCGTATGCGACCTGGTTGGTTGACGACGGGGTGCCGCCGAACATGGTCCAGCGGGTGATGGGACACGAACGAGCCTCGACCACGCTCGACCTCTACACCCGACGGACCGACGACGCCGACCGCATCCTGCGAGCCCTGGACGATGCCGATTGATGCCGCTGCGGTGCCTTTTTGGTGCCTCTCGCAACAAGGCCCCGATTCGAATGTTCGAATCGGGGCCTTCTATGTGGTGGAGCTGCGGGGAATCGAACCCCGGACCTCTTCGATGCGAACGAAGCGCGCTACCAACTGCGCTACAGCCCCATGGCCCCGGCGGGTGCCGGAACCGGGACTACTTTAGCAGCGCCGCGGAGCCGTTCGCGCCATCGCCCGACCGACACCGGAGCCCGAGCGGACGGCGGCCCGGTCCAGATCCACATCAGCCGGTGAAGTAGGCCGCCGGTGTGGATCCCGCTGCCGCCCGACCAACACGCGCGCCCCATGCGGGCCGGCCCGACGCACCGGACCACCTCGCGTCGGCCCGACGCCGCTGAGCCGGGCTGCACTCAGGCCGCCCGGAACGACTCTCCGGTGAGCACCGGTACCTTGCGGGAGGAGTTGACCTCGGCAGCGACCGCGATCTCGTCGCCGTAGCCGTCGTTGGCCAGTTCCAGCCCGGACGCGCAGGCGGCCATGCCCATCGCGAGGTTCCGGCCGACGCCACGGAACGCGGCCCGGGCGGCGGCGGCCTCCGGGGACATCGGTCCGGCACCGGCCGCGGCGAGCGCGTCGATGACGAGGCCGGCGCCCCATAGATCCTCGACGGATGGGCGCAGCGACTCGCCCGGCCACCATTCCCCGGCGGCGACGACGCCGATCGGCCCGCGCACGGCACGGACGGCCCAGTTGGCGCAGGCGGATGCATTGCGCAGGCAGGCACCGATGACCGGTACCCCGGACTCGGCGAGCTGACGGGCCACCGTTGCACCGTTGGGGGAGGGCAGCACCAATTTTGACGAGGGTTTGAGCGTCCCGTCGGCCACGGCCCGCCGCACCGACAGTGGGGACAGGCTGACCCCGGTGTCCGCGGCTTCCCGTCGCCCCACTGCCAACATCGCCCCGCGGGTGGCCGCGAAGGCGGCGGCGCTGGCGTCACGCACCCGGAACGGGAACACCTCGATCCCGGCGTCCGCTGCGACCGACAACGTCGTGGTGAATGACAGCACGTCGACGACGATCATGGCGCCGGCCCCGGCCGAGATGGCGGCCGCCCCGTTCGCGCCCCACTCGAACCGGACGTTGAACCCGTTCTGCGCGTACGGATCAATCGAGAGCGGCGCCTGCCTTCTCGGGGACGACATCGTCACCCTCCCCCTGTTGTGGGCGGGAGCCCACCCGGGCGCCGCCGTGGTGGCGGCGCCCCGAGCCATCACTGACCGGCGGCCCGCCGATACGTCACAGGCGGATCGTACGGGTCCAGATGATCAAACGCGGGGTCGTCGTCATCGAGGGCGACCACGGTGCGGCCCGGTCCGGCGGCCGACCGGCCGGCGCGAACGGGCGGGCGACCGCGCCCGTACTCCGGCCGGATCTGGCGGGCCCGCTGCAGCCGCTCCATCCGCCGCTGCCGGATCTGCGCCTCGATCTTCACCTGGCGCCGCAGGTACATCAGGTACGTGACCAGCAGCACCGCGCTGATCGCCGCCCCGGCCCACAGCCAACTCACGAGCAGCAGGGCCACCACGGCGAACACGACCGTGGCCGCGGCCAGCACCAGGGTGACGCGGCGCCGCTGCCGGTACTTGTATGCGCGCGTGGCCTCGGCCGCCTCCGGGTCGTAACCACCTCGGCCCCGCCGTCGCGGCGTGGGCCGCAGCGACTCGTCGTCGACCTCGTAGTGACGTGCGGGCGCCGATGCGGCGGCCGCGTGTTCCGCCCACTCCTGCTCGTCGACCTCGTTGGGGATCCGCGGTTCCCGCGCGTACGGGAACTCGGTCACCGACGGTTGGGCCTCCCCGGGCCCGTCGTCGGGTTCGGCCCAGAGACCGTGCTGGCCGGGCTCGTCGACCGCCACCGGATCAGCGTGATCGGCGGTCGGGGCGTCACCCGGTTCGGCCGCCCGGGGCTCGGTCCACCGACCGGCCGTCTCGACCCCACCGTCGGCGCCGAACTGGGTCGGAACCGGGCCGGCCGGACGAGCACCGGCATGCGCGGCGGCCCACTCCTCGGCGGCGTCCTGGGGCCCTTCGTTCGACGTGGCCCCCACCGGAACCAGCGTCCGCTCACGGCCCGACGAGGGTCGGCCGGCGACGTTCGGATCGGCCGGCTGCTCCGCATCGGCCTTCGCCGCGCGCTTCGGCCGTCGCTTGAGGGTCGCCTGAGCGCGACGCAGCACCCGGAAGCCGTGTCCACCCGACTCCGACCGCGGGACCTTGTCCCGCCGCTTGGCCACCATGGGCACCAGCACCACGAGCCAGGCGACCACCAGCAGGACCACGATCAGCGACGTGGGAATACTCACCCGGAGGTCCTCCTCCGATCAGCGTCGCACTTCGCACGCGACGACGGTAACGACTCGTCACGTGCACGCTAGAACGCCGAATGCGCTGGTCCCGGTAGGAACACACCCCCTGGTCCAAGAATCGGTCGCGCGGATGCAGTCGTTGACTCCAGTCACACCAGTCACAGGCCGGGTGAGTTCATCCGCGCGGACGCGGACGATGCGCGCGGCGACAGGGGCAGGGCGGCAACACGGGCAGGCAGGTCGGGCGGCTGGGCGCATCAGAGCGGGCGGGCCGGAGCAGGCGGGAAACGGGTCAGTGTGGTTCGCGGGCCGGCGGCGCCGACCCCGAACCGGACAACCGCCAGCGTTGCAGCAGCTGGGTCAGCCCACCGGGGAGTTCCTCGACGGTGAGCCCGAACAGCAGGTGGTCCCGCCAGGCGCCGTCGATGTCCAGGTAGCGGAGCAGTTCGCCCTCCTGCCGGAACCCGAGGTGTTCCACCACGGCCCGGGACGCCAGGTTCTGCGGCGAGATCGTCGCCTCCACCCGGTGCAGGCCGACGGCGCCGAACGCGTGCGCCACCAGCAAGGCGACCGCTGCCGTGCCCACCCCCTTGCCGTGGAAGCGGGAGTCGACCCAGTATCCGACCCAGGCGGACCGGAGTGCCCCGCGCTGGATTCCACCCAGGGTGATCTGCCCGGCGAAGGCGCCGTCGACGGTGATGGCGAACGGAACGACCTCGCCCCGCCGGGCGCCGACGCGCAACAGGGTGCGGTGCGCATGCCACATGGCCCGGCTGTGCCGCTGTTCCCAGGTCAGCTCACTGGTCGCGTCCCACCGGCGGATCAGCGCCTCGTCCCGCAGCCGCGACTGCTGCCAGTGGGCGAAGTCGTTCCGGCGCAGCGGGCGGCCGGCCACCAGGCCGGACACCGTCGGCAGCGGGCCCAGCGTGGCCGGCCAGCCCGGGTGCGCCCCGGACACCGTCACGAACGCCGCCGGACTCATCGGTCAGGCACTCCGGAACGGCGCGCAGGCTCGGCCGTTCCGGCTCGGCCGACGCGACGAGTGCGCCGGGGATTCGCTCGCTGGCGCCGGCTCATCGCGGCCGGTTCAAGCGCTCGCTCATCGCGGCCGATCCATCGGTCAGGCCCGCTGGGCCAGGAACGACACCGGCACCTCGTGGCCGACCGGCACCGCCGTGGTCTCCTCGTCGATCAGCACCAGGCAGTTGGCCTCGGCCAGCGACGCGAGCAGGTGGGTTCCGCTGCCGCCGAGCACGTGCACCAGGTAGTCCTCCTCGTCGTCGCGCATCAGCTGCCCGCGGAGGAACTGACGACGCCCCAGCGGCGAGGTGATGGGCTCCAGGCACCTGGCCATCACGGTGCGCCGGTACGGATTGGCCCGGCCGAGCATGATCCGCACCAGGGGGCGGACCACCACCTCGAACACGACCAACGCGGACACGGGATTGGCCGGCAGCAGGAAGGTCGGCACCCGATCGGTGCCCAGCAGCCCGAAGCCCTGCGCGGAACCCGGCTGCATGGCCACCCGGGTCAGATCCAGGGTTCCCAGGTCGGCCAGGGCCTCCACGACCAACTCGGCACTGCGACCACCCGCCGCCCCGGAGATCAGCACCACCTCCGACACCAGCAGCCGGGCCTCCACCAGCTCGCGCAGCCGGCGCGGGTCGCTCGGCGCGATGCCGATCCGGGTGGCGTCGGCGCCGGCGTCGCGGGCCGCGGCGGCCAACGCGAACGAGTTGACGTCGTAGACCTGGCCGGGGCCGGGGGTCCGGGCGACGTCGACGAGCTCGTCGCCCACGGAGATGATCGACAGCCGGGGGCGCGGGTGCACCAGCACCTTGTCCCGGCCGACCGCCGCCAGCAGGCCCACCTGCGCGGATCCGATGAATGCCCCCAGGCGCACCGCGACATCACCCGGCTGCACGTCCTCACCGGTGCGCCGGACGTAGCTGCCCGACTCGACCGGCTTGATCACCGACACCCGGGCACCGCCGCCCTGGGTGTGCGAGCGGGGTACCACGGCATCGGCCAGGGTCGGCAGGGCTGCTCCGGTCGCCACGTAGACCGTCTGGTTGGGCTGCAGCCGGTGCGGTGTCCGCGCGCCGGCCTCGATCTCGCCGACCACCGGGAGCACCACCGGATGGCCGTCGGCAGCGATCGCGACGTCGACCGACCGGACCGCGTAGCCGTCGACCGCCGCCTGGTCGAAGGAGGGCAGGGCAGAGGACGCCACGACCTCCTCGGCGCAGAGCAGGCCCTGCGCCTCGGAGATCGCGGTCCGCACCGGCGGCGGGGTCACCGCGATCGCCAGCACCCGTTCGAGCTGCTCGGCCACCGATCTCATCGCGGCACCGCCGGGCAGTTGACCGGCCAGGGGGTTCATGGTCGCTAACGGTAACGCCCGCGGCGGGCCCGCCGATGACCCGACACCGGAGGTGGGCGGCCTACCGTGGCGGCATGTCAACGATCCGGCCGCCGATCGGCGGCGCGCCGACCCCCGCCGCGGGCGTTCCCGCCCCGGAGGTCACCGGTCACAACGCCGGTGAAGTCGCCGGTGATGGGGCCGGTGATGGGGCCGGTGAGGTCGGCAGTCAGGTCAGAAGTGAGGTCGCCGGTGATGTCGCCGGTGATGTCGCTGCGGCGAAACGGGCGGTGCGGGGCCCTCTGCTCGCGGCCCGGCGGACCCGAACGGCGGCCGATCGGGCGGCGGCCCGGGCCGCGATCGCCCGGCACCTGATCGCCGCGCTGGCCGGGCGGACCTGCGTCGCCGGGTACCTTCCGCTGCCCACCGAGCCGCTGGATCCGGCGTTGCTGCCCGGGCTCGCCAATGACCTCCGCGTGCTGATTCCGGTGGTCACCGGTCCGGACCCGCTCCAGTGGTGCGAGTACACCGCGGCGACCCGGCCGGGCGGCCTGGGCATCGAGGAGCCGACCGGGCCGCGACTCGGCCCGCAAGCGATCGCGGAGGCTGACGTGGTGCTGGTGCCCGCCCTCGCCGTGGCCGCGGACGGCTACCGGCTGGGCCGCGGCGGTGGGCACTACGACCGCACCCTGGCCCTGCGGGCCCGGTTGCGTGGTGATCGGCCGGACGAGCTGATCGCGCTCGTCTACGACAACGAGTTCGGCCCACCGGTGCCGCACGACGACCTGGACCGCCCGGTGACGGCGGTCGTCACGCCCGCCCGTGGCCTCGTCCGGCTCCGGGCCGGGTACTGATCCGCCGGCACCGTCAGGCATACCGATATCCACTGTGTGTTGATCATGACCTTTCGCCCTCGGGCCGGCGCCGGATCGGGGTGGACGGGCCATGGCCAACCGGGGTGCGGTGGCGCCATTTGCGCGGGCCGCCGGTTCGGGCGCATCATCGAATCTGGCACTCGCTGCTCCTGAGTGCCAGGACGCATCGCTGACCACCTCGCGCCGGAGGATCCGTGCCCACCTACCAATACGCCTGCACCGCGTGCGGCCACCGCTTCGAGGCCGTTCAGGCGTTCACCGACGACTCGCTGACCACCTGCCCGGTGTGCAGCGGGCAACTGCGCAAGGTGTACGGGTCGGTCGGCGTGGTGTTCAAGGGCAGCGGTTTCTACCGGACCGATTCACGCAACGGCAAGTCCGCATCGACCGCCGCCACCTCGGACGGCAAGTCGGAGAGCAAGTCGGACAAGCCGGCCGCGAAGTCCGACTCGTCGAGCAGCAGCGGTTCGGGCGAGAGCAAGCCGGCCGCGTCGTCCACCGGCTCGGGCAGTTCGACCCCGGCGAAGGCGGCGAGCTGATCGCCGGCCCGCTTTCACCGAGCAGCCGGCCACCGCGGCCCGGGTTCCGCTCGGGCCTGGCAGCCGGGCTGACGGCCTTGACCGCGCTCGCCGGCTGCTCCGGCAGTCCCACCCCCGCGCCGAGCAGCACCGTCATCTCGCTGGTCCCGACCGCGTCGAGTGGTCCCGGGCCGACCGGCTCGCCGGGCGGGATCCCGGTGACCGGCTCCGCCGAGACCGGGGCGCCGGCGTCACTGCAGGTCGGCACGGTCGCCACCGGGCTGAACTCGCCCTGGGGGGTGTCCTTCCTACCGGCCGGGCAGGCCGTGGTGACCAGCCGCGACACCGGCACCGTGAGCCTGGTCGACCCGAGCGGGACGGTCACCGAGGTCGGCACGATCGACGGCGTCGAGCACGGCGGCGAGGGCGGTCTGCTGGGCGTCGCCGTCTCCCCCACGTTCGCGGACGACCAGCGGCTGTACGTCTACTACACCACCGCCCAGGACAACCGGATCGCCACCGTCGAGCTGGTCGACGGTGCCCTGCGGAATCAGCAGGTCGGCTTCACCGGAATCCCCAAGGCCGGCATCCACAACGGCGGCCGGCTGGCCTTCGGACCGGACGGCTTGCTGTACGTCGGCACCGGCGACGCAGGCGACCGGCCCACCGCCCAGGACCCGAACGCGCTCGGCGGCAAGATCCTGCGGCTGACCCCCGACCTGGAACCGGCGCCCGGAAACCCGACCGGCCCGACGCTGGCCGGGGGCGCCGGCTACGACCTGGGTCATCGCAACGTGCAGGGGTTGGCGTTCGACGATCGCGACCGGCTTTGGGCGGCCGAGTTCGGGCAGAACACCTGGGACGAGTTGAACCTGATCACTCCCGGGGCCAATTACGGCTGGCCGGTGGTCGAGGGCGTCGGAGACAGGTCCGGGTTCGTCGACCCGCAGCAGGTGTGGCCCACCGACGAGGCGTCCCCGAGCGGCATCGCGTACTGGCAGGGCTCCATCTGGATGGCCGGCCTGCGTGGACAACAGCTCTGGCAGATCCCGCTCGCGGCCGGTACCGGCGGCGCCGGTGAACCGCCGACCGGTGATCCGATCCCGCATCTGACCGGCGCCTACGGCCGGCTCCGCACGGTGGTCGTCGCGCCGGACGGCAGCCTCTGGTTGACCACGTCGAACACCGACGGCCGGGGCGATGTCCGCGACGGGGACGACCGGATCCTGCGGCTGACCCCGGGCTGACGCACCGAGGGTCGGTCCCCCACGTTGTCCACAGGGGTTATCCACAGCCACGAGGTTTCCCGCCCGGGTCCCCGCGTCCGACGCCTACCGTCGCAGCCATGACGACGTCGACCGACCGCTCCGGGCGGCGCCTGCAGCCGCGATGGCCGGGCCGGATCCGGCAGCGGTGGTCGGACCGCCGGCGCGGTGGCCGGCTGCCGCGCAACCTGCGCCGCGGCGCGGCCGCCGCGCTGGCCCTGACGGCGGCGATGCTGCTGCTGGTCCCGCCGCGGCCGGTGACCGGCGTCCCGGTCGTGGTCGTCGCTCGCGAACTGCCGGTCGGAGCCGTCCTCGCCGCGCCGGACCTGGTGACCGCAGCCGTCCTCGACCCACCGGACGGAGCCCTGACCGATGCGGCCCTGGCCGTCGGCCGCACCCTGGCCGGGGCCACGCGCCGCGGCGAGATCCTCACCGACGTCCGGCTGGTCGACCCGGTCGGCCCGCAACCGGGTCCCGGTCGGGTGGCCGTGCCCATCCGCCCCGCCGATGCGACGGTGACCGAGCTGCTCCAGCCGGGCATGCACGTCGCCGTCGTGGCCGTCGCCGATGACGGCTCGGCCGCCATGCTCGTGCCGGACGCCGTGGTGCTGGTGATTCCGCCGGCGGGCGCCCGCCGCGACCAGGCGCCCCCGGTGGTCATCGCCGTTCCGCCGGACAGCGCGGATCGGGTGGTGGCCGCCGCGCTGACCGGCACCGTTGCCTTGCGCTTCACCTGATCGGTAGGGTCGCTGGGTCATCTCGGGGATCGCGCGTCGGGGCATCCCGGGCCACGCCACAGCGCGGTGGGTCGGCCATCCGGAGACGGCATTTCTGTGCGGAGGGGCACACCATGATCAAGGGTTTTCGGGATTTTCTGCTGCGCGGCAACGTGATCGACCTCGCGGTTGCGGTGGTCGTCGGCGCGGCGTTCACCGCGCTGGTGGCCGCGGTGACGGCCAACCTGATCCAGCCGGTGCTCAACGCGTTGGGCGGCGTGGACACCGGTTCGCTCGGGTTCTACGTCAACCCGAGCAAGCCCGAGTCGTACATCAACATCAGCGCGATCCTGAACGCGATCATCACGTTCATCATCACCGCGCTGGTGGTCTATTTCGTCTTCGTCGCCCCGATGAAGAAGATCTCCGACCTGGCCGCCAAGCGGAAGGTGCCGGTCAAGGCCGACCCGACCGAGGTCGAGCTGCTGATGGAGATCCGCAACCTGCTCCGCGACCGGGACACCGTTCCGGGCAGCGCGGCCGGCCCCGTTCCCGCGGCACCCACGGGCGCCACCGCCCCCACTGCATCCACCGCAGCGCCGGCGGCCCCGGCCGAAACCGGCGGCTGACCCGCTCAGCCGTGGTGCGGCGGCCGGTTGTCCAGGTACCACCGGTCGTCGTCCGCGGCGGCATCGAACGCCCGCGGGGCGTCCCGCTCGTCACCGGTGACGTCGGGCAGGACGTCGCCGAAGATCTCGTCGATGCGCCGGCGGTCGACCGGCGCGGTCCCGGTCGGTTCGTTCGAACCGGCCGGACCGGACGGTTCGGACGAATGGTCCGGAGCGGGGCCGCCGGGTAGGTTCATGCTGCCAGCATTCCACCGCCCGCGACCTCGCCACCCGGCGGTCGCCGGGCCGTCGGCGGGAGCGATCGTGGGACTGATCGGCGACAGCATCGACCGGGCCAAAGGCACCGCGGACGCGGTGGGCCAGAAGGCGCAAGGTATAGCCGGGGATGCACTGACCAGGGCCGCCCAGACGGCCGGGCCGGTCATCGACAAGGCCAGGAGTGCCGCCGGGGACGCGGCGCTCAAGACCGCGCAGACCGCCGGCCCGGTGATCGACAAGGCCAAGGAGGTCGCCGCCCCCGTCCTCGGGATGGCGGCGCCGGCGGTGGACAAGGCCAAGGCGGTGGCCGGCGACGTGGCCGGCAAGGCCCTGCAGGCGGCGGGTCCGGCGGTCGAGCAGGCCAAGGCGGTCGCCGGCGCCGCCGGTCACCTGGTCGGCGGTGCCGTCGACTCGGTCAAGGACCGGGTGCTCAGACCTCCGGATCGCTGAGCTGCTCGATGACATGGATGGCCAACGGGGTGAGCGTGGCCATGCCGTCCCGGATGGCCGCCCGGGTTCCGGCGATGTTCGCCACCAGCGTCGAGCCGGACACCCCGACCAGGCCGCGGGAGATCACCGCGTCGGTGACGCCGGCGGCCATCCCGGACCACCGCAGGGCCTGGGTGATGCCGGGCAGCTCGCGGTCGATCACCTCCGAGGTCACATCCGGGGTGACGTCCCGCGGGGAGACCCCCGTCCCGCCCACCGTGACGACCAGATCGACGCCGCCGATCACGGCGGTGTTGAGCGCCGTGCGGATCGCAACCTCGTCGGACGGCACGGTCACCGACCCGTCGACGACGAAGCCCGCCTCGACCAGCAGTTCGGTGACCAGGGCACCGGCCCCGCCGTCATCCTCGCCGTGCAGGGTGTGATCGGTGATCGACACGATCAAGGCACGACCGGCGTGATGGTTGGACACCGCAATGGCCTCCTCGTCGTGGTCGACGCGCCCGATCGCATCGGCACTGGGAACTGCGGAACACCCTATCCAGCCGGTCCGTTCGCACCGTCACCCGGGATGCCACCGCCGGGCCACCGCCCGCTCGTGGTCGGCCGCTGCACGAGCGCCGGGACCGGGAACCGCGATACCGTCCGTTTTGTCGGTACCCTGTCCATCCACCTCCCCCGCATTCGAAGGACTGTGTCTTCATGGCGAACCGCAAGAGCACCGCGCGAGACCTCGCGCAGATCGCCATCTTCGCCGCGCTGATTGCCGCGCTCGGCCTCCCGGGCAGTATCACCATCGGCTCGACCGGCGTTCCCATCACCCTGCAGACGCTCGGCATCATGCTGGCCGGCGGCATTCTCGGGGCCCGGAAGGGTTTCCTGGCCGTGCTGGTCTTCCTCGTGCTGACCTCGGCCGGCCTGCCCTTGTTGGCCGGCGGCCGCGGCGGCCTGGGGGTGTGGGCGGGCCCGTCGGCCGGCTACCTGGTCGGCTGGCTGGTCGGCGTCGTGGTCATCGGGCTGCTCACCGCGCGGATCCTGCCGCGTTACCCGCTATGGCAGGGCATTCTGGTCAACCTGTTCGGTGGGGCCCTGGTCATCTACGTGTTCGGCATCACCTGGTTGGCGATCCGGACCGGCAGCTGGGGCGCCGCGTTCACCGGCGCGCTTCCGTTCCTGCCCGGCGACGTGCTCAAGGCGGTGGTCGCTGCGATCGTGGTCAAGCAGGTGCACCGCGCCTACCCGGGCCTGATCCCGGGCGTCCCGACGGCGGGCACGCAGCCGCCGACGGAGCGGGTCGCCTCCTGATTCCGCCGACGCCGAGGTGATCCCGCCGGTGCCGGCTCCGGACGTGCTGCGGCCCGGCCGGGCCGACGACGCACCGGCCATCACCGTCGCCGGCCGCACGGTCAGCTACCGGTGGTTCGCCGCCGCGGTCGGGGCGGCGACGCCGCGCCGATCGAGCTTTCCGCTGGTTGCCGGGTCGGACCCGGCCGCCGCGCTGGCCACGGTGTTCGGCGCGGCCGCGGCCGGCGCACCGGTGGTGGTGGCCGACCCGGCCGGCGCCCCGGTCGCGCTGCCCGCCGACCTGCCACCCGCGACGTTCCTGGTGGTGGTCACGTCGGGAACCTCCGGGCACCCTCGGGCGGTGCTGCGCACCGCGGCGTCGTGGACGTCGTCGTTCGCCCCGTTCGGCGACCTGACCGGGATCGGACCCGACGACCGGGTGCTGCTCACCGGCCCGCTGCACGCCACGATGCATTTGTTCGGTGCCGTGCACACCCTGGCGGTGGGCGGGCATCTGGTCGACGACCTGGTGACGGCGACCGCTGCGCACGCGGTGCCGTCCCGGCTGGCCACCCTGCTCGACCAGCTCGACGAACTCGACGCGGCCGGGGTCGGCGCCGCACTGCGGTCGGTCGTGGTCGCCGGTGCGACGCTCCCCGACGCCCTGGCGGCCCGCGCGCGGGATCGGGGACTGGCGGTCGTCGAGTACTACGGCGCTGCCGAGTTGTCGTTCGTCGCGGCCCGCCGGGTGCCCGGCCCGTTGCGACCGTTCCCCGGTGCCGAAATCCAGCTCCGGGACGGCGTGCTCTGGGTGCGTTCGCCCTACCTCGCACTGGGTTATCCCCGGGGGGTCGACGGGCCCTTCCGGCGGGACGCGGACGGGTTCGGCACGGTCGGTGACCTCGCCGAGGACGTGGCCGATCGCGACGGAGTGCCGGCCGGCGGCGGGCTGCGAATCCGCGGCCGCGGCGATGCCGCGATCACCACCGCCGGGGCGACGGTCATCGCCGAGGACATCGAGCAGGCATTGTCGACAGTGCCCGGGGTGGCGGCCGTCGCGGTGGTCGGGATGCCGTACCCGCGGCTCGGGCAGCTTGTCGTGGCAGTCCTGGAACCGGTGCCGGGCGGCGACCTCGGCGGAGTCCGCGCCGCGGCCCGGGAACGATTGCGCGGGCCGTCGTTGCCCCGCCGGTGGCTGGTCGCGGACATGCTGCCGCGCACCGCGGGCGGCAAGGTGGCGCGGCACGCCGTGTCGGCGGCGATCGCCGCGCTGGACGACGGTGGGCCGATACCGGACGGAGGCCCCACCCTGGGCCCGTTACGGTCGACGCCGTGACCCGCTTCGATCCGGCCGCCCCGGTGCTGTGCGCCGGCCGCCGCACGGCCATCGGCACCGCCGGGCACGCGCTCGCCGGCATCGACGTCATCGGGCTGACCGCCCCCGTACTGGCCGCGGTGGCCGGCACCGCGGCGGCCCTGGACAGGCCCATCGACGACGTCGTGCTGGGCAACTGCATGGGCCCGGGCGGCGACATCGCCCGGGTGGCCGCGCTGGCCGCCGGACTGGGCGAGACCGTGCCCGGCGTCACCGTCGACCGGCAGTGCGGCTCCGGTCTCGACGCGGTGCTGCAGGCCGCGGCGCGGGTGCGGTCCGGCGACGCCGGCCTCGTGCTGGCCGGCGGGGCGGAATCGGCGAGCACCGCGCCCTGGCGGTTCTGGCCGGGGGCTCCCGGCCGCGACCCGGTTCGCTACACGCGCGCCCCCTTCACACCGGCCCTCGATCCCGACCCGGACATGGGTGTGGCGGCCGATCAACTCGCGGCCAAGCTCGGCATCGACCGGGTCGAGCAGGACCGCTACGCCGCCCGGTCCCACCGGTTGACGCATGCCGCCGCGGCCGCCGGCCGGTACGCGGCGGAGATCGTCCCGTTGCCCGAGTTGTCCGTCGACCAACGCCCGCGCGCGGGACTGGACGAGCGGCGGCTGGCCCGGCTCCGTCCGGCCTTCGGGACGGACGGCACGGTGACGGCGGGCAACTCGTGCGGGGTGTCCGACGGGGCCGCGGCGCTGGCGGTGACGACGGCCGGCGCCGCGCGCGCGGCCGGCCTGCCGTACCTGCGGGTCCTCGGTTCCGCCGTCGCCGCGAGCCGCCCCGACCTGCCCGGGATGGCCCCCGGCCCGGCGGTGCGCCGGCTGCTCGACCGCACCGGCGTCGGCCTGGCGGAGATCGGCGCGGTGGAGATCACCGAGGCCTTCGCGTCCGTGGTGCTCGCCGTCGTCGACGAGCTGGGCCTGGACCAGGAGCGGGTGTGCGCCGAGGGCGGGGCGATCGGTCTCGGGCATCCGTGGGGCGCCTCGGGAACAATCCTGTTGCTGCGGCTGATGTCCCGGCTGCTGGTCGCCGGCTCCCCGGCCGGCACCGGGGCGGGCGGCGCGCCCCCGGCCGGTCTGGGACTGGCGGCCTGTGCGATCGGCGGTGGGCAGGGCCTGGCTATGCTGCTGGCCCACCCGGAGGCCTGATCGCATGGCGGAGATCCGATTCAGCGGCGTGCATCACCGGTTCGGCGAGCGGACGGTGCTGGCCGGCATCGACCTGACGCTGGCCGAGCACCGGGTCGGCCTCGTCGGGGCCAACGGTTCCGGCAAGTCGACGATGGCGCGGATGATCAACGGCCTGGTCTCGCCGACGGCCGGGACGGTCACCGTCGACGGGCTGGACACCACGGCCAAGGGCCGGGCGGTCCGCCGGCAGGTCGGGTTCGTGTTCACCGACCCGGACAACCAGATCGTGATGCCGACCGTTGCCGAGGACGTCGCCTTCTCGCTCCGCCGCTCGGGCCTGACCAAGGAGCAGATCGCCGAGCGGGTCACCCAGACGCTGGACCGGTTCGCGCTGGCCGGACACGCGGACCACCCCACACACCTGCTCTCCGGCGGTCAGAAGCAGTTGCTGGCCCTCGCGGCGGTGCTGGTCACCCGGCCGCGGGTGATCGTCGCCGACGAACCCACCACGCTGCTGGACCTGCGCAACGCCCGGATGGTCAGCGACCTGCTCTACGGGCTGCCGGAGCAACTGGTGCTCGTCACCCACCACCTGCACCTGCTCGACGGGTTCGACCGGGTGGTGGTCATCGACGCCGGCCGGGTCGTCGCCGACGGCCCGCCGGCGCAGGCGCTGCCCGCCTACACCGGGCTGCTGGCGTGAGTCCGACTTCCCGGGGGCCGGGCGGCGCACCATGATCGGCCTCTACTACGCCGGCACGTCCGTGCTGCATCGCATCCCGGCGGCCTGGAAGCTGCTGGGGATGTTGCTGGCGATCGTCGGGATCGTCCTGCTGACCGCGCCGTGGCAGCTCGGCGTGGCGGCGCTGGCGGTGGCGGCCGGATTCGCGGCGGCCCGCATCCCGGCCCGGGTCGCCTGGGCGCAGCTCTGGCCGATGCGGTGGTTCCTGCTGTTCATCGCGGTGTTCCAGGTGATCTTCACCGGTTGGGAGCGCACCCTGATGACGTGCGGCACCCTGCTGCTGACCGTCGCGATCGCCGCCCTGATCACGCTGACCACCCGGGTCACCGAGATGCTGGACGTCTGTCAGCGGCTGCTCGGCCCGCTGCGCCGGTTCGGGGTCGACCCGGACCGGGCCGGTCTGGTGCTCGCGCTCACCATCCGGTGCATCCCGCTGATGGTCGAGATCGTCGGGGCGGTGTCCCAGGCGCGCAAGGCCCGCTGCGCCGGTTTCTCGTTGCGCGCGCTGGTGGTGCCGTCGGTGGTGCGGGCGCTGCGCCGGGCGGACGCCATCGGGGACGCGCTGACCGCCCGCGGCGTGGACGACTGAAGCAACCCGTTCGCGACCGAGTTGGACGGCGAGCGAGCCCACCACGGCCATCGGGGGCATACAGTTCTGCCCAATCTGTCAATCGAATCTCTCGATCCGATCTCTCGATGCGAACGACCGGGGAGCCCGACATGAACCGACGCTGGCTGGGACTGCCGGCCGCCCTGACCGTGGCGTTGCTCGCCGCGTGCACCTCGGCCGGGTCGGACGCCGAGCAACCCGGCGCCGGGTCGACCGCGACCGGTTCGAGCGCGACCGGCTCGAGCGCGCCGACGTCGGCGGCCGAGCAGCCGCTGGTGAACCCGGCAGGCGTGCCGGGGGTCCCGACGAACCAGGTCTGGATCCAATCCGCCATCCGCAAGGTCGACGGCCTGGCCACCTCGATGCTCGAGGAAACGAAGATCCCGGGGATGGCGGTGGCCGTCGTGCAGGACGGGGAGATCGTCTTCGCCAAGGGTTACGGCGTCCGGGAGATCGGGCAGCCGGACACGGTGGACACTGACACCGTGTTCCAGCTCGCCTCGGTGTCCAAGCCGATCGGGGCGACGGTCATCGCCCAGGAGGTGGGCAAGGGCACGGTCAGCTGGGACACCCCCATCGTGAGCCACCTGCCCGACTTCGCCCTGGCCGACCCCTACGTCACCGCGAACGTGACGATTGCCGACATGTACGCCCACCGTTCGGGCCTGCCCGACCACGCCGGCGACCTGCTGGAGGATCTGGGTTACGACCGCGCCTACGTGCTGTCGAAACTGAAGTACGAGCCGCTCAATCCCTTCCGGGCGGTCTACAACTACACCAATTTCGGCATCACCACCGGCGCCGAGTCCGTCGCCCGGGCCGCCGGCGTCGATTGGGCGGCCCTGTCGGAGCGCGACATCTACGGACCGCTGGGCATGACGAACACCAGCTCCACCTTCGCCGACTTCCAGGCCAACCCCAATCATGCGGCCGGCCACGTGCTTCTCGACGGACAGTACGAGGCCAAGTACCTGCGGCAGCCGGACGCGGAGTCGCCGGCCGGCGGGGTGAGCGCGTCGGTGACCGACGTCGCGACCTGGCTGGCGATGGTGCTGAACGAGGGCAAGACCGCCGACGGCACCCAACTGGTCGACACGACGGCGCTCAACGCCGCCCTCACCCCGCACATCCGCTCCGTTGACGGCAGCCCGACGCCGCCGACCATCGTCGACCGGGCCGGCTTCTACGGGTACGGGTTCAACGTGAACAGTGACGCCACCGGCCGGGTCCGGATCGGCCACTCCGGCGCTTTCGGGCTCGGCGCCGGCACCACCTTCCTCGGCATCCCCGACCTCGATCTGGGCATCGTGGTGCTGACCAATGCCGCTCCCATCGGCGCCGCCGAGGCGTTGTCCCAGGAGTTCGCCGACATCGCGGAGACCGGCAGCATCCAGCACGACTGGCGGCCGCTGTACGCGGCCGCGTTCGCGCCCGGCAGTGCCCCGGCCGGCACCCTGGCCGGCCAGACCCCACCAGCCAATCCGGTTGCCCCGTCGCCCAATTCGGCCTATGTCGGCACTTACCAGAACGACTACGTCGGGCCGGCAACGGTCAGTGAGGCCGGGGCCGGGTTGGTCCTCACCCTGGGCCCGGACGGCCGGCAGTTCCCGCTGAGCCACTGGGACGGTCAGGTGTTCACCATGGTGCCCACCGGCGAGAACGCACCGGAGGGAAGCATTTCGGCGGTCACGTTCGAGGGTGCCGACGGCGGGGCGACCCCCGCGTCGACCATGACGATCGAGTTCTACGACAAGGAGGGCCTGGGCGTCTTCCGCCGCTGATCGGCGGCCGGTGCATCCGATCGTCACCGGGGGCCGGTAACCCCCTCGACAGCCGCTCGCCGGATCGAGGAGGATCTCATGGAAAAGGCCCACGGAGCGAGAGGGCGGCGCACTCTCGCTGCCACCGCCGCCGGTTCGATCGCCATTGCCGCTGCGCTGCTGGGGGCCTCGCCCGCAGCAGCCGCTGACACCGCGCAAGTCTATGTCGTACACGGGGTTCCGGGTCTGACCGTGGACGTCTACGTCGACGGGCAGCGCGCGCTTGACGATTTCCAGCCGGAAACCGTCGCCGGGCCACTGGATCTGCCGGCCGGCAGCCATGCCGTGGCGATCACCGCGGCCGACGCGACCGACGCGTCCAACCCGGTGCTCTCGGCCACCGCGGATCTCAGCGCCGGCAACAGCTATTCGCTGGTCGCGCACCTGTCGGCCGACGGAACCCCCACCATCACACCGTATTCCAACGATGTCTCGGCCGTGCCGGCCGGTCAGGCCCGGCTGGTGGTCCGCCATGACGCGGCCGCACCGGCGGTGGATGTGCGCGCCGGCGGCACCGTCGTGTTGTCCGACGTGACCAACCCGAACCAGGGCGCCCTGGTCGTGCCCGCCGGGACGGTGAGCGCCGACGTGGTGCTGGCCGGAACGTCGACGGTGGCCATCGGTCCGGCCGATGTCACGCTCAAGGAGGGCACCGCAACCTTCGTGCACGCGGTGGGCAGCGCGGACAAGGGCGACCTCGCGCTCGTGTCGTTCACCGTCTCCGGGCTGCACTCCGCACCCGGCGGGGTGCCGGCCGGCACCGGCCCGGCCGACGACCCGGCGCTGACCGTGTTCGTCACCGTCCTGGCGGTGGCCGGCCTCGCCCTGATCGCACTCGGCGGGCGCCGGCTGGTGGCCGGCCGGACCGACTGAGCCGATCTTGACCGGCGGCCGGGTCTACCGGCGGGACGCGACCGAGAGGGGCGTCCCGCGGCGCCCCCGTCGGTCGCGGACGGCACGTCCCCGCCGCTGGGCTGCCACCAGCCTGGCGGCGGGGACGCTGCTGATCGTGGCGGCCGCGGTCCTGTGGATGGTCGACCGGCCGGCCCCGGCCGGGCAGACGGTGAGCTCGGTCGGCGCGTCGGGGGCGCTCGAGCTCACCGCCGACCCGCCCACCCCGGCCTCCGTGCTGACCACCCCGTCGGCGACGCCGCCGCTGACCACCCCGCCGGTGACGAACGCCCCGGACACCCCGGCACCCGGGGTGCCGGTGGACCCGCCGGCCGCATCATCCGTGGCCGCACCGCTCGCACCGACCGCGTCGACCGCGCCGCCGAATCGCATCCGGATCCCCGCCCTGGCGGTCGACGCGCCGGTGTCCGCGGTCGGGGTCGCCGACGACGGTGAGGTCCAGGTGCCCGACGACGTCGCCACGGTGGGCTGGTACCGGTTCGGTCCCACCCCGGGCGAACCCGGGTCGTCCGTCCTCGTCGGTCATGTCGACGACTACCGCCAGGGCGTCGGCGTCCTCGCCCGGATCGGCGACCTGAACCCGGGCGACACGATCGAGATCGACGGCGAAGGCGGCGTTGTCAGCGTCTTCACGGTGGTGGCCCGGGAACAGTGGAACAAGGCGGACGCACCGCTGGACCGGCTGTTCGACCGGGGTGGCTCGGCCCGGGTGGTCCTGCTGACGTGTGGCGGCGCCTTCGACGACGCGCGCCTGGAATACACCGACAACATCGCGGTGACCGCGGTTCCGTCGAGCCCATGACCTACTCTCAAGGGCGTGTCGCAGCCCAACCCGCCCCCCGGGCCGCCCTGGCCCGGGGCAGATGAGCGCTGGGTGGAGCGATTCCAGGCCGGTGACGACCGGGCGCTGCGCGAGGCGTACGACCGCTTCGGCGGCATGGTGCTGCGAGTGGGCCTGCTGCGGCTGGGCAACCAGCACGACGCGGAGGACTTGGTCCAGATGGTCTTCGTGCGGGCCTGGAAGGGGCGGGCCGGCTTCGACCCGACGAAGGGGTCGCTCGGGGCGTGGCTGCTCGGCATCACCCGGCGGTTGATCGCCGATCGGTACGCCGCCCTCGACCGGGATCGCCGGATCGTCGCCGCGGCGGAGCAGGTCGCCCCGGCCGAGGTCGAATCGGCCCCCGCCGACCGCGTGGTCGACCGGGTGATCGTCGGTAACGAACTGGACCGGCTGCCCGCCGAACAACGGCGCGTCGTCCTGCTGGCGTTCTACGGCGAGCTGAGCCACTCCCAGATCGCCGCGACCACCGGGCTGCCGATCGGCACGGTCAAGAGCCACATCAGGCGAGCCCTGATTCAACTCCGGAAGCGTTGGGAGGTGGACGGTGCCGCATCCTGACGGGCCACTTCCCGACACCGCGCCGTTGAATCCCCATCCCGATCCGGACGACCTCGCGCTGGTCGCGCTGGGCGAGCAGCTCGGCGGCGGCGTGCACGCGCACATCGCCGGCTGCGTCGCCTGTACGACTCAGGTCGATTCGTTCCGGACCACCGTCGAGCTGGCCGGCCTGTCGGACTACGGCCGGGACGCACCGCCGCCGGCCGAGCACGTGTGGGATGCCATCTCGACCGACCTCGGCTTCTCCCCCGCGGCCGGCCCGGCCCGACCGTCCACGGCGTCCGGGCCAGGGCTGACCGCGGTGCCCTACCCGATCGAACCGGGCCCCGCCGCCGCGCCGCAGCCGGCGTCGACCCTTTCCCGGCGGCGCTGGAACCGGTGGGTCGCGCCGATCGCGGCGGCCGCCGTCGGCATCGCGCTCGGGGCGGGCGCGGTGGTCCTGGTGCAGAACCGGGCGAACTCGGTCACGATCGACGCCACGGCGCCGCTCACCCCGGTGCAGGGTGGTCCACTGCCATCCTCGGACGGCCAGCTGGGCACCGCCGAGCTGGTGACCGCGCGGAGCGGGCAGGAGGTCCGGGTGGACGCGTCCGGCCTGCCGGCATCGGCGTCGACCGCCTACGAGGTCTGGTTGTTCGGTGACGACGGCCGGATGGTTTCGCTGGGCACACTGGCGGACGGATCGGGGTCATTCACCGTGCCGGCCGGCATCGACACCACCCAGTACCGGACCGTCGACGTCTCCGACGAACCACCGGACGGCAATCCCGCCCACTCCGGGATCAGCCTCATCCGCGGAACGTTCGCCTGAGCCGACCCGGTCAGCCGGCGGCGGCGATCCGCCGGGCCAGAGCCAGGGTCGCGTCGTCGTACAGCACCAGGGCCACCGCCACGACCGAGGTCGTCGCGGACCGGAACACCTGCAGGGCCTGTCGGACGGCGTCGTCCTTGGGCCAGCGGTAGACGCCGCCGGAGATCAGCGGGAAAGCCACGGTCGCCGCACCGAGCTCGTCGGCCACCCGCAAGCTGCTGGCGTAGCAGGATCGCAGCAGCGGCGACTTGTCCTTGGTCTTCGCCCAGGTGGGACCGACCGTGTGGATCACCCACCGCGCCGGCAGGTCGCCCCCGGTGGTGGCCACGGACTGCCCCGTGGGCAAGCCGTCGGGATAACGGTCACGCCGCAGCTCGCGGCACTGCGCCAGTATCCGGGGGCCGCCCGCCCGGTGGACCGCGCCGTCCATCCCGCCGCCGCCGAGCAGGGAGTGGTTGGCCGCGTTGACCACCGCGTCCACCCGCTGCGCGGTGATGTCGCCCTTGATCAGCTCGATCCGCATGTCATGACGGTTCCCAGATCGGATCGGATCAGGCTCGATCAGCCGGCACCGTCCGGAATGCTCACCCGCAGCCCGCCCTCGACCCGGCGAAACTCGATCCGGTCGAAGGACGGCACGGACGGGGCGTCGAGCGCGTCGTGCGTGGTCAGCACCCCGACGACCGGGCAGCCGGCCGCCCTGGCGGCGGTCACGCCGGCCGGCGCATCCTCCACCACCAGGCATCGGTCGGGGGCAAAGCCGAGCGCCCGGGCCCCGGCCAGGAACGGCGCCGGATCGGGTTTGCCCACCACGACATCGTCGGCGGTGATCAGCACGGCCGGCCGCGGCAGGCCGGCGGCGACGATGCGGGCCGAGGCGAGCCGGATCGTGCCGCTGGTGACGATCGCGGCCCGGTCCGGCGCCAGCAGGTTCAGCGCCTCGATCGCGCCGGGTTGGGCGACGACGCCGTCGGTGTCGGCGGACTCGGTGGTGATCATGAACTCGGTGGCCTCCGCCACCCGGTCGGCCGGCATGTCCGGCTCGAGGAGGGCGAGCACCTGACCGACCGGCACACCGTGGATGTGCGGTTCGACCTCCGGCCAGGGCCGGCCGATGTAGTCGGCGAACGTGCGCCAACTGCGCTGCACGCTGCCGGCCGAGTCGATCAGCGTGCCGTCGAGGTCGAACAGCACCGCATCCACCTGCCAGGTCGTCACGCCCGGATGGTACGGGTCAGCCGGCCGCGTGCCGCAGCCCGTCCAGCAGTGGCGTGGTCGGGCGGCCGATCAGCTTGGACAGCTCACCGGTCACTTCGGCGAGAGCACCCTGCGCGATGTCGTCGTCCAGCTGGGCGACGAACCCGGCCGTGCCCGCGTCCAACCCGGCCTGCTGCAGGATGCCGACCAGGGTCGGCCGGTCGACGCTGCGGTAGGCCACCGGTGCGCCGATGATCGCGCTCAGGGCGGCGGCGAGTTCGGTGAAGTCCCAGGCGTGGTCGCCGCCGAGCTCGTACACACGGCCCTCGTGCCCGGGCTGGGTGAGCACCACCGCTGCGGCGGCCGCGAAGTCCGCCCGGCTGGCCGAGGCCACCCGGCCGTCACCCGCGGCCGCGACCAGAGTCCCGGTCTGCCGGGCGGTCTCGATCTGCCCGAGATAGTTCTCGGTGTACCAGTTGTTGCGCAGGATGGTGAACGGCAGGCCCGAGGCGGTCAGGTACTCCTCGGTGAACTTGTGCTCCGGGGCCAACACCAGGGTGCTGGTGGTCGCTCTCGGGGCCGAGGTGTAGACGACCCGGCCGACCTCTGCGGCGAGGGCGGCATCGATGACGTTGCGGTGCTGATCGACCCGTTGCCCGGCCTCGCTCGAGGAGATGAACAGCAGATCGTCCACACCGGCGAAGGCCTCCCGCAGCGCCTGCGGATCTGCGTAGGTGGCCGGCCGCACCCGGACGCCGAGCGCGGCCAGGTCGGCGGCCCTGGCCGGCTCGCGGACGACGGCAACGATCGTGCCCGGATCGGTGGTCCGCAGCAGCTCGCGGACGACGAGTGCCCCGAGTTTCCCGGTGGCCCCGGTAACGGCGACGGTCATGGCGCAATCCCTTCACGAAATACTTGAACGCTCAATCGACGCTCCGTCCGTCAGAACACCACCGGTCGCCGCGATGTTCCGCCACCATGCGGATGTCTCGTCCGCCGCCGGCCGGCAGCATTGAGCCATACCGCCTCCGACCAGGAAAAACATCGATGGATGGCGGAAGTTGACCCAGCTGGAACCGCACCCGGAACCCGGGCGTCCCCGCGCGCCACGAAAGGACCTCGTCATGAAGCCCACCAGCATGATCCTCGGATTCCTCCCTTGGATCGCCTTCGGCATCGTCGTGCAGTTCATCGGACCGGAGTCGGTGGCCCTGTCCGCGCTGCTCGGCATCGGGCTGGTGCTGGCCGGCGTCGCCGTCACCCGGGAGCTCGGATCGCCGAACCAGCTGGCGGTCGGCTCGTTGATCCCGCTGTCCACGATCGCCCTGATCGCGCTGGCCACCGGGGACGACGTCCACGAGTGGCTGTTCACCTGGGCCGTGCCCGGCCAGGCCCTCGTCCTGGGTGCGTTCCTGCTCGTCATGCTGCCGATAGCGCCCTTCACCCAGCGCTACGCCCGGTCCGTCACGCCCCGCTCCGCCTGGACCTCGCCGCGGTTCCTCCGCACCAACCTGATCTTGAGCGCGGCCTGGGGCATCGCGATGGTCGTGCTCGGCGCCACCAACGTCCTGGGCTCGGCGATGGACGCCGACGGCGACGGGTTCGGCGAGCTGGCCGCGGCCCGGCCGTACCTGGGCCTGGTGTCGCTGGCCGTCATCGCCGGCATCATCACCTTCACCAAGCTGTACCCGGCCCGGGTCCGCCGCGCCGCCGGCCCCGGCGCCGTCCTCGCCTGACCCACCCGGGCGCTCCTCCCGGCCACCCCCGCCGCCACTGACCTGCAGTTGATCACGTACGGGGCGAGCCGATGCGGCAGCCTGCGCGAGGCTTGGGCGGTAGGCTGTGGTCGCTCCGTTCCCGCCGGCCTCGTGCCGTAGGTCGGCGCCGGCCCGCCCTCATAGCTCAGGGGATAGAGCATCGGTTTCCTAAACCGTGTGTCGCAGGTTCGAATCCTGCTGGGGGCACGTCTTCTCGTTGCTCCCGCCATCCCGCCAGAGACCGGTCGGTCAGTCCGATGCGGCGGCCCGCGGGACCTTCGACCCTGACCGTTCAGGGCAGCCGTGGCCGATGATCGCACCGGAGGTGGCGGCTGATGTCCGACTTCGCTCACCGCCGGTCGCCCGATCCGGGGTCGCCACGACGCGCGTCGCCGGGACGGACCGGTGTCCCGGCTCGCTGGCGGCGGGTCGCGGCCACCGTCGGGCCGGTCGCGCTGCCCGGCGCCATGCACCTCGTCTTCCGGGCGGCCGTCGGACGATTCGGGCAGCGCCGGGGCTATCAGGCCGGCTTCGCCGCCTACTGGGCGGCCTGCTGGCTGGTGGCGATCACGGTCGCCGGGCCCGCGCGACTGTTCCGAACCTTCGACGCCGGACGGCGACCGCTGCCGGCCCCCCGCGCCCTGGCCCTCGCCGCCCTGGCCGGGCCGCCGCTCGGCGCCTTGATCACCGAGTTTCTGCCGCAGGCACGCCGGGTGGGCGGCGCCGCGATCGGGGCGTCGATCTTCATCGGGACGACCAACGCCCTGGCCGAGGAGGCGTTCTGGCGGGCGCTGCCGGTGGCGGTATTCCCGGACGACCGGGCCCGCGGGTGGCTGTGGCCGGCCGGCTGGTTCGCCGTCTGGCACCTGGTCCCCCTTGCGGCCGCCGGTGCGGGACCGCGCCGGGTGGCGGAGGTGTTGGCCGGTGCGGCGCTGATCGGCGCGGGATACGGCTGGATCGCTGTCCGGACCGGTTCCGTGACGCCCGTCCTGGTCCCCCATGCCATCGCCGACGCCTCGGGAGTGCGTCCCGTCAGCCGGCTCTGGCTGGGCCGGCCGGATTCCTGACACCCGTCGGAGACCGCGGCCCAACCGGGTCCATCGGCCCTGGTCGCGTACTCCCCCATCCGGGACGCTGGAACCGGAGCAAGGATGTGATCAGGATGCCGACGGTTGCCGGGCACGCCGGGGACGACCGGGAACCACCTCGCGCGCCGGCCCGGGTCAGATCGGCCACGCAGGTCAACGTCGCATTCCCGTTCGCCAAGTTCATCTCCCGCGAACCGAACGCCGAACTGCTCGAGATGGCGGCGATCCTTGTGGATCTCACCCAGCTGGTCGGTGAAATCGCGCCGGGTCCGGAGTCCGCGCGAATGAGGGCGCGGGCCCTCGCCGTGATGCGGACCCTGACCGAGCGGTGACGTTCGTCCGGCGTCCCGTGGCCCTGCCGGCCCGTGTTGCGGGTCCGCGTCGCCACGCAGACCGGGAACACCAGGTGGGTGACCCGGTCTCCCGGTACGCAGACGGTGGGGTTGCCCAGCAGGACGTCCTGCCCGCGGAGGTCGCCGACGACGGAACGGTTGCCCTGACCCATCACCACCGGGACCGGGCCGACGGCAATCTCGTCGAGCGGCGCCAGCTCCCGGCACTGCCGCGCGACGGTGCCCCGGTCACCGCGAACGGGGTCCGGCCGCAGACCGGCGCGCCCCGGGACGACACCCACCCGCCCGAACCGTTCGGGTAGCATCGCGCCGGCCCGCGCCCGAGCGTGCGCGTGGGGTGCGGCGGGCATTGACAGCGCGACCCGTCCCGGGCGTCACCCCCGTCGTGGGGCGGCCCGGGTCAGAGCGTCCGGGCGTGCGGGTCGAAGTCGGCCGGCAGGGTGGGAATCGGTCCGACCGTGCTCTCGACGGTCACGAACCTGCCGTCGGCCGCGGACGTCTGGGCGGAGAGCAGGATGTCCAGGACGTGCAACCCGAGTTCGCCGCTGGCGACGTGCGGCCGGTCCTCGGCAATGGCGCGGACCATGTCGAGCACGCCGAGACCGCGGCCGACGACGACCCCCGCCTGCTCCACCTCGTGCCAGGACTGCTCGACCGTCGCGCCGTCGGACAGCACCCCCAGCGGCTTGACGTAGGCGATCCGCCCGGCGAACCGGTTCGGATCCGGGAGGACCAGACTGCCCTCGGTGCCGTGGATCTCGATGACGCCGTGGCGCTCGAGGGCCGAGTCGAAGCTCAGCAGGGTCTGCGCCTGCTGGCCGGCCTCGAACGCGGTGAGCACCGAGACGGTGGACGGCACCTCGACCGGGAACTCGGTGCCGGCGTGCGGACCGGTGTGGATCCGGCGCCGCTCACGGGCCCTGGTCCCGATGGCGGCCACCCGGTCGACCGGGCCGAGAAGGCTGACCAGCGCGGAGAAGTAGTACGGCCCCATGTCCAGCAGCGGCCCGGCGCCGTGCGCGAACAGGAACCCCGGGTTGGGGTGCCAGAGGTCCGGGCCCTGGGTCTGGAACGACGTCTGCGCGAACAGCGGCCGGCCGATCAGCCCATCGGCGACGGCGCGCTTGGCCGACTGGAATCCCGGTCCCAGCACGGTGTCCGGGGCCGCGCCGATCCGTACCCCGGCGGCCGCGGCGTCCCGCAGCAGCGCGGCGCTGCTCTCGCGGTCCAGGCCGATCGGCTTCTCGGTCCACACGTGCTTGCCGGCCGCGACCGCGGCGGCCGAGACGGCGACGTGCACGGCGGGCACCGTCAGGTTCACGACCAGGTCGACGCCGGGGTGCGCGAGCACCTCGTCGGGCGTGCCGGCGGCCGGCACCCCCCACTTCGCGGCCTGCGCGCGGGCCCGCCCGGTGTCCAGGTCGCCGAGGATCAGGACCTCGACATCCGGGAAGGACGTGAGGTTCTCGAGGTACGTGTCGCTGATGACACCGACGCCGATGAGGCCGATGCCGACCGCGCTCATCGGACGAACCCACCGTCGCGCAGGAAGGTCAGGCTGGCGGTGATGTCGGCGAAGACGTCACCGGGAGCGTTGTCGTACTCGATGACGGCGTACGCCAACGCCGGCGCCGCCCGCAGCGCCGCGGCCAGCGGGACCTCGCCGGCGCCCGCGTGCCGCTGGTCGAGGCTGGCCGAGCCGAAGGCGGGCGCGCCCGGGGCCCACGGGTTGGCGGTCGGAACGATGCCGTCCTTCACGTGCACCGCGAGCAGCCGGGAACCGAGCCGCTGCACCAGGGCGGGGACGTCCTGGCCACCCGTTTGGGCCCAGAACAGGT
This sequence comes from Nakamurella sp., assembly GCA_044223435.1. Lineage (GTDB taxonomy): Bacteria > Actinomycetota > Actinomycetes > Mycobacteriales > Nakamurellaceae > Nakamurella. Next base: position 26,901 of record JBGALY010000031.1, read on the forward strand.
CCAGCTCGAGCGCGACCCGGTCGTCGGTGAGGGCCACGAACCGCTCGTAGGCGCTCACCCCGCCGAAGTCGGCGATGAACTCCTGGGCGTGATTGTGATAGCCGACGGTCAGGCCGTAGGTCGCGGCCACGTCGGCGGCCGCATTGAGCCGCTCCGCGATGTCGGCCACGCCCGCCTCGGTCAGCCAGCGTTGCGGGTCGACGAACGGGTCGATGACCGTCCGCATCCCGACGGTCGCCGCGGCCTCGAACACGGCCTCCGGCGCGGGCGTCGGGATGGAACCGTCCGGCGTCCACAGCTCGTCGGACAGCAGGGGCGCGTGACCGGTCGGGGAGGCGAGCCCGCTCGCGTCGAGGGCCGCCCGCAGCTCGGGAGCCCGGCGGACGAAGTCGAACGCCTCGACGTTCGTCAGCCCGGCGGCGGCCAGCCGGTCGAGGGAGCGGTGCATGTCGGCGGTGAACGCCTCGGCCAGCGTGTAGAGCTGGACCGATGCTTCGGGCAGGGCCACGGGGACCTTCTTTCCTCGTCGTCATCGGCTGGTCGTCGTTGGCGGGTGGCTGTCGCATTGCCGGGTCGGAGCACGCCGGGTGTGGCGGCGCATGCTCGCCACCGTAGCACAAAAGCTCCACATGGAGGTTTTCTCGACTATGCTGGGACCATGGACGACACGGATCCGCCCGTCATCGGCCGTCGAGGCTCCTATGCCAAGGGCGTCGCCCGGCGGCAGGAGATCCTCGACCGGGCGATCGAGGTGTTCGCCGAGCGCGGCGCCTACGCCACCTCGCTGCGCAGCATCGCGCAGGCCCTCGGGATCTCCCACGCGGCCCTGCTGCACTACTTCGACTCGCGGGAGCAACTTCTCATCGCGGTGTACGAACATGCCGAGGCCAAGCGCGAGACCGCGCCGGACGCACCGGAGCCGGCCGGCCCGGTCGACGTCCTGGTCCGGGCGGCCGGCGCCAACATCGCGGTGCCCGGGCTGGTCGAGCTCTATTCGACGCTCGTTGCGGCATCGCTGGAGGCGGGCAACGTCACCGGCCGGTCCTACTTCGTCGGGCGTTTCGCCCGCGTCCGCGGCGACCTCGCCGAGCGGGTGCGCGACGGGCAGGCCCGCGGCGAAATCCGGGCCGATGTGGACGCCGACCAGGTCGCGGCCCTGCTGGTCGCCGCGTCCGACGGCCTGCAGATCCAATGGCTGCTCGACCCGTCGGTGCAGTTGGAGACGCTCGGCACGCTGGCCACCTTGCTCGGCCCGCCGGCGGCACCCTCCGGCGGTGACGAGACCGGGAGCGGATCGGATCGCTGACCCGGGCGCCAACCGAACCGACCCGACATCCGGGACGTCGAGGCAGACCGGCCGACTCGACCGGACAAAGACGTACTCCGGTCTACGGTTCCGAGGTACCGGTCACCACCTGACCGGAACGGCTCGTTGAGTAGGGGCATGAACCCCCTCCCGCACCGCACCGCGTTCCCGGAGCCCGCCCTGATCACCGTCAACGGCGTGCAGTTGGAAGTCTTCGAGGCCGGCCGACCGGACCTCGGGCGGCCTGTCGTGCTGTGCCACGGCTGGCCGGATCTCGCCTACACCTGGCGTCATCAAGTGCCCGCTCTCGTTGCGGCCGGCCACCACGTCATCGCGCCGAATCAACGGGGATTCGGCCGGTCTTCCCGGCCGGCCACGGTCACCGACTACGACATCGCCCACCTGACCGGCGATCTCGTGGGCCTTCTGGACCACTACGGCTACCCCGACGCCACCTTCGTCGGCCACGACTGGGGCGCGATGGTGGTCTGGAGCCTGACCCTGCTGCATCCGGCGCGAGTGAACGCCCTGGCCTGCCTGAGCCTGCCGTACCCCGTGCGGGGTGACATACCCTGGCTGGACTGGATGGCGGCGGTGCTGAGCTCTGGATATGGACCCGGCCCGGTTCCTCCGGAACCTGTACCGCACGGGCGGACCCGGCCGGCCGCCGCAGACGGGTTCGGCGATGATCGATCTCGCCCGCGCGGCGACGGCACCCGACGAGCCGCTGCTGAGCGAGCCCGACCTGGCCGTCTACGGCCGCGCCTTCGCCGAATCCGGATTCGGCGGCGGCATCAACTGGTACCGCAACCTCGACCGCGACTGGCACCAGCTGGCCGATGTCGACCCGATCATCCGCCAGCCGGCGCTGATGATCTACGGCGAGCGCGACACCGTCGCCCCGCTCGACGATCTCGCGCACTTCGTGCCCGCGGTCCAGCAGGTGCGTCTCGACGCGGGCCACTGGATCCAGCTGGAACGGCCCGACGAGGTCACCCGGACGATCGTGGACTGGTTGGACCGGCTGCCCCAGCCCGCCCTGCCGGCCCGGGTCCGCGCCGATCGTTCGGCGGTCGAACGCGTGCCGTGACGACGGACGCGGCGCTCACCCACCACCGGCCGGCCCTGCGCCGGCCGCGGGCGTCGCTCCGGAAGGGACTGTCGGTGTCGTTGCCTACCGTGGCCGCCATGACCAATGACCGAGCCGCAAACCGAGACGAACGACCACAGACCCCCGAGACGTCGACGGGGCAGACACTCGGCGGCCGCGCCGACCCCGACAGCAGCGCCAGCAAGGACCCCGCCGACTGGGTCACCGGCGACGAGCCCATGACGGGCCCGCAACGGAGCTACCTCGACACCCTGGCCCGGGAGGCGGGCGAGGAGATCAGTGCCGATCTGACGAAGGCACAGGCGTCCGAGCACATCGAGCGGCTCCAGGCGGCCACCGGGCGCGGCTCGTCCGACTCCGGTTCCTGACGTCACCGCCGGGAGCACCCGTCGGGTGGTTCCGGTGGTGCGGGCCCGGCCCGGCGGGCCGACCGGCGGGGCGGGACGTCAGCTGGTCGGTGCCGCCGACGGCGTCCCGGAGGGCGGCGCGTCCCCGCTGCCCGACGGAGCGGGCGCACCGGCGGACGGCGGGGTGGGCAGGCTGCCGTCCGTTGGCGGGGCCGGCGGCGTCGGCGCGCTTCCGTCGGCCGGTGGCGGCGGCGGTCCGGCCGGTCCACCGCCGGGGCCGGCCGCGCCGGGGGCGGGCGGCTCGGGGGCGGCAGCGATGAAGGTGGCCGCCAGCGACGTCGAGTCCGAATCGACGGACCCCTCGGCGTGGATCCGCTCGCCGACCTCGATGGGCTGCGCGATGCCGTCCGCGTAGGTGGTGTCGCCGGAAGTGTGGATGGTCCGGGTGAAGCCCTTGAGGTCGGTGATCAGGATCGTGCCCGACTCGACCGAGGTCACCGTTCCGTCCAGGTGGGGCCGCGGGGTGGGCAGGGCGGCCGGCCCGGCAGCGGGCTCCGCGGCGGAGCCCGGCGAGGCCGAACCGGACGGGGCCGAACCGGACGGGGCCGGTGTCGATCCCGACGGTGTGGTGCCCCCACCCTCGTCGGCCGCGGCCACGACGGCGCCGCCGACCAGGACCGCCGCGGCGGCCGCCGCGATCGTGATGCCCCGGACGGAGAGCCGCCGGTGCCGCACTGGGTCGTTCATGGATGTGCCTTTCCGTGCTGATGGAGCTGATGGAGCCGTACCGAGTTCGTTCGGGCCGGCTTCATCCACCGTGACCGGCGTTGCTGAAGGCGAGCTGAATCCGGCTCCGCCGCCCGACGGTCTTCAGCGGATCCTCAGCCGGCCCCGGCATACTCGATCCGGTGAGTGTCGGGGGCGTGCGAATCCTGGTCGTCGAGGACGACGACCTGCTGCGGGCCGTGATCGCCGACTCGCTGCGGGAGGTCGGCCATCTGGTCGAGGTGAGCGCCGACGGCGCGGCCGCGGTGTCGCTGATGGACAGCTTCCGCCCCGATCTGGCCATCCTGGACGTCATGCTGCCGCACCGGTCCGGCCTGGAGCTGGCCCGGATCCTGCGCGGCGGCGCCGATGTCCCGGTGATCTTCGTGACCGCCCTCGACGGGGTCGACGACCGGCTGGCCGGCTTCGACGCGGGCGCCGACGACTACCTGGTCAAGCCGTTCGCGGTCGCCGAACTGCTCGCGCGGGTGACCGCGGTGCTGCGCCGCTCGGGTCGGCTCTCGGCGCAGCTGATCGAGATCGGAGACCTGATCGTCGACGAGGACGGCGGCGTCGTGCAGCGGGCCGGCCGGCCGATCGAGCTGACCGCGACCGAACGTCGGCTCCTGGTGTACCTGGCCCGCCACCGCGGTCGAGTGCTGTCCAAGACCCAGATCCTGACCCAGGTCTGGGGCTACGAGGCGTACGACCCGAATCTGGTCGAGGCCTTCGTCTCCGGGCTCCGGCGCAAGTTGGACCAGCACGGGCCCCGGCTGATCCACACCGTGAGGGGCGTCGGGTACCGCCTGGCCGCCCCGGTCGCCGCCGCGGTCGAGTCCGCGTGACCGACCCTCGCGCCGCGCCCGTCACCGGTCCCCGGTCCGGCCGGCCGACTCCCCCGGCGGCCGGTTGGCCGGCCGAGCCCCCGACCGGACTGCCCTCGACCGGACCGTCGCGCGCGGCGATGATCCGGACGATCAGCGGGAACGCGGCCGCCCACCGGACGGCGGTCGACCCGCCCGGTCGTCCCCGGCCCGGCGACGGCTCGGATCCCGGAGCCGGCGACCAACCCGTGCGGACCGGGTCGCTGCGGGCCCGGGTCGTGGTGTCCGTACTGGTGCTGCTGGCCGTGGTGCTGACCCTGCTGGCCGTGGTGGTCACCACGGTCCTGGGCAACTCCCTGCGCGAGGACCTACGGGCGCGGCTGCAGGACCGGGCCGGCTACGCGGTCGTCCTGCAGCAGCAGGGCGTGACCGGTCAGACCCTGGCCGACCAGATGTCCGGCGGGGGGATCTCCAGCAGCTTTGCCGCCGACGGCACGGAGTACATCGGCCGCCCGGACGCCGCACCTCTGGCCCAGGTCCGGCCGGTCCCGGCCCCGGGCAACCCGCCGGCGGCCACACCGCCGCTGCCCCAGCCGGCCGTCGAGCCCGACGTGGCGTTCAACGAGGCCGACGGCACGCTCACCGCGCAGGTCACCCTGCCCGGGGGCGTGCTGCAGCTGCAGGCCGGCGAGGGGGACATCGAACGCACCCTGTCGACCCTGCGGACCATCGAGATCGTCGCCGGGATCGCCGCGCTGCTGATCACCGGCCTGGTGCTGGTCCGGCTGGTCGGCGTCGCCCTGCGTCCGATGGACCGGATGGCGGCGCTGGCCCGGCGGATCGGCGCCGGGGCCCGCGGCCGGCGGTTGCGGCCGACGAAACCGGACACCGATCTGGGCCGCACCGCGGTCGCCTTCGACGAGATGCTCGACGCGCTGGAGGCGGCCGAGACCTCCGCGCACCAGGCTCAGGAACGGATGCGCCAATTCCTGGCCGACGCGTCCCACGACCTGCGCACACCGCTCGCCGGGATCGTCGCCGGCGCCGACGCGCTGCTCCGGGCCGACTTCGACCGGCTGGACCGCGCCGACCGCGAGCAGCGGCTGGTCGCGATCGTCCGGCAGTCGCGGCACGCGGCCCGGCTGGTCGACGACCTGATCGTGATGGCCCGCATGGACAACACCCGGCCCGGCGCCGCCCCGGACGGGCGCGTCCGGCCCGTCGATCCGGTCGATCTCGTCCGCGATCACGTGGCCGGCGTGGCCCTGCAGCGGCCCGACCAGCGGTACGAGCTGGCCGCGGACGTCGCCGGCGTCACCGTCCGCATCGACCCCGACGAGCTGGGCCGGGCCGTGGCCAACCTGCTGGAGAACGCGGCCCGGGCCGGCCCGCCCGGCGGGCTGGTGGCGGTGACCGTCACGACCCGGCCCGCGGCCGGCGGCGGCGAAGTGGTGGTCGGGGTCGAGGACGAGGGTCACGGGGTGCCGTCCGACCAGCGGGACCGGATCTTCGAGCGTTTCGTCCGGCTCTCCTCCGAGCGGGCGGGCGACGGTTCCGGCCTCGGCCTGCCGATCGCCCGGGCGGTCGCCCGGCGGGCCGGCGGCGACGTGGTCTGCCTGGCCCGGTCGGACGGCCGTCCCGGCGCGCGGTTCGAGCTCCGACTGCCGGCCGTCCCCGACACGGCCGGTGCGCTCGTCGGCGGTCCCGGTGACCTCGGCCCGGACCACGGGGGCGGGCCCTGGCCGGTCGGCGGCCCGGGCCCGGACGACGCCGACATCCCGAGCCCGAACCCGCGGACGGGCCTACCGTCGGAGGCGTGACCCGACGCTGGTGGGGCGCGATCATCCTGGCCGTGGTGCTCGCGGCGGCCGTGGTCGTCCCGAACGTGCCCGGCCGCCGGATCGCCGGCGATCCGGCGGCGGGGGTGGTCGCCGGACCGCCATCAGCCGGCGATTGCGTCACCTGGATGGCCGACCCTTGGCCCCGCTTCGACCGTCCCGCCCCGCAGGTCGAGGACGTCATGGACTACCCCACGGCGACCACCGGTCCCTGTCCGGGCCCGGGCGGCGGCCCGATCGTCGGCGAGGTCGTCTCGGTCGAGACCACCGCTCCCCCACCGGCCCGGATTCCGGCCACCGACTACTTGAGCCAGTTGGCCCAGTGCCCGATCGACGCCATCGCCTACACCGGGTCGATCGCCCCGGTGGTCGACGTCGGTGGCGGCACGTCGGTCGTCTGGGCCGCCCAGCCCGAGTTCCGTTACACCCGGGTCGGGCCCGATCGGGCCCAGCGGGCGCAGGGCCAGCACTGGTCGGCCTGCCTGATCGGCGCGGACGACGGGTCCCCGTACGAAGGCCGGTTGCGCGACGTGCTCACCGAAGGCACGCTGCCGCCGCCGTTCGGCGCCTGCTTCTCGGCCCCCGATCCGGCCCCGGCCGAGTCCATGGCCTGCGATCGGCCGCACGCCGCCGAGCTGATTGGCACGGCTCGCCTCGGGCCCCGGCCGGTCACCCGCGACCAGCTCCGGCTCGCGTGCGTCGCCTTCGCCGGACGGGCGCTGCGCACGGCCGATCCGACCCGGGGCGGGGCCATCGACATCCGGGTCATCACCCCCGACGGTCCCGACCCGTCGGCCGATCCGGTGGTCGACTCGTTCGTCACCTGCCTGGTCGTCGCCCCGCCCGGGACATCCTTCGGGCGAAGCCTGATCGGTCTGGCGGACGGCCCGGTTCCGGTGAAGTGAGCCATACCGGCGATCATTTCCGCACGGCCCGACCGACGTGTGATGCTTGATGACGCGGGTGCTGGTGACCCTCGCGGCCACGCTCGTCGCGGCCCGCCTGCTGCCCCGGCCCGAGCACCCTCAAGGCGGGGGGGCCGCCCGAGGTAATCCGCCGGGTCGATGGCGACGGGCGGCCTGATCAGCCAAGAACCTCGGGGATGATCCGCCCGGCACCGGTGACCACCAGCCGCCCCGTTCGCCCGTTCGGGGAAAATCTTCCTCGCTCCGGTCGTCGCTTTGTCATGATGGGAGGGGAACGGTCGAATCGGACGGGGTGTTGACCGATGGCGCGGGAGCTGCTGGAGCGGTCCGCGGCCATGGCGACCCTGGCGCAGGCCCTGCGGTCCGCCGCCGACGGGCGCGGCCGGGTCGTTCTGCTCACCGGTGAGGCCGGCATCGGCAAGTCCACCGTCCTGCGTGCCTTCCGGCGGTCCATCCCGCGGGGCGTGCGGGTGCTGACCGGCGGCTGCGACGATCTGCTCACCCCGCGGGCACTGGGACCGCTGCGCGACGCCGTCGTCGACGACCCGAGGCTGACCGCCATCCTGACCGGCGCCGGCCGGGACGAGCTCTTCGGTGCCCTCCACAACGAACTCACCGGACCCCAGGTCACCGCCCTGCTCATCGAGGACCTGCACTGGGCGGACGACGCCACTCTCGACGTCCTGGGTTATCTGGCGCGCCGGGCGGACCAGCTGCGGTTGGCCCTGGTCCTGACCATGCGACCGGATCTGCTGGCCGATCATCCGCTGCATCGAATGGTCGGCAGCCTGCTCGGCGAGCACGTCGTGCGGCTCACCCTGGATCCGCTGAGCTCCCATGCCGTCGCACGGCTGGCCGGTCCGACCCGGTGGGACGCCGGCACCGTGCACCAGATCACCGGCGGCAACCCGTTCTACGTCACCGAGACCCTGGCCGTCGAACCCGGCCAGGCCGTTCCCGAGACCATCGCGCAGGCCGTCATCGCGCGGACCCGCATACTCTCGGCAGCGAGCCGGGCCGCCCTCCAACGCCTGTCCGTCATTCCCGGCGCCGTCGAGATCGACCTGGCGGAGGCGATTCTCGGCCCGCAGCTGGCCACCCTGGACGAGGCCGAGCAGCTGGGCATTCTGGAGCTGACTCCGGACGGCATCCGATTCCGGCACGAGCTGGCCCGCCGGGCAGTCGAGGCGGATACGCCTGCGCTGAGCCGGCTGTCCGCGCACCGGGCCGTCGTCGCCGCGCTGCTCGCCCGGCCACGGCGTGACGTGACCCGGATCGTGCACCACGCGATCGCGGCGGCCGACGCGGACACCGTGATCGGACACGCACCCGCCGCCGGGCGCGAGTGCGCGGCCGCCGGGTCGCACCGGCAGGCGCTGCAACACTTCGAGGCGGCGCTGCGGTACGCCGACCGGCTGGAACCGGTCGAGCGGGCGGGGTTACTGGACGACCACGCCTGGGAGCTGTACAACGCGCACCGGTTCACCGAGGCCGTGCGCGACAGCGATCGCGCCGTTGCGATCTTCGCCGCGGTGGGCGACCCGGTGGCGCACGGCGAGGCCCTCATCCGGCTCTCCCGGCACCGTTACATGGCCGGTGACACCGACGACGCGATCACCGCCGCCCGCGCCGGCGTCACGGTGCTCCGCGGGACGGATCGGCCCGAGTCCGTCGCATTCGCACTGGTCAGTCTGGGTTCCCTGCTCGCCCTCGGCGGGGCGACCGCCGAGGCGTGTCCGGTGCTGGACGAGGCGGTGGCGGTGGCCGCCGGCGCCGGACGCTCCGACCTGGTCGGGCTCGGCCTGAATTACCTCAGCATCGCCCGGCCCGGCCTGGACGGCCGCCAGCGCATCGAACTGGTGGCCGGCAGCCGGCGGGTCGCCGGTCACCGCGCGTACGAGGCCGCGGCCCGGGCGTTCACCAATACTGCCGAGCTGATGTACCGGTACCTGCACCTGGACGACCTGGATGGGTGGGTCGACGAGGGCCTGGCCTTCACCGCCGAGCACGGGTTCCGTTCCCACGCCTACAATCTCGAGGTCCACCGGAACCTGCTCGCGATGCGCCGGGGCCGGTGGACGGCCGCTGAGGCCGGCCTGCGAGCGCTGATCGATCAGCTCGACGACCCGGGCATGCTCGAGGTGTACAGCGTCCCCCCGCTGGCCCGGCTGCGGATCCGTCGGGATCCCGATGACGCCGCCTCGACGGGTGCCGAACTCCACCGCCTCTGGCAGCGGGCCCTGCGGCAGCGGTCGCTGCTGGGGCTGGCCTTTGCCGGGACCGCGCTGGCCGAGTGGGCCTGGCTCACCGATCGACCCGACGTGTCGGCACAGGTGCTCACCCAGTGGCGACCGCATGCGACCCGACCGGCGGCCGCCCCGGTGACCGCCGAACTGCTCACCTACGCCCGGCGGGCGGGGCTGTCCCCGCCGATACCGGATGATCTGCCCGAACCGTGGGCCCCCGGGCTGCTGGGAGATCCGGCGGCCGCCGCCCGCGCCTGGGAACGCATCGGCGATCCCTACGAACGGGCGCTGAGCCTGTGCGACGGCGGGAACCTGGACGACGCGGTGACCGCGCTGGGTCTGTTGGACGACCTGGACGCCCGGGTACCGGCCCGGCGACTGCGTGAGTGGTTGCGGCGCAACGGAATCCGCTCGGTACCGCGCGGACCGCAATCCCGGACCCGGTCCGATCCGGCCGGCCTCACCGGCCGCCAGGCCGATGTGCTGGCCCTGGTCTCGCAAGGACGCTCCAACCAGGAAATCGCCGATGAGTTGGTGCTCAGTGTGCGGACCGTCGAGCATCACATCGCGACGGTGCTGGCCAAGTTCGGCGTCGGTTCCCGCCAGGAGGCGGCCGACATCGCGGCCTCGCGGCGGGAGATCCATTCGGAATCGGTGCAGGTTCCGACATAGGGCCGGCGACGACGTCCCGGCCGGGCTCGCCACCCCCGGATCCGGCGGGACGATTCTCAGACCGCTGGACCCTGGACCAGGGTGACGGTCGCGGAGTGCCGCGCCCCCGAGGCGTCCAGCCAGGTCACGGTGACCGAGTCACCGGGCCGGTGCGCGGCCAGCGTCGAGCTGAGATCGTCGGCCGTGGTCACCACGGTCGAGTCGACACCGACGACGGTGTCCCCCGCGGCCAGCCCCGCGTCGTCGGCCGGCGAGCCGTCGACGACCCCGGCGATCAACGCCCCCGACGCCGCCGTTCCCGTTCCCGATCCGGAGCCGTAGCGGCCGCGGCCCGTCCCGGCCCCGCTGCCGGTGGTCGCGGACTGCACCTGCACCCCGAGGAAGGCCGGATAGCCCAGTTGCACGCCGTCGCTCGCGTCGCCGGCGGCGATCTGCCGGGCGACGGCCAGTGCGGTGTCGATCGGGATGGCATACCCGTTCACGCTCTGGCCGGAGACCTCGGATGCGGCGGTATCGATGCCGATGACCTGGTTGTCGGCGTTGAACAGTGGGCCGCCGGAGTCGCCGGACTGAATGCTGGCGGTGGTCCGGATGAGCCCGGTCAAGGTCTCGCCGGCGGACGCGCCCTCGGGCTGGGTGGTGATCGTCTGGTTCAGCGCGGACACCACCCCGGCGGCGGCGGACGGGGTCCCGCCGTCCCCGCCGGCGTTGCCCACGCCGGTGACCGCGTCGCCGATCGAGACATTCTGCGAGGTACCGAAATTGGCGGTGGTCAGACCCGAGGCGTCGGTCAACTGCAGCACCGCGATGTCGTCCTGGACGTCCGTGCCGACCACCGTCGCCCGGTAGGTCCGGCCGCCGTTGACCACCGTCACGGTGATCGATGTGGAACCGGCGATGACATGGTTGTTCGTCAGGATCTCACCGTCACCGGTCAGCACCAGCCCGGTGCCGGCAGCGGCGGCACCCTGGTACGCGAGTTCGGTATCGATGTAGACCAGTCCGACCTGCTGCTCGGCGGTGACCGGGACCTCGCTACCGGTGCCGGCAGACCCGTCCCCGGATGACCCGCCGCCGTAGCCGGGGATGCCGAATCCCGGGCCGCCGTATCCCTGGCTGCCACTGCCGGAGCCCGGATAGAGCTGCCCGCCATCTCCTGGTGCACCGTTGGCCGATCCACCCCCGTACGAGTTCGGCAGGGACGCCGGTGCGGCGACCCCCTCCGCGGCGGTCGGGGTGCCGGCCACCAGGGTGGTGCCGCCGAACGCCGCGGCGAAGCCGACCACCGCGGCGACCCCCAGCGCACCGGCCACCATGAGGGGCGTGCGCCGGCGCGGCGGAGCGGACGGGGCGGGCGGCGATGGGAATGGCTCGTACACGGGTCCTCCTGGGGATCACACTGGCGGACCCCAGGGCACTCCATCCGGTTGCGGAATCGCTTTGCGGTTCATCGGCATCACGTGGCCGGAACCCAGGAATCAGCTGTGTCCCTCGGCGGAGGGGTTCGAGCAGAATGACCGGCAGGCGTGATGGAGCCGGCGTCGACGGCACCGGCGCCCGTCACCGGCCGGGCCGTCAGGGCGGCGAGCACCCCGAGGGCCTGGCGCCGCGTGGGCATGAACCGGAGGAAGAAGGCCAACCGGAGCAGCCAACCCGGCCAGCCGGACAGCGGCACGCCATAGAGTTCGGCGGCCGACCGGCCCACGCCGAACGCCATCGCCTGGCCCAACCCCCGGTACCGGAAGCGATCAGGACGCCGGCCGGTGACGACCCGGCGCAGGTTGCGGCCCAGGTGCGCGCCGGCCTTGATCGCCCAGAGCGCGTTGGCCGGGATCGGGCGCCCGGTCACCGGGTGCGCCACCCGGGCGGCATCGCCGGCGGCCCAGACGTTCTCGGCCGCCCGGAAAGTCGGGTCGACGACCAGCCGACCCCGATCGTCACGGACCAGGTCCGCCAGCCCGGGAATGCCGACCGGGCGCTGACCGTGGGTGGCCAGCACGGCGGCGGCCGGGACGGTGCTGCCGTCGGACAGCTGCACGTCCGACGCCGACACCCGCTGCACCCGCACCTCCAGCCGGGTGACCACACCCAGCCGGGCCAGTTCCCGCCGCGCGACGGAGGCCATCCGCGGCGATCCGCCGGGCAGCAGCCGATCGCCCGAATGCACCAGGACCACCGGCGTCTCGGTTCGCCGCCCGCGGAGCCGGTGGGCCACCGCCGCGGCCAGCTCCACACCGGCCTGGCCGCCGCCGACGATCAGCACCGGTTCGCGACCGCCGTCACGGACCAGGTCGGCCAGCCGGCCCAGGAACCGTTCGAATTCGCCCGGCGCCCGCAGGGAGAATCCGTGGGTCGCCAACCCGGCGACCGTGGCCAGGGGTTCCCGGCCGCCCGCCGCGACGACCAGGTGATCGAAGCGGACGAGCCGGTGCGGACCGCCGTCCGCCGGCGCGACGACCGCGGTCTGCGCCGTCCGGTCCACCCGCCGAACCGTGCCGTGCACGACCTCGGCCAGCGGCATCAGCATCCCGAGTGGAGCCCGGGTCAGCCGGTGCGGCAGCAGCCCGGCCACCACCTCACCGGTGAAGCCGTGGAAGTTGTGGTGGCTGTCCGCCGACAGCACCGTCACCTGCGCCGCGCCTGCCCGGATCGCCGGGCGCAGGGCGCGGTAGGCGAACAGGGCCACGTACCCGCCGCCGACGAGCACGATCCGCCGGGGCGTCACGCGGCCACTCCGGCGAAGCCGCCGGGGGCGCCCGGGGCCCCGCCGACCGCCGGCGCCACCGGGCGGCCGAAGGAGCTGGCGGCGGCCGGTCGAAAGCCCAGTCCACCGAAATCGTCGGCGATCTCGACGATCCGGTCGACCTGGTCCAGGGTGGGCCGGCCCAGGCTGAAATGCCCGCGATGCGCGCTCAGCGACAGCAACATGGTCTCCGCCAGGCAGGCGAACGCCTGGCCCGGCGCCAGACCGATCGACCCACCACGCAACCGCAGCCCCGGCACGTCGACGACGCCGCCGTCCAGCACCAGCACGTCGGGCCGCCGCCGAAGCAGGTCAGGACCGGTGTTGCGGGGTTGAGTGGCGTCGAGCACCACCGCGCCGCGGCGCAGGTGCTCGACACCGATCACGGCGTCGGCGGCCGCGGTCAGCAGCACCACCACATCGCAGGCCGCGATCGCCGCCAGCTCCGTTGCACTGCGGGCGCCAACCGAATCGGTCAGCGGGTCCAGCCGGGACCGGTCCCGGGCGACCAGCAGCAGGTCGGCACCCAGCCCGTCCCGGGCGAGCAACCGGGTCACCGCCGAACCGACGCTGCCGGTGGCGCCGACCACCGCGACCCGGCCGGCCGGCGCCGCCCGGAGCAGCTCGCGGACCTGCCGATACACCGTCCCGGCGGTGAACGCGTTGCCGTTCGTCACCCCGATGTCGCTGCGCCGGGACAACTGTCGCCCGCCGTTGGTCACCGGCGAGGTCAGCCCGCCGAGCCCGACGACGTCCGCCCCGCCGGCCGCGGCCAGATCGACGGCCTGCGCCACCTTGCGGGCACCCGTCCGGCGGTCGGCGAGCAGGTGCCGCGCCCCGAACGGCACCAGGATCAGCCTTCCGAGCTCGCTCCCGTTCAGGCTGACCGAGGCGAACCGCAATGGCGACAACGGGAGTCGCCGCAAGGCGTGGTCGAACACGACGCTCGGGACCAGGCCGAGCGGCTTGGCCAGCCGGGCCATGTCCTGCCGGAGATCGGCGCGGGGGTGCACCAGGAAGGCGAAGGTCATGCCGCACAGGACGTTCACATGCCGTCATGGGATACCGCCCATCGAACAATCATCCGTTCGGGAACGAAACCCCCGAAATCGCGCGACAATCATCCAGATGTGTCGCCCGATCGGGACGCAACGCCGGGGCCGACCGGACGTCGCCCGCCAGCTCCGCGGGCCGCCGGGTCGGGAGTCGGGCGGCCGGCCCACCTGGTCAACGTGGATCGGGGAGGCCCCCCCGGACAGCTGACCGGCCCCGACCGGCCTGCGCCTTAGCCGAGCGTCGCCGCGAGCCGGCCGGCGAGCCGGTTGACGAACGCGGCCGGGTCGGGCAGCTCGCCGCCCTCGGCCAGCAGCGCCATGCCGTAGAGCACCTGGGCGGTCTCGGCCAGCCCGGGGTCGTCGGGCCGCTGCCGGTAGGCGTCCCGCAGACCGGTCACCAGGGTGTGCTGGGGATTGAGTTCCAGGGTCCGCTTCACCACCGGCGGCTCCTGCCCCATGGCCCGGTACATCTTCTCCAGGGTGGGGGTCAGATCGCCGGGGTCGCCGACCAGGACCGCCGCCGACGTCGTCAGCCGGTGGGACAACCGGACCGCCTTGACGTCGTCGATCAGCGTCGCGGACAGCCAGCCGAGCAGATCGGCGAAGTCCTTCGTCGTGTCCTCGTCGACATCCTCGCCACCGAGGTCGATCTCGCCCTTGGCGATGGAGGCGAACTGCTTGCCGTCGAAGTCGGCGACGGCGTCCACCCAGATCTCGTCGACGGGATCGGTGAGCAGCAGTACCTCGTATCCCTTGGCGCGGAAGGCCTCCATGTGCGGCGAGGACTCCAACGCGATGCGCGACTCGCCCGTGATGTAGTAGATGTCGCTCTGCCCCTCGGGCATGCGGGAGACGTAGTCGGCGAGCGTGGTGGGCGTCGCCCCATCGCCGGTGGACGCGGTGGTCTCAAAGGTCAGGATCTCCAGGATCGCCTGCTGGTTGTCCCGGTCGGACAGCAGGCCCTCCTTGACCGCCCGGCCGAACTCGGTGTTGAACGTCGCGAACTTCTCCGGCTCGTCGTCCCGCAGCGTCTTGACCGTCGACAGGACCTTCTTGACCAGCCGGTTGCGGATCAACCGGATCTGCCGGTCCTGCTGCAGGATCTCCCGGGAGATGTTGAGCGACAGGTCGTTCGCGTCCACGACCCCCTTGACGAAGCGCAGGTACTCGGGCACCAGCGCTTCGCAGTCGTCCATGATGAAGACCCGCTTGACGTACAGCTGGACGCCACGCTTGGCGTCCCGCCAGTACAGGTCCATCGGGGCGTGCCCGGGGATGAACAGCAGCGCCTGGTACTCGAACGTGCCCTCGGCGGAGAGCCGGATGGTCTGCAGCGGCTCCTGCCAGTCGTGGCTGACGTGCCGGTAGAACTCGGTGTACTCCTCCGGCGAGACCTCGCTCTGCGGCCGGGCCCACAGCGCCTTGCGCGAGTTGACCGTCTCCGGTTCGGGTGCGGCGTCGACGGTGTCGGCATCCGTGCCCTCGTCGCCATCGGCGGGGGTGGGCGGGGTGAGCGGCAGCATCCGGATCGGCCAGGTGATGAAGTCCGAGTACCGCTTGATGATCGACCGGACGGTCGTCGGGTTGGCGTAGTCGTGCAGCTCGTCCTCGGCGTCCTCCGGCTTGAGGTGCAGGGTGACCGAGGTGCCCTGCGGCGCGTCCGGCTCGTCGGAGACCGTGTAACTGCCCTCCCCGGTGGATTCCCAGCGCACGCCCTGGTGGGTGCCGGCCTTCCGGGTGACCAGCGTGACCTTGTCGGCGACCATGAAACTGGAGTAGAACCCGACCCCGAACTGGCCGATCAGCTCGGCCGACGCCTGCTCCGACTGCCCGGATTCCCGGGCCTCGCGCAGCTTGGCCAGCACCTCGCTGGTGCCGGACTTGGCGATGGTGCCGATCAGGTCGACGACCTCGTCCCGGCTCATGCCGATGCCGTTGTCCGCGACGGTCAGCGTGCGCGTGGCCGGATCCGTCGACACGGTGATGTGCAGGTCGTCGGTGTCGACCTCCAGATCCTTGTCCTTGAACGCGGCCAGCCGCAGCTTGTCCAGCGCGTCGGAAGAATTGGAGATGAGCTCCCGCAGGAACACGTCCTTGGACGAGTAGATCGCATGGATCATCAACTGCAGGAGCTGGCGGGCCTCCGCCTGGAATTCGATCGTCTCGGTCGACATCGCTGATCGTCCCCTCTGGTGATTTGCGACGACCACCCTATGCGTCGCGAGTCCGATCTTGTGCAGGGGTCCTGCGCGGATCAACTCGCACCGAATGGGACGGGTGGGGCGGGAGTCGACGGGGTTGAGCCGCGCCGGCGCAGATGGTCCGCGTGGGACGGGGCCCGGAGGGTCACTGCTCGCGCATCGCCCAGGGCGAGCCGTATTCGTTGACCAGGTCCAGGAACGGCCTGGGCGGGAGGGCCTCCGGCCCGAGCACCCCGGCCCCCGACCAGGTGCCGGCGGCGATCAACTCCAGGGCGACGACGGGATTGAGCGCGGTCTGCCAGACCACGGCCTGCGCCCCGTACTCGCGCATCGACCACTCGTTGTCCACGACGTGGTAGAGGTACACCTCGCGCGGCGCCCCGTCCTTTCCGACGCCCTTGACCCACAGGCCGGCGCAGGTTTTGCCCGACATCTTGTCGCCGAGCTGCGCCGGGTTGGGCAGCACCGCGGCGACCACGTCCCGGGGCGAGACCTCGACGCCGCCGACCCGGACGGGCTCGGTGCGGTCCAGGCCGAGCTTGTGCAGCACCTGCAGCACACCGATGAACTCCTCGCCGAGCCCGTACTTGAAGGTCACCCGGCCCACGTCGACCCAGCGGGGAATGAGCAGCACCTCCTCGTGCTCGACGTTGACGCACTCGACCGGGCCGATGCCGTCGGGGAAGTCGAACACCTCGGGTTCGCTGAACGGCGGCGTGGTGAACCAGCCGCGACCCTTCTCGTAGATCACCGGCGGGTTCAGGCATTCCTCGATGGTGGTCCAGATGGAGAAGCTGGGGGCGAAGTCGTAGCCGGCCACAGTCAGGTTTGCGCCGTCCCGCACGCCCAGCTCGTCGATCGTGGCGAACAGCTCGTCGGCGGCGTACCGCGCGAACACGTCGGCCATCCCGGGTTCGATGCCGATGCCGACCAGGGCGAGCCGGCCGGCGGCCTCCCACTCACCGGCCAGCGCGAACTGCTCGTCGCCGAGCATCACGCCGGTCTTCGCGTACGGCTCGGTGGGGTGCGGCCGGGACAGCGACATCGCCATGTCCAGATAGTCGACGCCGCCGGCCAGCGCGGCGCGGAACAGCGGCATGACGAAGCGCGGGTCGGTGGCGTTGACCAGGGCATCGCACCGGTGCTCGGCGATCAGGGCCTGCACCTGCGCCTGGTCGGCGGCATCGACCCGGGCGGGAACGAATCGCGGATCTCCGGTCGACGCGGCCACCGCAGCCGCCCGCTGTTCGTCGTAGTCCGCGACGACCATCGCCTCGAAGAACGTCCGGCGGGCCGCGATCAGGGCGACCGCCCCGCCGACGCCGCCCGCACCCACCAACAACACTCGCATGGAGGCACCCTCTTCACGCGAAATCTCACGGACAGAAACGGTCGAGCCAGCAAATGGGTCGTGCGGGTGCCATTATCAGTCTTTGACTCCACCGGCGCCCGCGAGGGCAAGGACCCAGGAGGCGCGCAGTGGGTAGCAACGAGCCGGCCGATCCGCAGCCGAGCGCGACAGGGGAACCGGAGGCGACCCTGAAGGCCGGGGCGATCGGCTTCGTCAGTTCGATGTCCATCGGCCTGGCGGCCACCTCACCGGCCTACTCGCTGGCCGCCATCATCGGCCCGGTCGTCGCCCTGGTGGGGGTGTACGCGCCCGGCATCATGCTCGCCTCGTTCGTGCCGATGCTGCTCATCGCCTCCGCCTTCTACTACCTCAACCGGGTCGACTCCGACTGCGGCACCACCTTCTCCTGGGTCACCCGGGCAATGGGCCCGTGGTTCGGCTGGCTCGGCGGCTGGGCGATCGGGATGACCGGCGTGCTGATCGTCGGCTCGCTCGCCAACGTCGGCGTCACCTACCTGCTGCTCACCTTCGGCCTGGACGACTGGGTCGAGAACCCGTGGGTGGTGCAGATCCTCACCGTGGCGCTGATCTTCCTGATGACCGCCATCTGCGTCATCGGGACCGAGTTGTCCGCGCGGCTGCAGGACGTGCTCATCCTGGCCCAGGTGGGGGCGCTGCTGATCTTCGCGATCGTCGCGCTCACCGCCGCGTTGAACGGCACCAGCGAGTACGACTCGCTCGTTCCGGAGCTGTCCTGGATCAATCCGTTCGGCGCGGGCGGGGCGGCGCTGACCAGCGGCCTGCTGCTCGGCGTCTTCGCCTACTGGGGGTGGGAGTCCGCGGTCAACCTCAACGAGGAGACCGAGGGCGCCTCGTCCACCCCGGGCCGGGCGGCGATCGTCTCCACGGTCGTGCTGCTGGTCACCTACGTGTCCGTCGCCATCGCGGTGGTCGCCTACGCCGGGGTCGACTTCCTCGCCGAGAACGCCGGCGAGGAGGAGGGCATCTTCGGCACGCTGGCCGACAGCGCCATGGGCAGCTGGTCCTGGATCGTGCTGCTGGCCGTCGCCACCTCGGCCATCGCGTCCACCCAGACCACGATCATCCCGGCCTCCCGCACCGGGCTGTCGATGGCCCGCCGGCACGCCATGCCCACGTCGCTGGCGCATATCCATCCCCGCTTCCGCACCCCGGATGTGTCCACCTGGACGGTCGCCGTCATCGCGACCGTCTGGTATCTGGTCGTCAACCTGCTGTCCGAGAACGCCCTGTTCGATTCGCTGACCGCACTGTCCCTGCTGATCGCCTTCTACTACGCGCTCACCGGGCTGGCCTGCGCGATCTACTACCGGCGCGAACTGACCAAGAGCGCGAAGAACTTCCTGCTCATCGGGGTCGGTCCGGTGATCGGCGCGGTCCTGTTGCTGTGGCTGCTGGTCGAATCGATCATCGACATGTCCGACCCGGCGAACTCGTACTCCGGTGTCGCCTGGCTCGGCGTCGGGCCGCCGCTGGTCATCGGCGTGTTCATCTTCCTCGCCGGGGTGGTGTTCATGATCTTCTGGCGGATCCACGACGGCCGTTACTGGCGGGAGCGGCCGGGTGTGGCCGACCCGGTGCTGGCCGCCGGGGGCACGCACCCGACGGGCACCGACGAAGGAGCGCCCCGATGACGATCGTGCTGGGCTATGACGAGTCCCCGGGCGCGAAGCGCGCCCTGACCCAGGCGGTGGACATCGCCGGCCGGATGCACGAGACGCTGGTGGTGGTGTACGCGGACGCACCACCGAGCCGGATGGGCGAGGAGTTCACCGCCCACACCGACGCGCTGGCCGAGCAGGGCCGCCAGGCCCTCGCCGAGGCGACTGCGGCCGCGGAGGCGGCTGGGGTGACCGTCGAGGTCGAAATGGTGCCGGAGCGGCCGGCGCAGGCCCTGCTGGACGTGGCCGAGGCGCACGACGCTCGGCTGATCGTGGTTGGCACCTACGGCGAGAGCCCGCTGCGCAGCGCCATCCTGGGCTCCACGCCCCACAAGCTGTTGCACTGGTCGACCCGGCCGGTGCTCTGCGTCCCGCCGGCTTCCGAGGACGACTGACGGCCGACCGGGGAAAGGGGCGACGCCGATCGATCCGGCCGGGAACTGCCCGATGATCCCATTTTGAAATCAAGGCCGATTAGGCTCGGACGTCCACGGGGAATTCCGCGTGGTCGACCGGCCCATTCTGGGCAGAAGGTGGTGCGGGTGATGACGGGGCGGCGCGAATGACGCAACCGCCACTGCCACCCGGCCCGCCGCCCCGGATCACCCTCCGGGAGGTGGCGGAGCGGGCCGGGGTGTCGCGGACGACGGCGTCCTTCGTCCTCAGCGGCCGGCGGGACATGCGGATCTCCGCGGACGCGGAGGCGCGGGTGCGCCAGGCCGCCCGCGAGCTGAACTACCGGCCGAGCCTGCTGGCCCGGAGCCTGCGAACCAATTCATCGCAGACCATCGGGCTGCTCTCGGATCAGATCGCCAGCGAGATGTTTGCCGGCGAGGCCGTGCGCGGCGCGCTGACCAGCGCGCTGCAGCACGAGCATCTGCTCTTCGTCGGGGAGACCGGCGGCGATCCCGAGGTGGAGCGGAGCATCATCCAGGGCATGCTGGACCGCGGCGTCGGCGGGTTCGTGCATGCGTCCATGTACACGCAGGTGGCCAGGATCCCGGCCGTGCTCCGCCGGCACCCCGTGGTGTTGATGAACTCCTACACCCGCGGCAAGCGCCTGCCCGCCGTGGTCCCGGACGAGATCGAAGGCGGCCGCTCCGTTGCCCGGGAGCTGATCGCCCGCGGCCACCGCGACGCGATCGTGCTGATCGGCGAGCACGCCACCCAGGCGTTGGCCGGAGCGGAGCGGCTCGCCGGCATCCGCGAGGTGCTGGCCGCCCAGGGCGCGGTGCTGGCCGACATCGTCGAGTGCCTGTGGTGGCCCGACCACGCCTACCGGGCGGCATCGGCCTTCCTGGCGGCGAATCCGCCGCCCAGCGCCTTCATCTGCCTCAACGACCGCATCGCGTTCGGCGTGTACCAGGCCCTGGCCGAACGAGGATGGCAGGTGCCGCAGGACGTCTCGGTCATCTCGTTCGACGACTCGGATCTGGCCGGCTGGCTGCGTCCGGCGCTGACCAGTGTGGCCATCCCGTACTTCGAGATGGGCCGGCTGTCGATCGAACTGCTGCTGGCTCCGGACACCCCGGCCACCCTGCACCCGGTGCCGATGCCGGTACACCTGCGGGACTCGGTGGGCCCGCCCCGGTGACCGTCAGCCGGCGGTGCGGGCCACCGCGGGCGACGGGACGAGGTCGGTGGCGGTGTCGGTGGCGAGGTCGGTAGGAACCCGCAGCCCGACCCGGGCGGCGTGACCGGCCCGGCCCCGGCGCAGGGCCCGCCGCCACTTCTTCGCGTCGTAGACCGACGGTGTCGTGGACGCGATGAAGTCGTTCAGAATCCCGGTGAATCGCTCCGGGAAGTCCTCGTGCGGGAAATGACCGGCCTGCGGGATCACCTCGATCCGCGCACCGGGGATGGCCTCCCGGGCGCGCTGCGCGTGCGCCACCGGCAGCACGGTGTCCCGCGAGCCCCAGACCACGCAGGTCGGCATCTCCTGAGCCAGGTAGGCCCGGTCGAGCATGCCCACCACCTGGCCGCGCCAGTCCAGCACCCCGCGCAGGACGTGCAGGAACGCATCACGCTCGGCCGGGTCGGACTTTCCCCGCAGCACGCCCAGGGCTCCAGGGATGTCTGCCGTGCCGGGCAATCCGATCGCGTGGGCCCGACCGCCGACCAGCTGGAGCGCGGCCCGCACGGGTGGTGTCGCAGCCACGGCCAGGGCCGCACCCCCACCCGGCAGGGTGAGCCCCCGCAGCAGCGGATTGACCTCCCGGCCCAGGCCACCGGGCGCGACCATCACCAGCCGCTCGGCGAACTGCGGGAACTGGTAGGCGAACTGCATCGCGACACCGCCGCCGAAGCTGTGGCCGACGACGGTCACCCGATCGATCCCCAGAATCGCCAGCAGGTCCCGCATGCCGTTGGCGAACCCGCCGAGGCTGTAATCGGCGCGCGGCTTCCCGGACCGCCCGTGGCCCAGCAGGTCGGGGGCGATCACGGTGTACCGCTCGGCCAGCCGGTCGATGACCGGATCCCAGGTCCGGTGATCGCAGCCGACGCCGTGCAGCAGCAGCAGCGCGGGGCCGCGGCCGGCCAGCACGTACGCACGCTCGTGCCCGTGCACGGTCCGCATCTGGACCTGCGTGGACCTATGACCCGGCACCACCGGCCTCCCGTCGGCACGGAGAAGTTGTCAGGACCGTCAGAAATTGTTCTGAAGCAAGATTAACCCCGGGTGGCCGCGGTGTCCCAAGAAGGCCGCCACTCGAGGCACATCCAGGTTCCCGAGAAGGAACGCGCACATACCTCAGGCCGCGGATCCGAGAGAGGTCGCAGGGCTCAGGCGAGCCGCCAGACCCCCACCCCGGGCCCGGCACCGGGCACCATGATCACCCGCTCGGAGGCGACCAGGTCGACGCCGCCGTAGCAGGTCTGCGGCGGCCCCGCCGCGAGCCGGCCGGGCAGTGCCGCCCCCGACCACGGCGCCCGCGCGACGACGACGAGCAGCCGCTCGTCCGCCGTCTCCCGCAGGTAGCCGATCGCATCGGCGGCTTCGACGACCCACCGCAGCCCGCCGGTGCGCAGGGCCGGGTGGGTCCGGCGCAGGGCGATCAGCTCCCGAAAGGCGTCCAGGGTGCCCCGGTCCCAGGCCTCCGGCCGGGCCCATGGCATCGGCGTCCGGGCGTGCTCGCCGTCCATGGCCTCCAGGCCCAGCTCCTCGCCGGAAAAGATCATCGGAGCGCCCGGGTAGGTCATCTGCAGGCCGATCCCCACCCGGACGAGCGCCGGATCGCCGGTGACGGTGCGGAACCGCGGGGTGTCGTGCGAGGCCAGCAGGTTCCAGTGCCGGACCGCGACCTTCCACGGTGTGCTGGCCAGGAAATCGCGCATCGTGGCGACCGTGTCGGCGCCATGGCGCCGCGGGATCCGTTGGGGCATGCCCAGGAAGCCCAGTCCGTTGTCGGTCGCGGTCAGGAAGCTCCACACCGGGCGGGTGAACCCGGCATAGTTCATCGCGCCCTGCCAACCGTCGCCGATCAGGTCCGCGGAATAGTCGTGGCAGTGCTCGGCCAGCAACGCCGACCCCGGCCGCACCGCGTCCAGCGTGGAGCGCAGCTCCCGGGCCACGTCGTGCCCGTGGTCGAACGGTCCGTACCGGCCGGTCATGTTGGCCACGTCGATCCGCCAGCCGTCCAGGTCGAACGGGGGCCGGAGCCACCGCGCGACCACCGAGTCGTCCGGGCCGAACAACCGGGATCGCAGTTCGGCGGACTCCAGGTTGAACTTGGGCAGGCTGGGGTGATCCATCCAGCTGACGTAGCCGCCCTGCCCGTCGACACCACCGGCGTCCTCCGGGACGGCCCGGTCGTCGAAGTAGTAGAAGCCGCGCTCCGGGCCGCCGGCACGGGCCGCGGCGAACCAGGCGTGGTCGTCGCCGGAGTGGTTGGTCGTGAAGTCACCGATCACGTGCAGGCCCCGCGCGTGCGCCGCGGCGCTGAGCCGGATCAGTGCGTCGTCACCGCCGAGCAAGGGATCGACACCGTCGAAGCTGGTGGCGTTGTACCGGTGGTTGGACCGGGCCGGGTAGATGGGCGTCAGGTAGATCGCGGTGGCGCCCAGATCGGTGAGGTGGTCCAGGTGGTCGACGATGCCGTCCAGGTCGCCGCCGTAGAACTGGCGCGGGGTGTCCGGGCCGGTGTGCACGACCGGGTCGTCCCAGCCGGCCGGCACCGCCCAGCCGGGTGGTTCCCGGTGCTGCGCGTCCGACGACCGGCCGAACCGGTCGGGAAAGATCTGGTACACGATCGCATCCGGTCCCCAGTCGGGCCCGGGATCGTAGGTGGTGATCCGAAAGTCGTGCCGGTCGGCGACCTCTCGGGTGTACTCGCCGGTGCCATTGAGCCACGTGTAGCCGGCCGCACCGCGATCGAGCAGCACCCGGTAGTGCGTGACCGGGTTGTGCACGCGGAGCTCGGCGGTGTACCAGTCCTCGCCGTCGGCGTGGCCGCTCCGGGTGGCCGCCAGGTACCGCGGCTCGGCGTCCTCCACGACTCGCAGCCAGACGGTGTCGACCCCCGCGGATCGGGGCACCCGCACCGAGACCGGCACGCGGTCACCGAACCCCGGGGTCTGCGTCCCGACGTACAGCGACGATCCATCGTGGTGGGGGCCGGGCTCGCCGCCGGGCACCCCACCCTGCACTGTGGGCATCAGTTGTCCGCGGGATCAGGTCCAGATGGCTTGGGAGGTCTCGGGATCGAAGAAGTGGATGCGTTCGACATCCACGGCCACCTCGATCTCGTCGCCCATCCGCACCCGGGACCGGGGTGCGAAGGAGGCGACCCAGGTCACGCCCAACTCCGGACCGACGTGAAGCTCGTCCCCCCCGCTCTCCTTGGCGATGAGCTTCGTATCGGCCGTCTCGACCCGCTCACCGGGAAAGGTGAAGTGCACGACGATCTCCGAGCCGAGCGCCTCGGTCAGCGTGACCTTGCCTTTCAGCCGCCGGTCCGGGTCGGGATCGCGAGCCAGGTGGGCGTCTTCCATGTCCTCGCTGCGGACGCCGACGACGACCGGCTTGCCGACGAACGACTTGAGCGCGGGCCGGTTCGACAGGACCGACTCCGGGATCTTGAGTCCGGCGTCAGCGATCTTGACCCGCAGACCGTCCGCATCCTGGCTGATGTGGCCGGTCACCAGGTTCATCGGCGGGGACCCGACGAACTGGGCGACGAAGATGTTGACCGGGGTGTCGTAGCACTCGCTGGGCGTCCCGAGCTGCTGCAGGATGCCGGCCTTCATCACGGCCATCCGGTCGCCCATCGTCATGGCCTCGGTCTGGTCGTGCGTGACGTACAACGTCGTGGTGTTCAGCGACCGCACCACCGCGGAGATCTCGGCCCGCATCTGCACCCGCAGCTTGGCGTCCAGGTTGGACAGCGGCTCGTCCATCAGGAACACCTGCGGTTCGCGGACGATGGAGCGACCCATTGCCACCCGCTGCCGCTGACCGCCGGAGAGTTGCTTGGGTTTGCGGTCCAGGAGCGGGGTGAGTTCCAACATGTCCGCGGCCTTGGCGATCCGCTTGTCGATCTCCGCCTTGGGCATCTTGCGCAACTTCAGCCCGTAGGCGATGTTGTCCCGCACACTCATGTGCGGGTACAGCGCGTACGACTGGAACACCATGGCGATGTCCCGGCCCTGCGGGTCGACGTCGTTCACCCGCCGCCCGCCGATGAGCAGGTCACCGGTGGAAATGTCCTCCAGCCCGGCGACCATCCGCAGCGCGGTGGACTTGCCGCAACCGGACGGGCCGACCAGCACCAGGAACTCGCCGTCGGCGATATCGATGCTCAGGTCCGTGACCGCGTGAAAACCGTTCTCGTAGACCTTGTTGATCTTGTTGAGTACCACCGGGGCCATCAGGCTCTCCTACCTCGGGTGTCAGTGGGGGGGCGGGTCCGGACGAGGTCAGCCCTTGACCGCGCCGGCGGTCAGGCCGGTGGTCAGGGATCGCTGGGTGACCGCAAAGACGATCAGCATCGGGATCGCCGCCATCAACCCGCCGGCCGCCATCAGGCCCCACTGCTGCAGGAGCGGGTTGGAGACCAGGCCGTTCAAACCCACCGCCAGGGTGGTGTTGTCCGGGTCGGGCAGGATCTGCTGGGCCATCGGAAGTTCGTTGAAGGTCGCGGTGAAGCTGACGAAGAACACCACCACGAGGATCGGCAGGGCGAGCCGCATGATCAGCCCGAAGAAGATCTTCACGTGACCGGCGCCGTCGATCCGCGCCGATTCGTCGATGTCCACCGGGATCGTGTCGAAATAGCCCTTCATCAGGAAGGTGTTGACGCCGAGCGCGCCGCCCAGGTAGACCAGCAGCAGGCCCCAGATGCTGCGCAGGCCGAACAGGGGGAACACGTCGCCGATCGCCTGCAGCAGGATGAAGATGGCGGTCAGCGCGAGCACGGCCGGGAACATCTGCACCAGCATCAGCAGGAGCAAACCCATCCGGCGGCCCTTGAACCGCAGCCGGCTGAACGCGAAAGCGGCACAGGCGCCCATGAGCAGGGCCAGGAACGAGTTGAGCGTCGCCAGGATCACCGTGTTGCGGAACCACACCGCGAACGGCCACTGGTCGCTGGTCAGGATCGTGGTGAAGTTGTCCATCGAGAAGGTGCTGGGAATCAGGCAACTGAGGGCGGCCAGGCCGGTCTTGCTGGGCGGGCAGGCCGCGGTGAGGGTGTTGCCGCCGGAGAACGCCAGGGTGATGACGTAGAACACCGGGAAGAGAGCCCAGATCACCATGATGATGGCGACGATGTGCCGCCAGCCGACGATGCGCAGCCACCGCCCGAACGGCATCTTGTCGGCCTTGAGCTTCTTCTCCGTGGCCGGTGCCGGGGTGGAGGTATCCGCGGTCATCGTCCGATCTCCTCAAGTCTGCGGGTGAGCCGGAAGCCGTAGGCCGAGACCGATCCGACGATGACGAAGATGAGCATCGCGATCGCCGAGGCCAGACCCATCTGCTGGCTGGCCGGGGTGAAGGCGACCCGCAGGGTGTAGTTGATCAGCAGGTCGGTTGCCCCACCGTTGATCGTCGATCCGGAGAACGGGCCACCGCCGGTCAGCATCTGGATCAGCGTGTAGTTGTTGAAGTTGAACGCGAAGGTCGTCACCAGCAGGGGCGCGGTGGCCACCAGCAGCAGCGGCAGCACCACCGTCCGGAACGCGTGCCGGCTGGACGCACCGTCGACGAAGGCCGCCTCCTTCAGATCGGCCGGAACCGAGGTGAGCGCCCCGGAACAGACCAGGAAGAAGTAGGGGAAACCCAGCCACAGGTTGACCATGAGGACCGAGAACTTGGCCAGCCACTGGTCGTTCAACCAGGGGACGGCCGTCCCGAGGATCTGGTTGATGATGCCGAAGTCCTGGTTGAGCATGCCCTGCCAGACCAGGGCGGTCAGGATGACCGGCAATCCGTACGGAATGATCAGGATCACCCGGTAGATGCCCTTTCCCCGCATCCGGCGCTCCTGCAGGATCAGCGCCAGGGCCAGACCGAGCGAGAAGTTCAGCAGTGTGGTGAGGATCGCAAACGCGAAGGTCCACAGCAGGATCGGGAGGAACGCCGACCGGATGGTCGGGTCGGTGAACAGCTTGACGTAGTTGTCGAGCCCGACACCGACGGTCCATCCCGGATTGAGGCTCTGCCCGCTGGCCGAGTTGACGAAGGCGCCGTCGTCGTTATTGGCCGGGTACACCTCGTTCGTCTGGGTGTTGATCATGGCGTCCTGCGCCTCGTCGTAAGCGAAGCCGGACTTGGCCTCCCGGGCCCGGGTGATCGAGATCGCGCGCAGGTAGGTGCCCTGTTCGGCGTTGATCGGTGGATTCAGCGCGTCCCACTGGGCCTTCAGGTCCGGGTTGCCGGACAGGGCGGCCAGATTCAGGCTCTGGTAGCCGGTCACCCCGGTCACCTGCTCGCCGGTGCGCTGCACGTCGCCGGCGGCCACGTCGGTGAAGCCCTCATTGGTGCCGATCCGCACGTTGCCGGTGGTGGGGTCGGTGACCAGCATGGACACCGTGCCGTCCTGCTCGATCGGCACCACCGCGTACTCCTGGCCGCCCTCGACCGGCACGACGTTGCTGGCCTGGATCGCCACGATCGCGGCGTCCTTGTCGTCGAAATGCCCGGTGCCGTAGTTGGTGAACGACAGGTAGCCGGTGAAGAACATGGTGAACAGCTGGTAGACGACCAGGAAGACCAGGCCGGGAATCAGGTACTTCAGGGGAAGATTCCCCTTGGTGAAGTAGATCCCATTGACCGCGATCAGCACGATCGCGAAGAAGACGACGGCCGGCCACCACCCGGCGGTCCAGGCCTGGGCCAGGCACCAGATCAGCAGGGCGTCGATCAGGCCCACCAGAATGATCTTGATGAGCATGTTGCCGGCGCCCGGCGAGCGGGAGGCCGTGGCCTCCCGCTCGTCCTGGACGACCGGAGCGGTGTCGGTCATGTGACCGCCGATCCTCTCTGCGGGCCGTTCGTTATCAGTTCAGGCTGGCGTTGCGCTGGTTGATCGAGGCGGCGGCGTTCTGCATGGTGGTCGTCGGGTCGGCGCCACCGGCGACCTGGAACTGAGCCAGGCCCCAGTCCTCGAAGACGTTGGCCATCTGCGGGATGGACGGCATCGGGATGCCCTGCTGCCCGTACTCGCCGAAGGCCTTGATGTAGGGGTCGGCGGCGGCCTTCTCGAACGATTCCTTCCATGCCGGCGGGCGCGAGTCCACCGCGAACATCGCGTCCATGAACTGGGTGGTCTGCACCTCGTCGGACAGGAAGGTGGAGGCCAGCACCGGGTTCTTGGCGTTGTTCGGCTGGAAGAACGCCCGCACGCCCAGGAACGGCTGCGACTTGTACTGGCTGCCGGCCCAGTTCGGGATGGCGCAGACCATCAGGTTGTCGCCCAGCGCGGCCTCGGCGTCCGGGATCGCCCACGGCCCGGTGATCCAGAACGCGGTCTTGCCGGTGGTGAACGCCTCCTTGGCGATGTCGAAGCTGACGTTCGCGCCGAAGATGCCCTTCTGGGTCAGCTGCTGCAGGCGGGTGGCCGCGGCGATCGCACCCTCGCCGCCGATACCCATGTCCTTGGAGTCGTAGGTGCCATCCGCGTTCTGCTTGAATGCGTAACCGCCGTCGGCGCTGAACAGCGGCTGCCAGTGGTAACCGTCACCGGTGGCGCCGATCTGCATCGCGATGCCCAGGCCGGACTGCGTCGTGCCGTTGGCAATGAGCTGCTCGGCGGTGGCCACGGCGTCATCGAGCGTCGCCGGACAGGTCGGCGACAGCGTCTTGTTGGTCAGCAGGGCCACGTTCTCCATCGCCCACGGCACGCCCATGGTGGCGCCGTTGTAGGTGACGCCCTGCACGGCCGCCGTGATGAACTTGTCGGTGTTGGCGCCCAGGTCGACCGGGGCCAGGATGCCGTTCTGCTGGAACCGGCCGATCTGATCGTGTGGACCCTCGAACACGTCGGGGACGTCGCCGGTGCTGTTGCCCTGGATGAGCGCGTTCTGCAGCTCCGTGCCGCCGTTGAAGTTGCGCACCACGCAGGTGACGCCGTTCTCCGCGGCCCACTTCTCACACAGCGGGGTGATCGCCTTGGACGTGTTGGCCGAGTTGTCGGCCCAGACCGTCAGGGTGGACGCGCTGTTGCCGCCGGCGGCGCCACCGCTGGCGGCCGCCGAACCGGAGGCCGCACCGGAACCGGTCGCCGCCGACGAGGCGGCGCTGGTCGTGCTCGAGGAACTGCTTCCGCTACTACACGCGGAGATCACGAGCGGGATGGCGGCCAGCGTCAGGCCGACCTTGAGCATTCGACGCATTCTGTGCCCCTCTGCACTGAGATGGATGGGCCGCGGCCGGGTGCCCGGAGGGGTCCCCGACATGTGTGGACGTTGTGTCAGCGATCACAAACCCCTGAGAGCGACCGCGCAAGTCGGCCGAAAGGTGGGTGCGAACTCGATTTAGCGGGCGTGCGCGGCCGAACAACCGTCGAAAAGCCGGGCTCACCTGGGCCGTTCGTGCTGAACCGATCTAACAAGGTCCACTCGGACGAGCCCACGCCCGGCCCGACCCGTTGCGGAATTGTGATCTGCGCTTTGCTTGGCCGTGCCCACTTCGGAAACGTCCGGACTTCTTTGAACCTTCACAGGTTCGTGGACGAGTAACCAGGTGAAGATCACGTACATCCGCCGCTTCGACCGTCGCCGACCTGGAGGAAAGCCCGTGCCGTCCGAATCTCCTCGCCCGCTCCCCCGCCGCACCATGCTCGCCGCGTCCGGGACCGCCGTCCTGGCCGCGGCCGCCGCCTGCTCCTCCGGAACGACGGCGACCGGGACCACCGCGACGAGCCCGGCGTCGAGCGACCCGTCCACGCCGTCCGCGCCGGCGAGCGCGAGCGCCACGGCGTCCGGCACCCCGGCCGGGTCGCCCTCGTCGGCGACCACGAGCGACGCTGCGGCCACCAGCGAGCCGGCCGCCCCCGGTGGCACCCCGGTGGCCTCGGTGGCCGACGTCCAGGCGGCCGGGTCGGTGGTCGTCGAGGCCTCGAGCGGCCCGCTGCTGCTCGCCTACTCGGACGGGTCCGTCGTCGCCCACACCGCCGTCTGCACCCATCAGCAGTGCACGATCGCGGCCAGCGGGCTGTGCCCGTGCCACCAGTCCCGGTTCAACGTCACCACCGGAGCGGTGGAGAAAGGCCCGGCGCAGCGACCGCTGGCCCAGGAGAACATCACCGTCAGCGGCGGTCAGGTCTATCTGACCTGACCGCACAGCAACCACACAGGCGCGGCTGACCGCCGTCACACAGGACACGCCCAGGATCGGTGTCATGACCGCACCCAGCCCGTTGTCCAGCACCGCCACCCCGGCCGAGCGGGCCGCCCTGCGCGGTCCCGACGGCCGCGCGATCCGGGTGCTGGTCGTGGACGACGAGCAGGCACTCTCCGAGCTGGTGAGCCTGGCCCTGCGGTACGAGGGCTGGCAGGTGCGGACCGCCGGCGACGGGACGTCCGCGATCGCCGCGGCCCGGGAGTTCCGGCCCGACCTGGTGGTCCTCGACGTGATGCTGCCCGACATCGACGGCCTCGAGGTGCTCCGCCGGTTGCGCGCGGACATCGAACGCATGCCGGTGCTGTTCCTCACCGCGAAGGACGACGTCAGCGACCGCATCGCGGGCCTGACCGCCGGCGGCGACGACTACGTCACCAAGCCGTTCTCGATCGAGGAGCTGGTACTGCGCCTGCGCGCGCTGCTCCGCCGCTCACACCTGGCCCTGACCACCGACTCGTCCACGATCGTGGTCGGCGACCTGACGCTCGACGAGGATTCGCGGGAGGTGCGGCGGGGCGACGACCTGATCAACCTGACCGCCACCGAGTTCGAGCTGCTGCGCTTCCTGATGCGCAACCCCAAGCGGGTGATGTCCAAGGCCCAGATCCTGGACCGGGTCTGGAACTACGACTTCGGCGGCCAGGCCAATATCGTGGAGCTGTACATCTCGTATCTGCGCAAGAAGATCGACGCCGGGCGGGAACCGATGATCCACACCATGAGGGGTTTCGGTTATGTCCTCAAGCCGGCCACCTGACGGGACGCCCGGCGACTCGGCCGTACGCCTCGCCGATCCCGGGGTCGGCCAGCGCAGCACCCAGCCGATCACGGTCACTGCGGCCGATCCTTCACCGCGGGGACGGTCGTGGCTGCGGCCGCGGGCGCCGCTGACCCTGCGGACCAAACTGGTCGTCGGCATCATGGCGCTGATCGTCGGGGTCTGCGCGGTGGTCGGGGTGACGACCGAGGTCTTCCTCTCCCGCTACCTGACCAAGCAACTCGACATCCAGCTGGTCCAGGCCAACCAGGCGGCCACCGGTGGGCCGGAAGGGCCCCGGTTCATCACCGAACCCTGTGGCTTCGGGCCGCGGGCGGGCGGGTTCGGGCCGCCGAGCGTCACCGCCTACGTCCGAGGCGGGGAGGTGGTGAGCGCCGCGACGACCGATTACAAGAGCGGGTGCACCCCGGCCGGTGCGCAGACCCAGGCGGCGCTGCTGGCCTTCGCCCCCACCAGCAGCGCGCAGACCGTCACCCTGCCCGGGCTGGACGGCAGCTACCGCGTGATGGCCTCGACCAAGAACGGCGTCACGGTGGTCAGCGGGCTGTCCACCACGCAGGTCGACGGCTCGCTGTTCCAGGTGGCAATGATCCTGCTCATCGTCACCGGGGTGGCCCTCGTCGCCGGCGCGTTCGTCGTCATCTGGATCGTCCGCCGGTCCCTGCGACCGCTGGATCGGGTCGCGGCCACCGCCCGGAAGGTGACCACCCTGCCGCTGGACCGGGGCGAGGTGGACCTAGGCGTCCGGGTCCCCGCGACGGACACCGACACCCGCACCGAGGTCGGCCAGGTCGGATCCGCGCTCAACCAGATGCTCGGGCACGTCTCGGAGGCGCTCAAGGCGCGGCAGGAGTCCGAGACCCGGGTGCGGCAGTTCGTCGCCGACGCCTCACATGAACTGCGCACCCCGCTGGCCTCGATCCGCGGCTACGCCGAGCTCGCCCGCCGCGACGAGCACGACACCGAGACGGTGGCGCACGCCCTGCGCCGGGTCGAATCGGAATCGGCGCGCATGTCCACCCTGGTGGACGATCTGCTGCTGTTGGCCCGGTTGGATTCGGGGCGGCCGCTGTCGGCCGAGGAGGTGGACCTGACCAGGCTGGCGATCGATGCGGTGTCCGACGCCCGGGTGGCCGGCCCGACCCACCGCTGGCAGCTGGACCTGCCCCAGGAACCGGTCACCGTCACCGGCGACGGCGCCCGGCTGCATCAGGTGCTGGCGAACCTGCTGACCAACGCGCGGACCCACACCGCGGCCGGCACCGTCGTGTCCTGTGGCGTGCACACCGAACCCGGCCCGGGCGGCCGGCTGGCGGTGATCACCGTGGCCGACGACGGACCGGGCATCCCCGCCTCGTTGCAGCCGACCATCTTCGGCCGGTTCGTGCGCGGTGACTCGTCCCGATCCCGGGCGGCCGGTTCCACCGGGTTGGGGCTGGCCATCGTGTCGGCGGTGATCGGCGCCCATGATGGCACCGTGGCGGTGGACAGCCGACCCGGTCGGACGGTCTTCACCGTGCGGCTGCCCGGCGCGACCGGCTGAGTCGGTCTCCCTCACGCACCCCGGCCCGGCCCCCGGCCGCGCGCGTGGCCCCGTCGCATCCGCCGGACCCCGCACGTATCGACTCGCCGGATATGCAGCTTCCGGGCGGCCTGAGTTCTAGGGGTCAACGCAACACCCACTGATTGGGGTTGCGATGGGGAATGTTCGACGGGACCAGTTGCGCGCGTTTTGGCGGCTGATCGCCCAGGGGGTATCCACCGAGGAATCGGCACGGCGTGTCGGTGTG
>JBGALY010000078.1:0-7269 GCA_044223435.1 Nakamurella sp.
GGACCCACCCGGCGATGAGCCGCGCACCCTGGTCGCCACCCCGACCCTGATCCCGCGCAAGTCGACCGCGGCCCCGCGGGCCCGCTGACCGACCCCCGCGAATTCCGTTTCGCTGCCGGCGAAAGCGGTCGGGATCCGAATGGGAACAAACCCCGGCTCAAGAGCCTTGAGTGACACAGACTCAACTCTTGAAGGGTGTTCACATGACCGATATCCGTCGTCTGCCGGTGCTGTCCCTGACCGATGTCGTGGTCCTGCCCGGCATGGTCGTGCCGATCGAACTGGACGAGGCCGCCCAGGCCGCCCTGGACGCGGCCCAGGCCGCTGCCCAGGACGGAACTGGGGACGAGGCCGGGGACCGGACCGGCACCAAGGGCGAGCTGCTGCTGGCGCCGCGGCTGTCCGACCGGTACGCCACCTACGGCGTCGTCGCCAGCATCGAGCAGGTCGGCCGGCTGGCCGGCGGCGCGCCGGCCGCGGTGCTGCGGGCCGGGCAGCGGGCCCGGATCGGCACCGGCGTCGCCGGCCCCGGCGCCGCGCTGTGGGTGCAGGCCGAACTCGTCTCCGACGAGAGCACCGCCGAGCAGGCGGCGCGGGCCAAGGAGCTGGCCGCCGAGTACAAGTCGTTGGTCATCGCCAACCTGCAGAAGCGGGACGCCTGGCAGGTCATCGACACCGTGGAAAGGATGACCGAGCCGTCGGTGCTGGCCGACGCCGCCGGTTGGGCGCCCTACCTGACCGCCGAGCAGAAGCGGCAGGTTCTGGAAACCCCGGACGTCATCGAGCGTTTGGAATTGCTGATCGAGTGGACGCGGGCTCATCTGAACGAGATGGACGTGGCCGAGAAGATCCGCGACGACGTCCGCGAGGGCATGGAGAAGTCCCAGCGCGAGTTCCTGCTGCGCCAGCAACTGGCCGCCATCCGCAAGGAGCTGGGAGATGTGACGGCGGAGGGCACTGATGACACTGCGGACTACCGCTCCCGCGTCGAGCAGGCCGACCTGCCGGACAAGGTCCGCGAGGCGGCGTTGCGCGAAGTCGGCCGGCTCGAGCGGGCCAGCGACCAGAGCCCCGAGTCCGGCTGGATCCGGACCTGGTTGGACACCGTGCTGGAGCTTCCCTGGCAGTCCAAGACCGAGGACAAGACCGACGTGACGGCCGCCCGCGAGGTGCTGGACGCCGACCACCACGGCCTGGACGACGTCAAGGACCGCATCACCGAGTACTTGGCCGTGCGCGGCCGGCGGGCCGAGCGTGGCCTGCAGGTCGTCGGCGGACGTGGCTCGGGCGCGGTGCTGGTGCTGGTCGGTCCGCCCGGTGTCGGCAAGACGTCACTGGGTGAGTCCGTCGCTCGGGCCCTCGGTCGGAAGTTCGTCCGGGTCGCCCTGGGCGGTGTGCGGGACGAGGCCGAAATCCGCGGCCACCGGCGGACTTACGTCGGCGCGTTGCCGGGTCGGATCGTCCGCGCGATCACCGAGGCCGGTTCGATGAACCCGGTGATGCTGCTGGACGAGATCGACAAGGTGGGCGCCGACTACCGGGGTGACCCGGCGGCGGCGCTGCTCGAGGTGCTGGATCCGGCGCAGAACCACACGTTCCGGGATCACTACCTGGACGTCGACCTGGACCTGTCGGACGTGCTGTTCCTGGCCACCGCGAACGTGCTGGAGACCATCCCGTCCGCGTTGCTGGACCGCATGGAACTGATCACCATGGACGGCTACACCGAGGAGGACAAGGTCGCCATCGCGCGCACCCACCTGCTCCCCCGGCAGCTGGAGCGGGCGGCGCTGAGCGCGGACGAGGTCGAGCTGACCGACGCCGCCCTGCGCAAGCTGGCCGCCGACTACACCCGGGAGGCGGGCGTCCGGCAGCTGGAACGGTTGCTGGCCAAGGTGTTCCGCAAGGTCGCGACGAAGCTGTCGGGCGGCGCCACGGCACCGATCGTGGTCGACGAGCCGGATCTGCGGGCCCTGATCGGCCGGCCGCGGTTCACCTCGGAGACCGCCGAGCGGACCTCGGTGCCGGGGGTGGCCACCGGACTGGCGGTGACCGGGATGGGCGGCGACGTGCTGTTCATCGAGGCGTCGGCCGAGCCGGTCGCCGCCGGAGCCGAGCCGACCAAGGGGTCGTTGACCCTGACCGGGCAGTTGGGCGATGTGATGAAGGAATCGGCGCAGATCGCGCTGTCCTTCGTCCGGTCGCACTCGGCCGAGGTGGGCGTCGAGCCGGGGGCGTTGAACCGGACCATCCACCTGCACGTGCCGGCCGGTGCGGTGCCCAAGGACGGCCCGTCCGCGGGCGTCACCATGGTCACCGCGCTGACCTCACTGGCCACTGGCCGGGCGGTCCGCTCGGACGTGGCGATGACCGGCGAGGTCACCCTCAACGGCAAGGTCTTGCCGATCGGCGGGGTCAAACAGAAGTTGCTGGCCGCGCAGCGGGCCGGGGTGAGCACCGTGTTCATCCCGCTACGCAACGAGCCCGACCTGGACGACGTGCCCGCCGAGGTACTCGACGCGCTCACCGTCATCCCGGTCGGTGACGTCCGGCAGATCCTGGACCAGGCCCTGGAGCCGGCCGTCCAGCCGGCCGCGGTTCAGACCGCCGCGGCCTGAACCGCGCGCGGTTACGCCGGCTCGGCCGGTGCCGGGTCGTCCGCCGGCACCTCGGGCCGGGTGACCGCGCCTTGCGCCGCAGCGGCGCTCTCGTCCGCGGGTGGCTCCGACTCCGGGGCCCCCGCGGACTCGGCGTTGTCTGGTTCGGCGGCGCCCGCGGCCTCCGCCGCGTCGGGACTCATCCACACCTGCGCGAGTTCCGCGTCGCTGATCGGCACCCCGCCGTAGTCCTCCGTCGCACCGGCCCGCTCGCGGACATCGGCGGAAGCGTCGGGAGTTCGGTCCTGATCGGTCATGGCGCACCTTCCCGTGGTCGGCCGGCCGGGCGGGTGAGCGCCGGGCCGACCCTTGGTCAGTCGTTCGACGAGTACCCGCCCACCTCCGACTCAGACGGCCAGGCGCCGCAGGATGTCGGCGACCGGCCCGGGAGTGACGGCGCCGTGGCCGGTTCCGGCCCACAGGTGCACCCATTCCGGATCGCCGGCGGCGGCCGCGGCCTTGCGCAGCGGGCTGGTCAGGTGGTGCAGGGCCGGGTAGCCCAGCGGCGCCCGTGGTTCGAACTGCACGATGAACTCGCTGACCAGTCCGCGGGCCGGGCGACCGGTGAACGCCCGGGTGATCACGGTCGGACCGGGACGCCCGGCGATCGCCGCCCGATGCACGGCCGAGGTCCCGGCCTCGTCCGCCAGCAGCAAGGCCGTGCCGACCATGACGGCGGCCGCGCCCGCCCGGAGCGCCGCCGCCACCCGGTCGGCCGAGGACAACCCGCCGGCCGCGATCAGCGGCCGCGGTGTGGTCGCCGCGATCTGCCGGATGAGGTCCGGCAGCGCCGGGGATGGCGGGCGGACCGAGGGATCGAAGACCGCGGAATGCCCGCCGGCGTCGGCGCTTTGCACGATGAGCAGGTCGGCTCCGGCGTCCAGCGCCCAGCGCGCTTCCGCGGGGCCGGTCACCGTCTGGGCGACCGCGCTGCCGGCGCGCTGCAGGGCCCGGATCGCCCTGGCCGGCGGTAGCCCGAACGTGAAGCTGACCAGCGGCACCGGGTCCTCGATCAGCAGGTCGAGTTTGTCCGGCCAGCCGTCGTCGTCCTCGATGGGCCGGGGCGGCAACACGACACCGAAGTGGTCCGCCCGCTCGGCCAACCGGGCGGCGTACTGCGCGTAGGCCTGGGGGTCGACCGGAATCGGGTTGGGCGCGAACAGATTCACCCCGAACGTCGGGGTGATCGCCCGAACCTCGGCGATCTGCGCGGCCAGCTGGGCCGCGGTCCGGTATCCGCCGGCCAGGAACCCCAGACTGCCGGCCGCGGCGGTGGCCGTCACCAGATCGGGCGTGCTCGGCCCGCCGGCCATCGGTGCGGCCAGGACCGTCGCGGCCACCGCGAGATCGACCAGTCCGGACATGTCGCCGATTCAACCACCGGCGGATGAGGCGGCCGATCGGTCGCCGCGGGAGCGACGAGCCAATGGCGACCGGCTACCGAGCGGGACCCCGCGATTACCCCCCGTTCCTGATCTTGCCCCGTTGGGTGCCGACACTGCCTTCGCATCGACAGAATCATCACTATGAGTCACACATTCCCCCAGTCGTGTGCCCCGAATGCCCTAACCTCAGGCGAGAGGAACCACTTTTGAGGCGGTCGAATCACTGAACGTGACGGATGACCGCGAGGGGGAAGCGTGCGCATCGATCGACGTCGTGGGATTGCCGTGGCCGCCGCCGCCGCCCTGGTCGGACTAGCCGGGTGCGCGACACCGACCGCCGGTACCGCCGTCATGGACCCGGCCGCCACCCGGCCGAGCGCGTCGTCGGACGCGACCAGCCCGACACCCGACCCGACCCCCGCGGCCTACGTGCCGGCCACTCAACCGACCACCGACCCGACCACGCCTCCGCCGACCATCGTGGCCGCCGAGCCCGCTCCTGCACCCGTCGCCGCACCCACCACCGAAGCGGCCCCCGAGCCGGCCCCGGCCGCGGAGCCCGCCCCCGAGCCGGCCCCGTGGAGCGAGGCCTCCGACGACGACATCCGCGGCGCGGCCGCGGCGGCGGTCGCGGTGACCCAGCGGTTCTGGGCGGAGTCCTTCGCCGGCCGGGTCGGGGCCGACGGCTCCCCCGAGGCGTGGTCGGCCCCCGAACTGTGGAACGGCGACGGCTTCTACGACTCGGACACCGGTTCGGTCGCCGACTGCGGCGACGGCAAGAACTACACCGCGAACGCGTTCTTCTGCGGCAATTCCACCGACGGGACCGGCTTCCTGGCCTGGGATCTGCAGTTCTTCCACCAGCACCAGGATCTGGGCCGGACCATGGTCTTCATGGTGATCGCCCACGAGACCGGCCACGCCGTCCAGGCGCGGCTCGTCCACGACGGCGTCGACGGGGCCCTGTTCGACGGCAGCAAGCGCTACGAGTTGCAGGCCGACTGCTTCGGCGGGGCGGCACTGGGCAAGGCGGTGCGGGACGGGTACCTCACCCTGCCGCCCACCGCCCAGGACGAAATGGTTGCGATGGCCACCGCTTTCGGCGGCGATCCGGCCGGTCACGGCGATCCGGACGAGCGCGACGCCTCCTTCCAACGCGGGTTCGCCAGCGGGGACATGAACACCTGCCTGATCGATCCCGCGTCCTGAGCGAGCCGCCGGCGAACCGGGGCACTGTCGGACCCTGTCGGCATGATGCCGTCATGACCAGTTTCTCGATCACCCCGACCACCCCGTTCCGGCTGCAGGAATCGGCCGAGTTCGGATTCGGCGGGCGCGCGGCCGACTCGTTCGACGGCGTGATGCGGATGGCGTTCTGCCTGGACGGCTATGCCGACCAGGTGGGCGTTGCGGTGCGGCAGGATGCCGATGGCACCGTGCGCGGCACGGTGGACGGGGTCGGCCCGGATCGGGTCGACGCGGTGCGGGCCCAGGTCGCGCGGGTGCTGTCGCTGGATCAGGACGGCAGTGAATTCCTCGACGTCGGCCACCGGGACCCGGTGATCGGTCGGCTGCAGGAGGTCGCCCCCGGGCTGCTGCCGCCGCTGTTCTATTCGCCCTACGAAGCGGCCCTGTGGTCGGTGCTGTCCGCCCGGCGGCCGGCGCAGCAGATGGCCCAGGTCCGCACCCAGCTGTCCGAACGGCACGGCCGGACCTTCGAGCTGGCCGGCCGGCGGCTGGCGGCGATGCCGACGCCCGAGCAGCTGCTGCGGGTGACCGAGTTCCCCGGGTTGACCCCGGAGAAGATCCACCGGATGCACGGCATCGCCCGGCAGGCGCTGACCGGCACTCTGGACGTGGCCCGGCTGCGGCACATCGGGCCGACCGCCTGCCAGGACGACATGCAGCGGCTCAAGGGGATCGGCCCCTTCTACGCCTCGCTGATCACCATCCGGGCGGTCGGCTTCACCGACGTGCTGCCGGTCGACGAGCCGATGCTGCTCGAGCTGGTCGGGCTGCACTACCGGGTGGACGGTCCGGTCACCCGGGCCGCGTTCGAGCAGATCGCCGAGCCGTGGCGGCCGTACCGCACCTGGACATCGGTGCTGATCCGGGCGGCGTCGTCGCGGATCGGGGTGGTCGGCAGCCGCCGCCGGGCCGGCTGAGCGGCGGGCGCGTCGGACCGGTTCCGGAGTCGAAACGAACTAGAATCGCACGAATGTTCGACACTGGGTGGGACGCCGGGCTGGACGACGCGCAGCTCTCGGCCGTGGTGCACGGCGACGGCCCGCTGGTCATCCTGGCCGGCGCGGGCACCGGCAAGACCCGCACCCTGACCGCCCGGGTGGCCAGCCTGCTGGACCGGGGCGTGCCGGCCGAGCGGGTCCTGCTGCTGACCTTCACCCGCCGCGCCGCGGACGAGATGGTCTCCCGCGCGGCCCGGCTGTGCACGCAGCCGGACGCCGGACAACGGCTGGCCGGCGGGACGTTTCACGCCGTTGCACACGCGGTGATCGGCCGGCACACCGAGGCCCTCGGCCTGCCGCCGGCGGTCAGCGTGCTCGACCGGGCCGACGCCACCGACGTGATGGATCTGCTCCGGCACGACCACGGGTTGGACGGCACCGACCGCCGCTTTCCGCGGGCGGCCACCCTGGTGGACAT
The DNA here is from genome assembly GCA_044223435.1 of Nakamurella sp. Taxonomy (GTDB): domain Bacteria; phylum Actinomycetota; class Actinomycetes; order Mycobacteriales; family Nakamurellaceae; genus Nakamurella. Next base: position 6,707 of record JBGALY010000078.1, read on the forward strand.
CTACTCGCGCGCGGTGAACACCGGCGTGCCGGCCCGGGCGCTGATCAAGACCGATTTCGGCTGGGTGCAGCCCCACGTCGACGCGGTGATGGAGCTGTTCCGGGCCTATGTCGCGCGCAAACGCGACCGCGGTCTGCTCGATTTCGACGATCTGCTGCTGGCCTGGCGCAGCCTGCTGGCCGATCCGGTGGTCGGTCCGCAGATCGCCGGCCGTTGGGACCACGTCCTGGTCGACGAGTACCAGGACGTGAATGCCACCCAGGTCGACATCGTGCACGCACTGCGGCCGGGAGGGCACGGGCTGACGGTCGTCGGGGACGACGCCCAGGCCATCTACGGCTTCCGCGGGTCCGACCACGCCCATCTGCGAAGCCTGGTGCAGGAGCTGCCCGAGGTCACCGTGGTCCGGTTGGAACGCAACTTCCGCTCGCATCAGCGGCTGCTCGATCTGGCCAACGTGGTCCGGCCCGGCGCCGAGGGCGAGCACCGGATCACCCTGCACTCCGACCGGCGAGAGGGGCGACCGGCCCGGTTGGTGCGCTGCCACGACGCCCCCGCCGAGG
>JBGALY010000079.1:0-7067 GCA_044223435.1 Nakamurella sp.
CCCGTCGAGGGTGGCGCTGCATTCGTAGCTCCACACCTCGTCCAGGTCGAGCCGGCCGTCCCCGTTCGTGTCGCCCACATTGGGTTCCCCGGTCGCCGGGGTGACCGGCGTGCACGTGTCGTCGCCGACGGTGACGTCGACGAGTGGCGTGTTTCCGGTATTGCTCACGTCGTAGACGAAGGTGGCCGGCCGCACCGTCGGGGTGTCCGGTCCGCTGATCGGCTCGGCGTCGGGCGACAGGACCACCGGGTTGATGCTGTTCTTGGTGACTGCGATGTCGGGGAGGACGACCCGGACGAAGGCCACGTCGCGTCGGGTGAGCGGATCGCCGACCGGAGTGCCGCCGTCGACGGGCTGGGCGACGATGGTCGCGATATTGAGGGTCTGGCGGTCGATCACCCGCGAGCAGGTGAACGTCCAGGTTTCGCCGGGGTTCATCAGCCCGTCGCCGTCGTCGCCGCTGCGCTAGGTCACCGGCGAGCAGGCGTCGTCGGCGACCCACCCGGGGTTGCCGGTGTCGTTGCGCAGGTCGATGTCGCCGGTGTTCTGCGCCGTGTAGGTGTAGGTGACCTCGGTGCCGGGGAACACCAGGTTCCGATCCACCGCCTTCTCCAGTGTCAAACCCGGGGCGACGAGCTGCACCTCGGCGGAGTCGGTGGCGGTCACCGCCGGGCCCGGGAACGGCGCGTTGCCGGCCCTTGGATTCAGCGGGCCCCGGTGACGACCGCGATGTTGACCACCGAATCGGCGGGCGCCGCCGTACAGGAATACGTCCAGGTCTCGCCGACGTCCATGATGTCGTCGTTGTTGCCGGGGTTGTCCGCTCCGCGGGTCGGGGATTGGCACGGCGGGGTGTCGTCGACGAGGACGACCGATCCGAGCGGGGTGTTGCCGGTGTTGGTGGCCGCGTAGGTGTAGGTGACGGGCGTGAGCGGGTTGGTGCGGGTGACCGTCACCGAATCCTGCCCATTGACCAGCTTGGTCAGCGTGACCGCTGGGGCGTAGAGGGTGACGTCGGCGGTGGCCTGGTCGGTGACCAGCTCCCCGGTCGGGTCGACGCCGCGGGCGGTGGCGGTGTTCTCGATCACCTCCGGGTCCGCGCCGCCGCCGCCGCTCAGCGACCGGGTGCAGGTGAACGTCCATGTCTCGGCGACCACAGAGTTGGCCGGGTCGGCCGGGTCGAGCAGGCCGTTCCCGTTGGTGTCGCCCTCGTTCGGACCGGTGGCCGGCACTGCGGTGACCGGGCCGCAGCGGTCGTCGCTGACGCCCACCTGGCTCAGCGGCGTGTTGCCCGGATTGCTGACCCGGTATGTCGAGGTGACCTGCGCCGCCGGATCAAGATCGCCACGGATGACGGTGGGGTCGTTGGACTTGGTGATCTCGATCGCCGGGTCGTAGTCGAAGGAGTTGTAGACCGTGCACGTGACGATCTCGTTGCCGATCGGATCGAGGGTGAACGACGCGGTGCCGCCGCTGACCGTCAGGTCGCCGGTGATCTCCCGGGTGGTGTTGTCCTCGTCCTTGGCCTCGCAGCGAAAGTCGTTGCCGGCGCCGGGCCGGCCCGGCGTGTAACCGGCCTGGACGGCCTCGCTGACCGCGGCCGCCGAGGTCGCGTCCTGCTCCGTCGGCTCCCACTGGAACTGGGCGTAGCCGTTCTCGTCGGTGGTGACCGTCTGGGACGGTCCGGTCGCCCCGGCGGGCAGGACCCAGTCGAACGAGCCGGGGGTGACCGAGGGCGTGGTGGTGAAGTCCCAGCCGGGGGCCGGCAGGTAGTCGCCGTTGGTCGGCGACTGGGCGAGCTTGCGGATGGTCAGGGACGGCGAGCACAGGTCCAGCACGACCCTGCGGATCGCCGACTCCAGATCCCCGAAGTCCGGGACGAGGGCGACGTCAGTGGTGGTGATGTCGAAGTCGTCGGCGGTGCGGGCGACGTTGTCGCCGGACACCTGCTGCAGCCGGCGCAGGCTGTCGGCGTTGTTCAACGCGCTGCCCACGCCCACCGTGAGAACCCGGGAGTTGTTTCCTTTCACCGCGTTGGCGGCCTCGACCGCCCGGTCGATGGTGATCTGCGCGCCGGCCGCGTTCCGGTTGGTGTTGACGCCGACCGTCGGCGGGGTCGACGGGTAGAACGGGTCGCCGGCGCGGTCGAAGTCGTACGCGGTCGGGTCGCCGTCGGTGACGAAGACGACCAGGTCGGGATCGTCCGACGCGGTCTGCTTCAGGGTCTGCTGCCAGTTGGTGTACTGGTTGGAACTGCTGTTGCTCCACCCGTTCGCCTGGGTGGGATTGCCGCTCTGGTTGAGCGACTTCACCGTGAAGCCGCTGACCGGCGGGATCGGGTTGTAGTAGCCGCTGATGGCCTGGCCGAACGCGCCGCCGGCGGCCATGCTGTTCGCGTCGATCAGCCCACGGCCGGCCAACTGCTGGGACACGGTGGCGAACTGGATGACCCGGGCCGTGGAATTGGTGTCCTGCAGGGCGCTGAGGAACGAGCGGCCGGCGTCCCGGACGTTCTCGACCGCGTGCGAGGAGTTGACCGAGCCGGAAGCGTCCAGGATCAGCGTGACGTCGATCCCGCAGGCCTTGGCGATGGGCGGGTTGGGATCGGTGGGCACTGCGGCGACCGCCACGGCGGGCGGCAGTGCCACGGTCCCGAGGGCGAGCAGGCCAACGGTCAGCAGCACCCGGACATATCGGCCGATCACTCACAGCTCCCGGATGTCGACGGGCGGTCATCAGTTCCGGGTCACCCTTTCAGGACCGACCAACCGAGTGGAAGGTCCGTTCGGGGTGTGTCTGCGCCCGTTCGGTAACGATTTGTTGACCTGAGGGATCGTCCGGGTGACCGCATCGTCAATGCGCATCGTCGCGCTATGGTCCCGGGTGTGGCTGCCGACCCCTCGTTGACCGTCTATCCCCGGCCCTCTGTGGCCGTCGACGTTGCGGTGTTGACGGTGCGGGACGACCGGTTGCAGGTGGTGGTTGTCGACCACGCGCTGGGCGGGTCGGCACTGCCGGGAACGTTCCTGCATAAGGGTGAGGTGCTGGCGGACGCCGCGGCCCGGGCGCTGGCGGACAAGGCCGGCCTGCGGCGGGTGCCGTTCACTCAGTTGCACGTGTTCGACGCACCCGGCCGGGACGACCGCGGGTGGGTGCTGTCGGTGGGGCACAGCGCGGTGATGCCGGCAGCGCGGTTGCCGGCCGAGAGCCGGTTGCTGCCGATCGAACAGGGCCGGGTGGCCGGGACGCTTCTGTTCGACCACGCCGAGATCGTCCGGCTCGCCGTCGACCGGCTGCGCCGCGACTACGCCACCGAGCTGGACCCGGCTGGAGTCGACCGGGGAGTACGGGTCGGATTTCGGACGCCCGGCTGAGGTCTACCGGCGGACGGACCGGTCCCGGTTGACCCCGAAGGCGTGGGCCACGCTCACCGGCCCGGACGGACCCGCGGGTCGCTGACCCGGCGGCTCGATCACCCGCAGGCGATCACAGCGTGCCGAGCATGCCGCCGTCGCAGCGGACCGCGGTGCCGGTCAGGTAGGACGCCGGCCCGCCGCACAGGAACGCGGCCACCGCGCCGAACTCGGCCGGGTCGCCGAACCGCCCGGCCGGGATCGAACGCAGCGACTCGGCGGTGACATCGGTGACGTCCCGCCCGCTGCGCTGCGCGACCGTGGCATCCAGCGCCCGCATCCGCTCGGTCGAGATCCGGCCCGGCAGCAGCATGTTGACCGTGATGCCGGCGGGCGCGACCTCGCCGGCCAGCGTCTTGAGGTAGCCGGCCAGCGCCGCCCGGCCGGTGTTGGACAGCGCCAGCCCGGCGATGGGGGAGTGCACCCCGCTGGAGCCGATGGCCAGGATCCGTCCCCATTCCTGCGCGCGCAGGTGCGGCAGGGCTGCCTCGACGATCGCCCGCGGCGCGAGCACCAGGGACGCCAGCGCGGCGGTGAGCGCCTCGTGGTCGAGGCCGGCGGCCCGCCCGGCCGGCGGGGGCGGGCTGTTCAGCACCACGATGTCCAACGGCCCGACGGCGTCGACCGCCGCGGCGTGCAGCGCCAGCCCGCCCTCGACGGTGGACAGGTCGGCGGGCATCCCCACGCAACCGGGGTACTCGGCGGCGATCTCCCGGGCCAGCTCGGCCCGCCGCCCGGCGAACACCACCCGGCATCCCTCCGCGGCCAACGCCCGGCCGGTTGCCGCCCCCAGCCCGGAGGTCGACGCGCACACCAGTGCGGCCTTGCCCGCGATTCCGAGATCCATCTATGTCCTCCGATAGGTGAGCACGGCGTCCAGGTGGTCGCGCAGCAGGGGCCGCAGGGCCGCCGGCAGCGCGGCCGCCGGCGGCCGCACCCCGCCGTGGTCGATCAGTCCCCGGGCGACCAGGCACTCCTTGCGGATCGCGAGCGCGATCCGGGCCTGCTGCTCGAAGTTCACCAGCGGCAGGTAGGGCGCGTACACCTCGCGCGCCTTGTCGTAGCCGCCGGCCCGGAACGCCGACACGCACTCCTGCAGCGCCTCCGGGAACGAGAACCCGGTCATCGCACCGGCACTGCCGCAGGCCAGTTCGTCCAGCAGGCCGATGCCGCCGAGGCCGCCGAACACCGGCACCCCCAGATCGGTGAGTGACGCGATGGCTGGCGGCGTCGGCGGGGCCTCGGCTTTCACCGCGGCCACCGCACCGGCGGTTGCCAGGTCGGCGACCACCCGGCGCAGCGCCGCCCCTGGGACGGTGACGCCGCTGGCCACCGGGTAGTCCTGGACGACGACCGGCCGGCCGGTGGCCGCGGCGATCCGGCCGAGATGGTCGGTCACGACGGCCGGGTCGGCGCTGTTCACCTGCACCATCAGGGCCACCGCCCGGTCGCCGGCCACCTGCAGTACAGCCTCGGCCTCCTCGATCGCCGGGGCGGTGGCGAGCGCCGTCAGTCCGACGACCAGGGGCAGGTCGACCGCGTCGGCGACGGTGCGCAGGACGGTCGACCGTTCGGCCCGGGACAGGGTCGCGGCCTCGCCGAAGACGCCCAGCACGGTCAGCCCCTCGACGCCGATCCCGGCGTAGTGCCCGACCAGCCGGTCCAGGCTGCGCCGGTCGAGCGTCAGCGACGGGTCGAAGGGGGTGGCGACCACGCCCCACACCCCCGGCTGCAGGCTCACTGCCCGGTCCAGACCGGGGCGCGCTTCTGCTGGAAGGCCAGCGGGCCCTCGTCGGCGTCGGCGCTGGTGACCGCGGCGATGACGCCGGGCAGCCGAGCCTCCCGGGCCTCGTGCGGGCTGAGCTGCGCGGTGCGGGTGGCCAGTTGCTTGATGGCCCGGACGGCCAGCGGGGCGCAGGCGAGGATGTCCTCGACCCACCGTTGGACGGCCGCGTCCAGTTCGGGCGCCGGCACCACCTCGTTCACCAGGCCGAACCGGTGCAGCTCGGCGGCGTCGACCTTGCGGCCCGTCAGCAGCATGCCCATGGCGGCGTTGTGCGGGATCTTGCGCTGCAGCAGCACCATGCCGCCGTCCATCGGCAGCCGGCCGACCCGCGGCTCGGGCAGGGCGAACCGTGCGGTCTGCGCGGCGATCACGATGTCGCAGCCCAGGACCAGTTCCATGCCGCCGCCGAGCGCGTAGCCGTTCACCCGGGCGATGACCGGGATGTCCAGCGTCCGCCGCAGGCTCAGCCCGCCGAATCCGTCGGGTTCCAGGTGCGCCCAATAATCGAGTCCGGTGCGGCCGATGCCGGCCGCCGACATGTCCGCGCCGGTGCAGAACGCCCGGTCGCCGGCGCCGGTGAGGACGACGCAGCGCACCTGCGGGTCGGCCTCGATCCGCGCCCAGATCGCCTTGAGGGCCTGGGTCGCCGACTCGTCCAGGGCATTGAGCACCTTGGGCCGGTCGATGGTGACGTACGCGACCCGGTCGCGGATCTCCAGCCGGACCTCGTCGGTGGCCGGCCGCTGCTCGATGACCGTCATTCAGATCACCCGCTCGGCCCGCAGCTGCGCGATTCGCTCTTCGTCGTAACCGTTCTCGGCCAGCACCTGCGCGGAATGCTCGCCCAGGGTCGGGGCCCGGTGCCGGACCGCGGCCGGGGTGGCGGACAGCGTGATCGGCGCGTTCAACACCTGGACGGTCCCTTCGATCGGATGGTCCATCGTCACGATCATCTTGTTGATCTCGGTCTGCGGGTCGGCCAGTGCCTGCACCATGGTCAACACCGGAGCGCAGAGCAGGTCCACGTCCTCCAGGCGCTTGATCCAGTAGTCGGTGGTGTTGGTGGCGCAGGCGGCGCGGAAGATCTCCTGCAGTTCGGGCTTGTTGGCCATCTGGCCGTCGTGGTCCTGCAGGTCCGGTCGTTGCCAGAGCTCGTCACCCAGTTCCAGGGCCTCGCACAGGTCGCGCAGCGGCTGAGCCTTGAACGCGCCGACGAAGCAGACCGCGCCGTCGGTGGTCGGGAACACCCCCGAGAGCGGCATCGCCGCCCAGTTCACCTCGGCCCCGCGGTTGAGCTGGGTCGCCGCCTCCTGCATCTGCATGTGCAGCATCGAGTCGAACATCCGCACGTCCACCCGCTGGCCCTCGCCCGTCCGCTCCCGGGCGAACAGCGCCAGCAGCACACCCTGCGCCAGATGCATACCGGCGGTGTAGTCGCACAGGGTCGTCGGGTAGACCGACAGCGGGGTCTGATCGCTCTGCCGGCGCCACATCACCCCCGACAGGGCCTGCAGCAGGATGTCCTGGCCGCCCTTGTGCGCGTACGGCCCGATCTCGCCGAACCCGGTCCCGGACGCCCAGATGATGCGCGGGTTGATCTCCCGGAGCTTGTCGTAGCCGAAGCCCATGCGCTCCATGACGCCGGCGCGGAAGTTGCTGACCACCACGTCGGCGTCCCGGACCAGGTCGTAGATCACCTGCTTGCCGGCGTCCCCGCGGGTGTCCAGCGCGATGCTGCGCTTGTTCCGGTTGATCGAGTAGAAGATCGGGTTGTCCAGCCCGCTGGAGTCCGGGAACGAGTTCCGGGACAGGTCGCCGACCCGCGGGCGCTCGACCTTGATCACCTCGGCGCCGAAGTCGGCCAGCAG